>CADEGD010000034.1:0-21949 GCA_902826795.1 uncultured Acidobacteriota bacterium | reverse complement strand
ATTCACGATGCGTCGAGGGTTCTCGCCGGAACTTGCGTCGCGTAACGCGAGCCTTGGCTACTACATTAAATACGCGGAGGCCTACAACGCCGGGCGCGTTTTCGTTAAGTGCGGCGATAAATTTTTGCTGAAGGGCGGCGGAACATCCGATGCGGCACAACCCGCCGACGTTCATGCGTTTCTTGATGCACCGGAGCGGCTCGCGATCGCGGGTGACGAGAAAGGACGTCAAAAGGCATTCGATGCAGACCCGAAGCTGAAAGAAGCAGCAGCCGGATGCGAATTTGTGCCGGTAAAAGCCGAGGAAATTGGCGTACAGGCGATCGACGATCACACGGTCCGCATCAAATTGTATCAGCCAGCCCCTTACTTCCTTGGCTTGCTCGGCCACCAGTTTTTCCGGGTCGTTTCAAAAGACGTCGTCGAGAAATTTGGAACTCGATGGTCGCGGCCGGAGAACATTGTAACGAGCGGATCGTTTAAGGTTCTCGAACATCGTCCGTATGACCGGCTGGTCGTGGTCAAAGACCCGAACAACTGGGACGCCGCTAACGTCCATCTCGACCGTATCGAGTTCTATCCGCTCGACGAGCAGGCGACGATGCTCAATCTTTATAAGTCCGGAGCTCTCGACGCGACTTACAATCACACCGTTCCGTCTTCGTGGAACGAGACGATCCGCCAGTATAAATCGGAATATCAACTGCACGCCGAGAACGCGTCGGAGTTTTACGTGATGAGCGTAAAAAAACCTCCGATGGATAATGTGAAGGTGCGGCAGGCCTTCAGCCTTGCGATCGACCGGGCTGCGCTCGCTCTGTTCAAGAAGACCTACAAACCGCTGGTCTACGTGATCCCTTTCGGTATTTATCCGAAGTATGAAGAGGCTCGCGAAAAGATCTGGGACGAAGAGTTAAAGAAGCAGGGAAGTTCTCTCGCCGAATGGAAGGCTCGCGAGTTTGATGCGGAAAAGGCGCGAAAGCTGATGACCGAGGCCGGCTATCCGGTTCAGAAGTCGGGTTCGGGTTGGTCTTGCCCGACGTTTCCGGTCGAAAACGTAAGCATCACATACAACACCAACGACAACAACCGGGCCTCAGCCGAATTTATGCAGGCACAGTGGAGACAGAATCTCGGCATTACCGTCCCGCTGAAAAACATGGAGTTCAAGACGTTTCTCCCGATGCTGAATAAGGTCGAATACACGGGCTTTGGAAGACGCGGATGGATCGGCGACTACATGGATCCGTTCACGTTCCTCTATCTCTATTATTCGGAAGGCAACGAAAGCGCTACCGGCTGGTGGGACCCTAAGGTTGACGCGGTTCTCGACGAAGCGAATAAGACCGTAGACGAACAGAAAAGATATGAGCTGCTCGCAAAGGCTGAGCTGATGGTCGCTCAGGCAGAATTGACGATCCCGCTTGCCGTGCCCGGAACGAGCTTTATGAAGAAGCCGTACGTAAAGGGCCTTTATCCGAATCCCGGCGTACTGCATCCGTGGAAGTTCGTTTATATCGAGCGCGATCCGGCAAAGTGGGATCAAGATGCTGACGAGATCATGAAGATTGTCGATCCGCAGGTAGACCGTGAGGTCAAGAACCTTATGGCAACGCAGGAAGAATTCAAGGCGAAACAAAGCGCACAGCCGCCAGCGAAAACTCTCGATAAAAAAGAAAACTAAATGCTGAGCTTTCTATTACGCCGCCTCCTTCTGATCGTGCCGATGGCATTGCTGGTCGTGACGCTCACGTGGGGATTGATCCGTATCGCTCCCGGCACGTTCTATGACAGCGAGAAGAAGCTGCCGCCCGCCGTTGAAGCGAACATAAAGAAGAAGTACGGCCTCGACAAGCCGTGGTATTACCAGTATTTCATAATGCTCGGCAACGTTACCTGCCGGACGATGGCGGAAGATGAAACGACGCTGAACGGCATTCAATTCAACGTGGGCAGCGCGCGTGTGAAATGTTTCGACTTTGGCGATTCGTTGAAGTATGAGGGGCAGTCGGTGAATGAGATCATCCGGCGTCATCTTCCATATTCGGCGACCATCGGTATCATCGCCTACATCCTTGCTTTGATCGTCGGCGGCTCGGCGGGGTTGTTTGCCGCGCTGCGACAAAACTCGATCTACGATTACGGCTCGATGGCACTTGCGATGCTTGGGCTCTCGGTTCCGAATTTCGTCCTCGGCCCGATCCTCGTTCTCATCTTTGCCCTCGGCCTTTACATGGTTCCGGCGGCTCGCTGGGGCGGGATCCTTAACCTGATCCTGCCGGTGATTACGCTCTCGGCGATCTATGCCGCCTACATCGCCCGGCTTACGCGCGCCGGGATGCTTGAGGTGATGCGGTCCGATTATATCCGCACGGCTCGAGCAAAGGGATTGAACGAAACTTCGGTTCTACTGAAACACGCGATCCGCGGCGGGATCATTCCGGTCGTGTCGTTTACCGGTCCAGCCTTGGCCGCACTACTCGCCGGCACGGTCGTCGTTGAACGCATTTTCTCGATCCCCGGTCTCGGCAACATCTTCATACAGTCCGTGCTGAATCGTGACGAGCCGCTAACCCTCGGCATCGTCGCGTTCTTGTCGGTGCTGGTAATGCTTTTGAATTTGATCGTCGATATCTCTTATGGATTTCTCGATCCTCGGATCAGATACGAATAATAGATCTGTCGAGAATGGGGTCCCAACTCGGATAATGAGTGAAATAGAACCAATAAAACAAACATCGCTTTGGGGCGACGCCTGGAAGCGGTTGCTGAAGAACAAGCTGGCGGTTTTAGGGCTGATAGTGTTGGCGATCATGGTGCTGCTCGTTGCCGTCGGGCCGCCGATCTTTACCGCACTCACAGGCCTCACCGCCGACTATATTCCATCGGACGGAACGCTGCTGAAATCGTTCCCGCCGTCGCTTCAGCATCCGATGGGCACTGACGAAGCCGGGCGCGATATATTCGCCCGCGTACTTCAGGGCGGCCGCATTTCGCTAGCAGTCGGAATCATTTCGACCATCGTCAGCCTTATTGTCGGAGTTTCTTACGGTGCGGTTGCGGGCTATCTTGGCGGCTCGATCGACAACGTGATGATGCGCATCGTCGACATCATCTATGCCGTACCGTACATCTTGATCGTTATTGTGCTGCTTTCGGTTTTTGGCGGCCCCAACACGCAGGTTCTTATCCAGTGGCTTCCGTCGATAATCGCCGGCGTTGTTGTCGGAGTAGCCGCGATGCTGGCGGCATTTTGGCTTTATCGACGTCTGTTCGGCGAGATGACTGCCCGGACGCTTGGCGAGCGGATCGTTCGGTTTGCCGTAGGCGTCTTGATCGCGGCGGTGGTCTTTGCATCGATCGGCGTTGTCGCCTATCTAGTCGGCGAGACCGGACTCGGCGGAAGGCTCGCCGAACGCTACAGTGACCGTGTCAATCTCGGGCTCAGCCAGATCTTTTTGCTGTTCTTCGCCCTCGGCCTTGTTTCGTGGCTGACGATGGCCCGCGTCGTTCGCGGCCAGATCCTGAGTCTGAAGAATCAGGAATTCGTGCTTGCCGCGAAAGCAACTGGTGTCTCGACCCCGGCGATCATTTTTCGCCATCTCGTGCCGAACGCGCTCGGCCCAGTGATCGTATATTCGACGCTTACCGTCCCGAGCGTGATGCTCTCCGAGGCTTTTCTTTCTTACCTCGGCTTGGGTGTCCAGGCTCCGTATGCATCTTGGGGAAGCCTTGCGGCAGACGGCGTGAAGAACATCGCGATCTTCCCATGGCAGCTTATCTTCCCGGGCGTCACGATGGCGTTGACGCTTTTTTCACTCAATTTTCTGGGCGACGGGCTGCGAGATGCACTGGATCCGCAGACGAGGAAGTTCTGACGCTCAGAGTTCAAGCTTTAGCTTGCTCTTGCTTATGTCAACGTATTGATACAAAGGGAAACAAGCTAAAGCTTGAACTCTAAACATTTGATGACCAACAACGGCACAATTTTATCGGTCAAAGACCTGAAAACCTATTTCCAAACCGAGGACGGCGTGGTGAAGGCGGTCGACGGCATTTCGTTCGAGCTGAAGAAGGGCGAAACGCTTGGGATCGTCGGCGAGTCCGGTTCGGGCAAATCGGTCACGAATCTATCGATCATGCGGCTGATCCCGGAACCGCCGGGAAAGATAGTCGGCGGCGATGTTGTGTTTGACGGCATTGATGTGCGTTCGCTCTCGATCGATGAGGTCCGAAAGATCCGCGGCAAGCGGATCGCGATGATCTTTCAGGACCCGATGACGTCGCTCAATCCGTTTTTGAAGGTGTCGACTCAGCTGATGGAAGTGACACAGCTTCACCTCGGCCATGATAAAACGCAGGCGTATGAGCACGGCGTGAAGATGCTTGAGACGGTCGGCATTCCGGATCCGCGTTCGCGAATGGACGGTTATCCGCACGAACTTTCTGGCGGAATGCGGCAGCGCGTGATGATCGCGATGGCGCTGTCGTGCGATCCGGAACTGCTGATCGCAGACGAGCCGACGACGGCTCTGGACGTGACGATCCAGGCGCAGATCCTGGAACTCATTAAAGACCTGAAAGCGCGAATGGGCACGAGCGTGATCCTGATCACGCATGACCTCGGTGTGGTTGCGGGCATGACCGAAAAGATCATTGTGATGTACGCAGGCAAGGTTTTCGAACAGGCTCCGACGAAAGAACTTTTCTCGACACCGGCAAATCCGTACACACGTGGGTTGCTAAAGAGCGTTCCCGACCCCGCTCACGAGCAGGGCAAAGAGCTTTATCAGATCCCCGGCCTTCCGCCGGATGTAGCGCATCTACCACCCGGATGTCCGTTCGCCGAGCGCTGCGATCGCGTGGAAGACATTTGCCGGAAAGAATACCCACCGTTCGTCCAGATAAACGAAGGCCACCATTCGCTTTGCCATTTTGCGAAAGAAGTTTACGAAGAATCGAGGCGCGAGAAAGCCGCAGCTGCTTAAGTATGAGAAAAGATATTGCTCTTCCGTTGTTACTCATCGTGTTCACGGGGCTTGGCTGCGGATGGCTGAATTTTAGCGACGCGTCTACGTCGCCTGTTGGTTCGAACGCCGAAAATACATCGAGCACGAACACATCCGCGACGACCGTCACGAGAGAGAATCCAGCGGCCGACATTGAGGTTATGGCGGACAAATTCCTCGCGGAGAAAATGTTTCGTGCAAAGATGCGCGGGATGGGTGAAAAGGAAGTAACGACCGATCTCGAGTTCGTCGCCCCTGACAGGTTTCGTGTGAAAACCGGACCCGGACTTGAAACGATCGTGATCGGGAAAGACGTTTATCTCTCGATGAACGGTTCCTTTACGAAGCTTCCGGGAGCGATGGGAAACACCGTCCCCGATCTGCGTGCGACCTTCAATAAGGAAGGCCGCAAGTGGTTCAGCGATGTCCGATTTGTCGGCGAAGAAACCGTTAACGGCGAGGCGTCGCTAGTTTACGAATACAAGAATAAGGGCGAAGGAAATCGCGGCGAGAACGATTCGAAGATATGGATCGCGAAAGACGAGGGCCTGCCATTAAAGATCGAGTCGCGATACAAGACGGGCGATCTTAAAACGATGACGATCGAGTACGAGTACAACCCGAACATCAAGATCGACGTGCCAGCAACGAAGAAATAGATGGAAACGAACGACAACAATCTGATCTCGCTGCAAGACCTGCAAGTTCACTATCGCATCGGCGGCGGCATCTTTAGCGAAGCGAAAACCGTCAAGGCTGTCGATGGCGTGACGCTGGACATCCGAAAGGGCGAGACTCTCGGACTCGTCGGCGAATCCGGATGCGGTAAATCGACGCTTGGTAAGGCGATCTTGCGACTGACTGAACCGACCGGCGGTAAAGCGTTCTATAACGGAAAAGACCTCGCTCATCTGCCGAAGTCCGCGATGCGCGAACAGCGAAAAGATCTGCAGATGATCTTTCAAGATCCATACGCCAGTTTGAATCCGCGAATGACGGTCGGGCAGATCATTGGCGAGCCGATCAGAACATTCGGCCTCGCGAACGGCGGCATTGATGCTCGAGTTCAAGAATTGATGGAAACGGTCGGGCTTAGTCGCCGGTTCATCAAACGATATCCGCACGAGTTTTCTGGCGGACAGCGTCAGCGTATCGGCATTGCCCGCGCGCTTGCCGTAGATCCCCGATTCATCGTTGCCGACGAGCCGATCTCCGCTCTAGACGTTTCGATCCAGGCTCAGATAATGAATCTGCTCGAACGTCTGCAGGCCGAGAAAGATCTCACATACCTATTCATCTCGCACGATCTTCGCGCCGTACGGCACCTGTCTGACCGCGTAGCAGTGATGTATCTCGGCAAGATCGTCGAGCTCGCACCGGGCAAAGATATCTACGCCGAGCCGCTGATGCCGTACACAAAAGCGCTCATCTCCGCCGTGCCTGTACCCGACCCGGAGATCGAAGCGACTCGCGAACGTATCATCCTCAAGGGCGACGTGCCCTCTCCGATCAATCCACCCGCCGGCTGCCGCTTCCATACGCGCTGTGCCTACGCGATCGACGCGTGCAGGACGACCGTGCCGCAACTGGCCGAGATCAAACCCCAACATTTCGCTGCGTGTATCAGGATCAACGCCGATAATCCGAATATTCATGCGAACCACGAGGCGGGACTAGGAGCACTGCAACAAAAATAGGGCCGCGCCGGGAGGGCGACGGCCCATGACCTCATCAAGCCGGTTAACGAAAAGGATAATTAGCGGCTTGATGTGGCCGAAGTGGACTGGTTGTTAAAGGCGTCGCGAAGAGCCTTGGTCTTGTCGTGGGCCGCGGCAACACCCTCATACTGCCGTTGAACTACCTCACGCATGTAATCGGGAAGAAAGCCTTCCAGAGCCTTCTTATATTCTGCCTTCGCCGAATCTTCGCCGCGTTCGCATTCGTTTAAGATCGAGCCCTCGTCCTTACCAGTAACTGCGGACTTGATGTTGATCCAGCCGCGATGAAGGCTGCCGGCGACACTGCCCGAGTCGGCGGGCTCGCCGCCAAGCGTCCTTACCAGAGACTGAAGCTCTCCAGCAAACTGAGATCGCTGCAGCGAGCATTCGCTAAAAAACGATTTCAGGTCGGACCGCTCCACGCCTTCCGAGGCTTCCTTAAAACCCATCTGGCCGTCCTTACAAGTTTCAATCAAACCATTGATTGTCGAGATGACGGTGTCGTTATCCGTCGACTCGCTGGTTGCCGCGTCCGGCGCTATTGGCGTTGTTGCTTCGTAATCGTTGATCATTGTTCTGACCCTCCCTTGGATATTAAATTTATTAGTTAAGCCCATCCACGACTTCAGTTCCGCAAGTGTCAATAAACGTGCCACGTTCGAAAAGCTTCTCATACACAACACTTACGCCCTTTTACGTGAAAAACCGATGTTCAGGGGAACACCGTATGCATGAAAACACTTCATTGCTTGCGTACTCTTTCGCGCCAAGCTGAGCGCTGTGGCATAATCAAGCCTTACCACGACCACCCGTAGTAAAGAAATTTGTTGAAACTTTGTGAGCATTAGGTATATCTAGACGGTATTACTTAATGACCACCCCGAATTCACGCGCTATGCACAAGCGTGTTGAGGGGTGGTTTGTGTCTCTATACCTTGATGAGTGCGGTCGATGAGAAGGACGAAATAACAATGGAAAGCCTCGCCGAGCGACACGGCGTGGCGGTCGTCGTCGTTGACGAAAACTCCATTGAAATCGCCTCTGCCAACAACAACTCCATCTGCTCCCACCTCTACGATTCACCCGATTTTGGAGCCGCTTGCGCGGAGTATTGCGGTAAAGCTTTTGCAATGGCCACAGCCGCCGGTGACGCGGTGGACTATGAATGTCATGCGGGGCTTGTCTGTCGAGCCGTACCGGTAGTGCAGGGCGGCAAGCAAATGGTCGCGATCGTTGGCCGAACGTTCCTACGTTCCGAGAATTATCGACGGGCCACCGAAAAGGCCGCCGCGGGCGATTGGAGGCGTTTTCCGCAAAACGAGCTTTTCGACAATGTTCTGCTTTCGGCATCGCCAATCCCGATCGAACAGCTCGGCCGCGAGATAGGCGCGGTATCTAAACCGCTCACCGCGGAACCGCTCGCTGCGGAACCGCCGGGCCGGCTGGGTCGAAAGGCAAAGACAAAACCGGCCGAGATCGATCCACCCTTGATCGCGGCTGAGCAAACGCCTTCACAAACTCCTGATCCATTCGAAACATCGTTGCTGAATTACAGGCTTCCCGAACAGGAGCAGGAGGCAAGTGTCGAACGGCCGATGATCGGCGGCGACCAAACTCTCGCCGACCGAGAAGCGTGGCGTGCCTTCATCCCGACGCTGCTCAAGGTTTCTTACCGCCTCGCTTGCCGTCGGATACTCGAGTTTCTTGCGCGGCAGTACGGTATCGAATCGGCCCTCTGGCTGCAGCGTGACGGACAGCAATTCGAGATGGCGGCCGTTCTCGGCGACCTTGAAGACAAGCCGGTCCGGATCGACATTCCGGTGGACGACAAGCGCATCCGTGCCGCTGTCCGCGACGATTCGCCAATCGTCTTACGAGAGGTACAGTCCGCGGCGAACAAGAAGGCCCGCGTGATTCAACTGTTCCCGGTCGTGATCGGCGGCGAAGTGCGGAATGCTCTCGGCATCGCCCGCGACGAGATCGGACCCGAGTTGAGCGGACGCATTCTGAACTTTTGCCGCTACGTCGCGTCGCGTCTTGAAATATTAAGGCTTCGCGATGCGGTCGAACAGCAGGCTCGAATCGGCCGTATCTTGAAAGATTTCAACGATCAGCTTCGCGACATCGACAGCGACAACTTCTGGCAAGAGCTTACCGCGATCATGGCACGCCTCGTCGAGGCCGAGCGGGCTTCGCTATTGGTCGTCGGGCCGACCGAAGAACTAACTGCTAAGGCGGCTGTCGGTACACCGGTGGATATCTCCACGATGCCTGACCTCGGCTCGCGGGTTGCGCGAACGATCCTCGAGAAAGGCAAGCCTGCTCTCGTCGCTGACGTCAACAAAGCGTCGCTCGCGTCTGTTGACGCCGAGCGGCTTTACAAATCGCCGTCATTCATTAGCTATCCGATAGTCTTTGGCGGAGCCGGGATCGGCGTACTAAATTTCACCGATAAGCACGGCGGCGAAAGGTTCGATAAACACGATCTTGAAGTGCTCGATTCGGTCGCGCCGCAGATCGCGGTCGCCCTTGACCGGATCTCGCTGCGAGATAAGGTAGGCGAATTTGCCCAGCTTTCGGTGACCGATCCGCTTACCGGACTGCTCAACCGTCGTTACCTGAAAGAGCGGCTGGCGGAAGAAATCAATCGGTCGGACCGTTCCGGCGAACCGTTGAGCTTTCTGATGATGGACGTCGACGATTTCAAGTCGTACAACGACCGCTTTGGACATCCGGCGGGTGATGATGCCCTGCGGATGGTCGGGTCGATCCTTCGGCAGAATCTTCGCGGGGCTGATGTTGCCGTGAGGTACGGCGGCGAAGAATTTTCGGTGATGCTGCCCGCAACAAGTATTGATGAAGCCGAGACGATCGCTCAGCGGATCAGGACTCACATCGAGCGGACAGATTTTCCGCGGCGAAGAGTGACGCTCAGCGTCGGTGTTGCGGCGCTCACGCCCGAGCTTTCGAGTGTTGACGGCTTGGTGTCCGCGGCTGACAAAGCTTTGCTGCGAGCAAAAGAAATGGGCCGGAACAACGTGCAGGTCTATGACCGGCTGATGGATGGCGAAGACAACGTTCACTAAATGAACCCGAATCGCGACAAAAAGATCCTCGCCGGTCATTCGAGCGAGGGGCTTGAGGGCCGAACCGAAGAACTCGAACGGCTCTATCTCGCTGCCGTTTCCGGCGGCGGTCCGGCGCACGTTCGCGTGAAGGGAACTCCGGGAGCGGGCACCTCCGAGCTTTTGCGGCAAACATACGACCGGCTCTTCGTCGACCAACGCTTCGTTGTTCCGTTCTATTTCTCGCTCCGTCACGAAGACGGGACAGCCCGAGATGCTGCTATCCGCTTTGCTTCCGAATTTCTCCTTCAATCGATCGCGTTCCGCCGAAAAGAGCCGGAGTTGATACACGCCTCACCGGATGTTTGCGATCTACAGAAGCTTGCTCCGCTGCCGGATGCTGCGTGGGTCGAGGCGGTATGCGAGACGTGCGATTCGGAAAGCGCGTTGAACGATCCGAACGCATTCGTCCGCACGGCGCTGGCGTCGCCGTTCAGGTCGGCTGTCCGAGGCGGTTTCCGGGTATGTGTCATCGCCGACGATCTCCACAATGCAACAGCGATCGAAGGCGGCCAAATATTTCTCAACTGGCTATCGAGTTTCTCCGCTCCGGCCGGATCGTCACTGATCCTCGCCGGCCGTCGATCGGCAGATCTGCCAAAGCGCGAGTCAAGCATGATCGCGATCGAGCGTCCGACCGCACGCGACGCGGGCGTGATCGCTGCTCGGCTCACGCGCGATTCGCAGGTCGACATCAGCGAATCGGTTCGCGATCTGATCGTGACAGCGACCGAGCGTCGGCCGGGATTTATTCGGTCCATCGTTCAAGCCGCACGCGACTCGAATTCGAACCTGACGACGTATCGCGACATCGCTCGAATTTATTCGACAGAGATCGTCGAGGGTGGTATCGCCCGTGCGGTGCGAGATGAATTGTCGGCCGCCCCGAATCTGATCGAAGCGTTAGGTTCCGCGGCGGCGGCGAACTTGCCCTTCAAGCTGGCTTCGCTTCGAGATCGACTTGGCATTGAAGCCAGTGCATTCGATCAGCTGGTGGCCCGACTCTCGTCGGCGGAAATGATCGAGGTCCATGGTGAAACGGCGACGGTCGCATCGGACAGGATCCTTCGCGATCTGCTCTATGCCGATAGCGAAGTCCTTTCGGGCCGAGCGACTCCGGTCGCGGTCGCGGCGAGGCTCGGAACGGCATTTCTCCAAAGCTCGCCAACGACGATGTCTCGCGAGTATCGCAGAGCCGCCGCGATCGGCGTTGCGGATCTGCTCTCGTCGTTCGACGGCCGCGAAGTGCCGCGTGCCGCAATCGATTACCGAACGTTTCGCGATTCATACAAGGGACTTTCCGACAACGAGATGCGAGCGACTATTGCGGGAGACAAAGAGACGTTCACGCTGCCGCAGATCGTTAGGGCCGCGGCTCTCGTCGACTTCGTTCCGGCGTTCGAGAGCGTCCTTGAACCCGAACGCGTCGCGGCCGGCGTCGGGCTCGCGGGCCGCTCTTACCGAAGCGAGGACGAGATAACGTGGATAGCGGCCGAGATCGATTCGAAATTGGAAGCCGACCCTGAGGTCGTTCGCGAATGGTTCGACCGATTTGACGAGGTGGCGAATCAGGCAGGGTATGCTCGCCATCGTATTTGGCTTGTGACGCCTGAAGGATTTTCACCCGGTGCGCTGGAACTGATCGCCGAACGCGGCGGGATCGGGTCGAGCCGAAGGCAGGTCGCACTCTTGAAGTCGCTGATCGAAGGTGAAACCGCGCAAGCCGAGTCAAACGATTACGAGATGGTTATTCCGACCGGCGACGAGACTGAGTTGATCGCGGTACACGCCGTAGAGGAAGTTGCTCGGCGTTCGGCCTTCCCAACGAAAGCGATCAACCAGATAAAAACCGCGCTCGTGGAGGCATGCATCAATGCCGCCGAACACAGCGCGTCGCCGGACGGAAAGATCCACTTAAAATTTGCCACATTCGACGATCGGCTCACATTGACTATTTCCAATCGCGGGCTGCGGCTGACGGACAAGGCGAATGAGGCGACGCCCTCAAATGACCCCGCGATCGAGACCCGACGCGGCTGGGGGCTAGGCTTGATGCGAAACCTGATGGACGAAGTTCGCGTTGAAGCCGTCGATGATGGCACGCGAATCGTGATGACCAAACTACGGTCCAGAATTTAACTTGCTCGGTGAGATTTCTTTAACCGCGAATAACGCGAATGATGCCGATCATGAAGTTGAAGCGCGTAAATTCTCGTTATTAGCGGTTAAGTTCTTTCGCCTTCTCGGATCGACGATTTAGGATTAAACTTACACAATAGATTCGACTCCCGCGCCGTGCGGTACACAATATGATCTGCCCCGAGTGCGGCAAAGAGACTTCGAATGCGCAGGCATTTTGCCGGCAGTGCGGGGCATTTGTTCGCTCGCAATTTGGTAAGGTTATGCCGACGGGGCCGCTCCGTCCGGTTCGTGCAGCCACGACCGGCCCGCTCATCCAGCGTGTCGAACACGAGTCGCTCGCCGAACTCGATTGGGCCGAGATCGAGGCGCTTCTGCTTGCCGAGGAGGACGAATGGCCCGACGAGGGCGCCGTATTTGTACCGAAAGACGACGAGGAAGATCAGGCTTTTTCCGATGCCAAGGACGCCGAATTCGAGGACGCCCAGGCGGATGACCTGATCGAGCAAAGTTTATCGGGACAGATCAAGCGTGAAGATCTCGACGCCGAGCTTGCGGTTGAAACGGCTGAAACCGAAAGTTCGATCCACGAAACCAAACCGGCTGATATTTCTGCTGCACCACACCTGCAGCCTCTTGCGGATGAGCATTTTTTAAGGACAAATCCCGAGATGTTCGCGGATGTCGAACGCGAAGCCACGGTCGTAATATCGCATAGGCCAGTTCGCCGCTGGATGATGACCGGGGCGATGCTTCTCGTTCCGTTGGCATTTTTTGCGGTCGGTGCTGCGGTTGGGCTTCGTTCTTCTGAGTACGTCAACGCGCAGCGTCCGGCGGACTCTGCCGTGCCTCCGGTTTTATCGGAAGCTTCTCAACCGATCGCTCCGGCAGGAATGGCCTACGTACCCGGCGGTGATTTTCTGATGGGGAGTGACGATGGCGACACGATCTCAAAGCCGCCACACTTCGTTACCGTCGCTCCGTTTTTCATGGATGTGACCGAGGTTACGAATCGCCAATACGCCGAGTTCATCACCTCGACGGGTCAAGTCGCACCGCCGTCCTGGAAAGACGGCGTGTTCCCAGAGGCCGAGGCAGAATTTCCGGTCACGGGCATCACTTGGTACGAAGCGGCTGAATACGCGACGTGGAAAGGGAAGCGGCTTCCGACTGAAGCCGAGTGGGAATTCGCCGCTCGCGGCACTGAGGGACGAGTTTATCCGTGGGGCAACGAATGGGACTCCACGCTCGCGAACGCTGGCGGCAAGTCAAAGGGACTTCGTGCCGTTGGCCAAGGTGGAGCGTCGCCGTTCGGAATCTACGATATGTCGGGCAATGCATGGGAATGGACTTCCAGCGATGCGCGTTCGTACCCGGCTGGCAAAGAGTTCCCGTGGTCGCGACTGCGTCTAAAAATAATTCGCGGGGGAAACTGGCAGAGCGGCGAACGATCGGCGACGACCTACTTCCGCGGATTTTATGGAGCCGCCGGTGAACGCGAATATAACGGCACGAGCTTTCGATGCGTGAAAGACCTTCCAAGGTAACTAGCCTCGTGATCGCGACATTGCTTTCTGCGATGCTCTGCTCGCACGCCTACTCGCAGGGCGGTGGAGGTCGCAGCGACAGCGTTAGAATTTCGACGTCAATTGAAGATCAGCGAAACGAGCGGCAATCGAGGCGAGCACTCAAATCAAATCGGATATCGCTTCCAAAGGTTGTTCTACCCGCAACCGGCCGTATCTCTATTCGCGTGAATGAGGGTGATTCGCGGCTCGCGATTCTTCGTGACGGAGGTCTGGTCGAAACGATCGTACTTCCTGAGCGATCTACATCCCTTATCATCCGCAAGCTCGAAGTCGGGTCTTACACGGTCGCTGCTACCAAACCCGGTTTTCACGACGAAGAGCGTTCGGTCGAGATCGAGAAGGACGAAGGCCGTCGCGTCTCAATCGACTTGCGTCCGAAGATGGCGATACTGTCAGTTTCGTCTAATGTGCCTGACGCGAAGATCTCGATCGCGGGCATCGGAGAGTTCGAGCATCCGGTTGAGAAGGCTTTGGTCAAGCCCGGCTCCTATCGAATCAAGGTGAGCCGACGCGGATATGTTTCGCGTGACTTGGCTGTCGATCTAATAACGGCCGGGAACGAGGAGCGGCTCAACGTCATCATCGAGCCGTTGAGAGTCGATGCCGTGATCGATCTTGCGTTCGACAGCATTACGAGCGGGAAACTTGATGAGGCCGAAGCATTTGCCCGAGATGTTCTCGAACTCAATCCGCAGCATGCAAGGGCTAATCTGGCCTTGGGCTTCGTCCACCTGAACCGGAATGAGACAGAGAAAGCCGTCGACCGTATCTTGCAAGCGATCGGCGGCGGCGAGACTTTTATCCTGCCCGTCACAGTTCGCGTGGAACCGGCGGATACCGAGACCGTCGCGGCAACGATAAAACTCGATTCGCGGTCGCTCACCTTCGAAAGCCCTGATCGCACCGGCCTTAATTTCTCGATCACAGCTGCAAGCCTCGACCGTGCCGATATCGAGGGCAACTCGCTGATCATAGCGGGCCGATCCAATTTCCACGGCCGCCCGATCTCACCTCGGTTGCAGGTTTTGACCGATCATCTCGAAACGATCCGGCTTGTTCTCGCCGAATGGCGGCGGTAAAGTCACGGCCCCGCGTTCATCAGCCCAGAGGAATTGACTTGCACCTGTGCGGGTTTTGCTCGTATTTGTTAGAATAGCGTTTTCTTTTAACACCAAAATTTCGACAGGAAGGTTTAATAATGGCTGGAAGGCATAAGGTTACGGTTGTGGGTGCGGGCAATGTTGGTGCGACGGCTGCACATTGGATCGCGGCGAAAGAATTGGCGGATGTCGTGCTTGTTGATATCGTCGAAGGTACGCCGCAGGGCAAGTCGCTCGACCTCGCTCAGGCGGCGCCGATCGACGGTTTCGATGTAAAGCTAATCGGTGCGAATTCGTATGAAGAGACTGCCGGTTCGGACGTCGTTATCATCACGGCAGGACTTCCCCGCAAGCCCGGCATGAGCCGCGACGATCTTTTGAAGACGAACTCGGACATCGTCGGCGCAGTTACCGAGCAGGTTGCGAAGTATTCGCCCGAAGCGTTTATCATCGTCGTCTCGAATCCGCTCGACGCGATGACGCAAGTCGCGTTCCGCAAGTCGGGCTTCCCGAAGAATCGCGTGATGGGTATGGCGGGCGTGCTCGACGCAGCTCGGATGCGCTGCTTCCTGGCTGAGGCGTTGAACGTCTCGGTCGAGAACGTGACGGCATTCGTACTCGGCGGCCACGGAGATACGATGGTGCCGCTGCCGCGTTATTCGACATGCGCCGGCATCCCGATCACCGAACTTCTGCCGGCCGATCAGATCGAGCAGATCGTTTCTCGCACGGCGAACGGCGGCGCCGAGATCGTCGGGCTGCTGAAGACGGGCTCGGCTTACTATGCGCCGTCGCTTGGTGCGGTCGAGATGGCCGAAGCGATCTTGAAGGATAAGAAAAAGATTCTGCCGTGCGCGGTTTTCCTCGAGGGCGAATATGGCGTGTCGAACCTCTTCGTCGGCGTGCCGGTCAAGCTCGGCAAGAATGGCGTCGAGCAGATCATCGAGATCAATCTCACCAACGAAGAACGTGCAGCTCTACATAAGTCAGCCGGAGCCGTTCAGGAACTGATCGACATTCTCGGTATCTAAATCGTTTCAACAATTATTTCACAAGGTCGCTCGATTTGTCGGCGGCCTTTTTTATTATTGGCGCTCAGAGTTCAAGCTTTAGCTGCCCGTTGTTGCCGAAAGGTGCTGACGACCAACGGATACAAGCTGAAGCTTGAACTCTAAACATTTCGTCGGTCAAGGTGACCGAATCGGTCAGTCACGGTGGATGAACGATGTTAAACTGCTGACGGTTCGAGTTGGTTAATACTCCTGTTTTCAACACTTAGCTTCATGGCACGTGCCTTGTAATAGGACTGGCGACGGAATTCGTCCGTCAACGGGTACGGCTCACTCAGGCCCTTCCCGATTGGAGCAAAGATAATGAACACTTCGATCATCCGCATCAACATCTTTCGCAAAGCGATCGCTCTCGCACTGGTCGCCGCGTTTGTCTTTTCAAACGCCGCCGTCTCGGCAGTCCTTGCCGTTGACGTTCCGGCGGTTAACGTGAAGTTTGTTACCGATCTTACTCAGCTTGGCCGTGAAGGAAGACTGCGTGAGAACCCGGGCTTCGACGCCGAGGTCAACTCGATCGTCGCGGCGCTGGGCAAAGGCGGCAAGCATCCGGTCATAGTCGATGAAAACGGTACTGTTCAGGACGAGATCGCCGAGCAACTTGCTCTTCGTCTCGCCGCGGACAAGGAAAACCGCAAGACCCTGCTGAAGCTCGAGACAACAGCCCTTTACTCGAACCTTCGCAACACTGAGAAATTCGATGCGGCAGTCGCTTCGATCGTCGATACGGTACTCGCGACCAAGGGAACGAGCGTTCTCTTTGTTGAGAGCCTCACAGCCCTTGTAAGCGCTAAGCGTCAGAACGCCGCGTTCGTAGATGCGCTTCGCAGCGGAAAGTTGCAGGTTATCGGGGCGTCGACCTTTGCCGCTTATGAAGAAGAGATCGAAGCAGACGCCGAACTCAGCAAGCTTTTTGAGGCAATTCCGGTTACTCGTCCGGCGGGGAACAATGAAGCCGGCCTTGATCGCGGAACGAAAGATTCGGGCTATCGCGGCGACAACGTTTCATCCGATCTTCGCGAAATGATCGCAGCCGATCCGACCGGATCGAAAGAAGTGAGCGTGATCCTTCAGGCGAAGGATGCCGATAGTGCTGTGCTTCGCGAAATGTTAAAGAGCGGATCAGCAAAGATCAGCGGACGGATCGGCCGTGACGAGACACTCGTTGTAACGCTTCCTCTTAGGCTCGTGGGCGAGCTTTCCACGAGCGGGTTGGTCAACTACATCTCGCCGGACCGTTCGACCAAGACGACAGGTCATATCGAAGACGCTACGGGGGTGACCCTTATGCGTTCGCAGGCCGCACTCGGTACGAGAGCAGCTTATACGCTTGACGGCGCAGGCATCGGCGTCGCGGTTCTCGATTCGGGTATCTATGCAAGCCACAACGGCTTCAAGAACGGTTCGACCTCGAGGGTCGTGGCGAACGTAAACTTCACGTCCTCAACCCTTACGGCGACCAACGACGGTTATGGCCACGGTACTCACGTGGCCGGGCTTGCCGCCGGCAGTGCTTCGAGCAGCAGCGGCGCTTATCGCGGTGTTGCGACGAAATCGAACATTATCAGCGTCAAGGTTTTGAACGATCAGGGTCAGGGCCAAACGTCGTGGCTGCTGAACGGACTCAACTGGGTCATTCAGAACCGGGCAACGCACAACATTCGCGTCGTCAATCTCAGCCTCGGCGCTGACGCTATCGACACCTACACGAACGATCCGATCTGCTTAAAGGTAAAGGAACTCGTCCTCGCTGGCGTGGTCGTGGTGGCTGCGGCCGGAAACGACGGCAAGACCAGCAACGGACAGCAGATATACGGACGAATTCACTCCCCCGGTAACAGCCCGTATGCCATCACGGTTGGAGCGAGCAATTCGTACGGAACGACCTCGATGGCTGACGATACGGTTGCGACCTTCAGCTCACGCGGTCCCACACGGGGTTTCTACACTAACGCCGCGGGAACCAAGGTTTACGACAACGTCGTCAAGCCGGACCTCGTTGCTCCGGGTAATAAGGTGGTCTCGCACCAGTCACCGGGTAACCTGATGACTACCCTGAATTCGGCCCTGCTATTGGTCGACAACCTTCTTACGCCAGACAGCGACAAGATGATGTACATGAGCGGTACGTCGATGTCTGCACCAGTAGTTGCGGGTGCGGCGGCCCTGCTGCTTCAGGTCAATCCTAACCTGACCCCCGGCATGGTCAAGGCGATCTTGCAATACACGGCGAAGCCAATCTCGGGTGCGAACATGTATCAGCAGGGTGCAGGTGCCCTGAACATGGAAGGCGCGGTTCGGCTCGCACGTTCGCTTCGAACGGATGCCGATTTCCAGACGCTGACGAAAGGTACGACGACCGTTCCGACGGGTTGGGTAATGCCGACCACATCGACGACGATCGGCGGCAACACCTTCAACTGGTCGCGGTTAGTTTTCACCAACCACGGCTTCCTGAAGGGCCAGAACCTGATGTCTCAGTATCAGTTGGTGTACAAACGCGAATACATCCCGAGTTCGGGAATGACCGTCAGCGGTTCGAGTTTCGCGTTGAACACGACGACCTACTACACGACCGGCCTAACCTATACGCCCAGCGTGATCACGAGCAACGGCGGTGCGGAAGGTACCGGATCGGTGTTCTTGTCTTACGGCGTACTCATCGGTGACGGCGTTTTAATAGGCGACGGAGTCTTGATAGGCGACGGCGTGTTAATAGGCGACGGAGTCTTGATAGGTGACGGCGTGTTAATAGGCGACGGCGTGTTGATAGGCGACGGAGTGTTGATCGGTGACGGTGTTTTGATCGGAGATTCTATCCTGAAGGCCGATAGCATCGTTTTGGGTGACGATACGAATTCGATGAACTAATGACAGGCGATACTTCGCCAAGGAGAAACGAAATGGCTTACCTACAAACAGCACATTCGTCGACCGGTCATTTTCTCGGATTCGACGTATATCATCATAACTCACTCCCGCTTGTTCAACGCACCTGTGCTTTGACAGATGCAGATCGTAACAGCGTTCTCAGCTTTTTGAATGAGAGACCGGTTCATACGGTCGCAATGACCAGCTTTATCCGCGACAACGGAATGGTCAGCACGCTCAATCGCGGTACCTTTTATGGTTGCTACGGACCTTCGGGCCAGCTTGAAGGCGTAGCGTTGATAGGGCACACAACTCTCGTCGAGGCACGGTCATCGGCGGCCAGAAAAGCTCTTGCAAAAGTTGCAAGAGAAAAGTCTGCAAAGATGCATCTCGTCATGTCGGACTCAGACCACGCGGTGGAGTTCTTCGCCGAGGCAAAGCCGGGAGCATTCCCGCGAACGGTACTCGAAGAGTATCTTTTCGAGATCGGATTCCCGTTCCTCGTCCGTAGCTGTGCTTACGAAATTCGGACGGCCGACGCAGGGCTCTTGGACCAGATCGCTGACGCTCAGGCAGAGGTGGCGTTCCTGGAAACCGGCGACGATCCGATGCTGCGTGATCCGGAAGGATTCAAGGCACGAGCTCTTCGCCGCATCGAGCAGGGACGCGTATTCGTGATGGTTGAGGACGGTAAACTCATGTTCAAGGCGGATGTCGTGTCGTTGACGGACGATGTCGCATACCTTGAAGGAGTTTGGGTCAGCGAAGAATATCGCGGTAAAGGTATCGGTTCGGACTGTTTAGCAGAAGTGTCGCGACAGTTGCTCGATACGGTCCAAACGGTTTGCCTGCTAAGCAATTCGGGTTTCAAGGCAGCTCACAGGTCGTTCGAAAAGGCAGGTTTCCGACGAACGGGTCAGTGCATGACGATTTTCGCGTAAACTGAACAAAAATCTGGACTTTGAGCCGGGAATAACCGATAATTTAGGTAGGTCGAACATCGGCCTGCCTTTCTTTTTTTGATCCTGCCTCCCAGGTAAACATTCACTTCACACACGATCTCTGTTACTGGCGATTTTTCCGAATGGAGTAATTTGTCTCTTCGGCACGCTTTAAGCTCGTTTTCGATGGACCGCGAAACTAAAACCAAGGGATACATGAACCTGGTTCTCGTCGCTGGCCTGGTGTGTACAGGTTTGGCGGCCGCGACCATTCCGTTCGACCGCATCGACCTGTATTTCGCTCTACTGGTCGCGATCACCATCGGACTCGGAACTCAGGTAAGCGTTCCCATCCCTCAGCTAAAGTCTCACATCGCCGTATCGGACGTTTTCGTATTTCTGGCGATCATCATGTTCGGCGGTTCGCTGGCCGTGCTTCTTGCGGCTGCCGAAGCGTTACTCTCGTCGTGGCGTTTCTGCAGCAAGAAGATCACGATCTTCTTTAACGCGTGTTCGGCCGCCCTTTCAACTTCTGCGGTAGTTGCTTGTCTTTACTTGCTTGGCATACGAACTGATGACCAACTGCATGGCCAGACGGGATACGTTCAGGACTTTCTTATCTCGCTTTCGGTGATGACGATCGTTTACTTCTTCGTCAACACGTCGCTGGCAGCTCTTCACGACTCGATCTCGACGGGCAAGAGCCTTGTTGAGATCTGGAAGCGAAAGTATCTGTGGTCTTTTATCTCAAACTTTGTCGGCGCGGCGGGCGCAGGAATCCTGGTTCAATTATCCGACCGACTCGGTTTCGTCGTGATCGTCGCAGCCGTGCCGATCATTCTGCTTTTGTACGCGTCGTACAGGATGTACATCACGACTGTCCGACTCTCGATCCAGCAGGCTGAGCAGGCTGAGCAATATGCGAAAGAACTTGAGGAAGGAGCCGCAGCCCTGCGAGAGTCCGAGGAGCGATTCAGGCGTGCATTCACCAACGCCCCAATCGGCATCGCCCTTGTCGGGTTTGACGGACGTTGGCTCAAAGTAAACAAGGCCTTGTGCGATCTCTTAGGTTATGGGGAAAGTGAAATTCTTTCGTCAACGTTTTCGCCCTACACGCATCGGGACGATCTTTTCGATGTGCTCGACAGCGTAAGCAAGGTCATGTCTGGCGAAGAGCAGAGCTGCCAGCTCGAGATCAGATACATGCATCGCTCGGGACGCACCGTTTGGGCGAACCTCAACATATCGTTGACCGACGAAGTTTTCTCGGCGAGCACGAGCTTGATATTTCAGATCGAAGACATTACGGATAAGAAACACGCCGCCGAAAAACTGTTGTATGAGGCTTCGCACGATTCGCTGACCGGGCTTCCCAACCGTGCCACGTTTGTCGCGCGTCTGGAATCGGCACTTGGCGAGCTCAGGGCAAATCCCAAATATCAAGTGAGCGTGCTTTTTATCGACCTTGACCGTTTTAAGTTCGTCAACGATAGTCTTGGCCACGTCGTCGGCGACGAACTGCTGAAGGCGATCGCCGAGCGTCTCGGCTCAGCAATGCGGCCGCCGGACATGGTCGCTCGCCTGGGCGGAGACGAGTTCGTCGTGCTCGTTGAGGGCAGATATCTTCGCGAAAGGGTTACGCAGATCGCCGACCGCATTCAGGAACGCATCGGTCAACCATTCCTTCTCAACGGCCACGAGGTTTTCACGACCGCAAGCATCGGCATCCTGAACGCGACCGAGAAACACAGATCGGCGGACGATATCATTCGCGACGCCGACACTGCGATGTATCAGGCGAAACGCTCTGGCAAGGCCCGGCACGAAACCTTCGACGACAACATGCGTAATGCGGTGCTTGAAACGTTGAGGCTGGAGACCGACTTGCGAAAGTCGATACGCGACGGCGACATCCGCGTATATTATCAGCCGATCTTTTCGCTCTCCGATGAACGGATCTATGCGTTGGAAGCTCTCGCACGCTGGGAACATCCTCAGCTCGGTACGATCTCACCCGACCGGTTTGTTCCGCTGGCCGAAGAACTCGGATTGATGGATGAGCTGACCGACCACGTTATGCGGACCGCGTGCAGCCGCGTAGCTCAGTTACGAGCGGTACTGCCTCAAGTAGAAGAGGTTAAGCTCAGCATTAACATTTCGAGCAAGCAGTTCGGCGAAGAAAATATTCTCGAACGCATTCAGGCGATACTGGATGGAGCCGGTTTTCCACCTGATCGTCTTAAGCTCGAGATAACCGAAACAGTATTCTTTGAAGATCATGAGAGGGCTTTGGACGTCTTGCGCAAGCTGAGGCGGTTTGGGATCGAGACTGACATCGACGATTTTGGAACCGGATACTCGAGCCTGAGCTACCTTCAGATGTTTCCGTT
>CADEGD010000033.1:6864-43579 GCA_902826795.1 uncultured Acidobacteriota bacterium | reverse complement strand
TCACTTCGTGCACCGATCAAAACCTTAATGCCCTTTGCTCCAAGCTGGCGTGCCGTCTCCAGCCCGATTCCCCTGTTTGCTCCCGTTACAAGTGCTATCTTTTTCTGCGTCATTTTCGTATTTACCTTCCGTTTGTATTTTGTGACTTATTCAGTCACAGTTTGATTGAAAAAATTTATCGCGATACATCTGCGATAATTTCTGCCAGGCTGATTTCGCCAAGCTTCTGCTCCATCGAATTCTGCGTTCGATATAAAACCTTCTCCATAGCCGTCTTGATCCCACAGCTTACCCGACACGCAGGCTTCGCCGGATAATCATGTATGACAAACGCCTTCGGCGCCTCGACCGCCCGATAGATCTCCAAAAGAGTTATCTCCCGCGGCTCTCTCGCAAGCGATGTCGAACCGGTTTTCCCCATCTTCGTGTGAACTAGCCCCGCCTTAGAAAGCTTCGACAAAATACGCCGAACAAAGCTCGGACTGGTGTTAACACTCGATGCCAACTGCGTCGATGTGGTCTCAGCCTCAGGCAAGAATCCAAGCCCGGCCATCATATGAACCGCGATCGAGAACTGCGTACTAACTGCCATTAACTGTTACTCTAAACAATACAGTTAGCCATGTCAAGCAAGACTATTGTCGCCATCCGTACCGTTTTCGAACGTGAGACATACTCTAGGTCGGCCTTAATCGCTTCATCGGCTGGGATTTAATGCTATCTCTCTCGGCACGCTCTTTGCACCAAAGCGCGTGTCAATCCATTTTGACGCTCTCCGACCAAGACTATGACGTCAACAACACACAATCTTGCCCTGGTCGATGTGACAACCGCGACCGTGACGGCCCGACTGAACGCATATAACGAACATGCCAACTTCATTAATCGCGACCTCAGTTTGCTCGAATTTTTTCGCAGCGTTATGCATGAAGCGCTAGACAAAGCGTCGCCTCTTCTCGAACGTCTAAAGTTCGCAGCTATCTATGGATCAAACCTCGACGAATTCTTCATGATCCGCGTGTCGGCTCTTAAGGAGAAACTAGGTAAGCGGGTCGAAGTGTCGCCTGACGGATTCACCGACCGCGAACTTATGTCCGAGATCCGGCGAATGGTTCTCGGGATGAACTCGATACTTGAAAACAATCTCGACGACTCTTTGCTTCCCGCTCTGGCTCGCGAAGGCATTGCTATCGACCGCTACGAAAGGCGGTCGAGCGATGAAAAGCAGGCTCTCGATGCATTCTTCGATCACCATATAATGCCCATACTCACGCCGCAGGCAGTGGACCCAACGCATCCTTTTCCCTATATCTCGGGCGGCTCGCTCAACATTTGTCTGTTCATCAAACCGGTTTTAAGTGAGCGGGTCGCTAAGGCGTTTGCGAAGATCGGTGACGAGGTTTTCGTCCGCGTCAAAATACCTTCATTTCTCCCGCGATTCGTTCCGGTCGGTGATGGTGAGAATACGCAGTTCGTGCCGATCGAAGATGTCGTGATTGCGAATATTGCCAAGATCGCTCCCGATGCGACGCCGGAAAAATGCCAGCTCTTTCGCATCACTCGCGACGGCGACATCGACCTTCGCGAATCGGAAGCACGGGATCTACTCGAGACGATGGAGGAAAATCTTAGGGAGCGGCGCTTCGGCCAAGTCGTGCGACTAGAGGTTTCGGAGTCGATGCCGCACCGCATGAAACAGCATCTTAGTGAGTGTCTCAATATCGAGGCCGACGATGTTTATGGCGTTGAAGGAATGTTGAAGCTGGTCGACCTCTGGAGCATCGTTGGGATCAATCGGCCCGACCTGAAAGAGGCTCCGATCCGTCAAGCCAAGCTCGACGTGCTGTCGACCAGCGAATCCGTTTTCAAAGTGATCAATCGTCAGGATATTCTGCTCCATCACCCTTACCAACCGTACAGCACCGTGACGGACATGATCGCCGAAGCCGCGGAAGACCCGGACGTGCTCGCGATTAAGATGTGTCTCTACCGCATCGGTGAAGACTCGCCGATCGCCCCGCTGCTGATAAAGGCGAGCGAAAATGGCAAGCAGGTCACAACGCTGATTGAAATCAAGGCGCGGTTCGACGAAGCCAACAACATCGAATGGGGAAAGAAGCTCGAAGAAGCCGGCGTTCACGTCATTTATGGCCTACTCGGTTTGAAGACGCACGCTAAAGCCACACTCATCGTCCGACGTGAAGGCAATGAACTCAAACGCTACGCCCACCTCGCCACCGGCAACTACAATCCGGCGACCTCGACCGTCTATACGGATCTCGGGCTGCTCACGGCCGACGAAGAGATTGGCTCAGATGTTGCGGACCTTTTCAATTACCTAACGGTTTACACGGAGCCGAAACACGTCCGCACGCTGCTGATGGCGCCGATCAATCTACGCGACCGCATGAAGCAGATGATCGAACGCGAGACGGCGAATGCACGAGCGGGTAAGCGTGCAAGGATCGTCGCGAAGATCAATCGACTTGCCGATACGGAGATCGTCAACAAACTTTACGAAGCGTCGCAAGCCGGCGTCGAGATTGATCTGATCATTCGCGGCATTTGTATATTGCGGCCTGGCGTGCCGGGCCTTTCTGAAAATGTTCGCGTCCGTAGCATTGTCGGTCGCCTGCTTGAACACAGCCGAGTTTATTACTTCGAGAACGGCGGCGACGCTGAAGTTTATGTTGGCAGTTCCGATTGGATGCCGCGAAATCTCGACCGCCGCGTAGAGGTGCTCGCCCCGATCCGCGACCGCCGCATCGCTCGCTATCTCAGTGAAGAATATTTGCCGATGTATCTGAACGACAACGTTAAGGCCCGGTTGCTGCAGCCCGACGGAACATATCTGCGAGCGCCTCAAAGCGGCGACGTGGTGGACGCACAGCATGCATTCGAAACACAGCGGACATCGACGCTGGAATTCAACGGGCGAAACTAATGACGAAACATGGAGAGACGAAAATGAAACGTGTATTTATAAATCTATTTTTGATATTGACGGTCGCCTCGGCGGCCGTCGCTCAAACGAATGTGATGTGGGAACCGGTCAACGTCTCCGAGATGGATCTGTTCAAAGGGCCGGGCGGCGATGCAATGCGGCCTGACTTGAGCAACATTGAATTCATCAAGCAGGAGAAGGGCGGACACAACAAAAAGTATCGCATCAAGGACGGATCGGGAATGATTTGGGTCGCCAAACTCGGCCGCGAAGCTAAGCCTGAAACCGTGGCCGTAAGGCTTCTTCACGGCATCGGCTATAAGACCGAGATCAATTATCT
This sequence comes from uncultured Acidobacteriota bacterium, assembly GCA_902826795.1. GTDB lineage: Bacteria > Acidobacteriota > Blastocatellia > Pyrinomonadales > Pyrinomonadaceae > OLB17. The sequence goes on along the minus strand of CADEGD010000033.1, from coordinate 40,295 downwards.
CGTGCCATCCATCACGATTCCCGGTAAAGGAACGTTCAAGGATGTTCGGCTCGAAGCCCGGCCCGACAATGTCGAACGGCTTGAGGAATGGAAGTGGAAGAAGAATCCCTTTGTCGACTCGAAAGAACTTCAGGGCCTGAAAATAATGATGGTCTTCATGACGAACTGGGACGTGCTCGACTTGCAAAACAAAGTGATAGAAGTGGACGGCGAGAATCACTACATTGTCAGCGATCTTGGTTCGACATTCGGCCGTCTGGGCAATAACAATCTGCCGATTATCTACCGCCTCGGCCGCAAGACCGGCGATCCAAAAGCGTACGCGAAGACAAAACTTATCCGCCGCGTTGAGAATGACGGCGACGTCGTCTTGTCATACAAAGGAAAGAATCGAGGTGTGTTCAAAGGCATCACGATCGAAGACGCCAGGTGGCTGTCTTCACTGATGAGCAAGTTGAGCGATAAACAAATCGGCGACGCGTTTCGTGCGGCAAACTACTCTGCGGCTGATGTCGCGGTCTATACGAATGCCGTTAAGCGAAAGATAGCAGAGCTTAAAGACGCGGCCGCCGCAAACAACATTGCGTCCAACTAAACGGCAATGAAACGCGCTAACCTTTTGGTCTTGCTTATAGTTGCCCTCGCGGCTGCGGGAGCTCTCGGACTTTTCCTGTCCCGTCCGGGTACCCCAGCGGCAGACGCGACCGTAAATGCTTCGCCTTCGCCGACGACCCAGTCGGCCAATGACGAGGCAGACGCGAATCCGTTCCTTGCCGCGTTGGCCGTAGACGGATCAGGCCCGGCGGTTCCGACCGGATCGTTTTTCGAGACGACATCGAGCATCGTGCTTCACCTGCTGCTCGCCGTAATACTTTCCGCGGTACTGGCCTTTCGCCCACGGAAGAACTTTCCTTTATTCCAGCGAAATCTTTACGTTGCGCAGACTCAGATACTCCTCTCGGCTGTCGCGGCCGCGCTGATGATGATCGTCGGCGATAACGCCGCCCGTGCATTCGCCATCTTCGCTGCCGTCTCGATCGTCAGGTTCCGCACGAACATCCGCGACCCTAAGGAAGTTACGGTACTTTTGATAAGCCTCGCTCTCGGCCTTGCTGCCGGAGTCGGACGCGGGGATCTTGGCATCGCACTTTGCGTCTTCTCGCTCGGGCTTCTTTACATTCTCGAATACAACGAACAGGAGCAGGCTTTCAGGTCAATGGAACTCACCGTGCGAACACGCAATACGGACCTCACGCAGGACCTTCTGCGTAAGACCTTCAAAAAGTATAAGCTCGACGGAGAAGTCAGGCAGCTTGATCCTCCCGACACCGAAAATCCTATCGGCTGCATTCAATACTATTTAAATCTTCGCCTGAATCTGAGCACTGATCACCTAAGCGACAAAATAATGGCAATGGACCGGAACATCGAAGGAATTCAATGGACAAAAACCAAAAGCGCGACCGACGTCTATCAATAAAAGGCCTTAAGGAGCCACCTCGTAATCATCGGTTGGTCAACTTCCTAGTTTAAGGGGCTGGCCGGGGCGACGCCGTCGCACCACCGCCTGCGCCCTTGAGCGCTTGGGCGGCCTTGAACGCGGCTTGTTTCTCGGCTCCAAACTTTTCGTAGTAGTCCTTTACGTAAGCCTTTATCTTGCGGTGGAAAAGACCCGAGAAGTATCCGAAATTCTTCATCTCTTTATACGAGTTGTCATAGTCCCAGCCATAGTTTTCTAGGCGATAGACGGCCCCGACAAGGCCCGTGCGGTGTTTGCCCGCGGCGCAGTGTACATAGACCTTGCCATTCGTCTGATCGTTGACGACCTTCAAGAATTCGATAACGCTTTCGTCACGAGTCGTCCAGCCGGTCATCGGGATGTGGACGTACTTCATCCCGAGCGATTCGACGGTTGCCTTCGAATAATCTTCGTTGTCTTTGCGGAGGTCGATAACAGTGTTAATGCCGAAATCTTTCAGAGCCTTGTAGCCGTCAGCCGTCGGCTGCGACCCGCGATAAAAACGCTCATCCATTTGGCCGAAATTTTCAATCGCGATATTCGGAAAAGTCTTGGGAGTCATCGGTGCGGAGAAATCTTCTGCGGCTGTTGCGGGAGCCACTTGAGTTATCGTTGCCGCGGGAACATTTACTTCGGCCTGCGCGGATGCGACCGATGCGCTAACGACGAGCGCGAAAAAAGCAGTGAGGATCTTTCGCATAAAGTTTTATTTCCTTATCTAAAACGCCGGCGAAATGCGTGGCGATATTTCAGCTCAAAATGCGAGCAGCAATTACCTTTGGGAACAAGGCCGGTCAAGCGAACTGTGAGGCGCCGACCGCCAATGTTGTAGAGAACTTGAATTTTGAAGCCTGCGATTTAATCTTCGTTGCCAATAATCTATCATTACCGTCAAGTTGTGACTCTAGAGAGATTCAATTTTCCGCCGGTAGTGCTCGTACTGATCGCAGTTTTTCTGTGGAGCACGGGCGGAGTTCTAATAAAGTTGACCTCGCTTGACGCGTATCAAGTGACTTTCTTTCGTTCCCTTTTCGCGGCCGTCACCGTAATGCTCTTGACGCGAAAGGACGGATTGAAGATCGACGCCTTTGGCATATTTAATGCGATCATTTACGCGCTTCTGTTGTTCCTGTTCGTCTGGGCGACCAAGAAAACGACCGCCGCGAACGCGATCTTCCTGCAATACACAGCTCCTATATACATCCTCGTTCTCGCGCCGTTCGTCATTGGCGAAAAGTTCCACATTCGCGATCTCGTAACGGTCGTGATCGTGCTCGCCGGGATGAGCCTTTTCTTCGTCGGGCAGCTGCGGCTCGAAGATTATCAGGGAAACATCGCTGCTCTAGGATCGGGAGTTCTACTTGGCCTTTACATATTGTTCCTCAAGCATCCGAAGGCGGTTGGACCTCCAAGATTGGTTGCGATCTCTGATAGTAAGCGGATCAATCCTGCAATCGCGGTGATCTACGGAAACTTTCTGCTCGCGATCGTGAACTTCCCGAGCGGTGTTTCCGCCGTCCCGACGATGACCGCAATGGATTGGTTCGCGGTTGCCGCTCTCGGAATCTTTCAGATCGGCATCTCATACATTTTGTTTATTAAAGGCGTTCGCGGCGGAACTCGGCCGCTCGACGCCAGCTTGATCGGGTTTATCGAACCACTGCTGAATCCGGTTTGGGTTTTTATTTTCGTCGGCGAACGCCCGACGCAATGGGCGCTGCTCGGCGGCGCGATAATAATCACCGCGATCGCCGTACACTCGATCCGCCAGTACGCGGGAAAGCGGCCGGAGGCTGAAGCCGTCTAGATGGAACACGCACTGATCCAATCTCTTTTCGACGATTTTGAGCCGAAACCGCTGTCGGTGACGGAGCTCAACACCGATATCAAATCGGCCCTTGAACGGCAGTTTAACAACGTCTGGGTCGAGGGCGAGATATCTAACTTTAGTATTGCCTCGTCCGGTCATTGGTATTTTTCGCTTACCGACGGCGAGTCTTTTATCAAGGCGGTCTGTTTTAAGGGCACGAACTGGCGGATCCGTTTCAATCCGTTTGACGGATTGCAAGTACGCGTTCGCGGTAAAATTACGAGCTGGGAACGCCGCAGCGAATATCAGCTGGCCGTCGAATCTCTGCAGCCGGTCGGCGAAGGTGCGTTGACCGTCGCGTTCGAACAGATCAAGGCAAAGCTTGCTAATGAAGGATTGTTCGACGAATCCCTCAAACGCCCGATCCCTCGATATCCGCGCCGTGTCGGCGTCGTCACCTCTCCGACCGGAGCTGCCATCCACGACATTCTTAATATTCTCGAACGCCGTGCGCGTTCCGTCCATGTTGTTATCATTCCGGCTCAAGTTCAGGGCGAAACCGCGGGCGAGCAGATCGCCCGGGCAATAGCGAACGCAAATAGATTCTCCCAATCGGCCGAGGCCGAGAAAAAGATCGATGTGCTCATTGTTGGTCGCGGTGGAGGTTCGGCGGAAGATCTCTGGGCGTTTAATGAAGAGCGTGTCGCGAGGGCAATTCGCGGGTCGAACATTCCCGTCATCTCCGCCGTCGGCCATGAGATCGATTTCACTATTGCGGATATGGCCGCCGATCTTCGAGCTCCTACGCCGTCAGCCGCCGCCGAGATAGTTGCCCGAGCCGAAGCCGAGATCGTCGAACATCTCCGGCGTTCAACGGCCGACCTCTTCAACTCGATAAATTATAGATTGCTATGGGCACGAAACGAGCTTCAAGAGATCGCACTGTCGCCGCCGTTTCAGATGTTCCCGGCCGATATTAAATTGCTCGGAGACCGCGTCGACAACCTGATCGACACCGCAGTAGATTCGATCGAAAAGCGGTTTAGAATATCCGCGGCAAAGTTCGAAAAGATGTCGGCGGCGCTCACGCCGCTGAATCTCGCAAGCCGTATTGCACGCAACGATCGACGGCTCGCGCTCGTTGAGCAACGGATCAGATCGAACGCTGCCGATCTTACCGATATTCGCAAACGCTCCCTGGCAACCGCCGTCGCTCAGCTCGACGCCCTCTCGCCTCTTGCCGTACTTACCCGTGGATACTCGATCACGCAGAATTCTAGCGGCGATATAATAAGAAATGTGCATCAAACCGATGTCGGCGAACGTATAAGAATTCGCGTCGCTAGGGGGAGAATTTCCGCAGAGGTTAAGGAACTCGTAGAAGATTAATGCACGACGGATTGCCACAAATAGTTTCTAAGGATTTGCCTGTCGGCCTCGGCGGCTACTCGACCGCTCCACGTCGGAGCAAACTGAAGAAGGCAGCGTTGATACTGCTCGGCTCGGCTCTCGCGATCTCTCTGATCGGCGGCCTCGGCTTCTATTTCTACTGGCAGTCGCTTAAATCTACGCCGCAGTATTCGCTCGCCCTGATCGTCGACGCCGCCAAGCGTAATGATCAGGCGACAGTAAATCGCTTGGTCGATATCGACGCCGTTGTTGACGACTTTCTTCCGCAGATCACCCAGAAAGCAGTCGAACTCTATGGACGCGGCATGCCGCCGACGATCATCCAACAGGTCGCGAGGGTCGCCGCTCCCGTAATGCCGGCCGTCAAGGATCGAGCCCGGGACGAACTGCCCGTCGCCATCCGTCAGAAAACTGCCGAGTTCGGATATGTGCCGTTCGAAGCGATGGTGCTTGGGGCCGAACAATATCTCGACATCAAGATTGACGGCGACACGGCCACGGTCAAAAGCCTTTTGCCCGAACATAACTTCGAAGTGAAGATGAAACGCGACGGCCGCGAGTGGAAGATCGTCGCGGTAAAAGATGATAAGCTTGCGACGACGATCGCACAGCGCGTCGGCCAGGAGATAATCGCGATCGCGACGAACGGCCCAGAATCCGGACGTACTCGCCTTGGCGTCAAAAATATCAACGACCTGCTGAACGAGGCGGAAAAGATTTTCAAATAACTATGTCGAAATCATTTGAGGAATCACTCAAAGAACTCGAGCAGATCGTGACCCAGCTTGAAGAGGGCGACCTCGAACTCGAAGAAAGCTTGAAGCTTTTCGAGGACGGCGTCCGCCTATCACGCGAATGTCGCGAACGCCTCACTGCCGCTGAACGCCGTATTGAAGTTCTGATGAAAGAGTCCGACGGATCGCTCGGCCTGCAATCGATCGACGAAGCCGTCTGAACCTTTCATCGCTGTGCCAACATCATCGCCACCACCGCGCCAACAACTACAAAGACGATCGCAAACGCCACCAGTCCGACCACTACGGTATAGATAACGATTCCGGTCGTATTGTCGCGGCCGGTCTTACCGTTGTAGGCATGTCCGCAGCCCGGACATTTTACGTGAGTAAGGACGCGAGGGCCGAGCAATCCGCCCCACCAGGTGAAAGACATTCGTTCGGCTCCGGTTGAGCGACACTTAGGACATGGAGCGTAATTCGTCATGGTTTTGGTTTCGCCGCCTGCTTGCTCTTAATAAGATCGCAGACTTGATAGGCTCCGGTCGGGTCGACTGCGGTGTTCCCGACCTCGACGTGTTGGATGATCCCTTCTTTGTCGATCACGAACGTCCCGCGTCGGCCGTAGCCGTTCGTTTCGTTATAAAGCCCGTAAGCCTTGGTCGTCTCGCGTTTCCAATCGCTCAGTAGCGGAAAGGTCACGCCGATCTTTGTCCCGAATTCCTTATTCGAAGCAAAGCTGTCCATCGAAATTCCAAGTATCTGTGTTTCGGTAGCGTCGAATTTGGCCATATCAGCCTGATAGGCCTGCATTTCCTTCGTTCAGCCACCTGTAAAAGCAAGCACGTAAAATGCCAGCACGACATTCTTCTTGCCTTTGAAATCGCTCAGCTTGACCGGCTTTCCGGCGGTGTCGGTGAGAGTGAAATCGGGTGCCGGCATCCCGGCCTTTAAATGCGTGGTCGGCGGAGCCGGCGTAGATTGAGCAAATGCGGCCGCCACAAACATCAACGTCACTAAGGCTACTGCAATAACTTTATACATAGTCTTCCTCCCGAAATGTGTATATCACGGCGGGCGGCTATTTTCCAGATGCTTACTTCTTATAGCCAAGTATAATGGCGTGCCCTCTTGCCAAAGTAAGCACATCCTTCCAGGTCATGTGAACGCCGCCGTTCGGATCCATGAACGTCAGCCGATTGCCCTCCTTCATGCTTGAATGATAGTCGTGGACGACGACGGCGTGATATCCCCCGACCCGCAGATCCCAGAATCCCATCATAACCGGAGCTTTTTTCAAGCCGGTCGATATTAGATCAAACGCGCCGAACGATGACTCGGTCGTTTCCACCGTCAAGCCCCACTTTACGTCCGAGAGCATCTGCTTGAATCCTTCTGGAAATCTCAGCCCGCCGTCCGGACCTCGCAAGTGTGAGTATTCGACCACGATCTCGTCGTCCGTATAATTCGGCACCGTTGGCGTTGCCTTCGTCCACCATGCCATGCTTGCCGACCAGCAGCCGTGCTTATCATCCTGAGCGATCGGCTTGATGTGTTTATAACTCTTTCCCATTTTTTGTAGTCCTCCTTCGCCGCGCATCTCGTCTCGCGGACTCTTCATCAGATTGTTTGTTGGAAGCGTTTTGAGTAACGAAGGAAGATTAATGGAAGCTGCCATGAGCGTATTTAGAGATTTATGAAGATTTTCTGAGGAAAAGCTGAATGAAAGAGGCTGCCTTTTCAAGCAGCCACTTACTGACATCTTGAATACCGCGGACTTAATCTCGCGAACTAAAGATCGAGAGGATATACCAGAACAGCAATGCAATTCCGGCAAACAGGGTCAACGACGCGGCGACGTGCTGATTCGTGTTGTAGTTATGCAGCACCTGCGACGTGTTATACAAGATCGCCGTGCCGGCAAAGGCCACCATCACGAAAGCGAAAATGCTGCCGAGCGAGAATCCGAAGATCGCGCTTGCGACGATGAATCCTAACGCCGCAAATCCGCCGATCGCCACGATCGGGCCCAGGAAGCTAAAGTCGGTTCGCGTCAGAAAGACGGTCGCGGTTATTCCGAGAAACAATCCCAGGGTCACGATCCCCGCTTTCGGGATCACCGATACGTCGGAGTAAGTCGCTGCGATAAAGATCATCGGCACGAAGATCACCGCTTCGGCGATAACAAAGATGCCGAGGCCGACGTACTGCATTGCCGAGGACGTTTCAGACATCGCCCATCGGTTAGCAAGATACGAGATCCCCATAAATGCAGCTAGAACGACGAGCCATCCCATCGAACCGCCGAGCGTCAAAACGCCGAGGATCGCGTAGGCCGCGCCGGACACGAACAAGAAAGTTTCCACCACAACGAAAGCCAAAATGGCCGCCGCGAGCAGGAGATAGGTTTTGCGGATGAACTGCGCCCGCTGAGCGGGTAGAGCATCAGCCGCCGAATTTCCGAAAGATGTTGCGTATTCGTTCATATGCTTGTTCTTAGATTGTTTCCAGTGAAAAAGAGTTGACTTGATTCGATTGAGACCATTTTACTACAAGCCGTCAGCATGCGAAAGGTTTCGACCTGAGCATGAACGCGATCGCAAATCAGTCCCTGTAAGTTGTTTGAGTCGAAACATTTCGCGGCGGTGTTTTTGAGTCAATCGACTCAAGATCTAAGACTTACACCAACTTTCAACAACTTACGTTTTGTTCCGTTCCATTTGGCTAGGGTCACATTTTGTTCCATTTGGAACATGTTCTATAACTTACGTGTCACATCTTAATGTCTCACATCAGCTAATCGACTGAGACATACCTGAGACTGTTAGGCATTTGTGACTCATCAATATCGGGAGAGGCGGCATTGAGTTGTCAAAGATCGGCCGGCAAACCTTCCGCCCGATAAGATTGTCATAAATACAACAGTCGTGTCAATGGAATTTTTGTGCTTACTAAGCACTGCGACGAAAGATTTCACGGCCAAAAAGCAATAAGGTCAGAACGCCAAAGAAACTAAAGGAGCGAACGAGATATCGTGCCCATACAATATTTATCCGACGATACGGCGCCGCTGTTTGCGGAATCGACCGGCAGCAAGAAGATCGGCGAACTCTTGTGGGGAGATCACCTCGACGTGATCCAGACAGGAGCGAGTCGTACAGAGGTTCGTGCGCGCGGCAAAAAGGGTTGGGTGAACAACTCCGCCATCGGCAACAATTCCCTGCTCGAGATATACATCATCGATGTCGGCCAGGGCGATGGCATACTGATCCGCACGCCGGACGACCGGCACGTGATGATCGACGGCGGCTACAAACGTACCAGCCAGCCCTCGGGCAAGAACGCGGCAGATTTCGTCGACTGGAAATTCGCCAAAGATTATCGCCAAACGCAGATCCGGCTCGACGCGATGATCGTGTCGCACTGCGACGCCGACCATTATGGCGGCCTCGCCGATCTCCTCGATGTTGCGCAGAATTCCGAACTCGACGCACAAGACGTACGCGTAGAGAATTTCTATCACGCGGGCATCGGCTGGTGGATCAATCCCGCAAACAATAAACGCTGGCTCGGCCCGACTACGCCCGACAAGCGCTTTTTGACGCAGCTCGTCGGCAGCCGCACAAAGGTGGTGAACGCGCTGAAGCCAAACGCAAATCCCAAGCTGCAGGGCGAATGGGCGGGAATGCTCAAGAACGTCACGCAATCGAAAACGCTGGCCGGAACGCCGACTCCGATAAAACGCCTCAGCCAGAACGATGAATATCTGCCCGGTTTCGAACCCGGCGCGTCGCTAGTCTCAATGAAAGTCCTCGCTCCGATCGAAACCGACGTTAACAACGCCGCCGCGCTCTATAATCTCGACAGCCGCGACAGCATCAATACCAACGGAAACAGCATTTTGTTACGGCTCGACTTCGGCCGTTCGCGAATATTGCTGACCGGCGATCTCAACATGAAAAGCCAGCGGCAGCTGTTGGACGATTACATGGGGAACCGCATCGAGCTGCAGTGCGATGTAGCAAAAGCGTGTCATCACGGCAGTGACGATGTCTCCTACGAATTTCTTGCCGCAGTGCGCCCGGCCGCGACGATCATCTCTTCCGGCGACAACGAAGGCCACGACCATCCGCGTCCGGCGATAGTCGCCGCCAGCGCCACCACCGGCTATCTCGAGATCTCTAACGACAAGCTCATCACGCCGCTCGTCTATTCAACCGAGATCGCCCGAAGCAGCAACCTCGGCAAACCGTCGAAAGTCACGATTGCCGATCCCGCGGGCGACACCGTCATAGACGAAGCCAACCTCGCCACCGTCACGGTCGACGCCAAAGTCACCAAAGCCGGCGACCTCAACCCGACCACAGTCAAACGCAAGCTCGACAAAACCTACATCGTCGCGGGCCTAATCTACGGCCTCGTCAACATCCGCACCGACGGTAACACCATCCTCTGTGCAACGATGAATGAGAAAGACTCCACGTGGAACGTCCGCAAATTCCAGTCACGTTTTTAAAACAAGGAGATGATCATCCTGTGATGCCGACTTTCAAACCAAAAGTGTTGAGCAACTGAGGTCGCAGGATTAAAATACGCCACACTTATGCCGTTCGGAATTAGAATTGAAGACGACTCGCACGTGATCTCGTACCTTGCAGTCCGCAAGGCGATCGGCGTGGTCGGGATAGCGTTGCCATTCGTCCTGATAGCTGGGAAGTGGGTTGTTGACTGGCTTTGCGAGGGCTGCGCGACTTATCGAAATCCAGTTGTGGAAAATCCTGAAGTACCGCGGTTTCTCGAGCTCTGGATACAGCCGAGTATCAGTGCGTATTACTGGACATCCGTCGGAGACGTGCTGGTGGGCGGGCTTTGCGCGATCGGTATTTTTCTGCTGACTTATCAGGGCAAAGGCCAACGCGAAGACTGGGCCGGCAACCTGGCATGCCTTTTTGCGGTCGGAGTAGCATTCTTCCCGACGTCAAATTCGGGTATCGGGCAGCCGGCTCTTATCGGCATCGCTCACTACATTTTCGCCGCTGGTCTTTTTATAACACTGGCGTGGTTTTGCCTGTTTACTTTTCAAGAAGATGACATCGGCCCGTCGGATGAATTGAAACCTTACCGCAATCGCATTTACAAAACCTGCGGCTGGATTATTCTCGGCTGCATACTCGCCTTAGTCGCCGTCGCCGTGATTCGCCGTTGGCATGTTGATTTCTTGAACGGGCTGGCTCCGGTCCTTGTTTTCGAAACGGTCGCGATCGTTGCCTTCGGCGTCTCGTGGTTTGTTAAGGGTAAGGGATTAAATATTTTGCGTTCGGGTTCAGCGGAACGGTAACTACAAAGTCGATGTTAAAACTTTTGCCAACCGGAAAGATTTTCGTAAGGTCACACAACTTGTAATGAAGCGGGTTGAAAATTCAAACTGCTAAATCACGAATCACTCGGGCAGGGAAAAGGAGGGCACGATGTTACGTCAAGGTTATTTTAAGGGTATTACATTCTTACTGCTGGCGTTCTTGATCTGGGGGCAGCTCGGATGCACGACCAACCGCTATCGACAACCGATATCGAAATTTCAGGTTGCGGCCGCGGTGCTTGCTGCAAGTGCCCGGAAATCTTACAGCGAAAGCAACCGGTTGAACCGGACGCTTGAGATCAGAAAGTTAACCCGCGAAGGCAAATTTATAGTACAGTCCGACCTCGACAAGGTTCAATTCTTCGATGATGAGGATCTGCAGGCTCGGTTCGACGCGCTCGACAGGCTGACTGAATACGTTGATCTGCTGGTGGCGATCGCGAACAGCGACGCGCCTGAGAGAATCTCGCGGTCTGCGACCGATCTGTCAACCGCTCTCGGCAACCTCGCGATAACCGCAGGCGGTCTTGGCAATAGAGGCTTCCCCAACAGTAAATTTGCCGAAAAAACGCAGGCGGCATTTGGCATCGCGGGTGTGATCGTTTCGGAAGTGCTCAAGGCCTTCATTCAGAAAAAGATAAGGCAAGGGCTTGAGGCGGCAATACAAAAGGGTGAGAAACCTATAAACGAGTTGATCGAGGCTATTGGAGACGATCTGACGGTGATCAACCGGCGATATGTTCTAAATTTCGAAGCCGAACGCAGTACGTTTCAGTTGATCTACAACTGTGAGGCAAACAAGGTCGCGCAGAACGCGGAGATAAAAGAGGTCTGCGAAACGAGCACGATACCGGCGGTTCGCCTGTCTGCCGCGACACCCTTTAGCCAACAGGCGCTGAACTCGCATCGCGATCAGCTGGTGTCGCATCTTGACGCCCTGGAAAATCTTCAGGCAACGGATCCGGTAGATACTTTGGAAACTATGAAGCGGGCGCACACGAGGATAGCCGCGCTCGCAAAATCGAAAGCGCCCGCCGACTTTGCCGACGCTCTGGCTGCGATAGAAGCCTTTGCAAATGCAGCGAAGCGTCTCGGCGACGCGGTTGATAAACTCAAGTCCATATAGGAGGCTGCGATGCCAAAAAAAGATGAATTACTCGATTCTATCGCGATAATCGACGACGGAATTCACGCTATGAACCTTCGGCTCGCGGACATGCTTCCAGTTAAAGGATTTCACGAGCTTCAGAAGGAGCGAGACGAAGCTCTCGATCGCCTCGACTTTCTCATCAAACTGTTTGCGAAAAAGAGTACGCTTCGATTTGTAAAGGCCGACGACGAACTAGCCGTAGTTAATCAGGAGATGAAGAAGACCTTAGCGAAGATCGAAAGTATCGCTAAGATTCTCGAAGGCGCGAGGCGATTCGTCGCGGCGATCGATACGTTCATTGCTGGAATTACTAAGGTCGTTCAGTAGCCCACACCGTTACAAACAAAAAACCACCCGCTTATGCAGGTGGCTGATCGTGATCACGTTGTGCGGGCAAATGCAGGCGGTTCTGACAACGCGATCCTATCCTTTCGCGACGGCCTTTGTTTCTTCGGCCGGCTCGGGACGCGGGGTTGCGAGGCCGAGTTCGGGGGAGCGCCAAAGGTTGGAGACGAGGAGTTCGCGGATGAACGTCATCTCTTTCGGCAGGCGGTCGTAGAGCTTGAAGAAGAGGTCGTCGTGCATGGCGATCTCTTTGAGCCAGATGTCGCGGTCGAGGCTCATGACGGAGTTCCACTGCTCTTTCGAAAAGTCGAGCCCGCGCCAATCGAGGTCTTCGTAACGCGGCATCCAACCGAGCGGAGTTTCCACTCCCTTCGACACGCCGCGTGAGCGTTCAACGACCCATTTCAGGATGCGCATGTTTTCGCCAAAGCCGGGCCAGAGGAACTTCCCGTCCTCGCCCTTGCGGAACCAATTGACCGAGAAGATTCGCGGCGGTTCCGGGATCTGCCGGCCGAAGTCGAGCCAGTGTGCGAAGTAATCGCCCATGTGATAACCGGCGAACGGCAGCATCGCGAACGGATCGCGGCGGACCTCGCCGATATTGCCGAACGCGGCGGCGGTCATCTCCGAACCCATCGTCGCTGCCATGTAAACGCCGAACGCCCAGTTGAACGATTGCTGGATCAGCGGCACGACCGAGTTGCGGCGGCCGCCGAAAATGAACGCCGAAACCGGTACGCCCTTCGGCGAATCGAAATTTTCGTCGACCACCGGACACTGCGTGATCGGTGCGGTGAATCTGGCATTAGCGTGGGCCGCGGGCTTGTCTGACGCGGGCGTCCAATCGTTGCCCTGCCAGTCGATCGCGTGTGCCGGCGGCTCGCCGTCCATGCCTTCCCACCAAACGTCACCGTCATCGGTTAACGCGACGTTTGTAAAGATCGTGTTTTCCTTGATCGAATCCATTGCGTTCGGATTCGATTTGTAGTTCGTTCCCGGAGCGACGCCAAAGAATCCGTTTTCCGGATTGATCGCGCGAAGCCTTCCCGTCTCGTCCGGCTTTATCCAGGCGATGTCGTCGCCGACGGTCGTGATCTCCCAGCCTTCTTCCTGAAACGGTTTCGGCGGAATCAGCATCGCAAAGTTCGTCTTACCGCACGCGGACGGGAACGCCGCGCAGACGTAATCCTTACGGCCGTCGGGCGATTTCACGCCGACGATCAACATGTGCTCGGCGAGCCAGCCCTGCTCGCGTCCGAGCGTCGATGCGATGCGTAGTGCGAGACACTTCTTACCAAGCAGAGCGTTGCCGCCGTATCCGGAGCCGTATGAGATGATCGAGCGTTCTTCGGGAAAGTGGACGATATATTTGTCCTTAGGATCCGGCGAGCACGGCCATGCGACATCGGCCTGGCCTTCCGCGAGCGGCATCCCGACCGAGTGCAGGCAGTGTACGAATTCGCCGTCGCCGAGCGCGTCGAGCGCCTGCGTGCCCATGCGGGTCATGATGCGCATATTCACCGCCGCGTATGCCGAGTCGGTCAACTGTACGCCGAACTGCGAGATCGGCGAACCGATCGGGCCCATGCAGAACGGCACGACGTACATCGTTCGACCCCGCATCGCTCCGCGAAATTTCGGCGTTAAGATCGCCTTCATCTCGCGCGGATTCATCCAGTTATTCGTCGGGCCGGCGTCGCCCTTCGAAAGCGAACATATATATGTACGGTCCTCAACTCGTGCCACGTCCGACGGGTGAGAGCGGGCGAGGAAGCTGTTCGGGCGCTTTTCGGCGTTCAGTTTAATAAACGTCCCCGCGTCGACCATTTCCTGACACATCCGGTCGTATTCTTCCTGCGATCCGTCGCACAGATACACCGCGTCCGGCTCGCAAAGCTCGGCCATATCGGTTACCCAGCGCTTTAACTCTTCGTTCTTGATTTCGGGAATAGTGTACTTCGCCATATCGATTAAAAATGGTTCTAAATTCCGGTCAATTTAGTTGTTCTATAACGTGATAAACGGCCAATAACCCGCCGTTTTTGCAAGTATTTGCGTAGCTTATCACAGGATAACCTGGAAGTTAATATCTGGTTACGCGTTCGTAAGTCAGTTGGTAAGACCAATTAGCCGACGACTGGTAAGATCAGCTACCACAAAGACCGTGGTCGCCATAAACTTTCTTTCCGTCAGGCCTTACGTAATAGCACCCGCCTCGCGGCCCGCGGATGTATACGCGCTTCTCCACGACCGACGGCGGATCGGCAGCGGGCTCTTCGGTCTTGGATTTGGTAATGGCTGATTCTTTCTGTTTCTCTGAGGGCGGCTGCGAATTGGCGACCAAGGGAGCTGTCGATCTCGGCGTCGTCGTCAACCTGAGCGAGTTGCCGTGCATCCAGCCAACAAAGGGCGATGATTGCACCAGAAACCACGGGCCTTGCTGCTTGATTATCGCGACTTTTGCACCGCTCTTCAGTGTGTCGACGATGGCTCCCGTCTCCACTGCCGAGCCTCGCAGATAAGCATTTTCACCGATCACCACCGCCATCTGAGAATACGAGACGGCGGTAAAAAACAAAATTAGAACTATCGGCAAAAATCTTCTCATGTGAGCTGGCTCCTTCACGGCGATTCGCATTTGCTGCGATCGACGTAAGATTTATTCCCGCTTGAGTTTATGTAATAGCACCCGCCGAATGGACCGCGGACGTATTTGCGGCCAGTCGCAGACGTAGCGGCGACAACTTTCGCGGGTTCCGTCGGCACCGGTTGCTTTGCGGGAACTTCAGACGGCGGTGGTTGCTGTTTGACCGCAACAGGCTCTGACGCGGCCGGCTGAGTAACCTGCACTTCCGGTTCGTAGACATAGCCCGGCGACGAGTCGAACGTCATATCCGCCGACTGTCTTCGCTGTGCGGACCGTCTGGTCTCGGGCGAAAAAGGGGCATCGGAACGAGCCATTTGATCCGCAGATTGCGAAGACAGGACGGACGCTGGTGGTTTGCCGCTCCACATTCCGTATTTCGCACTCTTTGCTGACTGAGCCGCCGCCAAATACTGCTGCTGTTCCGCGGCAGGCAGCACGGCCACATCCTCAGGAGATAAAAGGGCGAGCCCGCTTCGAAGGTGCTCAAGCCCGACATTCGTGCCGTCGATAGTTACCTCGGCGATCGTATCGACCTCTTTCGTAAACTTCCGCCGGTTTATCATCAGCGGTTTATTCGCGATCAGAGCCCAGAGGTTTTCTTTTGATTCAACTCCAAAATTCTCGTCAAGTTTCGGCACCCGGATACCGAGCAGGGTGACTCGTCGCTCCTGTCCACTGGAATCTGCGACAGCGATGACCGAGCCCGTGATTGCCCGTGTTGCCTTATACGGAACGTTACTTTCGGGAAATACCGAGATCGGAGCAGCGGGGACAACCGCTTGCGACAACAGCGGAGCCGGCTGAGCCTGAGCAACCGGTTCACTCGACTCTTCCTCGGTATCTGCCTTTCCTTGGGCCGGAAAAACGCCTCCGAAATAAGCCGCGGAGAAAAGCACTACCGTTAACGCTCCGAGCAGCGCACCGGCACGTTTAACGACACGCCTTCGTCGATAGCCAACCGCCGATTCGCCCCAGCCTTGAGACTGCAGCACTGCCAGACCGTCCGTAAGAGTTCGCCCGCGGACGGCTTGAGACGTGTTGACTGTCTCAATCGGCGCATGATCGGGATTAGAAAGCGGCGGACTCACATCCTTGACAATCGTCCTCCCGTCATCGGATCGCGACGTTTTCCCAAATTCTTCAAACAATCGGCCGCACTTGCAACTCAACGCCGTTGCTTCATTCTGGGTGCCGCATATTGGGCAAAATCTGGTCATTTCACTCCTGCTTTGTGTCAGGGTTTGGTCTCTGGAGTAGTGACGCCGCACAAGGTTTTATCTTGCACATAAACCTTTCCGCCGCTTTCCGATACGTAATAGCAGCCTCCGCGAGGCCCTAACGTATACTTACGACCGTCGACCGGCGGCTTGGTTGACTCGCCGTTAGCCGGGCCGGTTTCGATGCCGCCAGGCGCAGCGGAAGCCGTCTCGCCGCGAAATACCCACGGCGGAACAGGACTCGCACTGGCCCATATCCCGAGACCGGCCGCCGACGCAATATTCTGCGCATCCGTGTAAGTTTTGCGGCTTGCCGAAGTTTGCTGATACGGAAACTTCTTGTAATGCCAGGCCAAGCCTCTCTCTAACAGGCTCAACCCAACGTCACGTCCCTTTAGATATACAGTGCCGATCATCACGCCGCTCGGCCCCATGGCGTGGACGACGACCCTCACGGCTTTTCCGCGCGTCATCTTTGAAAGGCTGTTCTTGGATTCCTCGAAATGCGGCTGGCCGACATCGGGCGCATCGATAGCCTGCAGTTTGATCTGATAAAGATCGTCGCCGCTAGCTTCAACCGTGACCGTGTCGCCGCTCTCGACCTTAACTACCTTGCCTTCGACCAGATCGACACCCGTCTTAGGCTTCGAAGCCTGTGAAACGGAGCCTTCCTTTCCGGTTTCGGAAGCCGTAGGCTGTGTAGTCTGCGCTCGTAATGCCAAGGCAAACACTATGATAACGAAGCAACATAGGGCCGTTCTGATCGTCATCAAAAACCTCCCGAAAGCGCTCCTGAAAAGCGCTATTCTTCCCTCAAAAATGGCGGTATGGGCGGAGTATAGCGCTAATGAAAGCAGAAATCTATAAAAATTTAGCTGTAATGCCGATAGAGCGGGCTCCGATCAACCGCGTGATCGCGGCTGGTTTATTGCCCTGTCGTGACGCTGCGGATCTGGACGAAGGTTTCAGGGCGTTTGGTGCGGATCTTTAATCGTGGTGAGGGCTTGCCGTCGGCGGTTGAGATCTCGGAGCGGAAGGTGACGAGATAAGAGGTGCGAAGCTGAAGTACGATGTCGTCGTAGGCAGTCTGGATCTGGGAGAGTTGCGTGATCGGGTAATAGACGCCGCCGGAAACTTCGGCGAGCCGCTTCCCTTCGGCGTCAGCTTTCGAAGTAAGGTCGTTGCTCAGATATCGCGAACGCAGAGGATCGACGGCGGTCGCGGGGTCGTTTGCCGCGGCCGCTATCAGGCTGGTCGGAACATAGAGCGGATAGATCAATGCGCCGCTTTCCTCGATCGAGCCCATAAGCGAATCGAACGGCAGGAACGAACGGTTGTCGTCGCCATCCGACAGCACGACGATGGCAGTACGCTCACCACGGAACGGACGTAGTACGTCAGTGATCGTAAAACCCAGCGCATCGTAATACGCGGTTGCACCGCCCGCGTCGAAGGTGTCGAGACTTTCCGATAGTTTGCGGCGGTCGGTGGAAAATCCGGTCAGCTCTTTGACGTCTTCGTTAAAAAGGATGATCGAGATCTTGTCGTTGGGATCGGCCGTCATTACAAATGCCCTGGCCGCCTTGCGGATGAACGTCACGTAATTCTCAACACTGCCGGAAACGTCAACCAGCATTACGAGATTTACCGGAGCCGTCGTCGGCCTTGCGGATAGAACCTCGCGGGATTCGCCGCTTTCAGTCGCTTCGAAATCGTCGGCGGTCAAGGCCGGAATCGCCCGGTTCTGCATGTCTGTAACGCGCACCGATGCGGTTTTGATGTTAGAGCCTTTTACGTCGACGGCACTCGGCAAGACCCTTATCCCCGGCTCGCGACGATATGGCGGAAGCGATCGCGTGTAATCGCCAAAATACTTTGGGCTCGCACGGCGGATCGCGTCCATTAGAAGCGTATCGCCGCTGCGGATTATCGATTTGGCCGCATCCGTTAGCGGACGTTCGCGAAGGTCGCTCATCACCTCGGTCGGCGGTACGTTGATCAGAACGATGCCGCGGTCAGTGGTGAAGTCGAGGGAGACGGTGTTCGGTTTTTGGTCTTTGTTTTTTGGCTCGCCGTCAGGAGGAGTTCCGTTTCTTTCAGTTGTTTCAGGCTCGACGGTCTGGCCGCCCGCTGACGCAGAGGGGTCTGACTTGGTTTTACCCGCTAACGCAGGCGATTCCGACTTGTATTTGCCTTTGATTGAAAATCTTCCGGCGGAACCTTCTTTGACTTTCTCGAGTTCGAAATCGCTTAGATATCGCGGACGCGATTCGCGCCAGTTAAGCGAGTAGCGAACGTTGTAGGTCGGAATGTCCGCCGCGATCGTTCCAGTCTCGGTCGTGACGGAAATGTCGGCGAGATCACCGATCACGCGGACTTCCCCATCGAGCGTTGTGATGTTTACACTTGCGCGCTCGGGAACGGTGATCGAAACGTCTACGCGGTTGTTGCGATTCGCGGGTTTGATCTCGATTCGAGTGTCGGCGATGGAGATCTCGTTCTCGGCGATCGCGAACTTTCCAGTCGCAATCAGTTGCGGTTTAACCGTATCGTCTCCTAGGGATTTTACAGCCGTCACCTCGACTTTGCCGTAACGATTGACGACCTCGATGATCCCGCCTTTCCCCGGAGATATTTCCTTCTTTACCTGAGCATGAACGTCGGCCAAAAATGCGCCGACGCTGAGCATGATCAATAAGATTCGCGAAAGTTTCGTCATCCGGTAGGTTTGCTGGTAACGCGGCCCGATTGTATGAGGCGTTGGTGCACGCGTTCCTGCCACTTCTTGCGGGGCTGTTCCGTCTCTTCAAATTGCCGCAGCAGATCTCCCAGATTCTCGCCGCCTGCCTGACGCGTCTTTAAGTAAAGCAGTGCAAAAATGATCGCCGAAAGCGAGGTTACGAGAATCTGCACCGGCAGCATCAACAGAGACTGCAAAGATTCCTGCGCCATTCGTGCGAGCGGAGTTCGGCGCCCAACGTTTACATTGTTGGGTCTGTTCCCGACACTGATCTCGATCCCGTCTTCTGGCTCGTCAGCATCTCTATCCGATGACACCGAGGCTGGCGCAGTTGTACCATTTCCTTGCTGTTCTGCATTTACACGCTCGTAAACCTGAGCTCCTTTATCGACCACAAGGGCAACGATCAAGCCCGTAGCTCCGCCAACAACCATAGGGACGAAGAATAGCAGCGCGACTGCTGCCGTCGAAGTCGCGAGCGAGCGCATGACGAGCGTTTTCGACCGCTTGAAGGCCGAAAAGCCCCTTAGTCCTTCCATCATCACAACTGGCGCGACCAGCGAGAGTACGATCGTTGCCGCGATTCCGGGAAGCACGCAAAGTGCAAGGCCGATCACGATAGCGACCGTCTGCATAAATCCAGTCCCGATGATGCGCTTCCAATTACGGAGCGCGGCCTTTATCGCCGGACGAACGCGAACGGGCCTGAGAGGTACGGCTAGCACCTGATTGACGATCCAAGTGATAGTGGCGACCGCAAGATAGCCGCACAGTATCGCCAGAAATCCGGAAAGCGTGGTTGTGACTGCAAATCCGACGCTTCGCATCGGGGCGTCTTGTGCAATTCCTTGAGCTATGTAAAAGATCCCGAGGGAAGCGCTCACGAGCGAAGTTATGATAAACGGCAGATAGATGAGGACCGTGATTGCGAGAAACTTGGGCAGATGTTCGGTATAGATCATGACCGCTCGGCGCACCAACTCCCATATGCCGCCCGACCGCGAACGAAGCTCACTCGCAAATCCTTCGGCGGTTTGCGGACGATTTGCCGGGTCTTTGTCCAAGGCTCCCATGATCACCCGGCGAAGTTTCTTTCTTACCTTACGGGCGTTGAGTTGCGGCGGCGGGATCAGCTTGTGCGACTCCATTATCTTCGTGAAGTCGCCGCTGAACGGTGTCGAACCGGAAAGCATCTGATAGCCGATCACACCGAGACTGTAAATATCGGACCGTGCGTCCAGCCGATGGCCGCGACACTGCTCGGGTGACATATATAAAGGAGTGCCAAGGACTGCTCCGACTCTCGTTAGATCTTTTGTCGGAATGGAATCTAAAGAAGTTGAATGCCCCTGCTTCTCGCCGCTGTCGCTGAGGAGCTTGGTTCCGGTTGAGTCTTCATCCGTCTCGAACGCAGTCGACATTATCGCCGTTGCCTGCTCCGATCCGTTACTATCGGGTTCCGGCCGGACGCTGATGACCGCGGTTCTGGCTTCCGACAATCCGGCCATCGTCCCTGATTCGCCGACGAGCGTAGGAGAAATGCTGTCGTGGATAGTGTCGTCGACACCAGCGTTCGTCTGAGCACCGCCGACGAGAGCCGGAAATGCCGTGTTCGCTCCATCAGTCCCAGTCGCCGACTCAAGTTTCGCAATACCAAAATCGAGGACCTTAACTGTGTATCCGCCACGTTGATTCGGCTCAAGCCAGATGTTGTCAGGCTTAAGGTCGCGGTGGATGATCCCTTGTTGATGGGCCTCGTGAACGGCCGAGCAGACCTGTTCGAGAATGTCCAGACTCCAAGAAACGGGAAGGTTCTTTTCTTCTTCAAGAATCTCGCCGAGCGTGCAGCCATCGAGATACTCCATCACAAGATAAGCAACCTGTCCCTTATCGGTGTTGGCAAACCCAAAGTCGGTCACGTCGACAACGTTCGGATGGCGAAGACGGCCGGCCGCACGAGCCTCTCGACGGAAACGCTCGACAAACTCGGGGCGCTCCATGTATTGAGGCGCGATGACCTTGATAGCAACAGGACGCTCGGTGCCGAGATGCGTGGCAAGGTAAACCGTTCCCATGCCGCCGCGGCCGAGTTCGCTTTCGATACTATATTTGTCGTCGAGGGTCTTTCCGATCATTCCAGTCTCACGCAATTATAGTTGATACGAGTTGACGGACAAATGAAGTCCTGCGTTTACGATCAAACTGATTTAGATACGGAAAACGTCTCTTAGCGTTCTTCTTGTCGATAGATATCCACAGCTTGCGAATTTTCGCGGCTTCGATTACCTTTATCGCAATCGCACACAGGAAATTATTTCTGTATCAATGATGCAACACCTTGCATCAAGCAATACATTTTAGTATAGTCAGGATTGAGATCAAAATACTTCCCTAACGGAGATACGTGTAAATGAGCATCGACAAATCGAAAGCTATAGAGTCAGCCCTGCTTCAGATCGAAAAGAAATTCGGTAAAGGATCGATCATGCGCCTCGGCGAGAGGCCGCATGAGGAAGCGGGATCGATCTCGACGAACTGCCTCAGCCTTGATGCCGCCATCGGCGTCGGCGGAATGCCGCGCGGACGCATTGTGGAGATTTACGGGCCGGAGAGTTCGGGTAAGACCACTCTTGCACTTCAGGTCGTCGCGTCGGCTCAAAAAGCAGGTGGCGTTGCGGCATACATTGACGCCGAACACGCGATGGATCCGGAATATGCGGGAAAGCTCGGCGTAAATATCGAAGAGATGCTTATCTCGCAGCCGGACTCAGGCGAACAGGCACTTGAGATCGCTGAAACTCTGGTACGTTCGAACAGCGTCGATGTGATCGTGGTCGATTCGGTTGCGGCACTCGTCCCGCGTGCGGAACTCGACGGCGAGATGGGCGATTCGCTGCCCGGATTGCAGGCTAGGTTGATGTCGCAGGCTTTGAGAAAGCTCACGGCGATCGTCGCGAACTCGCGTACGACGTTCATCTTTATTAATCAGCTTCGTGAGAAGATCGGCGTGTTCTTTGGTTCGCCCGAGACGACGACGGGCGGTAAGGCTCTAAAGTTCTACGCCAGCGTCCGCCTCGACATCCGCCGCATCGGCGCGATCAAGGAAGGCGACAGGGTCGTCGGCAACCGCACCCGCGTTAAGGTCGTTAAGAACAAATGCGCCCCGCCGTTTCGCGAGACTGAGTTCGACATCATGTATGGCGAGGGAATCTCTCGCGAAGGTGACCTGATCGATCTTGCGACCAATAATAACGTCGTCGAGAAATCAGGAGCGTGGTTCTCTTACCGCGGCGAACGCCTCGGCCAGGGCCGTGAGAACGTCAAGAACATGCTAAAGGAAAATCCGGACCTTCGCGATCGGATCGAGGACGAGGTTAAAGACGTTCTCGGATTTGTGAAGGCGGAAGCAGCTCAGGCTTGACCCGTGAATGATGTCGAATGGGATCCGGTAAAAGATCGCGCCAATCGTGCTCGACACGGGGTATCTTTTGAAGAAGCCGCTACTGTCTTCAACGATCCGCTTGAGCTCAAGATTTCCGATCCTGAACATTCGGTAAGCGAGAACCGCTTCTACAGCATAGGACGTTCAGAGGGCGGAAAACTTTTCGTAGTTGTTTACACTGAGCGTGATGGTAAAATACGGATAATCAGTGCTCGCCGGCCAACCAGGACGGAGCGGCGCTCATACGAAGATGCTTAAGCAAGTTGATTTTAGTAAGGGAGTTCGAGGAACACACGCCGGTAAGGTTCGAATCGTCGGTCCGGTCGATTCACTTTCTGATACCGCAGTGAAACTTCGGAAGTCTTTAGAATCTGACCTTAAGAAACTTGGAGTTTTCGACAAGCTAGAAGCCTCTGAGAAAAAACAGCTGAGAGACGCATGGAGTCGAAAGCTAGAAAAGGCTTTAGCAGAATAATTTGTAAAAGAGCCGGGTTACGCCCGGCTTCTTTTACGCATACGTCTCTTGAGCAACTTCCTTCCTGAACCAGCACTTGGTACAGAATAGGCTTCTTCGCAGCTCAGTCATCGTCATATCCTCAAAATCGGGAAGGGCAGAGATCAGATATTGCTGATCTTCGGAGAGGTCTGGCCACGCGCGGACCTTCATGGCGTTGCAGCGGGGACAAAGTGATTCGGATGCAAAAGCTTCCATCGTGTTTTGCGCGTTCTCCGAGTGTGAGATTAGAATCAGAATACTAACCCTTCCTACGTGAAACTCCAAGCTTTTTTTCACGTATCGGAATATAGAATTTCAATTCCCTTTTTCGCGTTCAAAGTTCGACAAAATGACTATCAAGAAGATCCTGTTTCTGGCGAGCGTTGTGTGTGTTTTCTCGTTCGTCGCGTCTGCCCAACTCGACCTCGACTTTGATTTTTACGACCGAGGGCCGTATCGCGAAAACGTCCCGCGGCCGCAGTCGATACTCCGCTTCGACGTCGGTTCACATCACACGACTTACGGCCAGATGGAGCAGGTCATCCAAGCGATCGCTGCGGCTGCGCCGGATCGCGTAAAGATCATACCGATCGGTACGACTAACGAACATAGGATGCAATACCTCGTCGCGATATCGTCGCCCGAGAATATGTCGCGGCTGGATGAGATCAAGGCGCAGAACGCGCGGCTGATCGACCCGCGTCGGACGACCGCAGCCGAAGCGGCGCAGATCGCACAAAACAATCCGGCGATCGCGTGGATGGCTTACACGATCCACGGTAACGAATCTTCGTCTTTCGAGGCGTTCATGCAGGTGATCTATCAGCTTGCGGCGTCGAACGAACCTGCGACTCTGGACATCCTCAAGAACAATGTCGTACTCGTGCTGACGGGCGAAAACCCCGACGGACACGAGCGCTTCGCGACCTGGTACAACTCAGTAGCGGTCGGCGATCCGAATCCGGCGGCGATGGAACACCGCGAGCCGTGGTCGATCTGGGGACGTGTTAATCACTATCGATTCAATCTGAACCGCGACACGCTGGCGTTCACACAAAAAGAATCCAGAAACATGCAGAAAGCATATATGGAGTGGAACGCTCAGCTCGCCGTCGATCACCATGGCCAGCCTTCTCAATATTTCTTCCCGCCGGTGTCGCTGCCGATCAACCCCAATCTTCCGCAGCCGCAGTACAACAAATGGCTCGATGTTTACGGGCGCGCAAATGCCGCTGCCTTCGACCGGAAGAAGTGGGATTACTACGTTCGCGATATCTTCGACGCATTTTATCCAGGCTATTGGGACATGTATCCGTCGTTGAACGGTGCTACGGGCATGACGTACGAAACCGACGGCGGCGGATTCAAGGGCCTTCGATGGACACGTGAGGACGGCACGATCGTAAGCTTTCGCTCGTCGATCGCCAAGCACTACATCGCCTCGATGACCACTCTCGAGACGGCCGCGAAGAATAAGGTCGAGCGGATCAAAGACTTCTACGATTTCCGGGCACGTGGCATAGCCGAACACGCACGTGCAAAGATGAAGCGAGTCATTATCGACCCGACCAGCGATCGTGTGAAAGCTGCCGACCTAGCCGAGATTCTGCGACTCTCCAATATCGAGGTAAAAGTTGCAAGTTCGTCGTTTACGTCAACGACGGCTCACACCTACTTCGATAAAGAATCTAAAGCTGAAAGAAAGACATTTCCGGCGGGTTCGTACATCGTCGATCTCGACCAACCACAACGCATACTTATTAAAGCGATCCTCGAACCCGACACGCCGCAGGACAAGGCTTTTGTCGACGACAACATGGCGCGCTTCCGCCGAAATCAGATGCGAGGACCGGGCCAGCCGAAAGAGCAGTACGGCTTTTACGATGTGACCGCGTGGTCGCTGCCGCTCGGTTTTGGGCTTAACGCACATTGGACGGAAGATGCTCCGAACGTCGCGGGCACGATGGTCGATCAGACCTATATCGATAACGCCCGACGCGGCGGAGCTTCCAGCCGAGCGGTGATATCGTACGTCCTTCCTTACGAGACGGACTCGACGGTAGCTCTTGTAATGCGGTTGATGCAAAACGACTACAAAGTTGCAGTAGCCTCGCGACAGTTGAACGCCGGCGGAAGGAACTGGAAGCCCGGGACCTTCGTCGTCCGCGTTTCACGAAACCCGGATTCGATCCACGATGCGATAGCCAAATACTCCACCGAGATGGGCGTGAATGTGGTCGCGGTGAATTCGGGATATTCGGAAGAAGGCGATACGGGAGTCGGCGGCGAGAATGTTCTGGCGCTCAAAAAACCCAAGATCGCGATCGCGGCAGACGAAGGCGTGACGCAGGAATCTTACGGCGGAATCTGGTGGACGTTTGATAAATACGGCATCAAATTCACACCGATGACGTTTCAGACGATCCGCGGCGGCGGCCTGAAAGACTACAACGTCCTGATTCTGCCTGAAGGTTCGCCCGGAAGGTATATGAGTCAACTCGGGACGGGCGGAGCCAATACCGTTAAAGAGTTTGCGCAAAATGGCGGAACAGTGATCACGATCGCGGGAGCCTCGGTCTTTGCGACCATGAAGGACGTCGGGCTAACTTCTTCGAAAATGGTCGGAAGCGCGGACGATGAACAGAAAGGCAAAGTTCCTGAAGACAAGCCATCGCCCACGCCTACGCCTGCCTCTTCGCCGACGCCATTGCCGGATGACCGAACGCCCGAAGTCGGTGCCGCTCTGCCGCCGATAATGTCGCCGTCGGCAAACAATAATAACGTGCCTGAGCCGCTTGCCGGCGCCATGTTTCGGGCGACGGTCGACCGCACGTCATATATAAATTACGGCGTCGATCAGAACGAGATATCGGTGCTTCTTCAAAGCGGCTACTTCTTCCGTTATTCGAAGGAAGGTACGAACGCGGTGGTCTTCGACGCCAACCCGCGGCGTCCGCTTACGATCTCAGGTTTCGTCTGGGAAGGTAACACCGAGCGCTTGTTGAAGGGCACGTCATATATCATCGACGAATCGACCGGCGGAGGCCACGTCGTACTTTTTGCCGAAGACCCTTTCTACAGGGGAATGACACGTTCGACGACTCGGCAATTCTTCAACGCCATCGCGTTCAATGGTGTATTCTAGTTTTGAGGGTATAAGGGCAAGTTATAAAGTATGTTCACTGTAAAAGCTGGATACAGCGACGCTATCGAGATCAAATCACCGGCCGATCAGGTTCGGGAGTTCTTCGCGGACCTAGGCAACTTTGCGGATCTGATGCCTGGGATCGCGGCTATTCATACGGATGCGAAGGGTATATCGCACTGGAAGATCGAGGCCGATATTCCTGTCGTAGGCAAAATGATCCAAAAGTTTGCGGTCGAGCTCGCAGAAAAATCTGCGGAAAGAATCGAATGGTTTCCGGTGGCAAAAGAAACCCAGAACTTTCTTCGATTTTCCGCCGACTTCCTCGAAAAAGCCCGCGATACGACGCTGATCCATTTTTCTCAAATGGTCGAGCTTCGGCGAAAATCGGCCCGCGAGTTGCACCTTCTGGCGGGCTTGGCCGGCGAATCGGTCATTAGCTCGGAGATGACAAAGAAGGTTTCTGAAATGATCCGGGTCTTCATTCAAAGAGCCAAGGAACGCCTCGAAAAATAGCCTTCGCAGATTTTCTAGAACTAACCCGTCGACACTCGTATTTTTAGAGTTTGACGGGTTCTTCTTTTCCTGATAGATTCTTATTGAAATTGATTTTCATTTTCTAGTAATGACATCTAATCATCATATTTCCATAGAGCAGGCCGCAGAAACCGTTGGTGCTAAGAAAGTTGAGGTAACAGTGTGCGGCGACCAGGCAATCATCCAGATGCTCACGTATGCTGAAGGCATAGGCTGGTTCGCTCAGAAGACTATCACGGTCGAGGCTGACATGCTTGACCTCCTCGCAGACCAATTCGCAGCGGCTCGAGGAAAGATCGAACGCGAAGGAGATTCGATACTTTCGGCCGAAGTTCTGGAATTCTAATGGCTGAATGCTAATCAACAAAAAGCCCGGATGCACTTCAGCACCCGGGCTTTTATCTTTGCTAAACAAAGCCTTACATCTCTTTCAAAACTATTCGCTCGGTACTAACTTTCACCGTTCGCTCCGAAGTCAGTTTTTCAAGTTCTTCGATGTGCATCTGCTCGTCAGCGATCTGGCCCTCAAGCCAGAATTTCTGCGGCAGGTCATTATCGTCGCAAGCGCTCCAAGCAGCCATGTAGACGGCTATCGCTTCCCTTTCAAGCTCAAGGTCCTGCTTTAGCATTTCGGGGAGATCAACCGCCTGCCGGATCATCGCTGGTTCAACGGTAGGAATCCCGCCTAACGCGACGATCTTGTCGCCTACGGTCTCTGCGTGCTCCTGAGCTTCCTCAGCCTGATCGCGAAACCAGTCCTTAAAGACCTGGCGGTCTGGACCGGTGATCAAGTAGCTGTGCTGTGAATATTGAATGATGGCAGCAAGCTCGTAGCTCAGTGCCTTGTTGAGATTTTCGACCAATTCCGCTCGTGCCATACGTTCACTTGCCCTCAACCTAAAGTGTAGGTGATGAACGCATCAATGTCAAGCTAAGTCTTTTATTATCAACAAGATAGAATTGAAATGCAATTTCAGGTTCAAGATGTCTCACTCGTGCGAAAGGTGATCACGGGCCGCAAGTATTTGCGTTGCAAGGCCTTCAACTTCAGATTTACCTAGATCGCCGCAGTTCACCACTCCGTTCATGATCGATCCGTCCTCTTCCTCGATAACAAACTGAAGCTCAGGTCCCGAGAGAAATTTCGAGATCATCTTGCACTCTTTTATCTGATCGAGGAAATAGATCCAGCTTCCCTCATTGTCGAGGGAAGAAAAATCCAGACGCGAGGCGGCAACATTTCGAGTCGCCGAATGAAGCTCCCCTGCAATACCCTTCGTGCTGGAAGACGCAGCCATGCCGGTCGACAAAAACATTAGCTGCTCTTCAAGCAAGATCAGTCGCCCGGCAAATCCGCTCGAATTCAGGTAAGCGTCAAACTGAGCCTTTTGGACATCGCCAGTGATATTACGGCGTTCGGCTTCTAATCGAGCGATCTGAATGGCAGCAAGACTGTATGACGACGCATTGATACTAAGCAGGGCGATCAGTTGGTCGTCAAACATCTCACTGACCTTTTCTGAAAACGCATTGGTGTCGAAGTCACTCACAATTCGAGCTACGTGATCGTGCCGCCATCCAAGGTGATGATCTCGCCGTTCATGTAGGAGTTACGATCGCTGACCATAAAGGCCGCGAATTCTGCCAGCTCGTTCGGTTCACCGAGTCTTTTAAGGGAAACCCAGTTCTCATGAGCCTCTAGAAGGCGCGCGGGCAAGGTGTTGCCGAGGTCGGTATCGAAGATTCCCGCGGCGATCGCGTTAACCGTAATTCCAAAATTAGCAGCCTCGCGGGAAAGGCACTTCGTAAACCCGATCATTGCCGACTTCGAGGTGGCGTAGTGCACGGAAGTCGGCAAAGCTCTTATGGCACCGATGCTCGTGACGTTCAGGATAGTTCCCTTCCGCTGCCGGATCATCTGTTTGTAGAAAGGCTTCGTCACGGCAAAAAGGCTGTTTACGTTAGTGTCGACTACCCAATCCCACGATTTATCGGTGGTCGTCGCAAAATTGTCGCCCTTGTTTACGGCCGCGTTATTTACAAGGATCTCGACGGTGTCCCACTCGTCATGAATCTCGCGGGCGACGCGCTTCATACCGACGCGGTCAGTTACCGATACTTTGAATGCCAGACATTTGCGGCCGAACCCTTCAACAGTCGCCTTTACTTTCTCGGCGAGTTCATCACTTGAGTGATAATTAAAAGCTACGTCCGCACCCTCGCGGGCGAAGATCTCGCACAACGCCGCCCCTATTCCCCGCGTACCGCCCGAAACAAAGGCGTGTTTTCCTTCGAGTAATAAACTCAATCTGTTTTCTCCAGGAGATCAGTGAAGATCGAAATCAATGCAAAGACTAAGGTTAATGAAATGAATGGAAACTGACAAGTTGGACGCGTTTATTGAAATAGGCGGTGAGTTGGCATCAAGTTTGCACTAACGAGCGCAAGATCTGAAAGGCAGATCGTTTAAGGCCTGTAAAGTATTGATGATTCTGGATCGACGCTACAGATTTGGCGACCATCTGCTCAATTTCGTCATCGCACTGGTGACAGTTTTTGGCAGGTTTGAGCGCTATCTGCGGCTACTCTATTGAGCGTCGTGATCAGCCGTTTCCCATATGCTTACCCACTTGAATACCAAGGCGATGCAGTTAGGCATCGTCGAACGCTTTATTACTCAACTGGAACTTAACCTCCTACGCGTGCCTGACCAGGACAATGGTTACGGGCCGGTCAAGGAAGCTCTTGCGGATCTAAGCGAGCTTTCGGATGGTGAGTTTGACACTGAAACGGCGACCAGGCTTGCCGAGCATCTTGAGCAAGGCCTTGGAAAATGGCAACGGCATTTAGCCGACCGCGATGAAAAGATCGAGGCCTATCATATACGACGCTACTGCGACGGCCTGCGAACGCCGTTAAAGCAGTCAGTGTTCGTTTCGCTGCTCAGATTCTACCGCGAGATTCCTCGCTCTCGTCAGACACAGAGTAAGTTCGATCTTGTGCTAACAAGGTGTTTCAGCACACAGATCAACGATCTTTTTCGGTCAATGACGGTGTCGCGAGAGGAGGTTGCCAAGCGGCTTAAGGAGCTTTATCAAAAATGGGATGGTGGCGAGAGTCCAGGCTCGTCATCGCCGGAAAACGTCGCCGGATTTGATGACTTCATCGCTGAGAATGATTCACTTCTCGACTTTCCCTCGCTCACGGCAAGCAAGCTGTTCGACCGGATTCGGGAATACAAGGCAAGTTTATCGGATCGATTCTGGGAGCCCGCGGTCGCTGCTGCTGCCCTTGAGTGCAACATCGTCGTCGGAAATCATCTCAATGGGCTGATGGCTCGCGAGAACGAAAACCTTGGAGAGCGTTTCGGGGCCGAATTCGATTTTGCAGGTACTCTTCAAGACACCTCACCGAACGCCGGCGAGCGTGTAACAGAGGTGCTTCGTGAGATGGATAAGCAAGACCCTTTGCTCTCGCGTGATTTTGCCGAGCAGGACCTTCGCCTGATCCGGTCCGTGATCGACCTTTCATCTTCGGGCGAAAACATCGACGCCGCTTTAAGCGACGTTCCGTCTCTTTTCATCGAGTCTCCGGCTTTCCAGCAGGCAATTCGCGACCTTTCAAACGGCGAGGCATCGTTGAGATCTTGCTCGGAAGACTTCGAGATCGAGCTTGATCTGGCGGATCCGATAATGGACCTTAATCCTGCATTTGCGGGCATGGTCGAACAAGAAAGCCTTCGGCTCACGCTGACGCTGGCGTGTTTAAGGGCTCGGGACTTTTCGTCGTACGAAGTTTTGTCCGCAAAGACAGACCTGATCAGGGAAATTTTCAGTCGTGCGGAGATATTAAATGCCGAGCTTTCAAGTGAAGCTTCTGAGGCCTTGAACGGAATGCAGCGATTGACGATCTTGAATGCGATGATGGGAGAGCTTGTGAAGACCGAGCGTGCTTTCTATCTAGCTATGGCTCCGACGCGGTCAGCCAGCAGCGATTCTAACGCGGCAACCCAACGATTCACTAACTAGCCGAAGCAGTTTGCATCTTCTCGTTGGGAATCAACGTGAGTATCTCTTTAACGATCGATTCGGTAGAATTCGGCATCGACATTCCGACCGTAGCCAGACGTAGTGCGGAGTAGCGATCCGCGTCTGTCGACAAGCTTCGCACGACGGACACGATATCTGTCGGTTTCTCTAAAAGAATTCCCGCTCCCTTTTGCGACAGCATTCGCACCGTACCAGCTTCCTGGGGCATCGGAGGCGTGGTCGCGTCAGCGATGATCGGCAAGCGGCAGGCGAGTGCCTCGAACGTCGTAAGGCCGCCTAGTTTCGACACCATCACGTTGGCCGATTGCATCAGTTTTTCGATCTCATCCGAATATCCGATAACCTTAACCGGAAACTTTGCCGACTTAGCGATCTCTTCAGCCTCCAGTCTTAGCTCCTCATTCTTGCCCGCAAGGAATATCGCCTGTACGTCGAGTTCGCCGCGGACAAGTTCTCTGAAGATAGCGGGGATGTTGCCGCCGCCGATCCATCCGGCGTTTACGAATACAGTGAACTTGTCAGGATCGAGCCCAAATGCGCTGCGTGCTTCCTGAGCGTCTTTTTCATTGAGCTCGTGAAACTTAGGATGCACCGGCATGCCTGAGATCTTTATCCTGGTTTCGGAAACGCCGTAGTCGATCAGCTGCTGTCTCGCTTCCTCGTTCGCGACGAGATAGAGCGAAACATCGTCGCAAGCCCAGCCCTTCCAGAATCCGTAACACGGATCGGTCACAACGGTTACGAGCGGAATCTGATCCGAGAGGTTCAACTCACGAAGGATGCGTGCAAAGATGTGCTGCGTCAGCGGGTGCACGCTAACAACGACATGCGGACACCATTTCTCAAATGACGCTTTCAGCGGAACGATACATCGGCGCATGAAAAACTCATGCTTTTCCGGGCGAAACTTGTTCACCGCCCAGTAGAGGTACTTCATCCAACCCTGCTTATTCCGTAGCACCCAGTTGTAAGTGCGAACAAGCTTTTCTGTAATGTGATGCGAATCCTCGATCGCTTTGATGGTTCGCACCGCTAGCGATTCTCCGTGCCAAAACTTCTCAAGACCATCCGCCAAAGTCTGCGCTGCCGAGCGGTGACCGCCGCCGGTGTCGGATGAGATTATGAGAATCTTGGGGGTGTTCTGAGACATCAAAGTCTAAATTATTAATCCCTTCAAAGTCTCCAGGTTGAGCTTCTTATCGAACATTGATTTGATCGGAATACGAAACCCTTCAACCGCCGAACTCTCGATCATTCCGTCGTTAGACTTCAAGGAAAGGACGTACTCATCGCCTTCCAGAAGATACTGCTCGACTATTTCCTTTTCAGGATCGATGATCCAGTACTCGCCAACTCCATGAGCGGCGTAATCCTGAAATTTTGTCTCCCGATCGTTGCGTTCAGTCGAGTCTGACAAAACTTCGACCACAAAATCGGGAGCCGGAAACTGCATCTGTCTTTTCTTGAACTTGGCTGATTTCTTCGAAGAAAAAAAGCAGATATCGGGCTCATAATCATTCCTTGTTAACGAGACTAATATCTTTTCGACTCCCAGATATCCCAAGTCATTGCGGTTAACAAATGTACCCAGTAGCGTGGCAAGGCTGACCGTCACGCGATTATGTTCGATCTTAACCGGCGACTGAAAATATATTTCGCCGTTAATAAACTCCATCTTCTTGCTTTCGTCTATCTCCTTGTAGAAATGTCGGCGCTTCTTTTGTTCTTCTTTAAGGGCAGCATCAAGCTTCCGCGCAAATAGCACGGCATTCGGCATTTCTAAAGTCTGTTCAACGGTGACGTTCATTCCTAAGCCTTCAACGCAACTTCTCTGGCCGAAGCGAATCCGCCGACCTTGGCAGCCTTTTTCATCTGACTCTCGAGCTTCTTGATCTTGACGAGATGTCCGGCGTTAAACGGAAGCGACGGATAGTAGCAATTCGACTCGTGTGTGCAATAGCAGCCGGCACCGGCTTCCTTTCGGCGGACGTTCATCGCGTCGGTCGTCCATGCAGCCTGAAAGTCCCAATCGTAATCGCGAAGGTTCAGCACGTCCGGCTTGTTTTCACAGGACGACAACACGCCGTTGTCATAGATGACCGCACCGGCGCTTCCGGCGTAGCACTTAAGCTGGGCCTTCTGCTCTTCTTTTGTCTTCGAGATCAGCCCGTGCATGTAAATATCGACAGCCGCCTTGAAGAAACCTGACTTACCGCCGTAGTTATTCTTGAGCGCGGCGTTCTTGGTGTCGTCCAAGATCATCTGCGATAGCTGGGCGTAACGATTCGGGTCAAACTCAAGCTCCTTCGGATCAGCTGACGGCGGTCGAATGTAGTTGATATTCACTTTGTCGGGCTTGAGGTCGTACTTCAAAAAGTCGTACCAATCGAAGATCGTGTCCTCGTTCGAATGCATCACGCAGGTGCAGGTCTGGATATCAAGCTGCGGATATTGTTCGTGCTTCATCTGCTGCAGCGTTCGAGCCGTGTGGATCGCCTTGTCCCAACTTCCCTCTTTACGGCGGATCTTCTCGTGCGCGTCTTTCATCCCGTCGATCCCCAAAGCAACCGTTACGTTCAGGTTCGGGCATTCGTCCAAAATGCGAGTAACGTCGGGGAAGATACGTTGATGGATCTGACCGTTAGACATCAGGTAGACCGAGTCGAGCTTGTTGTTTTCGTAGAACGACTTCACGATCTCAGGCAGATCTTTTCGCGTGAACGGCTCACCCCCGGCGAGCACAAGCACACCGAGATTACCGCCGAGCGTCTCCGAGATCTTCGCGATCTCGTCCGTCTTCATCTGCAGTTTCTTACGCGGACGATCGTCCA
>CADEGD010000033.1:0-6854 GCA_902826795.1 uncultured Acidobacteriota bacterium | reverse complement strand
TCGGGAGCGGCGTCGGCGAGGTCTCGGGCGGCGCGCCCGATCTCGTCGGCCTTCATTTGCAGCTTCTTACGCGGCCGGTCGTCCAGCTCTTCAGTAAAGAAACAGTGCGTACATCGCATGTCGCAAACGCTCGTGACGAGAATGTTGAGAAACACCGGTGAGATCGGTCGGCCCACTACGATGCTCGCGTAACGCTTAAAGATCTCTTTTGTCGTAAAGTCCAGAAAATCCATTATTTACCTGCCTCAGTAATGCGTGCGGAAGGCACACGATCACAACCATAAATCTACTCCATTTTGACGGTATTCGAAAGCCGATGGATGGCTGGATAAACTAAGATCAGGCCGATAACGATTTCGCAGATTGAATTTAAATTCGAAAGGGCGTATGCTACCTGACGTTATAGGCCCATTAACTATTTCTAATAGCTCGCTTTCATAGCTTTCTCTAACTAAACCAAACCTGCTAGGAGGATCTAAAGTGAAGCGTAAACCCCATCTGTCCCTTTGTGTATTGGTGTGCGTCAGCATGCTGTGTTCGGCCACTTTTGCTCAGCGTATTGTCGGTAAAGGCGGCAACGGCGATCGTATAACGCGTTATTGTCCGCTCAATCCGAGCGAGTCGGAGCGAAAGGCCATGGAAGCCGATTTCGAGTTCAAAAAATCCGCACTCGGATCATTTTCAAAGAGCGCGACCGGCGGAACGATTCCTGTCTATTTCCATGTGATCACAAGCACGAGCGGAGCCGGTGCCCTAAGCAACTCCGAGGTTCAAAGTCAGATCAACGTGCTTAACAGCGCATACTCCGGAACCGGCTGGTCGTTCAACCTCGTATCGATCACTCGTACCGCCAACAACACTTGGTACGGTGCCGGGTATAACTCCACCGCCGAACGGCAGATGAAGCAGGCACTTCGTCAGGGCTCGGCTAACGACCTTAACATTTACGCCTTTAACGTCGGTGGCGGCTTGCTAGGCTGGGCGACGTTTCCATCGAGCTATAACAGCAGTCCTTCTTACGACGGCGTCGTCCTTCTGAACGAATCACTTCCCGGCGGATCGGCATCTCCTTACAATCTAGGAGACACCGGCACGCATGAGGTTGGGCATTGGATGGGCCTTTACCACACGTTTCAAGGCGGCTGTGCCCGTAACGCCAGCTCGGGCGGAGACCTCGTCGCCGACACGCCGGCCGAACGAAGCCCGGCTTATGGATGCCCCGTCGGACGCGACACTTGTACCGGAAGCCGCTTTCCAGGCGCTGACCCGATTCGAAACTTCATGGACTACACCGACGATTCCTGCATGAACTCTTTCACCGCAGGACAAGACACTCGGATGGACGGTCAATACACGGCCTACCGCGAGAACCGATAGTTTTTACCGCTAGAAGTCGAAAAGGCAGGAGCTTCGGATCCTGTCTTTTTCCTTTGGCGGGCACCAAAATGATGGAATATTCCAGCGAATCTGCCTCGATAACAGCGCCGCAGCCGATGGCTGTAAAATTCGCGTAGTTCAATCCCACAACCTAGGTCGAAGCGATCTGGAAATGGGCTGGTCGGCTAAATTTCTTTTGGTTCTCTTGATCGGCACTGTTGTATTGAACGCCAGTGCACAGTACCGCTTTGACTCGTGGACCGCCGACGAAGGCCTGCCGCAAAACTCGGTCTATTCGATCACTCAAACATCGGACGGCTACATTTGGTTCACGACCTTTGACGGCCTGGTCCGTTTTGACGGCGTTAACTTTAAGGTCTTCAACAAAAGCAACTCCAAGGACTTCAAGACTAATCGCCTGCGCGGCGTCCTACCGGGAGACGACGGGACGCTTTGGATCGTGAACGAAAATGCGGGTCTGATGAAATTTCGGGATGGTCGGTTTCGGACTTTCACAGCCGACGACGGGCTGCCTTCAAACAACATCATCGGCATTCAAAAAGAGTCCGCCGGCTCGTTGCTGATTTCCGACATTAGCGGAATAACCAGAATGCTTAGCGACGAAGGCTCCTTCACACCGATTCGGCGACAGGACGCAAGGCAGTTCTCGACGTTCGTTGGGCCTTCGGGGACTCGGTGGCAAATAAATAAAGAAGGAATTTTCACTATCGACAAAAACGGAAATGCGTTGACGAGCTTCGATCTGCCATTTAGACCGGAGGCCGAAAAATTTGAACAGACTTACGATTTTACGGCCCTTGTCGCTTTTTTCGAAGATACAGATCAATCTCTGTGGTTTGGGGCTGTCGGCAATTTGTTCAGACTCCAGAACGGCAAGTTTACCGTTCTTACTTCGAAGAACGGATTGCCGCCGAGCACGATCATATCGATTGCCCGGGACGGCCAGGGAAACCTTTGGATCGGAACCATGAAAGACGGCGTCTGCCGCCTACTGGATCAACACTTTGATTGTTTCGATGTATCGAACGGGCTGTCGAGTAAAAAGATCAGCAGGCTTTTCCTGGATCGTGAAAAGACGCTGTGGATCGCCACGGGCAATGCGGGGATCAATCGTGTAACGCCGCAAATTATCCAGCCATTATCGACAGCTGAAGGTCTGGCAGCGACGAACGTTTATCCAATTTTGCAGGACCGATCGGGAACCGTTTGGATCGGCTCTTTCGGCGGACTTGCCCGCTACGCTGACGGAAAAGTAACTAATTTCTCTCGAGCATCGGGCTTTTCTTACGAGTATGTTCAGGCGTTGTTTGAAGACCGAGACGGTGTGTTGTGGGTCGGGAGTATAGGCGGTGTACAGCGATTTGTAAACGGAAAGTCGATTGATTTTACCGAAAAGCTGGGTCTTGATATCGGTGAACAAACCTTTTGGGACATTCATCAAACGGCTGACGGAGCGATGTGGTTTGCGACCGACCAAGGCTTGCTTTTATACCGAGATGGAACAGCGACACGCTTTACGACTGAAAACGGTCTTCCGAGTGACGACATCAAGGTTATATACGAAGCTCGTGACGGTTCGCTGTGGCTAGGCACAACCGCCGGTGCCGCGCGTCTGAAAGACGGCCAAATTTCGCCCTTTACCGAAAAAGACGGTTTGGCCGGAAACTTCGTCCGCTCGATCTATGAGGATGATGAGGGTCTTCTGTGGTTCGGTACTTATGACAGCGGCTTATCGGTTTATCGCGACGGAAAATTCGCGACTATCAATGCCGAGAGCGGGCTTTTCAGTAACGGCGTATTCGCGATATTGCCCGACTCACGCGGCAATTTTTGGATGTCGAGCAATCAGGGAATTTATCGCGTCGAACGAAAGCAACTGGTCGATTTTGTCGATGGAAAAAGAGCTGGCGTAGTATCAACCGCCTACAATAAATCCGACGGAATGCTTTCGACTGAATGCAACGGCGGTCGACAGCCCGCGGCGATCGGGGCAGACGACGGCCGGCTTTGGTTCGCGACGCAGAATGGTGTTGCGATCGTCGACCCGGAGGGCGTTCCTTTCAATCCGCTTCCGCCGCCCGTCGTAATCGAAAATATCGCGATCGATGGAAATCCCGTAACCGACATTAGATCTTCCATTGAAATCGCGCCCGGACAGAACAACCTGCAGATAAATTATACGGGCCTTAGCTTCATCAAGCCGGAGCAGGTACGGTTCCGTTACAATCTCGATGGCTTGGATGAAGAGTGGACCGAAGCTGCAAACAGACGTGAGGTTTTGTATCCATACTTGCCGCCGGGCGATTATGTTTTTCGCGTTATGGCGGCGAACAGCGATAACGTCTGGAGCGAAAACAGCGCCGAAGTGCGTTTAGCTGTTCTGCCACCGTTTTACCGCCGCTGGTGGTTTGTCGCATTGGGCGTGCTGGCTCTTGGCGGGATGATATCTTTCATTTATAAGCGGCGTATCGACCAACTGGAAACCGCGCGGCTCGCGCAGGAGGAATTTTCGCGGCGTCTGATCGACGCCCACGAAGCGGAGCGCCGTCGCATAGCTGCCGAGCTGCACGATTCGCTCGGCCAGTCGCTCGCGATCATAAAAAACCAAGCCGTCTTTAGTTCGCAAACTACAAGCGACGTTGA
Organism: uncultured Acidobacteriota bacterium; assembly: GCA_902826795.1. Lineage (GTDB taxonomy): Bacteria > Acidobacteriota > Blastocatellia > Pyrinomonadales > Pyrinomonadaceae > OLB17. Next base: position 2,813 of record CADEGD010000033.1, on the reverse strand, counting down.
AACTGCGAAGAAACAATTCGACAGAATTTCAAACCAGTCCGCACAGGCAATCAGCGAGGTGCGCGAGATTTCGTACAATCTTCGCCCTTATCTTTTAGACCGCCTTGGAATGACTAAAGCGGTAAGATCGATGCTTAAAAAGATCTCAGAGGTTGGCGCAATAGAGGTCCGTTCCAAGATCGATGACATCGATGGCGTTTTCTCAGCCGAAACAGAGATCAGCGTGTATAGAGTTTTACAGGAGAGTCTGAACAACATCCTGAAACACTCCGAAGCAAGCAAAGCGAAAGTGTCTATAAAGAAGAATGGTCGCTCCGTCTCGATAAAGATCGAGGACAACGGACGAGGTTTCGATGCCCGCTCGTCAAAATTCGATATACATTCGACATTGGCAGGCGAGAGAAACGGATTCGGATTATTTGGCATGTCGGAGCGTGTCAAGATAATAGGCGGAACCCACACGATCGACTCGGAAGTCGGAAAAGGTACGATCGTCAAGATCGACTTAACGTTGCCAAACGAACCAGACGGCAAAGTTTGACGAGTGTGAACCAATCTCGAAGAAGAAAATGGAATCTCAGATCAAAGTCATAACCGCGGACGATCATCCGATCGTGCGTCAAGGCTTAAGGATGATGATCGAATCCGACAAGTCGCTGGTCATCGTCGCGCAGGCTGGCGACGGCGAAGCGGCTGTTTCCCTGATCGAAGAACACCGACCGGACGTGGCCGTCCTCGACATCGATATGCCGAAGATGGACGGCTTTCAAGTCGTACGTGAACTGCAGAGGAGAAAGATCGGTATTGAAGTTGTTTTTCTGACGATGCACGGCGAGGAAGAGGTGTTTGAGGAAGCGATCGACCTTGGCGTAAAAGGCTATGTACTCAAAGACAGCGCGACGACGGACATTGTCGATTGCATTAAGTCTGCCGCGAGCGGGCGGCCGTTTATTAGCCCATCTTTGTCCGCCCTTCTGTTGAATCGGCGCCGCCGGACTACTGAGCTTGAAAAGGAACAGCCCGGCCTTCACTTGCTTTCGCCGACTGAATTAAAGGTGCTGAAATTGATCGCCAATGACAAGACCAGCAAAGAGATCGGCGAAAAGCTTTTCATAAGTCACCGCACCGTCGAAACTCACCGCACTAACATCTGCCGCAAGCTTGAGCTACATGGTTCATTAGCTCTCGTAAATTTGCGACCGCGAACAAGTCAAACCTGTAAACATTCACGATAAACAGTTTATGCCCACGCCTACGTGCTCTTACGTAGGCGTTTTACGTGTTGTCGCGTATCCGTTTTTACGCGGCCACACGGATTTTCAGGCCTTTCTACTTCCCGTAGAGCTTCTTCAATGAGTTCGAAATTCAACATTCTGATCGTCGACGACAATCCGGATATGCGGACGATGGTCAGGTTTTATCTTCAGGACATTGCCAATGAAATTCGCGAATGCGAGGACGGAGTCGACGCGTTCGCTGCTTACAACGATTTTCGTCCCGACTGCGTTTTGATGGACTGGCAAATGAAACACCTGGACGGACTATCGGCCGCACGCGAGATAATTCTCGGCTTTCCGGATGCAAAGGTTGTGATGTTCACCCAGTTCGATGACGACGAATTGCGTGCGGCGGCAAACGAGGCCGGCGTTTGCGGATTTGTGTCAAAGGACGATCTGTCGTCGCTGCTGTCGCTGCTAACCAAACTGCGTGAAGAGGTAACTATCTAATTATGAAAAAGCAATACGTATATCTGGTCGCAATTTTTAGCCTGGTGTTCGCAATAAACGCCTTCGCTCAGGTCAATGACAAACATGAAAAGATCGCCGTCGAGGTGATCCGAGAGATCAATCTTGTCCGAGCGAATCCTTCGGCCTACGCCGCAAGCCTTGAGGCGGCCAAAAAACTCTATAAAGGGAGGGTCTATTCTTCACCGACGGGAAGACAGATCATGACACTCGAAGGTTTGCCCGCAATCGATGAGGCAATTCTCGATCTGCGATCCGCAAAGCCGTTGCCGCCGTTGAAATGTTCAGAGGGAATGTCGCGTGCGGCGATGGACCATGTGTTCGACGTTGGAGCAAAAGGTTCGATCAGCCACACGGGCAGCGATGGCAGCGTACCCGGTCTTCGGATGAGCCGATACGGCGCGTGGCAAGAGCAAGCCGGGGAAAACATCAGCTTCGGTCGGGTAACGCCGCGCGAGATCGTGATGAGCATGCTTATCGACGACGGCGTCAAAAGCCGCGGCCACAGAAAGAACATCCTTCAATCTAAATTCGCTTTTATCGGAACCGCCAGCGGCGCTCACTCCCAATACGACATTATGACTGTCGTAGTTTTTGCGGACTACTATCACGACTTTTTCAGATCGAAGAATGTAGCCTCCGTCGCAAAGAAGTCGCACGGACAGGAGTAACCGAGATGGGGTTAAGAAATTCAGGCCCGCTAACACCGTCGAGTTAGAAGCAGAGGAGATCGATAATGAAAAGTAACATAAAGTGGATTTTTGGTTTGATCGTTTTGGTGGTTTGCGAAGTGGCTTCCGTATCGGCAGCGACGATCACCGTAACAAACACCAACGACAGCGGTGCGTGGAGCTTGCGAGCGGCGATCGCAAGCGCCGCGGCCTCCGGCGACGTGATCAACTTTAATCTCGCCGGTTGCCCCTGCGCGATAACGCTGACAAGCGGCCAAATCACGATAAACAAGTCACTGACCATAAACGGCCCGGGCCAAGCTGATTTGACGATCAGCGGTAACAACACGAGCCGCATCTTTCTCATCGCCAGCAATGTTCCGTCTCCGGTGACGAT
>CADEGD010000032.1 GCA_902826795.1 uncultured Acidobacteriota bacterium | reverse complement strand
CAATAGTCCCTATATTCACGTGCGGCTTCGAACGGTCGAATTTCTCTTTGCTCATTAGCTTCTCCTGTCTTTAAATCTCAAATCTCAAATTTGAAATTAGCTGCTTGCTCCCTTGACCTTCGCGATGATCTCTTCCGCAACATTTCGCGGAGCTTCTGAATAACGCTCGAAATGCATGGACGAGGTAGCGCGTCCCTGAGTGGCCGAACGGAGATCCGTCGTATAACCGAACATCTCCGACAGCGGCACGAACGCCGTAACTACCGAAACATTGCCCGGACGCGGCTCCATCTTGTCGATCTGGCCGCGGCGTCGGTTAAGGTCGCCATTAACGGCCCCCATATATTCTTCCGGCGTCACGACTTCGACCTTCATGATCGGCTCGAGCAGTACTGGCTTCGCCTTCTTCACTGCATCCTGAAACGCGAACGAACCGGCAAGCTTGAACGAAATTTCGTCCGAGTCGACTTCATGATACGAGCCGAACAGCAGCGTAGCCTTGATATCCACGAGTTCATATCCGGCCAAAACGCCACGCAGCATCGCGTCGCGGATGCCTTCCATCGTCGGCTTGATGAACTGACGCGGGATCGATCCGCCAGTGATTTTGTCTTCGAATACGAAGCCTTCGCCGGGAGCCGGCTCGATCTCGAGCTCGACGTGGCCGAACTTACCGCGGCCGCCCGACTGCTTCTTATAGATCTCTTTACCCGGTGCCGAAGCCGTGATCGTTTCGCGATACGCAACTTGCGGCTTACCGACGTTCGCCTCGACGCCGAACTCGCGCTTCATGCGGTCGACGATGATCTCGAGGTGAAGCTCGCCCATTCCGGCGATGATCGTCTGGCCGGTTTCGTGATCGGAAGTAACCTGGAACGACGGATCTTCCTGAGCGAGGCGGTTCAACGCGACGCCCATCTTATCCTGATCGGCACGAGTTTTCGGTTCGACCGCTACACGAACGACCGGATCCGGAAACTCCATCGATTCGAGAATGATCGGCTTCGACTCGTCCGAGATGGTGTCGCCAGTCGTGACATTCTTCATTCCGCCGATCGCAACGATCTCACCAGCCGACGCCGTTTCGACGTCTTCACGCTTGTTTGCGTGCATCAACATCAAACGCCCGACGCGCTCTTTATTGTTCTTGATCGTGTTCTGAACGTAGGAACCCGACGTAACCGTTCCCGAATAGATACGTACGAATGCGAGCTGACCCAAATGCTTGTCGGCCATCAGCTTGAAAACGAGGCCCGAAAACGGAGCTTTTGCATCCGGCGGACGCGTCTCCATCTCGCTGGTTTTCGGATTTTCACCTTCGATGGCGGGGATATCGAGCGGGCTCGGGAGATAATCGACCACTGCGTCAAGCAGCGTTTGAACGCCCTTGTTCTTAAACGCCGAACCAGTCACAACCGGGACGATCTTCATCGCTAAAGTGGCCTTTCGAAGCGCGTCGCGAATCTCTTTCTCAGAGACCTCTTCGCCTTCGAGATACTTCATCATCAGATCGTCATCAGTAGCCGAGACTGCTTCGACCAAAACTTCGCGACGCTCTTTGGCAAGCTCAACCAAGTCGGCCGGAATATCGACGGTATCGTAATTAGCTCCCTTCGCCTCGTTGCTCCATATAAGCGCCTTCATCGTGATCAAGTCGACCACGCCCTGAAAGTGCTCTTCGATTCCGATCGGGATCTGCAAAGCGACTGCGTTTGCCCCTAGACGCTTCAGGATCGAATCGAACGAGCGATCGAACGAAGCACCCGCACGATCAAGTTTATTAATAAAGCAGATACGCGGAACGCCGTACTTGTCGGCCTGACGCCAAACCGTCTCTGACTGGGGCTCAACACCCGCGACACCGTCAAAAACGCAAACCGCGCCGTCCAAAACTCGAAGAGACCGCTCAACCTCCATCGTGAAGTCAACGTGTCCCGGTGTATCGATAATATTAATGCGGTGCTCGACGCCATTTCGCGTCCAGAAGCAGGTAGTTGCAGCGGACGTGATCGTAATTCCGCGCTCTTGCTCCTGCTCCATCCAGTCCATCGTCGCAGTTCCTTCGTGAACTTCGCCGATCTTGTGCGAAACACCCGTGTAGAACAAAATGCGCTCCGTCGCCGTGGTCTTACCCGCGTCGATATGGGCCATGATGCCGATATTTCTATATCTGTCTAAGCTAATGTTAGCCATTACTACTTTCTCACCACTGAGAACACAGAGTTCACAGAGCTATTTGAACTGACTTCTCAGCGCTCCCTGTGTTCTCTGTGGTTAAAATCCTTAGAACCTGTAGTGTGCGAACGCCTTGTTCGCTTCCGCCATACGGTGAACGTCGTCCTTCTTCTTCACAGCCCCACCGCGGCCCGAGTTCGAATCGAGCAGCTCACCGACCAGCCGGTCGACCATCGTCTTCTCGCTGCGATTGCGAGCATTCCCGACGATCCAGCGGATCGCAAGAGCGTTTCGGCGGTCACGGCTCACTTCGAGCGGAACCTGGTAAGTAGCACCTCCGATACGGCGTGACTTGACCTCGACCGTCGGAGCAACATTGTCAACGGCCTTCTTGAATGCCTTGAGCGGCTCTTCACCGGTCTTGTCCGCGATCTTCTCCATCGCGCTGTAAAAGATCGCCTCCGCGACCGACTTTTTACCTTCCCACATCATTCCGTTGATGAACTTCGTCACCAACTGGCTGTTGTAGATCGGGTCCGGCAATATCTCTCTACGTTCTGCTACTCTTCGTCGTGCCATATTGAAATTCCAAATTTCAAATTTCAAATTTCAAATTCCGTTCGATTCCTATCCTGGAATCTGGAACCTGGAACTTGGAATAAACTATTTCGCTCCCTTCGGCCTCTTCGCACCGTACTTCGAACGGGCCTGATTTCGGTTCGCGACGCCCGATGCGTCAAGCGTTCCGCGGATAATGTGATAACGCACACCCGGAAGATCCTTTACACGGCCGCCGCGGATAAGCACTATCGAGTGCTCCTGCAGGTTATGGCCGATACCCGGAATATAGGTCGTAACCTCGATCTGGTTGGTCAGGCGTACACGTGCAACCTTACGAAGCGCCGAGTTCGGCTTCTTCGGCGTGGACGTGTAAACACGCGTGCAGACGCCGCGTTTCTGCGGATTCGCCTGCAGCGCCGGGCTGGCCGTCTTGTATTTGACTCTCTCGCGGCCCTTGCGAACCAATTGGTTAATAGTCGGCATATCTTCGGAACGCGGACATTCCTGTCCGCCTCTTTTACCTTTTGCGGACAGTAATGTCCGCGTTCCATTCTCAAAAGGCAAAACTAACGTCTCACCTGACTCTTTCCGGATAAAATTTCCGGCAGTTAGCTCAAGCAGCACTAGCTGGTTGAATTAGTAAATTTGATCGATATCCGAAAGCAAAACTTTGCTGTAGCGTGGTAAATGGCGTTACCACCTGCGGTAGCGGGTGGGGCTTTTTCAAGCCTGTTCGTGTTTCCCAGACGCCGTTGGTGCGGCGCTCTTTTACGCTACAATTCCTGTTAAAGCTTTCAAAAATCTGCGTGTTAGCTGACCAACAGCCACACTGACCCCAGACCCGTCAAAGTCCGAAACTCTAGATATTATGATTTTGCTATTTTCGTGTCAAGCAGCGGTCGGCAAATAAGTTGCCGATTGTCGAAAACGACGACGGCAACGCGGCCCTAGATTCTATCTTCGGCGACACGGCTCTTTTGATGGATCTCTTGTAAACTTCGAACAGAGATCGACTCTTGCGAGGTTTTTGACGCAATTGCTTCGACCAAGGCCTCAGCGCCTGTGATCGTGGTCACACACGGGACGTTGAACTGAAGAGCCGCCTTGCGGATCGCCTTCTCGTCGAAGTGTGAGATCTTACCAAGCGGCGTATTGATTATAAGAGCGATGTCGCCCTGACGGATGAGATCGGCGATGTTCGGACGCCCTTCGTTGACCTTGAACACGCTCTCGCATTCGAGCCCGACCTCGTGCAAACGTGTGGCCGTCCCGTAAGTTGCTACCAGATCGAACCCGAGTTTCTTCAAGCGTCGAGCAAGAATGACGGCTTGCCCCTTGTCCGCATTCGTAACTGATATGAACGCCTTGCCCGACAGAGGCAACCTCAGCCCCGCACCTTCCATCGCCTTCCCGTAAGCTTCACCGAACGTCGAGCCGACGCCCATCACCTCACCGGTCGAATGCATCTCCGGCCCAAGGATCGGGTCGACTCCCGCGAACTTCTTGAACGGGAAGACCGGCGACTTTACAAAGATCTGCGGCACGTGAAGCACGTTAGGCAGATTGAAATCCGCGAGTTTGTTCTTACCCGCCATCACGAGCGACGCGATCTTTGCAATCGGCACTCCCGTCGCTTTCGCCACGAAAGGAACGGTCCGCGATGCACGCGGATTCACTTCGAGCACGTACACGCGATCGCTCTGTATCGCATACTGAATGTTCATCAGGCCCTTGACCTTCAGCCCTTTCGCAAGCAGCCGCGTGTAATGCTGAATGGTTTCAAGATGCTCGACCGCAAGTTTCTGAGCCGGCAACACACTCGATGAATCGCCAGAGTGAATTCCCGCCTCTTCGATGTGCTCCTGAATTCCCGCGATCACGACCGTGTCTTCGTCAGCCAACGCATCGACGTCGATCTCCCCTGCACGTTCAAGAAACTTGTCGATCAGGATCGGCTTCTCAGGCGACGCATCTACCGCCGTCCGCATATATTCATCCAACGACGCCTCGTCATAAACGATCGCCATCGCCCGCCCGCCAAGCACAAAGCTCGGACGCACAACGACCGGATATCCAACCTCCGCTGCGATCACCTTCGCTTCTTCCGGCGAAGTCGCGGTGCCGTTCGGCGGTTGCGGAATGTTGAGGTCCTTAAGTAACGCAGAGAAGCGTTTCCGGTCTTCGGCAAGGTCGATCGAATCCGGCGACGTCCCGATGATCGGAACGCCAGCCGCGTGAAGTTTGTCCGCGAGGTTTAACGGGGTCTGCCCGCCAAACTGCACGATCACGCCCTCGGGCTTCTCGACATCGACGATGTTCATCACGTCTTCGAACGTAAGCGGCTCGAAATAGAGCCGGTCCGAAGTGTCGTAATCGGTCGAGACGGTTTCCGGATTGCAGTTGACCATGATCGTCTCGAAATCAGCATCGCGAAGAGCAAACGAGGCGTGACAACAGCAATAGTCGAACTCAATTCCCTGCCCGATCCGGTTCGGCCCTGATCCAAGGATCATTACCTTCCGCCGATCCGTCGGATCAGATTCACACTCGTCCTCATACGTCGAATACATATACGGCGTGTACGATTCGAACTCCGCTCCGCACGTATCGACCCGTTTATACACGGGTGTCAATCCAGCCTCTTTCCGATGGGAACGCACTTCCAATTCACTTTCATCAGTAAGAAACGATAGGCGTCGATCGGACAAACCGAATTCCTTAGCCGTCCGAAGTTCGTCTTCAGAATAGTTCGCCAACTCCTTCCCGGCGAGCGTCTCCTGAAACTCCATCACCTGCGAAAGCTGGTCGAGATACCACGGATCTACCTTCGTCAGCCGATGCACTTCGTCGATCGAATAACCATTTTGAAGGGCGTAGGTGATATATGAAAACCGCTGCGAGTTCGGACGCGCGAGCTTTCGCTGAAGCTCTTCATCTGGTACATCGACGAGACGTAAAGGCTTCACGGCCTCAAGCGATCGCAATCCCTTAAATAGCGATTCCTTGAACGTTCGCCCGATCGCCATCACCTCGCCGACCGACTTCATCTGCGTTCCGAGAACATCTTCCGCACCGGGAAATTTCTCGAATGCCCACTTGGGTATCTTCGTCACGACGTAATCGATCGTCGGCTCGAACGATGCCGGAGTTTTCTTCGTGATGTCGTTCGGGATCTCGTCGAGGGTGTAACCCACTGCCAGTTTCGCCGCGATCTTCGCAATGGGAAATCCGGTCGCCTTTGACGCCAGAGCCGACGAACGCGACACACGTGGGTTCATCTCGATGATCCGTACTGCACCGTCTGCCGGATTGACCGCAAACTGTATATTCGAGCCGCCCGTCTCAACGCCGACCTTGCGGATACACTTGATCGACATATCGCGGAGGTTCTGATATTCAACGTCGGTCAACGTCTGAGCGGGTGCGACCGTGATCGAATCGCCGGTATGCACGCCCATCGGGTCAAAGTTTTCTATCGAGCAGATGATGACGACGTTGTCGTTCAAGTCGCGCATCACTTCAAGCTCGTATTCCTTCCAGCCCAGGATCGATTCCTCGACAAGGATTTGCGAAACAGGCGAAGCAGCTAGGCCGCCCTTTGCGATCTCTTCAAATTCCTCAGGATTGTAGGCCGTACCGCCGCCGGTTCCGCCGAGCGTGAAGGCCGGACGAATGATCGCCGGATATCCCGTCTCTTCAACTATTGCTTTCGCTTCTTCCCAAGTGTGAGCAAACCCGCCTTTAGCCGACGGAATGCCGACCTCATCCATCGCCTTCTTAAATAGCTCGCGATCCTCGCCAACCTTGATCGCGTCGACGTTCGCTCCGATCAGCTTGACGCCATACTTATCAAGAACGCCTTTCTCGAACAATTCAACTGATAAATTAAGTCCCGTCTGTCCGCCGACCGTCGGCAGCAGCGCATCCGGACGTTCCTTTTTAATGATCGCTGTCGCGGCTTCCAGTGTCAGAGGTTCGACGTACGTACGGTCCGCGATCTCCGGATCGGTCATGATCGTCGCGGGATTCGAATTGACCAACACGACCTCATAACCCTCCTGCTTTAAAGCTCGACAGGCTTGCGTTCCCGAATAATCGAACTCGCAAGCCTGACCAATAACTATAGGACCTGAACCAATGATTAGGATCTTCTTTATATCTGTGCGTTTCGGCATCGGCTACTGAGGTGTTTGCAAACCCACAGTATAACCGATTCATCCCCGCACCGAAAATTTCACGATTTCACGGCCCGATAATATACACGCGGTTCTCGAGCGGGACGCCGACCATTAGCCTCTGCGTCGGCGTGAGCCAGTTGTAAGCGATCAGCACGCCGCCCGCTTGAGAAGTCCCCGGGATCCTTCCAAGTACGCTGTTGCCGGAATTTATCGGCCCGACGATGCCCCCTCGCGGCATAGCTAGCGTAACGGCTCCCGCATCGACCCGCGAACCGTTATCCCAGCGCGAACTGTAGATCGTGTAACCGTTATTCTGAAGAGCTTCGATCGCATAGCATCCTTGCCCGCACGAGCCTACGAGGTCACCGCGGATGTTTCCGACGATCGAATTGCCGGCGTCGACAATACCGGTAGTCGGCGATTGAGCGTCGAACCACGTCACCGCCCCAACACCGTCGGCGTCAACTCCTCGGCTTCCCCAGAACGGACTCGATATCACGATGCTGCGATCGAACAGGCTCGTAGCAATGCCGCCGTTTGACGTAGCATATGGCGATGTCGACCGATTCGACATCCCGATGCGGTCGCCCGCCGAGCTGCCAACAATCGAGTTGCCCGACCAAACGCCGCCGGTCGTACCGTTGATGCCGTCGCCCCAAGTTACTGCTCCGACACCGTCCGCATCGACTCCGCGGCTCCCCCAATATTGACTTACAACGGCGTAGTTCTGATCGATCGCGACCGCACCGCCGATGCCTACTCGATCTCCAGCTCCAAGGCCGTGGATCGAATTGAGATCTGAAACTACGTCGCTTACAAAACTACCCCTTACGAACGTCGCTGCACCTGCCTTGGCATTTCCGTTCCAGCTCCAGTTCGGGCTGAGCGCAACATAGTTTCCGGACCGCATCGCGACAAGCCCGCCGCTGCCGACCTTGTCTCCCGATGTCGATCCGATAAGCGAGTTTGCCGCTTCGACAAGCCCAAAACTTCCGTTATTGCCATCTCCCCACGTCACGGCTCCGGCGTCCACGGTCCAAGGATAGTTATCCCAGTCCGGCGACGAGATCGCATATTCGCCGCCCGGCAATGCGATAACGCCGCCGCTTCCCACGTGATCGCTACTCGAAGGTCCGGCAAGGGAATTGTGATCTGACACATATCCCCACGAGTTTCCGCCATTGCCCTCACCCCACGTAACGGCACCGCGTTCCTTGTGCCAAAAAGGTGAAGCGAATGCAAAGTTTCCGTTCGATAGAGGCGTGAGAACTCCGCTGCCGACCCGATCGTTCGTGTTTGTTCCAAGCTTCGAATTGCTGTCGTTCACTTCTCCGAAGATACCGCCGACCCCTTTGCCCCAGGTTACGGCCCCGACGTTCACCGCACCCGTTCGTGGATCGTCCCAATAGGCGGTCATCACCACATAGTTTCCGTTAGTGAGCGCCGTGACCCGTCCGCCGACCTGGTCATCCTGCGAAGTTCCGATGAGCGAGTTCGACCTCGAAACCGTCGCTCCTGTCGGGACCCGTCCGTCTGCGAATGTCGCCGCTCCGGCTCTCAGGTTCGACCCCCTCGCCCATTGCGGACTCCCGACCACGTAGTTCGAATTGGTGAGGCGAATTACCGATTGCCCCACGCGATCTCCCGGCCTAGAACCCACGATCGAATTATTAGAGGAAACGATCCCGCTTGTTCCGGCTGCTCCGTCGCCCCAAGTTGCCGCACCGGCCGACGACGCACTGCTCCCATTACTCCATAACGGTGAACGGACCACATAATTCCCGTTCTGCAACGCCGTAACGAAGCCCGATCCGATCATATCCCCGGGCGTCCTTCCGACAAGAGAATTCAAACGCGATACGTATCCCGCCGTCCGAGTCGCGTTCGAACCCCACGTAACCGCCCCGACATCGACGCGAGATCCGTCCACCCAGTTCGGACTGATCACAACGTAGTTCCGGTTGAACAATACGATAACGCCGTAAAGACTCACCTGGCTTCCTAGATCTTTACCCACGATCGAGTTCTTGTGATCGACTACCAGGGAAACGCCCGCGATTCCGTCCATCCAGGTCGCCGCACCTCGTCCGCCGTTCCACGCCGGGCTTGAGATCACGATCCTGTCGTATCCGAGTTCGGTCATACCGCCGCTCCCGACCTGATCCCCCGCACGGCTGCCTTTAACTTCGCTCAAGATCGAGTTCGTTTGGCCGTCATAAAGAAAGACGGCTCCCGCTCCCGGTGCGCCGCCAGGATCGAACGCTGGATCCGACACGAAATAGTTGCCGTTAGAAAGCAGTATTACCTGCGCCCCAAAGCCGTTGCTTCCCTGCGGTCCGCCGACGCTGGTCTGATTCCATTGAGGAAACGAAATTGCTGCCGAGGTCGTGATGAAGATAAACAGGAAAAGAAGACGGCGAAGTGCTCGTTCCATTAATTGTCGCTCCCGATGTTTCGAATAGTTTGATCCAGACAAACTACGCGAGAGGGCGAACAAGAATGGCTCGACTAATGATGCAATTTCTCGAATATCCCAAACCACCAGGCAGCAAATACGGCGATCGCGGCGACTGCGGCGATCCCGATCAGCCAAGCGAACGGAGGCTTAGGTTGCGCGGGCGGTTCAAGATTCGGAGCTTCGATCTTTCCGGCATCGAATTCATACGAGCCGCTCGAATATCTTTTAAGCAAACGTATCTCGTTCAGCAGGTCGCGGCGGTCTTGAGTGACCATGAAATTGCGAAGGAAAAGTTCCGATTCGGTTTCCGAGAGCGTACCTTCGAGAAAATCCTCGATCAGTTCGCTTTCAACGAAAAATTCTACTTCGGCGTCGGCGGGCTTCCGCTCTGGCCCTTTAGAAAGGGTTCCGTTTAGAAGTGCCGATCTGATCTGTTGGTGGCGAGGCTCCATTTAAGCTCAAGGTATATTGACGTTTAGTCGATTTTTCTTGCTGAAAATATTCAAGAATTTTCCATACATCGTTTCATACATTTCTTTAACGAACCGCGAAGCCGATGCACACGCATGTGCAGGGCCTCCATCTTGATATCCAGTTTAGCTGCGAGGTGTTTACGTGTTTCTATCTTCTCTTGTTTTTCTTTTCCGTAATAAGTTAAAAGCAGCTCCCGATCGATCTCTTCTAACTCATCCATGCATTTTCTCAGGCATTCGATACCGGCAGCTTCTTCCTCTGGCTCGTGATCGACGAAGAGCCCTGCTGCGTGCGGCGTTTGCACCCAACGATCGTACGTGACCTGCATCTTGCTGGGGTCTCGTGAATATTCGAGCAGTATTTTTGATGCAAAACCGAAAACGAATGACGAAGGCCTTGTATGGCGGCTTGGATCGAAAGTGTGTGCCCTGGAGGCCACTCGGAAGAGTGTCTCGTCGGTAAGGATATCCGAGTCGCGACAATGCCGCGCTTCGAAATATCTCAAAAGGTTCCCGCGAATTTCTTCATACACGAGCCCAGCCTGGTCCCGATCGTCCGAGAACAGACTTAGAAGCGAGTCGAACTGCTCTTGCGTGAGAATCTTCTCAAGTCGCATTGCTGTGGGTGTAATGCCGAAAACTTCACGCAAAGCATCACATAGTCTATTAGGAAACTCAACTTAGGCGTAAGTGCGAAAATTTTTATGCAAGATTTCCGGCATGGCCCTCAATAAAAAGTAAGACGCGGCGTGAATTAACGCTCGCCGCGTCTTACTTCAAAGAGCAATCGAAAATCTGTTCGGTCCGGCGAAGCCCCAAAATGCCAGGCCGCTAGATCCGAGCCGGCCCCAACTCTGGCTCGGATCTTTTTGTTCTAACCATTAATACGGAAATCTAGGAATTCCAGGAACCCTCGGTACTTTGTTGCCGATCTTTCGCTTAGCCTCGTCTACGGCAGCCTTGCCGCTGAAGAAGTTGTTCAACTGATTCGCCAGCGCCGGATTTATTTTCCTCAGCCTGTCCTGAACTCTCTTCGCCTCTTTCTTGTTTCCGGTCAGGTGGTAAACCTCGCTCAAATTCAGCAGCCCGAACGCGTTGTTGGCATCAAGAGCAGAAACACGCTGAAACTGAGCGAGCGCGTTGTTCAGGTCGTTGTTTCCTCGATAAGCGAGACCGAGCTGGTTGATGGCGATCACCCAATCGCGATGAAGTGTAAGGGCAGTATTCAAGGATGTAACCGCGCCTTCATGATCCCCCATCGAGTTCTTCGTCGCACCGAGATTCAAGTGAGCCGCGTCAAGTTGAGGATCTTGTTGTACTGCTGTTTCCAGATACGCTTTTCCAAGCTCTAGTTTTGCGTTCGATTCGGTTTCCCGGTTATTCGCCCGGTCGTATCGTGCCGCGTTGTAGTAGCCCCAGCCCGCATTGTTGTTATCCACGGCGTTCGGGCTTAACTCGCGGGCGGTATTGAGTTTAACTACCGACTTATCCCATTCGTTCGTCTTTCCGAGGCAGTATCCCCATTCGCTATACAAGGTTGCGTTCGTCTTGTTACCCGGTTCAGCAGCTTTGTACGCCGCATTCGCCTCCGCAAACCGCTCTAGCTGCCGGAACGTGCTTGCCAGGTTCGCTTGAGCCTGATAGTTCTCCGGCTCGATCCTTACGACGTTCTGGTACGCCGGTAGAGCGTCGCCGTACTTCTCCTGGTTGTAGAAGATCACGCCGAGATCAAACCAAGCCGCCGCGAGATTCGGATCGATCTTTACCGCTTGGTTGTACGACGCAACCGCCCGATCAGTCTGATTTTGTTTGTTCAATATCGCGGCCCGCTGGTAATAGGCGGACGCATTCTGAGGCTCGCCCTGAAGCATCGCATCGATCATCGCGAGAGCTTCCGCATCGCGCCCCTGCTTCGACAAGATGATTATGCGGGCGTTTTGAGCTTCCGGACTGTCAAAACCGGCAGCCTTTGCCTTACCAAGATAAGCTTCTGCCTCGACCGCTTTACCCTCCTGCGCGTATGCAAGCCCAAGCGGCAGGTAAACCGAATTGAACGTTGGATCAGCTTTCAGGGCTTTCTCATAAAACTCGATCGCCTGCGAATTTCGGCCTTTCGCGTCATGGATCTCGCCAAGCTTCGCGTACGCACTCTCGTTCTTAGCGTCAAGCTTTACGGCTTCTTCAAAGTATGGGATGGCCGCGTCATTCTGGGCATCGCCCGCCATCATGATGCCTGTCGCGGTAAGGGCTTCGCTAAGGCCGAGCTTTGCATCGACATTATTGGGATTTGCTTTCAAGGACTCGCGGAAATTTACCGTCGCCCCTGCAATATTTCCGTCAGCAAGCTGCTTTTCAGCCGTTCCCGCAAGCGTGTTGGACAAACGAAGTTTACGATTTCGCTCCCTTGCTCGAGCTTTCGCCAGGGCAATCGCCCGTGCTTTCGCCGCGTCAGCCTTTCTCTTTCGAGCCGACGCGATCTGATTCTTCACCCGCTCCCGCCGCGAAGTCACAGCCGCTCCGCCGCTTGAAAATGACCTCACAGCTCCACGTTCCTGCGGCTGTTTTCTCGATCCCCGAAACACGAAAACGCTCGCTCCACCCGAAAGGTCGTCGGTCGGAACGAGGTCATTGGCTCTGACGTCAAGCACGAAACCTGTACTGAGAATAGAGAGAATGAGTAAAAATGATGCAAAAGTGCGGATCTTGGATGACATATCTAACCTCGTTGACTTGCGGGGTCGGCGTAGGTCAACGCCGACGGGAAGAACCCGAATTATAACGTAACTTGACGTAATACGCGGAACTTTTTGCCGGATCGGCTAAAACCCGAGCAGGATAGGTTCAGGCTGAAGAGAAATACCAAACTTGTCGAATACGGTTTTCTGGATCAGATCTTTGAGGGCGACGATCTCACTCGCCGACGCTCCACCGCGGTTGATTATCGCAAGCGAATGGTTTCGCGAGATCCCCGCGTTCCCTAAAACGAGGCCCTTTTCGAATCCCGCACGCTCGATCAGCCACGCTGCCGGGATCTTTACCTTACCTTCATCGGCGGGAAAATGCGGAACGCGATCTATTTCCATCTCCTCGGCGATCAAATCGGCAACGCTTGTTTTTACTATCGGATTTTTGAAAAACGAGCCCGCACTGCGCGAGTTCGGATCTGCCGCGTCGATGACCATCGACTTTTCGCGACGTATCGCGATCACGGCCGCACGAGTCTCCGCAAGCGTCGGCTCGCGTCCGTCAAATCTTTCCTGAAGATCTTTGTAGGCGATCTTTGGAGGCCCATTTCGAATGAGCCGATAAAGCACCGAGAGAACGACATATCGGTCACGCTCGTCCGTGTTGAAGATGCTAGTTCGATAAGCAAAGCCGCATTCTAAGGCGGAAAGCTCGACCAACTTTCGCTCCCGACGGTCGTAACACCGCACTGAAACTATTGACTCGGACACTTCCTGCCCATAAGCTCCGACGTTCTGCACGGGCGTGCCCCCGACCGTTCCCGGGATGCCGCTAAGACATTCAACGCCCGCTAGATCTCGCTCAACGCAGGCTGCTACCGAGCCGTCCCAGTCTTCGCCGGCTCCCACTTCTACTAAAGTGTGATCGTCGTAATTCTGAAATCCAACGCCGCCGATTTCGAGCTTTATTACAAGACCGTTGAATCCGGCATCGGATATCAACAAATTGCTTCCACCGCCGAGGATAAAAACCTCTTCTGAATCTTGCGCGGTAGAAAAAAGATGTAAAACGTCCTCGACCGACCGCGCCCGGGCGAAATGCCTCGCCGGCCCACCGACGCCGAGCGTCGTGAACGGTGCAAGCGGAATGTTTTCAAGAATTTCCATCTCGGCTGACAAAAGAATAACGAGAGCCGGAATTTCTTCCAAACTCTCGTCATGTTCAAAAGGACCGAGGTTAGCTTCCCTGCCTAAGCCTTCCGTTCGTAGTTACATCGAGCTTTGCGGCTAAGTTGGCGGCTCCCATCTTACGAAGCTGGTCCATGACCTTTTTCGCCTCGCCAATGTTTCCGTCCTTGAAGTACGCCTCCCCAAGGTTGTAATAAGCCTGGGCAAACGACTTGTCCTTATCGGTCGCAAGCTTGAACTGCTTTGCGGCTTCCTTGAAGTTGCCCGCACCGCGATAAGCGATTCCGAGCTCATTCAATGCGAACGCCCACTTCGGCTCCTTCTTGACGACCTTGTTCAACACGTCGATCGCCGCCGGATATTCACCGAGATCAGTGAGGGCCATGCCAAGATTGAGCATCGGGCCGGCAACAAAGTTCGAATTGCTATTCGCAACCCGCTGTAGAGCGACCTTCGCTTTTTCCAGTTTCGGACGTGCCGCAGCGGCGTTGCCATTGAAGATGTCCGCCCGGGCCGCGTTGTAATAAGCCCATCCCAGATTAGCCGCGTCTACGCCTGACGTGCTTAGCTTGTCAGCCTCTTCAAGATATTTGACGGCTTGATCCCACCGGCATGCTTTCGCCTGCTTTATATTGATCTCACACTGCTTTGCGATTGAGAAAGCTGCCTTCGAATACATATCTGCAGCGTCTTCCTTGTTGAAAGTTGGCTGGCGCTGAATGAACATCGCCGCGAGGCCATAGTTTGATTCCGCCTGATTGTAATTGGGCGGCGTTAACTGACGATAAGAATCGGCGAGGTTATTGAACGCCTCGTAGTTAGTATTTCTCAGCTTTGTCGCCTTATCGTAAGCCTTGACGGCCTCGGCAAAGTTGCCCTGTTCATACTGAGCCTCGCCCAGCCCCATCCAAGCTTCAAAATAATTCGGCCTCAGAGTCGTGGCCTTTGTGAACTCTGTGACGGCATCCGCATTTTTGTCCTGCCTTAGCAGGGTTGAGCCTGTGTAGAAAGCAACCTCGGGGTTCGACGAATCGAGAGTCGCCGACTTACGGAATAGCGCGAGAGCTTCGTCATTGCGGTTTTGGGTATAACGTACCAAACCGAGATAGTAATGGGCCTGCGGATCGTTTGCCGAAGCGGCAACCGCCTGCGTCAGATATTGGTCGGCCTTCGCGATCTCGCCTTTCTGGAAATATAGAGCGCCGAGCGGAGTGTAGATCTCAGACAAGGCCTTATCTTTTGCAAGAGCCTCTTCGTAGTTCTTCGCGGCCTCATCGTCTTTGCCCATTTCGGTCAAGACTTCTGCAAGGCCGTAGTAGGCCGGGGCGTTCTGCGGATTGTATTTCAGCGCTTCTTCAAAGAACGTGCGGGCAACCGGGAAACTGTCCTTTACCAGAAGTTCATTTCCCTTCAACGCCAAAGCCTCGCTCAAACCAGTCTGAGCGACGGTATTGCTGGCGTTCAAAGTTAGCGCTTCGCGGAAAAAGTTTATCGCTTCGTTATAGTTGTCGCGGTCCAGATGATATTCACCTACGCCGGCGAACAGCTTGGACGCCTCGAGCTTATCCATGCGGCCGACGTTCTTCAGCCTCGCATCGTCCGGAGTGACCGCCTCAGTACGTGTACGGCGAGGAGCCACCTTCGCAAGCGTCGTATATTGCCTCGTGACCTTACGTGCGGTCTCTATTCGCTGGGCCTTAGAACGGCTCGCACGGCTCGGAAGCACACGCCTCGGCGGGCCTTTTGCTCCGCCACGCAATATAAATATGCCCGAGCCGCCGGTTACGTCGCTGATCGGTATCAGATCTCCCTGAGCCGAGACAGGCATGGTGGACAGCAATATCGCAAAGATCAGTAGATTCGCGAAAAGAGCCCTCGCAATTACGTTCTTGGTAGTCATCTTCTTCCTCAAAATATTCCGCGGTGAACAAACAGGTGGGAACCTGCCGGTTCGATGCGGCAACTGACTGCTGACGTTTCTCGGCTTGAACTTTTGCATTCAAACGACCCGACCTGGCAAGTGAACGCCCTAATATTCACACCGATTTCCACAAAAATCAACCGGTTTCACTCCCCTGAGGCCTTTCCCTAATTAGTCCTTGCCAAGATGTTAACTTTTCCTCTACATTAAGAAGTTACCAACCATTCGAGTCTCAGGCCGCCGATCCGACATGCTGAATCGGGCCGCATTGCCGACCTCAAGGCCTGAACCCGAGGCTGGAAATCCATAAAAAGGAGTTTCTTGCCGAAGATGAAAGCATTTAGCACTGAGAATCTCAGGAATCTGGCTGTCATTGGACACGGCGACGCGGGTAAAACCCAGCTCACCGCGTCGCTAGCGTACGTAGCCGGAGCCACGCCGCGCTGGGGAAAAGTAGACGAAGGATCGACGATCACCGACTACGACGAAGATTCCATCGAACGAAAGGTCACGCTTAACAACAACTTCGCCCACCTCGAATATCAGGACGCAAAGATCAATCTTATAGATACGCCGGGCTACGCTGCGTTCGTCTCGCACGCGCGCCCCGCTTTACGAGCCGCTGACTGCGCCGTCGTCGTCGTTGACGGCGTTCACGGTATCGAGGTTCAAACCGAAAAGACTTGGCAGTATGCTAACGAATTTCTGCTGCCGCGTTTCATGGTGATCAACAAGATCGACAAGGAACACGCCGACTTTGGCCACGCTCTCGAAACCGCGACCTCCAGTTTCGCCCGCTCCATCGTGCCGTTTACCCTGCCGATAGGTAAAGAAGGAAGTTTCAAAGGCGTTGTAGATGTGGTGCATCAAAAAGCCTACGAGTTCGACGAAAACGGAAAGGCAAAGGTTATTCCGATCCCATCCGAAGGCAAGGACATCTTCGACCGAACCCGCGAACGGCTGATCGAGATCGTCGCCGAATCTGACGACGCATTGATGGAGAAATACTTCGCCGATGGAACGCTTCCCGAGGAAGACATTTACCCCAACCTCGCAAAGGCTATTGCTAACAGTAAGCTGTGCCCCGTTTACGCCGTTTCTTCCAACACGCTCGTCGGTCTTCAGATCCTGCTCGACCACATCGTCGAATTCGCGCCGAATCCGGCAACACACGAAGCCGAGTACGGATTCGGTGACTCCGATCTGACCGGCGACCGCTTAACCCGTAAATACAGCAACGACGAGCCTTTCTCGGCATACGTTTTCCGCACGATCGCCGACCCATTCGCCGGCCGCATCAATGTGATGAAAGTGGTTTCCGGCAAGGTCGCGGCCGACGCGACGGTTTATAATTCATCTCGCGACTCCGCCGAGCGTCTTGGGGCATTGCACGTAATAAACGGCAAAACGCTGGATAAGGTCAACGAAGCTCAAACCGGCGATATCATTGCCGTAGTCAAACTTAAGGATACGCAAACAGGCGATACGCTTTCCGACAAAGCCAAGCCGATCGTATATCCGAAAGTCGAGTATCCCGAGGCCGCGATTGCTTTCGCCATCGAGCCGAAATCGCGTGCGGACGAAGAAAAGATCTCAGTCGCCCTGCACAAGATCCTCGAAGAAGATCCGTCTCTGCATTTCGACCGCGACGCCCAGACGAAAGAGTTTATATTGTCAGGTTCCGGTCAACTCCACATCGAGACCGTCGTCGATAAACTCAATAAACGCTATCACGTAGAGGTCGCGTTGCATCCGCCGAAGGTGCCGTATAAGGAAACGATTACACAGCAGATCGAGGTTCAGGGGCGCCACAAGAAGCAGTCCGGCGGACGCGGCCAGTTCGGCGACTGCAAGGCGATATTCGAACCTTTGGAACGCGGAGCCGGCTTCGAATGGGTCGATAAGATCTTTGGCGGTTCGATCCCGCAAAATTTTCGTCCGGCCGTTGAAAAAGGCATTCTTGAGGCCGCTCAATCAGGATATATAGCCGGTTATCCGATGGTAGATTTTCGCGTGACGCTGATCGATGGCAGCTACCACACGGTCGATTCCGATGAACATTCCTTCCGAGCGGCTGGACGAAAAGCATACAGAGCCGCGATGGAGAAGGCTAAGCCGACGCTTCTCGAACCGATCATGGACGTGGAAGTCTTTACTCCTCAGGAAGTTAGTGGCGATATCATGGGCGATCTCAACTCCCGCCGCGGCCGCGTGGCTGGAATGGACATGCGCGGAAAACAACAAGTAATAAAAGCTAAGGTTCCGCTCTCAGAAATGTTAGACTATCAATCGAAGCTTAATTCGGTGACCCAGGCACGAGGCTCGTACCACATGCAGTTTTCGCATTACGACCCGCTGCCGCATAATCTGGCTCAAAAGGTCATCGACGAAGCCGTAGCCGCCGGACGCGTCCGTGCTCACGACGACGACGAATAAATTGTAACCGTGACGGCTTTAGCCGTTTACACCAACTTCCGTGTATTTCGCAATTTAGTGGTTAGGTTGCTGCCAACTCCTAGAGACCGCGAAATACACGGATCCTTTTTTGACCGAAACAACGCCGACTCGAGCGGTTGGCGTCCCGCCCGCCAGTGTCCAGTAATTCCGCCTCTCGAATCAGGCACGAGTCTTGCCGCCAGCCATCAAAGCGGAGAAAAGGACGATATCCCTACGGATACCTTCGGCTCCGTCAAAACAGACTAGGAGGTCAAATCATGGCAAACGAAAAATGTAAGCATGAGTTGTGCGTTTGTGCCGCGCAGGCGGACTCGGAATATTGCAGCGACCATTGCAAGGACGCGGTCGATCAGGATATGACAGAGATCAAGTGCGACTGCGGTCATCCGCACTGTGGGGCATAAAGTCAGTCAACTGACGTTCGGATGAGAAGGTCTCGGCCGTCGCATTTTGTTTGAGCCTGACTGACACCCGGTTTCGCGTAGTGGCATGTTCATCCTTTTATCATGAATAACATCGTCACCGCGTCGATCACTCTCGCATCGTTAGCATTCATCATCGGATGCGGATGCCGGCCCGATTCGCTCCGCGGGTCATCACGCCCTGATCCTGCTCAGACACCCTCGCCAGCCGCTACTTCAACGCCGCAGATTGCGCCGCCAGCAGGAGCAATGAAGTCATATCGCATTAAAGGCAACATTGATGACGCGCTGCAGGAAGGCGACGTTTGCGACATCACCAAGCCTTTTACGGTGGAGGGCACGCTCAAATTCGAGTTCACGCCGAAGTCGCCAACGAGCGGCGAATACACTTACTCTGGTCCGTTCAATGCGACTGGATCTGGCCCCTATGAGATCAGGCCGGACGGAACGATGTTGGTTGATGGTACCGGATGCATAATGGGCAAGTGTGCGACCTACTCGCACGAGTGGGAGGCGAAGCCGATCGATCCGGCAACTTGCAAGCAGGGTAAGTGATAAGCCAGCATTATTGCTTCGAACAATTCGTCCGATATTGACTTGCCGCCGTTTTGACGGCATTTTTGCTGTATGAAAATCTTATCCTCGCTTGTTCTGTTCGCGATCTTCACGTCTTCAGTGCCGGCTTCGTTTGCTCAGACTCCAGAGCAATTTGATCTGCTGATCACGAACGCCCGCATCGTCGACGGGACCGGCAATCCTTGGTTCTGGGGATCGGTGGGCGTTCGGGACGGCAAGATCGCGGCCGTCGGACGAGTAAGCGGAACGGCGGCTCAGACTATCGACGCAAAAGGGCAGATCGTCGCTCCCGGATTCATCGACGTTCACGGCCATACGGAAGATATATTCAACAATCCAACCGCCGAGAATTTCGTGCGAATGGGCGTTACATCGATCATCACAGGAAACTGCGGCGGATCAGCGGCGGACATCGGCCAGTTTCTCGGCCAATTCGGTGAAAAGCCGCTCGCCGTAAATCTCGCTGCGTTGATCGGCCACAACACCGTGCGTCAAAAAGTGATGGGGCTCGATAACCGCGCACCGACCGGCGAAGAGCAGTCTAAGATGAACGCACTCGTCGACCAAGCGATGAAAGACGGGGCCGTCGGACTTTCGACTGGACTGATCTACGTTCCTGGCACGTTCGCCAAGACGGAAGAGGTTGTCGAACTCGCCAAGGTCGCTTCGCGATATGGCGGAACCTACGCGAGCCACATCCGCAACGAGGGCAATGAGGTCGTAGAGGCGATTAACGAAGCGATCAACATCGGCGAGCAGGCAAGAATGCCGGTTGAGATCTCGCATTTCAAGATCTCGTCGAAAGCCCTTTGGGGACAGACCGCGACTACGCTCGGGCTCGTCGAAGATGCTCGTCGGCGCGGACTTCAGGTCACCGTCGATCAATACGCCTACACAGCTTCTTCGACTTCGCTCGATGCCCGTATGCCGAGTTGGGCGATCGCCGGGGGACGCGAGGAAGGCAAGAAACGCCTTGCCGATCCCGCGACGAAAGCGAAGATCGTGACCGAGATGAAGGACTGGTTGAAAAAAGCAAAGTTCAAAGATTTCGAGTTTGCTTACGTAGCGAGCTATCGGGCTAACCCCGCGTTCAACGGCAAGAACATCGCTCAGATCACGCGGGAAGTTCGGGGTAAAAAGAAGCTCGACGAACAGCTTGAACAGATTTTTGATATGTATGGAGACGGCGGGGCTCAGATGGTTTATCGCCAGATGGATGAGCCCGACGTGCAGGCTATAATGAAGCAGTCCTTCACGATGATCGCCTCAGACAGCGGCGTGCGAAACTTCGGCGCAGGCGTGCCGCATCCGCGTGGCTACGGCAACAACGCCCGCGTGCTTGGAAAGTACGTTCGGGAACTAAAGATAATCTCCCTCGAAGATGCGATCCGAAAGATGACCTCCCTTCCCGCTCAAACATTCAACCTCCGCGACCGCGGCCAGATTCGCGAGGGTTTCGCGGCGGACATAGTGATCTTTGATGAGAAAACCATCGCCGACAAAGCAACGTACGAAAGCCCACACCAGTACGCCGAGGGATTCTCAAACGTGATCGTCAACGGCAAAGTCGTGTTTGACGGCAGCACGTTAACAGGAATAATGCCGGGCCAGGCTCTGCGAAATTCTTACAGGCGATAGCACAGGCGAAATTTCTATTCAATCGTAACTGAGTCATATAAAACCTCTTGTATGCTCGAGTGGTTTGAGAGTATAGTGCTGCTGCCCCCGAAATAAATTCCTCACATTTGCCGCCCGTCGAGCGCGATGGGTGAAGTGACTATCTACTCGATCTCCCACGGAGGATTTATATGAGAAAACTTTTCGTCTTTTCCGCCGTAGTGGTTTTGCTGCTGGCGGCGGTGGTTGTCGCCGATGGATTTCGCAATTTGCGAGCGCGTTTGAAAGGAGCCAACGAGGTGCCCGTAGTTTCAACCGACGCGACTGGAAATTTCAAAGCTCGGATAAATCAGGATGAGACGCAGATCTCATACGAGCTTAGTTATGACGGTCTTGAGGGAAACGTAACTCAGGCCCATATCCACGTTGGCCAAAAGGACGTGAACGGCGGTATTTCGGTATGGCTCTGCTCCAATCTCGCATCGCCACCGACGCCCGCTGGAACGCAAGCGTGTCCGGCTCCTCCCGCTACTATCACGGGAGTATTATCGGCGACGAACGTCGTTGGGCCAGCCGCTCAAGGTATCGATACTGGTGAGTTCGCCGAATTGATCAGCGCGATCCGTAGCGGCAACACTTACGCCAACGTGCACAGCTCGCGTTTCCCTGGTGGCGAGGTCCGTAGTCAGATCAGCGGTTCGAGAGGGCACAACGATCACGACGATCATTGATCGTGTGACGATAATATAACCGATCTTATTTCGCCCACTCAGGTCGAATTGCGCTAAATTCGCGCGTGTCGCCGTCGGCCGGATGTATGAATGAAAGCGAAACCGCGTGCAGGCAAAGGACGTCGTTCGACCGGCCTCCGCGTTCGGCGTCGCCCACGATCGGATGGCCGATGGATGCACAGTGAATGCGCAACTGGTTTGTGCGGCCGGTAACGGGCTCAAGCTCAAGCATCGTCGTTGAGTCTCGTCTTTCAAGAACGCGAAAGCGGCTTGTCGACGGCTTTCCGTCTTCGTTCAACTCCCAAAACTTCCTCTCGGCACTCCGGCCGATCGCACCGGTGATAGTGCCATCGTCCGACTTGACGATACCGCCCACCAGAGCCAGATAACGTTTCTCTATCAGCTTTCTTTGAAAATGCCGGCAGAGTATTCGATGCGTGCGAGCGTCCTTGGCAATGACGATCAACCCGGAAGTATCTTTGTCGAGTCGGTGCACAAGGCCCGGCCTTATCGGCGCGCCATCTCTTTCTTTGTTTAGGTGATGCACCACCGCATTCAGCAGCGTTCCGTTTTTTTCGCGATGCGACGGATGGACGAGCATCCCGGCGGGTTTGTTCACCACGATCAGATGCCGGTCTTCATGAATTATATCGATTGGAATTTCCTGCGGAAGCATTGAATGTTCCCGGCTCAGGTCCAGATTGATCTCGATGAAGTCTTGCGGAAGCACGCGCTTTCCACGGTTTTCCAGACGACCGTTCAACTCGCAATCTCCGCCCTTAACGACCTCGCGAAGATACATCTTGCTCAATGCCGGAAACCGCGAACACAGCACATCCTCGAGCCGCATCTTCCGCTCGTTTTCGTTGACCGTAATCTCTATCCGGCTGACCACACCTCAATTCTATCGCAGCGAAAAAAATGGTGCAGTCCGCAAGTAGACTGCACCACGGAACGTTAATGGCCGATTGTTTCAACTTTCGAGAGAAACTTGTTTCGGAAGCATGTCTTCGATCCCTCCGCGAGTCACTCTTGCCGATGGCATTTCTGTCTCAAAGCTGGGTTGGCTCTCAAAAACGTACGCCACCTCGCCGTGCTGAGAAGCGTCTAGCCCGGCAAGTTCCTCTTCTTCGGTTACACGGAGGCCGATCGTCAAATCGACAAGCTTTAATATTGCGAAGGTTCCTACAACAGCAAGCAACACAGCGATACCAACTCCCGCGAGTTGATTAACTACCTGATAAGCATTTCCTTCGATCAGCCCGACCGGAAGCGGTGACCCGGCCGCGTCTTTGAAAATTGGATTTATCGTGCTGGTCGCAAATATTCCGGTCGCCACCGCCCCGATCGCTCCTCCGATGCCGTGAATGCCGAACACGTCCAACGTGTCGTCGTAGCCAAGCAGTTTCTTCACTTCTACGACCATCGCATAGCAAACACTGCCGCTAACGAGCCCGATCGCGATAGCCGAGATCGGTGTTACAAATCCCGCGGCAGGCGTAACTCCGACCAATCCTGCAACCGCACCCGAGATTGCGCCGATCGCCGTCGGCTTTCCATTTTTTAGCCAGTCGATCAGTATCCACGCCAGCATGGCGCTGGCCGCCGAAAAGTGAGTCGTTACAAACGCGTTTGTCGCGAGAGCATTTGCCGATAATGCGCTGCCAGCGTTGAAACCGAACCATCCGAACCAGAGCAATGCCGCCCCGATCAGGCTAAGCACGGTGTTATGCGGCGGAGTGGGTAAATTTTCGTAACCCACGCGGCGTCCGAGATACAAAGCGCATACGAGTGCTGAGACACCAGATGAAATGTGAACAACCGTGCCGCCGGCAAAATCCAGCGCCGGGAAAACGCCGCCAAGGGCGGCATTTAGATATCCACCCTTGCCCCAAACCATGTGTGCCAGCGGATAATAGATCACCAACATCCACAGGCACGTAAAAGCTATCTTGGCAGGAAATCGAATACGTTCGGCAAATGCTCCGGTGATCAGCGCGGGCGTAATTATCGCGAACATCAGTTGAAACGCCATGAACGTTAGTTGCGGAATCGTCGCGGCGTAATCGGCATTCGGCTCAGACCCGACACCGCTCAGAAAAGCGAAGTCGAGGCCGCCGATAAACGCGTTACCTTCGCTGAAAACTAGGCTGTAGCCGATGAACGCCCACATCACGGTCGCGATGCCGACACTCACGAGGCTTTTGAGCATGGTCGAGATCACATTCTTTTGCCGAACCAACCCCCGTAGAAAAGAGCGAGTCCCGGAACGGTCATAAGAAGCACGAGTGCCGAGCAGATCAAAACCCACGCATTGTCGGCGCTCGATTGAGCTGCTGTCGCGGCGGCCTCGAGCTTGGCGATCCGGTCTGTTAGGTCTTCGGCCGATGCGGTCTGGGCAGAGAACAGGAAAGTGGCTAATGCAACGATAGTGGTCGATCGAAATCTTAAACTCATTTTTGTTCAAAGCTTCCGACGCATGCGTCGGCAAATTCAATGCCTTAGCGATTGATTGGCGTGAATGTCGGATTTCGTCGGATATTTCATATCGAACTGATCTAATCCTTTCCAAAAATCCGACAATATTGTTATGATTCTTCTCTTGTTATGACAAAATTGAGTACGTGATGCGAACAATTGACTGTGTCAATTTTTCTTAAGTATATAAATAGGGACTCTAGCCGTATCAATTCCCACATTTTTGTAGCGGATGCATCGGATCAACATAGACAGTGTAGAAGAAGTAGGCAATCTGGCGGCCGCGAATCTCGACCAGCCGTTCAATCTCAATCCTCTTCTCGAACTGGCGGCGTCGACGCTCGGAGTCGGAAAGCTTTTTCTCGTAACGTTTCCCGCCGAAAACGACCGGCCGAAGCTCACCGCGACGGCCGGCTTTACGATCGGCGAGTTTCGGGACACTGACGCCGGACTTAGCCAGTCTTTCTGGAGCGACTTGGCCATAGCTTCTTCTTCTTCCAACATCGATCAGATAGACGCCCGAACCGTAGATGCGGCAAATCTACGGCTTCCGGCAGCAAACTCAATGCTAATTCGCAAGGTGAAGGTCGGCCGCAAGGTCGTGGGCCTGCTTGCCGCATTGCTTGATGGTTCGGATGAAGTCAGCTCGGAGTTACGATCTGCGATGGGCATTTTCGCTGCGCTGATCGCACAAAATCTTCGCGTTGAACACACAGTCCTTGGCGAACGCGAACGGCTTCGCGAAGAAAATCAGCAGCTTAAGCAGGAGCTCAAAGAGAAGTACGACTTCTCGCATCTTGTTGGAAACTCCAATGAGATGCGGCAGGTGTATGAACAGGTTTCGCAGGTCGCGAGGTCAAACGCTACGGTCTTGCTGCGCGGTGAAAGCGGAACAGGCAAAGAGATGATCGCAAACGCGATTCACTACAACAGCCTCCGCAGCAAGCGGGCGTTTATCAAGATAAACTGTGCGGCGCTTCCCGACACGCTGATCGAATCCGAACTGTTCGGACATGAACGCGGAGCCTTCACCGGAGCCGACAAACTAAAACGCGGCCGCTTTGAGATGGCCGATGGCGGTACTCTGTTTCTTGACGAGATCGGCGACCTTCCCCTGCAGACACAGATCAAGCTTCTTCGCGTGCTGCAAGAGCGCGAGTTCGAACGGCTAGGCGGCACGGAAACGATCAGTGCGAATATCCGCTTGATAACGGCGACCAATAAGAATCTGGAAGAGGCGATCGCAAAAGGTGAATTTCGTGAGGATCTATATTATCGCCTCAACGTATTCTCGATCTTTCTCCCCTCGCTGCGTCAACGTCGCTCCGACATCCTGTTGCTGGCTGAGCACTTCCTCGAAAAGTACGAAACCGAGCACGGCAAACGAATCCGGCGCATATCGACGCCCGCGATAGACATGTTGATGAGCTATCACTTTCCCGGCAACGTGCGCGAACTCGAGAACGCGATCGAGCGTGCTGTGCTTGTGTGCGACACCAATGTGATCCACAGCCATCATCTCCCGCCGACGCTTCAGACCGCCGAGACTTCAGGCACCGAAACGCGGATGACTCTTTCGTCCGCCGTGGCGGCCTTCGAACGCGACTTGATAGCAGACACCCTTAAATCCACCAGCGGGAATATCGCAAAGGCGGCTCGTCAACTAGAATCGACGGAAAGAATCCTCGGTTATAAGATCAAGAAATACGGTATTGATTCGACCCGCTTTCGCCAATGAGCATCCCCGATCACCTGATCATAGATCTCCCTGATCCCGATGCCGCCGTCCAATTCATTCGACGGTTCGAAGAAGTGCAGCCGTCCAGCTATCGAAGACTTTTGAAGAACGAGGCGTTGCTTTCTGACGTCATTACGCTGGTTTCTTACAGTCCGCTGCTTGCCACGACGCTCCAGCAAAATCCGGAGTATATTAATTGGCTCGACCGCCGACGCAAGGATAAAGGCGTTCGCGGTAAAGACGAATTACTTGAATCTCTCGCCCGGTTCTCGCTAACAAATTCTACGCTCGAAACACAGGTGATATTCGCCCGGTTTCGCCGACGCGAATTGCTCCGCATTTATCTCGCTGACATTCGCCGGCAATTGACCATCGCCGAAATCACCGAAGAACTTTCTAATCTTGCCGACGCGATCCTCGAATCGGCGCTTCGCGTCGCCCGTCAAGAACTCGACAACCGCTTTGGCCCGCCGCAGGAGACGGACGAGCGAGGCAGGCTTCTCACGGCGACCTTCTGCGTCGTCACGCTAGGTAAGCTGGGCTCGAAGGAACTTAACTATTCTTCCGATATCGATCTGCTTTTTCTCTATTCCGAAGAGGGCGAGACCAGTGGAACGGGAAGTCGCGGCAAAGTCACTAACCGGGAATATTTTGTAAAGCTTTCCGAGCTGATAACCAAACTTATCGGCCAGCAGACCGGAGAAGGCGCTACATATCGGGTCGACCTTCGTCTGCGCCCTCACGGCAGGGTCGGGCCGCTCGCGATGTCTCTTGCGGACACGATTCGTTACTATCAGACCGAAGCGGCCGACTGGGAACGGCAGGTACTCATACGCTCTCGTTCCGGCGCCGGCGAACCGACACTTTTCTCGGAGTTCAATCGCCGCGTGCGTCCCTGCGTCTACGTCGAAAGCCAATCGATAGGCTCGGCACTCCGAAGCGTTAGGCGGTCCAAGCAGAAGATCGACATCGAGCACGTCGCGACTAAAGGACTCGACGTAAAGCTCGGCAAGGGCGGCATCCGCGAGATCGAGTTCATCGCGCAGGCATTGCAGTTGGCCTACGGCGGACGCGATAAGTGGCTTCGCGTTCCCCACACTCTGATCAGTCTCGGACGTCTCGCCGATCGTGGATTGATCGAAGACCGCGAACGAACACAGCTGTTCGACGCATACGATTTCCTTCGCCGCCTCGAACACGTCCTCCAGATGGAGAACGGACTGCAAACTCATTCGGTACCGGACGACCCGATCAGGCGAGCGTTTGTTTCCAGGCGGATGCGGTTTGGTAATGTCTCCGATTTCGATTCGGCGCTCGAAACGCAATGTTCGAACGTGAACCAGATATTTCGTCGCATCTTTTCCGACGAGCACATTGAATCGTCCGAGACGGATCAAAGAACACCTGCCGAACTTTTTACAACCGAGCCCTCCATCGACGATGGCGATCTGGTTTATCGAACGGAACTCTCTCCGGACGGCGATGGAGATCCGTTACAAATGCTCGCGACCCTGTCGCCGAAGTTCAAAGAGTTGATGGGCGACGAATCTATCTCAGACTTGTCTCGCGGTGAGATCGATAGAAAGCTGTTTGCTCCGATCGTGGAAAAAGGCGGCGATCAATTGGCGGCCCTTCGCCGCGAGTGGAGGAAACAGATAATTTCGATAGCTGCTCTAGATGCCGCCGGGCAGATCGACATACGAGAATCTAAACGACGGCAAACCGAATTGGCGGAAGCGTCGATCGACGCCGCTCTGGAACTGGCCCGCCGTGAAATGAGTCGGCGAACGGGGATTGAGATCAGCGAGCTCGGTTTGGGCGTCATGGGCGTTGGCAAACTTGGCGGTGCGGGGATCGATTATGACTCGGACCTCGATCTCGTCCTCGTTTTTGATGCTGAAGAGACATCCGAGATCGCCGGCCTCGCGCCCATAGAGTTTTATAGCCGGGCGGCAGAGATTTTTGTCAATGCGTTGTCAGGCTACACTCGTGACGGCAATTTATATCGCGTCGATCTGCGGCTTCGGCCGCATGGAAAGAACGGTCCGAATGTCATTTCTCTGTCTTCGTTTGAAAACTACATGACCGATACCGCATCGATCTGGGAGCTTCTCGCTTTTGTGAAACTTCGAGCGGCGGGTGGTGGCGAGATCGCGGACCGAGTCTGGCAAACGATATCGGCCGCCGTACACGATCGCGGACGAACGATCCCCGCCGCCGAACTTGCCGCCGAAACGCGACGGGTTCGATTTCTGCTCGAAAAAGAACGTTCGAAAGCGGGAGGCCCGGTCAACATCAAGTATGGTCCGGGCGGCATGTTGGATATTTATTTCGCGATCAGATACCTCCAGCTTCGCGACAACGTTCCCGACACGGATGGAAGCCGTTCGAGCGGAGCGATGCTTGAAAAACTGCGGTCTAACGGATCGCTCTCCCATGCAAATTTTGAGGCGCTTCTCTCAGGCTACGATTTCCTGTCGTCGCTCGATCATTCAATGCGCCTAATCATCGGCCGGTCACACGTCGTGCCGCATGCCGGAAATTCTCAGCTCCGCAAGATCGTAGCGAGGCTCGGACTTGACTCTCTTTCGGAATTTCACCAGCAGCTTTCGCTCCATCGCATTGCCGTCCGCGAGGCATTCAATTCGATAACGGAGTAAATTCTTTTAGTCGAAGGCGGATCGTCGTTATACTAACCTCAGTGATACCTCACAAGATCATCAAGATCATAGCGTTGCTAACGGTCGCGACATCTGTGGCTATTGGCCAGTCCGGCAGGCAAACTTCTTATTCGGAAAGCACGACACGGATAAAGCCGAAAGCGGTTGAGGCCTCTCCGCCGTCAAGCGACGACACGATCAAGGTTGAGACCGACCTCGTCACTGTTCCCGTACGCGTTACTTCAAAAGATTCACGGCCGCTGACCGACCTGAAGCAAGTCGAGTTTCGCCTGTTCGAGAATGGCCAGGAACAGAAGGTCGCCTATTTCTCCAGCGTCGATCAACCGTTTACAGTCGCTTTGCTCCTCGACATGAGCTACTCGACAGTTTTCAAGCTTGACGAGATCCAGTCGGCCGCTCTCCAGTTCATCGCCCAGCTTAAAGAGAACGACAAGGTCACCGTCATCGCATTCGACGAGAAACCTAAAGTGCTGTGCCAGCCCACTTCGGATCGGCGAGTTCTAAAGCTCGCCATCGAAGCGACACGAACCGGCTCCGGCACCAGCGTTTTCGATGCGATGGACATCGCCTTGAATCGACAGCTTGGATCCATACGGGGCCGCAAAGCGATCTTGATGCTAAGCGACGGCGTTGACACTTACAGCGCAAAATCTTCGAAGAAAGAGATCCTCGGCCTTGTCGAAGAGGATGACGTTATCGTGTATCCGCTGCGATACGACACCTACGACGATGTACGAAAAAATCGTCGCAAAGACGCCCAGATCAGGTACGATGAAGACGACAAGCCTTATATCTACGAAGCTCCGCCCGGTAAAGGCGAACGGGAAATAGATTATGAAGAGGCGCGTGAGTTTCTAGGTTCGGTTGCCGATTCAAGCGGTGGGCAGGTCTTCAAGGTTTCCTCCGCCACGAACCTGAACAACGCTTTCACAAAGATCGCCGAAGAACTTCGCAAAACGTACAGTTTAGGTTATTATCCTAGCGATGAACGCCTTCCGGGCGTCACCTATACCCTAAAAGTTAGAATTAACCGCCCGAATCTGAATATTCGAGTTCGCGAGACCAGGATCCGCAAACCGGAATGATCCAGACTTTCCCAATTTAGCAAAGGGGCGGATTGCCTAAGGAGAAGAAGAATGAAAACCAGAGTATTCGCGTTTGCCGTCGCTTTCATGCTGGCGTTCGGTGCGATCGGCGCCGTAAGCGCTCAAGATGAAGTGATGACGAACGACGAGGTAATTTCCCTCACCAAAGCGGGCCTTGCGGGTTCGGTCATTATTGGAAAGATCCGAACGTCGAAATCCAATTTCGACCTGTCGACAAATGCCTTGATCAAGTTGAAACAGTCGGGTGTTGGCGACGATGTTGTCGGAGCGATGCTCGA
The DNA here is from genome assembly GCA_902826795.1 of uncultured Acidobacteriota bacterium. GTDB lineage: Bacteria > Acidobacteriota > Blastocatellia > Pyrinomonadales > Pyrinomonadaceae > OLB17. The sequence continues at coordinate 13,928 of CADEGD010000032.1, read as the reverse complement.
AGCCAAAACCGGCCGGAGTTCGGATGCTTCGACTAGTCCGTCGGGCGCGGCTCCGGTCGGAGCAATGGGCGACCCGAACGATCCGATGTCGAAGAAAAACTACGGCATCTATCTGTTGGAAGAGCGAGACGGCCAGCGAAAGATGACGCAGCTTTCGGCCAATGTGTCAGGACAGAATCGCACGGGCGGAATGTTCACGGCATCGATCACGCCGTTTGGGCTTGGCAAGGTAAAGACAAAGACGAACCTTCCCGGCCGAAGCGCCACGATGCAGATAAAGGCTACGGCCCCGGTGTTTTATTTCTACCTCGACAATTCGACCGGCGGCCTCAACACCTCGAGCGGCATCCCGGCTACGCCGAACGAATTCACACTTGTCCGCTTCAACCAACGAAGCGACAACCGCGAAGTCACGATCTCCAAAAGTAATTCTTGGGGCGCAAAGGGCGGACTCTCCGACGAATACGTGGTCCCGCTTCAAGCAGAAGACCTTGGCAACGGAATCTTTAAGGTGACCCCTGCACTTGAACTCAAGAAGGGTGAGTATGGCTTCATGCTTCTCAACTCCGGCAACTCGAACACGGCTGCCGGTGTAGGTGCGAAGTTCTTTGACTTCGGCGTTAACATGACTCCTTAAGATTGCCCAAGTGCAAACAAAAATGGCGGAGCCGACCGGCTTCGCCATTTTTTTTGATCAATTGTTCGCGTTCGCGATCTTTCTCTGCTTTCGCATCATCTGCCCGTCTGATGCTCCGGGAGGAGGAGGAGGCGGCGGCGGTGCTTGGTTTGCGTTACTGTTCAGCCTCTTCTTGATCTCCTCCATCTGCTTCTTCATCGTTGCCGGATCGGGAATGCCAGGCGTTGGCGTCGCTCCGGGCTTCTGAGGTTTGTTCATCGATGCCGGATCGGGAATTCCAGGCGTCGGCGTCGCGCCCTTAGGAGCGGAGTTAACAGCATTCGCGGGATCGATCCCCGGAGCCGTGCCGTTCGCCGGCGCTAACGGACTTGCAGACAAGCCCGGAGGGAGGTCTTTCGGATCTACGTTCTGAAGCCGTGTATTGCTGACACCATTGACGGCCGAGTTATTCGCGTTCGCTTGCGGTGTCGATCCGCATCCGGCCGTGATCAAGGCACAAAGAAAACTGGTGATGATTACAAATTTCATTTAAAGCTCCGTATATGATTTTGACTTCGAAAAGTCGCTCTCCTAACTCACACTGAGTGATCGGTACATACTGCACTTTCCCACAAACAGTTCGAAAAGTCACCACCATCGGATTCGGTTTGACATACAAACTACCCTTATCTAAACTCAAAGTTTGCTCGCCGCAGGCGGGTGACGAATGGCCAGGTAGCTCAGTTGGTAGAGCAGCGGACTGAAAATCCGCGTGTCGGGGGTTCAAATCCCTCCCTGGCCACCACTTAAGTTTTCTAAAGATAAGACATGGCGTCACATCGTTGTTTTTCGGTGTGACGCTCTTTTTGTTAGGGCGAGGCGTGCGCGGTTCATTTGGTCGATAGCGCGTCGCCCTGATATAGTTTTGCTCGAAGGTTAATTGTTATTTTCAAATCAAAACGACCGAGGTTCTGCTTAACCGCAGATTAATAGGGAATCGTGTGTAAATCACGAGCTGTCGCGCAACTGTGAGTAACGCGGTGTGTTCCTGCCGATAATGTCCACTGTTCTAAACGAACGGGAAGGACGGCATGGAACAGGTTACTTAGCCAGGAGACCTGCCTTTGTCGAATTGACGATGCTTTCGCGAATAAAGCAGGCGGTCACGGCAACACCCCGATCGAAGCCCTCACTTCGGGCGTTCCCGCCTCTTTTTCACGAAAAACAATCTAATTAAGTACAGCTATGCCGGTTGCGACAGGTTACGATTCCGCTCCGGTTTCGATATTCGAACGAGGTTGATTTTGAATAAGCTTGATGTTTTTAAGGCGTGGGGAAAGATATTAGCTGGCGGCTATCCGTCGCTTTCGATCGAGATCACCCGCGAATGCCCTCTGAGGTGTCCCGGCTGCTACGCATATGAACCGGAGCATCTCAACGGCGCCGGCAACCTGCGTGAACTCGCCGACTTTAAGGGCGACGACCTCATCGCGAACGTCTTGGCTCTCGTAGAGAAGCATAAACCGCTTCATCTTTCGATCGTCGGCGGTGAGCCCTTGGTGAGATTCCGCGAGCTGAACGAGCTGCTTCCAAAGATCGCCGAACGCGGCGTCGCGGTTCAGATCGTTACGAGCGCCGTCCGCGAGATACCGAGAGAATGGGCGAGCATCAAGGGGCTTTACATAGTTGTATCTATTGACGGCCTTCAGCCCGAACACGACGCACGCAGAAAGCCCGCCACGTACGAACGCATTCTTCGCAACATCAAGGGCCATTCGATCACCGTCCACTGCACGGTCACGTCACAAACCGCTGAGCGCGAGGGCTATTTCGAAGAGTTCATGCATTTCTGGTCTTTGCAGCCTGAGGTCCGGCATATCTGGATGAGTTTCTTTACGCCTCAGATCGGGGCCAACGACGCCGAGATACTCGGCCCCGCACTGCGCGAACGCACGATCAGCGAACTCGAAGTGCTTAGCGGGAAGTATCCGAAACTTGTATTCGGCGACCTCGTCGCCAAAGGATATCGCAAACCGCCCGCCTCTCCCGACGAATGTATCTTTTCCAAAACGACGCTCAATGTCACAGCCGATCTAAAGAGCCGAGTCACGCCGTGCCAATTCGGCGGAACGCCGGATTGTTCTCAGTGCGGCTGCATCGCGTCCGCCGGCCTCGCCGCCGTTGGCGGCTACAAGCTCTTTAAGGCGATCCCCCTCCACCAAATTTACGGTATTTCAGATCGTATCGGACGGACATTCAGGAATTAAAGAATGACGGATCCGCGAACCCGATCCAGCTACGTATTCGACCCTTTCGCGACTTTCGGGGAAACATCCGCCTACAACGCGCGATAACCATTGCAGCAAGGAGAAAATCTGCAATGGGACTACTCGATGGAATAAAGAACGCCGGTTCGAATGCACTGAGGACATTGGATACGGTAAGGGACAACGCGGTTGACCGTGCGCGTGACGTAGGCTCGACTTTTGCGAGGGTCACCGAAACGACCGGCCGAGCGGTTATCAACGGCGCCGAATTCGGGCGTGATGCCGCGATCGGGACGATGAGGTTTCAGGCCAGCGTTACCAGATTCGGGTTGGAGCAATCCTGGAACGCTACCCAACGGGCTAGGAACCTTGCCGGACGCGGACTGGACGCGATCGGACATCCGGGAACTTCGAATCCTCCGGCGGCCCAAGGCTTGTCATTCGCGGAATCCAAAGGAGCAAGCCAGTTGGCTTACGGCGCGAACGTCGGTGAACAATTCCGTTTCCCGGATGGAAAAACTTGGGAAGTCGTGGACATGCAATCCGACAGCCGTTCGGGATTTCGTGCGATCGCGCTGAGGCCGACCGACCCTTCGGATCGAAGAACGATCGTAGCCTATGCAGGTTCTAACGACGGAGCGGACTGGCGAAATAACGCTGCTCAGGGACTTGGGCTTCCAAGCACCCAATATCGACAAGCTCTCGATTTCGCAAGAAAATGGCAGGCGATCGACGGGAGTAACGTGAGGCTTACCGGGCATTCGCTTGGAGGAGGCCTGGCGTCATACGCGTCCATCAAAACCAACATTCCCGCGACCGGCATCAACGCGGCTCCGCTTGCTTTGAATCGGTTCAGCCTGAATCCGTTCGAAAACATTCGCGACTCACGCCGCATAACTCAGTATTATGTTCCAGGCGAGGCGTTGACCTTGTTCGATCGAGCGTTCGGCCCGAATGTCCGGCCCGGCAACGAGATCGCAGTGGAAGGCCGCGGATCGATCTTTGACCCGCGTTCGATCGGAAGCAACCATGGGATAGATAATGTCGCACCGGACGTTCCGCTGCCGGCAAGGGTTAACTAAGTCGTCCCAAAAAACTTTTGGCCGCTGTCGAACTAAAAACGTTCGACAGCAGTCGCTTATTTATACATATCGGCGAAGAACTGGATCATATATTCAAACGCGTCGTAGGAGATGCCGAAGAAATCGATGAATCGCTGAATAAGAAACGGCATCATCACGGCGACAACGAAGATACCGAGCCACATCTTCACCGGCATGCTGAGAAAGAAGACATTGACCTGTGGAGCGACGCGGTTGATCAGGCCGAAAAATAGATCGGCGAGCAAAAGCGTGATTACGATCGGTATCGCTAGTTGTATCCCGAGGCTCAGTACATATCCCGTCATGATCGTCAGGAACTCGGCGGCAGGGATCCAACCAGCTTGGATATTAGGAAACTTCAGGGCTGGAATAAATTCGTAACTGCCTACGAGGGTACGGATAAATGCGAGATGAGCTCCGGTCGCAAGAAATATCGCGATTGCGAGCTGCAGATTAAATTGCCCGAGCTCTGAAACTCTCTCTTGAAGCTGCGGAGCAAAAAGTTCGCTCATCGTGGAGCCGCGTTGAAAGTCGGCTATTCGTCCCGCAACCTGAATCGCTTCGAATACGAGGGAAGCGACGAAGCCCAATGTGAAGCCGACGAAAGCTTCCTTCGCCAGCATCCCGATAAATCCAACGGCGCCGAATCCTAACGGGCTGCCATCGGTCGGCAGTTCCGCAACCAGCGAAGGATAGGCGACGATCGTAAGGGCGGTTGCGAGGGCGATCTTGACCGGGGCCGGAACGACCGCTCCGCCGAAAAACGGAACGATCGCAACGAACGAGACGAATCGAGCGAAACAAAGTCCGAACAGGACGAGAAACGCTTGCGGGTTCTGGCCGACCTCGAAGATCGTGAGAACGAGTTCCAGCAGCTTCAGAAATTCATCCATCGAACTATCGCAAACTTGGGACCTTGAGTATCAGTTCAAAGATGTTCTTGGTGAAGTCGACAAGATACTCCAGCGTTCCCGCAAAGGTGACCATGATTACGAGGATCGTGGCGATGATCTTCGGAACGAAGGTCAACGTCTGCTCCTGAATCTGCGTCAGTGCCTGGAAAAGACTTATCACCAGGCCGACTATCAAGCTCGCGAGCAGAGGCAAAAGCGACAAGATCAGGATCAGCCAAAGTCCCTGGGTTGCGGCTTGTGAAAATGTGTCCACCGTTTTCTCCTATACGAGTCAGTCAGACTCAGACGAAATGCAGCACAAGGTTTTTGATCAAAAGCTCCCAGCCATTGACCAGAACGAAAAGCAGCAGCTTGAACGGCAGTGAAATGACAGTCGGTGAAAGCATGAACATTCCCATCGCTTGGAGGATGTTCGCTACGACCATGTCGATCACGAGAAAAGGAATAAAGATAAGAAATCCGATCTGAAACGCTTCGGTAAGCTGTGTAGTGACGAACGACGGCACGATAACGCGAAACTCATCTGCCGTGATCGCACTCGGGTCATTCCCATTTTTGACGGCCATCCGCTGCGAGAGGTCGAAAAATAATTTCTGGTGAGCAGGGTCGGCGTGAAGGACGAGGAATTTTCTCAGCGGTTCCTTTCCTCGCTTTGAAGCTTCGAGCAGCTCCGTCACCGACATCTCGGAGAAGATGGCCGTCGTGTTCGGAACGGTTCCCGCCTCGGCATACATTTTCTCGACGACCGGCGACATTATGAAGATCGTCAGGATTAGAGAGATGCCGGTGATCACCTGATTCGGCGGTACTTGTTGCGTACCGAGAGCACTTCGCAGGATCGACAATACGACGGCGATCTTGACGAACGACGTGAGCATTATCAGCCCGAACGGAGCGAGGGCCAGCGCTCCGATAACGATTATTAGGACGATCGGATTCGCGGTTTCGGCAGGTGCGGGAGCCGCATCCTGAGCAAATCCGACGGCGGGAAACACCACTGCCATCAACAAAACGGCGACGATCGAAAATGCTCTGGACATTACTTCCCTCCTTTACGGCCAATCAAATCATTAAGAACTTCGGAAAAAGGTTTCCCCGAGATGCTGCCTCGAGATTCGCGTTGCGACCGGAAGGACAATTCCATCTCTCTAGCCATGTCCGGGTCGAGATCGCTGATGAATTGAACACCTTCCTCGGAAGCAGCAACCAACATCCACTTGCCTGCGACCTCGATAATGTACAGATTCTTTCGGGGTTCAAGGCCGGTCCGATCGACGATCCTGATCATGCTGTTTCCGCCGAGTGTTGGCGCGAAACGCGGCAAGATGACCCTAAAGATCAAGTAGGCCAGGCCGCAGACGACCACGAGGGCGAAAATGGTCTGCAGAAGCATCCAAAGGAACGTGAGCGAATTTTCCATAACAAAATTGGAAATGTGTCTACAGAAGGATCTTCGTCAATCGAACGCCTAGACGGCCGTCGATGTCGACAAGTTCGCCGGTTGCGACTGCCTCTTCGCCGCCGTCAGTGATAAGCGTGACGGGATCGCTCGGGCCGCGGCCAAGATCGAGTATCTGACCTTCACGAAGCTCATTTAGTTCGCGGAGGCTCATCGTGTTTCCGGCAAGCTCAACCCTTATTCGAACCTGAAGATTTTCCAGCGAGGCGGCAAGGCCTTCGCTTTCAGCAGCATCGGGGCCATCAACTCGGTCTGCGTTATCGAACCCTGCGTTCAAGTTTTCTGCTTTTTTGTCGTCCATAATCGATCCCAACTTTGGCCGAACACCGGCCGACTCGGCTCCGTAGATCTCATTCACAACGATCGACATCCCGTCCGATCCCCGATTCTTATTCCCCTTGATCGTTCCGGTCAGCCGAAGGCCCGTTCCTGCTCCGGCGAAAAACTGCAGAGTTCCGTTTGGCGACCCATGATTCCAATCCAGCACGGATTCTTCAAGAAGGACGATGTCGTCAGGTTCAAGAAACGCGAGGCTTCCGGCATCCAATCGCGTAGAGCCAATCGTCGCTCTGAGTTGAATCTTCGGCAAAGACCGCACTAGATTGGCTGCCTTAACTCTGCCGGTCTTTTGTTCGCTGTTCGCAAGCCCTGAAAGACTTCGTTCCGAAAGGAGGACGTTAAGTGAATACGTGGCCGTATCCATTCGGATATCGATGCAGGCCAGTGCACCTCGCTCGTGCTCGACAAAAAACTCCTTGGGCGACGGGGTTATCCCGCCGATCAGGAAAGTCACGTTCCCCAGGTCGCTATTGATCTTCGCAACTACCTTCGCGGCGATGAACTCGAGTATCGAACTCTCGATCTGAGAATACTGTCCGGGAGATCGATAGCCTGACGGGCCGAAGAGTGAGTCGATTATTGCGGAGATAAGTCCGTCCCCAATGAACACTACAGCGTCGCTTCGTCCGGGCTCGGCGATTATGTGGAGCGCCGCGTCCTCAGCTTTAACGAACCGCTCGATCTCCGATAGGACATCGCATTCCGCGATCGACGCGGGAGAGCAGCTAAAATTTTCACCCTCCGTGAAGACGATCTTCCGCAAAGCTGCAGATATCGATAGCAGCAGCCGGTCCAAAAGATCTTCCGGGATCTTTTTCAACGTCGACGAAGACTCCCACGTCTTCTGCGGCACTTTAGGCAGGCTATCGAACCACGCTGGCGTCTTTGGTTCTTCCTCTTCTACTTTTACTTCGTCGTTGTTGGCCGGCCGCTCTAACTCTACGACGGTGATAAAGTCGCTGTCCGGGCGGAACAGATCGGAAGCAAACGGATCGTCCGGCTTTGCTATCGGCGGCGGCAATGGTGCTAATTCCTGCGCGTTCGTCACGTTTTACCCCTGCGAAAATGTACCCATCTGACTGATCGTGTAATCCTGCATCGCCAGCAGTTCTTCAAGGATGTCCAGCATTCGAGCGGTGCGGTCGAGATCGGCAGCAGCTCGCGTGAGTTGCTCCGGCGTATAGTTCACGGGGTCGCTAACCACATCGAGAAAACTTTCATCGTTGTCGTCTTCATCGGTATTTTCGCGGTCGTGATGCTTCCTTACGAACTTCGCCAGCCGCCGCATCTTCTCACGCTGTTTATCCAACATCTTCCGCATGATCGACCTTCGCATCGACGGAGATAGATTTTTTAGAAACTCTCCATTTCCCGGCGGAGGGATTATCAGGCCGGTCATCGTCGGTCGAAGGTCGAGGCCGAGCAAACGATCGAGAGCAGCCGCCCCGCCGAGATCAACGAGCTGACGAGCCGCCTTGAGCTGGCCGGGATCTCGCCCTAACACCGACTCGTTCAAAACCCGCGGGCCTGGCGGAAGCGACGAAGTATCCTGCGTTCCTCCAGACTCCTGCGGCTGACCGACCGGTTTGGCTACGGATGCCAGCCGTTCCGCGGTTCTCGCAACGCCCGGCTTATCGGTGTCGATGACCTGGTTGTCGGTCAGGCGAACATTTGCTGCCGCTTGAGTAAGATTTTTTATGTCAGCCATACTCCGTACTAAATTCCAGCCGAACTCACACTAAGGCCGCCGGTTTCGCCACGCTCTTCGGCCATTGAATATGCCCATTGAAGAACCACCGCGACAGCTTCATAAAGTTCTTCCGGTATCTCGTCTTCAACCTCTAGCAAATACAACGCCCGGGCAAGGGGAATATCCCTCTTGATCGGAACTCCGGACTTTCCGGCGATCTCACGGATCTGCGCCGCCATCAGATCCGCCCCTTTAGCTGTAACGATCGGAGCTCCCGAAACGCCTCGTTCGTATTTCAAAGCGACCGCAACGTGCGTAGGATTTGCCAGTACGACATCAGCGTCGCGAACGGCGGCCGCGAGGCTCTGCGACAGGATCTCTCGATGCAGTGCACGCCGTTGCGCCTTGATCAGCGGATCGCCCTCGGTCTCCTTATATTCCTCTTTGACCTCGTGCTTGGTCATTCTGAGATCGCGACAATGAAGTATCCGCTGAAGCAGAAAGTCCAGCGCTCCGAGCAGCAGGAAAGCGATCCCAACCTGAATGCCTATCTTAAGTACAAGTCCCAACGTGAACGGAGCAACTACATCGGGCGATTTCCCGATCAGGCGAACGAGGTCCTCGCGAGACTGCCACATGACATAGCCAGCCACTACGCCGGTAATGATTATCTTTATGATCGTCTTTGCGAATTCGACGTAGGCTCGGGCTTTGAGAAATTTGTTCTTGAACCCTTCGACCGGGTTGAGTTTCTCGAATTTTGGCGATATCGATTCCGTAGAAAAGACTGAACCGATCTGAAGGTAATTTGCCAAGATCGAGAGCACCACAACGACGAGAAACAGCGGAGTCAGGATCCAAAACATTCCCCAGACGCCATTGCTAAACGCAGAAAAGGCGACTTCTTGCGTTAAAGGGCCCCTAAATGTCGCCGCGAACCTTAGTTCGTCGCGAAAAATGCCGATCAAAATGTCGCCGAGATAACTTCCTAGCAGCCAGACTGTACCTACCGCCGCGATAAGCAATACCGCTCCGGTGAGATCTTGACTTTTGGCTACCTGACCTTTTTTCTTAGCGTCCTGCAGCCGTTTGTCAGTTGGTTGTTCGGTCTTTTCTCCCGCGCTAGACGACATAGTGAGAAACCTCTATCGTACCTGACACGACGACCGTCCTCGGCCTTGAAAAAAGCTGTGAGCGAACTTTGATCGGAACCACGTTTCGAGCATCGGCTCTGAACATGTTGGGGATGACACCATCTTACAGACTCGAAACCGCTTTTTCAATATCCTATATCCGACAACAGATATTGATGTAACCAGCTGCTTTTACTTGATTATGTAAGGATAATATGATGGCTTGCCGTTGCCGACGCTCTCACCTCAGCAACGGTGTAGGGCCTATCGGAATTTGTGGAGAATATCTCGAAGCTTTTTCTGAAGAAACGGGTCGTGAACGATGTAAGAGCTGAGTTTTTCAGAAACCTTCTTGCCCTGCTGCGTCTTTTCAAAATCCTTGCCGAGACGAGAGTTTATAAGCACTTGAGCGGATTCTTGAATCGCCGCGGCCTCGCCCTCGGGGGAATCGAAGTTGGTCTTTCCGGCTATGCGTTGAAACTCCGAACGGAGCTTAGTCTGGGTTTCGTCTGTACCTGACGCTTGATCGAGACTTGAAGCTGCGTCGGAAAGAACGGCTTCAAAGCCGCCGTCGGTCTTTTCAATCCGCGAAAGCGCATCCTTGGAAGCTATCTGCTCATTCGCCTCCGCACCGCTTGCGAATGGCGAGCCTGTTTTCTTAACCGGCATACCTCTCTGGATCCTTGAAGCCGAAGTATATCACAGCCGATAAAACGACCGGGTGAGCAGCCCATCGACCACTCACCCGGTTCACCCCAGCGTACGGCGACTACTCCTTTATCGTGTCCTGCAGCATCTGCTGGATCGCTTCCCAACCGTATGAATCGATGAATCCACCTTGAAGTCCGTCAACGTTCGGGTTGTTCGCATCGTAGTTATTCAACCTGGAGAACATCGAGTTATTGAGCGACGAGAAGGCGGTTGAGAATATCTCAAGCTGCTCTTTTCGTTCGTCCGCCGCTTTCGCATCGTAGATGCCCTGAACCAAGCCCAGCGGCTTGTCGACCAGCTCGCCCGGCAGGCCAAACTTGCTCGCGATCTTGCCCAAACCACGGCCGAGCATGTCGAACGTAAAGTCGCGGAATTCCTTCTCGTCGTTCCACTTGTCCTTATAATTCTGCACGCCCTTCATAAAGCCCATGCTCAGAGCAGACCAGATGAAGCCGATACGCTGTCCATTCAGCCTGTCGTTGTCCTGCGTGCTTTCAGCGGCACGATTCGAGTCAGCAAGGTATTTGTCTATCGCGGTTCCGATAACGCCGCCGTTTCCGTTAGCGTCGCCCATGATCGTGTCGACGAGTTTGCCGCCTTTGTACTGAAGAAGATCGCCGATCGGAGAATATACGACGTTGCCGAAGAAATCCGCCAAAACTCGCGATCCCGGCGTGTTGGGATTCAGCGGATCGGTGTATTTATCGATAAGCTGTTCGGCGTGTTCGACGAAAAACGCCCCCAGCCCTTCCATTGTCCTGAAATTGGCACCGGCGTTTTTGATGCTCGTTTCCCACAATCGAATAGCCTCGGGCGTCGCTTCGCCGTTCGGACCGCGAATCTGGGAAGCCTTTTCCAGAAGACTGCCGAGGCCCGTTTCCCATATATTGGGGTTCTCGAATCCCGCGCTCGACGGTGGTCCGCCCGTTAGCCTTCCCGCTTCCTCGACCGCTTTAAAGAAGTCCGGATTGGTCTCCATAACTTCCTGCAAGGCACGCGGCGAAAGGCCCGATAGTGCGGTCACCGCATTGAGATATCCACGAACCTCATCGGGGTCGCCTTTTGCTCGGTCGATCTCGTTCTGTGCGAAATCTTTGATCAACGCATCGTTACCCGATTGACTCACGGCATACGCGAGGCCCGAATGGTAAGGGATCGGATATGAGCCCCAAGTCTCCGTATTGGCCGCCTCTCTTAACGCCGCGCCCACTTTAGAAGGATTTCTCGCGTAAAGGTCACCTAACGCCTCGCCCAACATCCGATTTCCATCTGCCGACATCGCCCCCGCGAACTTGATCGCCCCACGTCCGAAGGGATGATCGAGAAGCTGTTCCACATAGTCGTCCCGCATATCGGCCGGGAGTTCCTTCAGTTTCGCGTCGACAGTTTTCGCGTCCCGCTCAGGATCGCCGGTAAGACTGTTGGGATCAAAGCCGGTACGTGCCTCAATGATCTTGCTCGCGGCATTAAACTCTCCATCCGATACACTGGTGTCCTCGCGAGCAAGCAGGCTGGCTTCAGCTTTTTCCAAGAAATCTCTGCCACCGGGCTGGCGACCGAACGCGCGAAGCTCTTCAACGGATAACTTCTCCGCCATACCTCTCGCAATGTCGTCGTTCCGGTCGCGACCCTCGAGCTGTTTGAAAAGCTCATTGCCGATCAACACCGCTTCCTCAGGATTCGTTCCCGAGATCTCGGCCAATCGGCGGCCGATGTCCTGAGCTTCGCCTTCGCTCAGATCATCGATCCCGCCGCGCTCGTTGATCATATCGGTCGCCGCTTTGGCGGCTTCCTCTTGGTTTATCGGCGGCGGAGTTGTGCTGTCTCGCTGTTCAACGAATCCCTTAAGCTCTGAAACACGCTCGTTATAGCCATTAAGTGCATCGGTGTATTCAAGGCTACCCATCATTCCCGGCAACGAATCGAAGTCGGAACGCTGGGGCGGAGGAGGAGGATTATCCAACGCCGACTGAGCGATGTCTGCCCGTTGACGGTTGTATTCGCGTATCGCCGCCGGATCGTTCCGGTCCGGTCGCGGCAGAGCGTCGATGCGGTTGAAGCTGTCGGAAAGTGTCGGTGTCTCCGGCGCGTTTTGCCGGTCGAATCGAGTGTTCAACTCTTGTCGTCGATACGACGCAACGAGCGTAGTCTCCTTTTGTCGGACCGTTGCCGTGCCGCCCAGGGCTCCGGTCAACGTAGTTGCCGGCTCTATTTTTGCCGGCTTTTTGATCTCTGGCGTGGTTTCTCGCTGCGTTCGGTTCGAATCGATCCTCATTGTTTCCTCTCCGATATTAGTGCGTATTGCTGCCTATTGTGTTTATCGACGTATCAGGCAAAATGTTTCCTCTCTAAATCCTGCCCATCGTGCGGTTAATCGCCTTTGCAGGACGTTTTTGACGCCGCCTAAACAGAAGAAATATTTGCTAAGGTAATGGGCATGGAACAGGAACCCGAAAACATCCGGTCCGCCGATGCGGAAATGCTCACCGAGATAAATATCGAATACCCTTACGACGAGGAGCTTACTGTTCCGCAGTTCGCGGGCAAATCGAAGCTGATGATCGGAACGCTTGGAAACGACATCGTCGTCTCCTCGATATGGCGGAACAGCGGCAAGGCGTCCGGAGATGTCGTTTTCGAGCGCGGGAACGGCCTTGCTATCTGCGACGCGATCGACAAGGTCCTATCTGCCGAAACTCCGTGGGAAGAACGGGTCGAGATCGCCGACGGGAAGGACAAGATAACCGTATCGTTCTCAAGCAGTTGGCCGCATAACACAACCGCTCCGCTCGAGCGCGTTCAGGTCATCAACCGCAGAAACTACACTCTCGACGGCCTCGAATCCCACATCGTCTATGTTCTGCTCCCACCCACGCAGGCGAAGAAGTTCGCGGACGAGCTGCGACTGGTTCTCGACCAACCGTCTCATCGCTGACCGATCAAAAATCAAGAAACAATTTCCTCCCGCTGCCGATAATCGTAAGAGAAGGCTTATCAGCAGTTTAAAGGTGGAATTGATCATGATCGACGGTGCCAACAACACGATACGACCTAAGCAGCCGGAACCGGTAAAACCGCCTCCACCACCGCCGCCCGCAGAGCCTAATAGAACTCCGCAGCCGCCAACTGTAACTAACGGCTCGCAGCGGCTGGGTGAAGTGAGCCTGCTCGGCTCTCAGCAGCGTGACCGGCTCGAACGGCTCTATGGTGCCGGAGCGGTCGGACTATCGACGATGCGCGACGTTGCGTTGGAACGTTCAGCCAATCGAGCCAACAGAGCTTACTTCGATACCTATCAGCAAGAGTTGGGGAACCTGCGAGATCCCTCGAGAACGACTAACCCTCCGGCCAGCATGATCGATGTCGCCACTCGTGCTGAAAACGCATATCGAACGACGCTCGCCGCTGATGGATTCACCCCGGCGGACGTTCGCGGTCAGAGTGCGATCAAAGCGGCCGACTACCTAAGGTCGCAATCCCGCACGACCGGAGATTTCACAACCCTTTCGGCCGATCAGATCAGGAATCGGATTAATTCAAATACGAACACGGATTACTTTGTCAGGATCTTGGATGGTAGATATCTCTCGTCGCCCGATTCCCGGCCATCGCAGCCGGCCAGCCCGCATACGTGGGTCGCAACACCGGAAGAGATCTCCGGAGCGAGACTCGACGTTTACGAAACGATGCGCCGTG
>CADEGD010000031.1:19858-43917 GCA_902826795.1 uncultured Acidobacteriota bacterium | reverse complement strand
CGATCGCAATGGAGAAAGGACTCCGCTTCGCCATCCGCGAAGGCGGCCGCACAGTCGGTGCCGGCACCGTGTCCGAGATCGTTGAGTAGTTATCGTAAGAGTGACGGCTTTAGCCGTTTCAGAACGAACGCCTGAAGGCGTCACTCTTACCTTTGAGGTTAGAAATGGCTAAGGGATCTAGAGACAATATCATTCTGCAGTGCACGGAGTGCAAAGAGCGCAACTACGTGACGACCAAGAACAAAAAGAACACGCCTAACCGGTTGGAGTTCAACAAGTTCTGTCGCCGTTGCCGCTGCCACCGGCTGCACCGCGAGAATAAATAAGTTACAGGGGTATGGTGTCAATGGTTAGCATGGAGGTCTCCAAAACCTTAGGTGCGGGTTCGAGTCCTGCTACCCCTGCCATCGACGTAAAGGAGAAATAGAGTGTCAGAAGCTGTTGACACAGTTAAAGATAGCAAGAAGAAAACGGGTGCCGGCGAGTTCGTTCGCGAGGTTCGTGAAGAGCTTAACCGCACGAGCTTTCCTTCGTCCGAAGACGTTCGGAACACCACGATAATCGTTATTATCGCGGTCATCTTCTTCGCTATTTACCTGTTTTTGATTGATCAGGGCTGGACGTACGTCCTTCAGGGTTTGACCTGGCTGGTCAACCAGATCGCAGGCATCTAAGGATATTTGAAATGAGGCAGTGGTATTTCATCCACACATATTCGGGACACGAAAATAAGGTCGTTGAGAGCCTTAACGCCCGCATTCGCGACATGGAACTCGCTGAGCTGATCACCGAGGTCCTGCTTCCGAAGGAAAAAGTCGTCGAGAAACGCGGCAACAAAGAACTGGTCTCCGAGCGAATGTTCTATCCGGGATATGTTCTGGTCGAGATCGAGTGTGACGATAAGGGCAAGATACCTGATAACGTCTTTCACGCGATCCGTTCCACGCCGAAGGTTACCGGATTTCTTGGCGGAAAAGCGCCGACGCCGCTGACGCAGGCCGAAGTCGACCAGATCGTTCATAACATCGAGGTCGCGACCGAGAAGCCTAAGCCGAAGTTTACCTACGAAGTTGGCGAGGTCGTGCGTATCAAGTCGGGGCCGTTCGCATCGTTCACGGGTAAGGTCGAAGAAGTCAACGAAGACAAGGCGACGCTGAAAGTGTCAATCACGATCTTTGGCCGCTCGACGCCTTACGAACTTGGATTTTTGGAAGTGGAGAAAGTCACTTTTGCGGAAGAAGATTAGGGTACAACAGGCTTTCCAGCCTGTTGCCGCGACAGACTAGAAAGTCTGTCGTACCAAAAATGAGGACATTCCTGAGATAGCTCAGGATCGTAAATCGAAAAAATGGCAAAGAAGATAGAAGGTTACATCAAGCTGCAGATCCCCGCCGGAAAGGCGAATCCTGCACCGCCGATCGGTCCTGCGTTGGGTCAGCACGGCGTTAACATCATGGAGTTCTGCAAGGCGTTCAACGCCAAGACGCAGAACGACGACCCGGACATGAAGATCCCGGTCGTGATCACAGTTTACGCGGATCGCTCGTTCACGTTTGAAACGAAAACTCCGCCTGCCGGCGATTTGCTCCGCAAAGCAGCCGGACTTCCGAAGGGCTCTGGTAAGCCCAACAAGGAAAAAGTAGGAACGATCTCACGCGACAAGATCCGCGAGATCGCCGAAAAGAAGATGCCCGATCTCAATACCACCAACATCGAAAGCGCTATGCGGACGATCGAAGGTACGGCAAAGAGCATGGGCTTGATTGTAGAAGGTTAGGCCGGTAGCTTATCGGCACTCATTAGGGAGGGAGCTAAACGCTCCCGCTACTACCTGGAGGTAAAATGAAACGAGGCAAGAAATATCTTGCTGCCCTTGAGAAGATAGAGGCAGGCAAGAAATACGAACTCGACGAAGCGATCTCTAAACTTAAGGAGGTTGCCTTCGCCAAGTTTGACGAAACGGTCGAACTCACGATGTGGCTTGGCGTCGATCCGCGTAAGGCGGATCAGCTTGTCCGCGGCACCATCGTCCTTCCCCACGGCCTTGGCGGCGCTGCCAAGAAGGTCGTCGTGATCGCCCAAGGCGATAAGATCAAAGAAGCACAAGATGCGGGAGCCGATGAAGCCGGCGGCGATGATATCGTCGAACGTATCAAAGGCGGCTGGCTTGATTTTGATGCCCTGATCGCAACGCCGGATATGATGGGCAAGGTCGGTCAACTCGGTAAGGTTCTCGGACCCCGCGGCCTTATGCCGAACCCAAAGACCGGTACCGTAACGATGGACGTCAAGACTGCCATTGAAGAGACGAAGGCCGGTAAGGTCGAGTATCGCGTCGATAAAACCGGCGTTATCCATTCGCCCGTCGGAAAGGTTTCGTTTGACCCTGCGAAGCTTCAAGAGAACACCCGAGTCCTGATCAATGCGGTTATCAAGGCAAAGCCGACCACCGCAAAGGGCCGCTATCTCAAGAAGATCAATCTGGCCGCGACGATGAGTCCGGGCGTCCTGCTCGACGAGCTGGCGTACGTTTAAGTGAGGTGCTGAAGAAATGAAATCAAGAGAGACAAAACAAAAAGATCTGGATGCCCTCACAAGCTCGCTGCAGACCTCGACATCCGCGCTGGTCGTCAGCTTTAACAACCTGACGGTCGCCAAAGATATTGAGTTCCGCAACCGCATTCGTGAGGCAGGAGCAAAGTATCAAGTAGTTAAAAACACGCTCGCTCGCATCGCCGTTAAAGGAACCGACTTTGAGCAGGCTACCGAATCGTTCAAGGGCGTGACCGCGATCGCGTGGACCGACGGCGACCCTGTCGTTCTTTCCAAAGCGGTCTCGAAGTTCATGAAGGACAACGCCGATCACTACACTTTCAAAAGTGGAGTGGTTGACGGAAAGCTGGTCGATCTTCAGCAGTTGACGACGATCGCAAGCCTTCCTTCGAAAGAAGAGCTTATCTCGAAGCTTCTGTTCGTTATCAACGCTCAAGCTCAGCGTTTGGTTACGGTCATTAATGCCGTGCCGCGTGACCTTGCGGTTGTGATCAAGCAGATCGGCGAAAAGGCACCCGCTGGCTCAGCTCCGGCGGCGGAAGCAAAGGCTGAAGAAGCCGCTCCGGCTGTTGAGGCCGAAGCTGCTCCGGCAGAGGACGTTCCGGCCGCCGAGGCGGCTGCTCCGGAAGCTCCGGCCGCTGAAGCGGAAGCCGCTCCGACGGAGGAAGCTCCGGCTGCAGAAAGTGAAGAGAAAGCTGAATAAGTTTTAGTTCAGAGTGCGCGATCTATCGCGTTGCTTCCAAGGACCGACGCGATAAATCGCGCACTCTGAACCGAATAGCCGTACTCAAGGAAAACGAGCCGGGTGATAGTCAGGTCACCTGTGCTGCTCGGATCGTCAGGAAAGGAGATGCAACCCGTTCCCGAAGGTCCCGTGGGTTCTCGCGGCGGATAACGAACGTTCGAAGTGCACGCGATAAATCGCGCACTCTGAACCAAACACAGAACCCTAGTTAGGAGAATAATTAATCATGGCAATCACGAAAGACGAAGTAGTTGAATTTTTGAAGGGAATGACGCTTCTCGAAGCGTCTGAATTGGTCAAGGAGCTCGAGGAAGTGTTCGGCGTTTCGGCCGCTGCTGCCGCTGCACCGATGATGATGGCACCTGCGGGTGGCGACGCTGCTCCTGCGGCTGAAGAGAAGGATACCTTTGACGTGATCCTGACTGCCGCCGGCGGCAATAAGATCGCGGTGATCAAGGTTGTTCGCGAGATCGTTGCAGGCCTCGGCCTTAAGGAAGCGAAGGATCTTGTCGACGGTGCTCCGAAACCGCTGAAGGAAGGCGTTTCGAAGGATGAAGCCGAAGAGATCAAGACAAAGCTCACCGAAGCAGGCGCAACTGTCGAGGTCAAATAGCCAGTTGCAGAGGCCCGAGCGTGAGACGGGGCGTAACATCCAAGTCGAGCGTTGCGCCCTCCCTCACGGTCAGGCCTCTGCGATGATTTGCAATTAGTAACAGTCGCTGTTACACTCAGTGATTAGCTTACGGGACGAAGTCTAACCCGCAATCGTGATCGACGGGGTCGCGAAGACACTAAAGTGTTGAAAGCAAGTCGTTTGCGGGTATAGATTTCAGGGAGTAGAACGGAGAGTTGGTGTCACTTTCGACACACTCAAACAATTCGATTAGCAAGTGAACTGCTAGGAAAGCGGTCAGGGCATAGTTCGCCCTGGGCCGCATTTGGCGTCTTTTACAGCCGGCGGCTACTGGGTAGGGTATAGCTGACACGGGCATCCTAGCAACTATCGGCGGAGAAAGCAATAGGCATTTAGCAGGCCATTTATAAGCTCTTATAAGGGCATTCAAACAATATGATCAACAATCCGCTTCAGAATAATACGGTCGGGATAGGCAAGCGTACGAGCCAATCGCCGGAGCGTGTGGATTTTTCGAAGATTTATACAACTGCACAGATCCCAAATCTGATCGAGGTCCAGCGCGAATCGTACAACCGATTCCTTCAGATGGATCTCATTCCGGAGGAACGCGACACAATCGGCCTTCAGTCCGTGTTCGGTTCTATCTTTCCGGTATCGGACTTTCGCGAGACCGCAACGCTTGAATTCGTCGAGTATCAGATCGGTAACTGGCAGTGTAAGTGCGGAAACCTCGAGGGCCTCGAACATCTTAGGGCGAACTGTAAAAACTGCGGATCGAAGATAAAGGTCGACCCCTTTAATCCCGCTGAAGTGCTCTGCAACAACTGCGGAACGTTCAATGCGGTTCGCCCGAAGCTTTGCCCGAATTGCGGTGAGCCGGTCGGCCTGAAGCACAAGCACGATCAAAAAGAATGTCAGGAACGCGGAATGTCTTACAGCGTTCCGCTGAAGGTAAAGATCCGCCTGACGGTTTTCGATAAAGATGCCGAAACCGGCGTCTCTACGATCCGTGACATCAAGGAAGAAGATGTTTTCTTTGGCGAGATCCCGCTGATGACCGACAACGGCACGTTCATCATCAACGGTACCGAGCGCGTGATCGTTTCGCAGCTCCATCGTTCACCAGGCGTGTTCTTTAAGGGTGACCGTGACGAATATCTTGCGAAGATCATTCCGTACCGAGGATCGTGGGTCGAGTTCGAGTACGACCAGAAGGGAATCCTTCACGCACGCCTTGGAAAGCGCAAGATCATTGCGACGATCTTCCTGCGGGCACTTGGCCTCTGGCTGTCGCCGCAGATCGATATGAAGTCGATCTCGGACAACATCCTTGAAGAGGTCGTTAAGACCGCCGAATATCCGGATTCCGAGATCCTCAAACTCTTCTACACGACCGACGAAGTTGAGGTGGAAAAGGGCAAGGTCTACCTCAAGGTTAAGGCCGAAGGCGATACGAACCTTGTTGGCATGCGTGCCGAGGAGTCGATCAAAAATAAGGGCGAGGACGTTGTTAAGACTGGCAAGAAAATCACGAAGGCGGCTCTTGCAGATCTTCGCTCGATGAAGGTTGCTCGTGTTGAGATATCAACCGCCGATTTTGAAGGCGCGTTCGCTTTGGCCGACGTCGTTAATGAAGAGACGGGCGAAGTCGTGGTCGAGTCTAACGGCGAGATCGCGGCTGGCAAGCTTCAGCAGCTTATCGAGGAAGGCGTTTCCGGATTCCAGGTTTTCTTCCCGAAGAATGACCAGATCGGCGAAGTTATCGCGGCCACTCTTCGCAAGGATGCGATCTCGAAACCTGTCGACGCACTTCTTGAGATCTATCGAAAGATGCGTCCGGGAGATCCGCCGACCGTTCCGACGGCCTATCACCTTCTTGAAGGAATGTTCTTTGACGCCCGACGTTTCGATCTATCGCGTGTCGGCCGCTTGAAGTTCAACATCAAGATGGGCCGCCCCGAGAAAGACCGGATCAACGATCCGCTTCTGGCTCCGACCGATTTTATCGAGGTCGTCAACTACCTTCTTCGTATGAAGAGGGACAGCGAGCATTTTGGCCAGGACGATATCGATCACCTCGGCAACCGCCGCGTACGTGCGGTCGGCGAGCTGCTCGAAAATCAGTTCCGCATCGGCCTTGAGCGAATGGAGAGGGCGATCAAGGAGAAGATGTCTATTCAGCAGGACATGTTCACCACGATGCCGCGCGACCTCGTGAATGCGAAGCCCGTGACGGCTGCGGTGCGTGAATTCTTTGGTTCGTCGCAACTTTCGCAGTTCATGGACCAGACGAATCCGCTGTCCGAGATCACGCACAAGCGTCGTCTTTCAGCCCTCGGGCCGGGCGGGCTGTCGCGCGAACGTGCCGGATTCGAGGTTCGCGATGTTCACCCAACTCACTACGGACGTATCTGCCCGATCGAGACGCCTGAAGGCCCGAACATCGGCCTTATCTCGTCGCTGTCGTGCTTCGCACGCATCAACGAATACGGCTTTATTGAGTCGCCTTATCGAAAGGTCGTGGACGGCCGCGTGATCGAATACGTTAAGGTCCACAACGGCGGCGATACGAAGTTTAAGCCGAACGAACACGTTCCGGCCGAGGAAGTCGATAAGGCAAACAAAAAGCTGGCGAAGGAAGGCGGCAAGCAGGCTGAGTTCGAGCCGTATCCGTTTTACCTGACAGCTTGGGAAGAAGATAAATGGATCATCGGCCAGGCAAACATCGAGCTTGACCCGAAAGGACACCTTGTAAACGAGCGTAACGCCGCTCGTCAGAAGGGAGAATTCATTACCGCCGACCGAGCGGACATCCAGTACATGGACGTTTCGCCGAAGCAGCTTGTTTCGGTGGCCGCATCGCTCATCCCGTTCCTTGAGAACGACGACGCTAACCGAGCCCTCATGGGTTCGAACATGCAGCGTCAGTCGGTTCCGCTACTTCGTGCCGAGGCGCCGTACGTCGGGACTGGTATGGAGAAGGTCGCGGCCCGAGATTCGGGTGCGGTCGTCATCGCCAAGCGTGACGGCATGGTCGATTATGTCGATAGCGAGCGCATCATCGTGAAGGCCGATCATCAGGTCGACGGAACGATCTCGCGTGAGGTTACGGCAGACATCTATTCACTGGTCAAGTTCAAGCGTTCGAATCAGAACACATGTATCAACCAGCGGCCGATCGTTCAGGAAGGCGAGCGGGTTCGCAAGGGACAGGTCATCGCCGACGGGCCGTGTACGGATAAGGGTGAACTCGCTCTCGGCCGAAACGTGCTCGTGTCATTCATGCCCTGGCGTGGATACAACTTCGAGGACGCGATCTTGGTTTCAGAGAGTCTAGTTAAGGACGACTTTTATACGTCGATCCACATCGAGGAGCTTGAGATCGAAGCTCGTGACACGAAGCTCGGGCCGGAGGAGATCACGCGTGACATCCCGAACGTCGGCGAGAACATGCTTCGCGACCTCGACGAATCGGGCATCATCCGCATCGGAGCACAGGTAAAGCCTGGCTCGATCCTCGTCGGAAAGGTTACGCCGAAGGGTGAAACTCAGCTGACCGCGGAAGAGAAACTTCTCCGTGCGATCTTCGGTGAAAAGGCCGGCGACGTTAAAGATGCGTCGTTGACTTGCCCGCCGGGAATCGACGGAACTGTCGTCGAAGTCCAAGTCTTCACCCGAAAGGGCCAGGAGAAGGACGAACGTTCGCTCGACATCGAGGGAATGGAAGAAGACGCGCTTCGCCGCGACCTTGAGGACGAAATTCGTATCCTTCAAGAACAGCGTGACGAGCGTATCTACGAACTCTTCGACGGACGAAAACTTCAGAACGACCTTGTCGAAAATCGTGAAGTGATCGTCAAAAAGGGAACCACGCTTACCCGCGAAGTTCTTAAAGAGATCGACAGCAAGCTTCTCCGCAAAGCGGAAGTTGCTGCCGGTAAGATCGATATCACGAACGAGATTCGCGAGTACGAGAAGCGCACGGAGCGTCAGATCAACATTCTCTCGGATATCTACGACGAGAAGATCACGAAACTCAAGCAGGGTGACGAGTTGCCTCCGGGCGTGATCAAGATGGTCAAGGTCTTCGTCGCGATGAAGCGTAAGCTCAGCGTGGGTGACAAGATGGCCGGACGTCACGGTAACAAGGGCGTTATCGCACGCATTCTTCCCGAGGAAGATATGCCGTATCTGCCGGATGGAACGCCGGTTGAGATCGTTCTCAACCCCCTCGGCGTGCCGTCGCGTATGAACGTCGGTCAGATCCTTGAGACTCATCTCGGCTGGGCTGCCCGCGTGCTTGGACTTCATTTCGCAACGCCGGTTTTCGACGGTGCGAGCGAAGAGGAGATCAAAAAGTACATCGGCCAGGCGAACGGAAAGTTCGACGATCTCAAGCTTCGTCCGTCGGTGGGACCGTCGGGTAAAACGCGTCTTTTCGACGGCCTGACAGGTGAACAGTTCGAGCAGAAAGTAACCGTTGGTTACATCTATATGCTCAAGCTTTCACACTTGGTCGACGACAAGATCCATGCTCGCTCGATCGGGCCGTACAGCTTGATCACGCAGCAGCCGCTCGGTGGTAAGGCGCAATTCGGCGGACAGCGTTTCGGAGAAATGGAGGTGTGGGCACTCGAAGCATACGGTGCGGCTCATATCCTTCAGGAACTTCTGACGTGCAAGTCCGACGACGTTGCCGGCCGCTCGAAGATCTACGAAACGATCGTCAAAGGCGTCTCGAACTTCGAACCCGGCATTCCGGAATCGTTCAACGTACTTGTTCGTGAGCTGCAGAGCTTGTGTCTCGACGTAGAGCTGATCCACGAAGATGAGATCGATCCGGAAGCCATCGTCGCTGGTGTAGATACGCTGGTGGGAGTTGATTAATCAGTCTGGAAAGTCGCGGAAGTCCGGGAAGTTAGGAAGACTTTCCAGACTTCCTGGACCGACAAGACTTTCTAGACTACGGAGATAAAATGTTTCGATTCAATAACGATAACAAAACGCAGTTGACCACGAATTACGAGGCGATCCGCATTTCGCTGGCCTCGCCGGACAAGATCCGGTCGTGGTCGCACGGCGAGGTCACCAAGCCGGAAACGATCAACTACCGAACCTTTAAGCCGGAGCGCGATGGTCTGTTTTGTGCACGCATTTTCGGTCCGGTTTCCGACTGGGAATGCCTTTGCGGTAAATACAAGCGAATGAAGCACCGCGGCGTGATCTGCGACAAGTGCGGCGTTGAAGTTACACAGTCCAAGGTTCGACGCGAGCGTCTCGGCCACATCGAGCTTGCCTCGCCGTGCTCGCACGTTTGGTTCTTCAAGGGCCTTCCGTCGCGTATCGGCCACTTGCTGGACATCACGCTTCGCGATCTCGAGAAGATCCTCTATTTCGAGACCTACATCGTTATCGATGCGGGCGATGTACCGGATCTGAAGGAGAAAGATCTCCTCACCGATGAGCGGTATCGCGAGCTTTCGCGTGACTATCCGGGCCAGTTCGTCGCCAAGATGGGTGCCGAGGCGATCAAAGATCTGCTTATCAAGATCGAGATCGACGAGTTGGTCGACGACCTTCGCGTTCGGATGCGTGAGGAAACTTCGCAGCAGAAAAAGCTGAAGTTTTCGAAGCGGCTTAAGGTTTCTAACTCGTTTGCGCGATCGGGCAACAAGCCTGAGTGGATGATCCTGGATGTGATCCCGGTCATTCCGCCCGAGCTTCGACCGCTCGTGCCGCTAGACGGCGGACGTTTCGCGACTTCGGATCTGAACGATCTGTATCGTCGCGTTATCAACCGTAACAATCGTCTCAAAAAGCTCATCGAGCTCCGTGCACCTGAGGTCATCGTGCGTAACGAGAAGCGAATGCTGCAGGAAGCAGTCGACGCTCTCTTCGATAACGGACGCCGCGGCCGAGTGCTTCGTGGTGCGAACAATCGTCCGCTCAAGTCGCTCTCCGGAACGCTCAAAGGTAAGCAGGGACGCTTTCGTCAGAACCTTCTCGGAAAGCGTGTCGACTATTCGGGACGTTCGGTGATCGTAGTTGGGCCGGAGTTGAAACTGCATCAGTGTGGCTTGCCGAAGAAGATGGCTCTCGAGCTTTTCAAGCCGTTCATCTATAACAAGCTTGAAAAAGACGCGCACGCCGCGACCATCAAACAGGCTCGTGAAATGGTGGAACGCCAAGAGCCGATCGTTTGGGACATCCTCGAAGATGTAATTAAAGAGCATCCGGTTCTGCTGAACCGTGCACCTACGCTTCACCGCCTCGGCATTCAGGCTTTCGAGCCCGTGCTTGTCGAAGGTAAAGCGATCAAGATCCACCCGCTCGTCTGTACCGCTTTCAATGCGGACTTCGATGGCGACCAGATGGCTGTTCATATACCGCTTTCCGCCGAAGCGCAGATCGAAGCGAGTGTGCTTATGCTTGCGTCGAACAACCTTCTGTCGCCGGCATCTGGCCAGCCGATCACGGTTCCTTCGCAGGACATTGTGCTTGGCTGCTACTACCTTACGCTCGGCCGCGATGAGCTTAAGGGCGAAGGCAAGGCGTTCAACTCGATCGACGACGTATTGCTTGCGCTCGACGCCGGTGCGATCGAGACTCAGTCGAAGATTAAGCTTCGCTGGCGCGGAGATCTTATCGATCTCATCACCGAGCACAGCCCGCAGGACGTCATGCGTGCGACCGTTCGCGAGAACGTCGACCGCTTGATCGACACGACAGCCGGTCGCGTGATCTTGAATGAACGGCTCACCCGCGACGGACTTCCGTTCGTCAACGGCACTTTGAAGAAGAAAGGCTTGCAATCGCTCGTGAGCTTCTCGCACCTGCGTCTTGGCCACGAATCGACCGTTGCCCTTCTTGACGACTTGAAGGCGATGGGCTTCCTTTACGCAACGCGTTCGGGTATGTCGATCGGTATCGACGACATGGTCACTCCGGCCAGCAAAAAGGGGATCATCGAAGACGCTCGAAAAGAGGTCGACAAGCTTCAGAGGCAGTATGAAGAAGCGACGATGACCAACCTTGAGCGTGAGAACAAGGTGACGGCCATCTGGTCCGAGGTGACCGATCGCGTCGCCAAAGAAATGTTCAAGGCGATGCACACGCGCGAAGCCGAACGTAAAGAGCTGAATCCGATCCTAGTGATGGCTGATTCCGGCGCTCGAGGTTCCGAGGCTCAGATCCGTCAGCTTGCCGGAATGCGAGGCCTGATGGCGAAGCCGTCGGGCGAGATCATCGAAACGCCAATCGTCGCTAACTTCCGTGAAGGCTTGAACGTGCTGCAGTACTTCATCTCGACGCACGGTGCCCGCAAAGGTCTCGCGGATACGGCGCTCAAAACGGCCGACTCGGGCTACCTTACACGCCGTCTGGTGGACGTGGCGCAAGACGTGATCGTATCCGAAGAGGATTGCGGAACGGTTCGAGGCGTTTGGGCTGAGGCGATCATTCGGAACGGTGAAGAGGTCGAATCGCTTCGTGACCGCATCGTTGGTACGACGTCACTCGACGATATCATCGATCCGGTCGATGGCACGACGCTGGTGACGGCAAATACCGAGATCAGCGAAGATCTCGCCGGCCAGGTACAACTTTCCGGCCTTCAGAAGGTCCGCCTTCGCTCGGCGCTCACGTGCGAAAGCCGACGCGGTATCTGCGTCAAGTGTTATGGCCGAAATCTGGCCACAGGACGGACTGTCGAGATCGGAGAGGCCGTCGGGGTTATTGCCGCCCAGTCCATTGGTGAGCCTGGTACTCAGCTTACGATGCGTACTTTCCATGTGGGCGGTACCGCTCGTCTCGAACAAGAGACGAAGCATCTCGCCGCTATGGATGGTGTCGTTCGTTATCTGGACGACCTCAAGGTCATCAAGAACCGTGCGGGCGAGATGATCTCGCTCAAGCGGCAGTCCGAGATCGCGATCGAAGACGACCGAGGACGTGAAGTTGCCCGTTATCAGGTGGTTTACGGGGCCCAGCTTCACGTCAAGGACGGGCAGAAAGTGAAAGAAGACGATGTGCTCGTAACGTGGGATCCGTTCACGTTCGCCATCTTGACCGAGGTCAAAGGTACTGTGAAATATCAGGATCTTAAAGAGGGCAAGACGGTCGAAGAAGAGATCGACAAGGTCACCGGCCAGAAGCGTCTCGTCGTGAAAGACTCGGATGAAAAGAATCAGCCGCGTCTCGAGATCAAAGACGGCAACAAGACCCTGAAGACCTACCAGATGCCGATCCGGGCAAACCTGATGGTCGAAGATGGACAGGCGATCGCACCGGGTGACGTTATCGCGAAAATCCCGCGTGAGACTACGAAGACTAAAGATATTGTGGGCGGTTTGCCGCGTGTTGTGGAGCTTTTCGAGGCTCGACGGCCGGGCGAAACGGCGATGATGTCAGAGATCGACGGCGTTGTTCAATTTGGCCCTATTTCTAAAGGAAAACGCAAGATCATCATCACTGGCGACGATGGAGCCGAGCGCGAATACGATATTCCGCGTGGAACGCACATCAACGTTCAGGAAGGCGACGGCGTGAAAGCCGGTGAGCCGTTGATGGACGGGCCGCTGAACCCGCATGACATTTTGCGTGTGCTCGGAACGAATGCGCTGCAGAATTACATCGTGAACGAGATCCAGGAGGTTTACCGCCTTCAGGGTGTGAACATCAATGACAAGCACATTGAGGTGATCGTTCGACAGATGCTTCGCTGGGTGAAGATCCGCGAAGTTGGCGACACCGAATTCCTGATGGAAGAGCAGGTCGACCGGTTCCGTTATGATGACGAGAACCGGCGTGTTCTCGACGAAGGCGGCAAGCCTGCGGTCGGCGAACCGCTGCTGCTCGGCATCACGAAGGCGTCGCTTTCGACCGATTCCTTCATCTCGGCGGCGTCGTTCCAGGAGACGACCCGAGTGCTTACCGAGGCTGCAATTTCGGGCCGCGTAGACTATCTCCGCGGCTTGAAAGAGAACGTGATCATGGGCCGCCTGATCCCGGCGGGAACCGGTATGAAACATTACCGCAACGTCGAGATCTCGCCCGATGCGACCGAAAATCGTAAGGAGGCGGATGAATTCGACGAGATCGAAACGATTCGCGGCGGGCTCGACATCCCGATCCTCGGCGGCGTTCCGGGCATCGATGATGGCGACCTTGTTGAAGATTTCGACGGTGACGGCGAGGAGAATTTCGACCTCGAAGGTACCGAAGAATTCGACATCGACGAGGCGATGAAGATCGACCTCGATGACGACGAGCTTTAACCTGAAGTCTCGACACCAAATTGAATGGGCCGGAAAGCTTCTTAAGTTTTCCGGCCTTTTTCATTTCAATTGCGGCGCATGAAATCGTCACTATTTTGCTCTGTTCGCGCGATTTTTCCGGTTGGCGCAACTCATTTTCCGTTTGGCGCACACTTTTTTGAGGCCTAATTTTCGCCCTTTTTTCGCAATACCGATGAGACGCCGCAAGAGGACCGCACACTTCTCGCGATCGCTAAAACATCGAC
Organism: uncultured Acidobacteriota bacterium; assembly: GCA_902826795.1. Taxonomy (GTDB): domain Bacteria; phylum Acidobacteriota; class Blastocatellia; order Pyrinomonadales; family Pyrinomonadaceae; genus OLB17. The sequence continues at coordinate 30,462 of CADEGD010000031.1, read as the reverse complement.
GTTCAACCGCACCAACGGAACAAAAAGTACGAACGACGAAACCGTACTGATCGACCCACGCCGAAGCCGAAACACAGCAGTTCAACGTCACCGGGAGCAAGTCAAAAACTAGCGGCGCGGCGAACGGAAGTATATCCGCGATAATTTTGTGGTTGACGAGGAATGCAACGCTGTGTTATTCATAATACACACGTCGCATGACGTGAAACATCTATATGCTGAACAATCCCATTGAGAGAGAATTTGAAAAATATCGCGGCGGGCCGACGGAGGATCTGAAGGTGCGCGTGCATGTGAGTTTGGCGCCGAACGGGAGAATGATATTGAACCGGAAGACTTACAAGCTGATCGGGCAGCCGCCGGCTGTTTACCTCTATTACAGCCGCGTGACCGACACGATAGCGGTCGAGCCTGTTTTGAGCCCGCAGCTTGCCGAGGCGTTGCCCGTTCTACAGCAAAAGACAACCAGCGTCCGCGTAAACGCCGCCCCGTTTTGCCGCCATTTTAACATCCGCCTGCCCGCCACCTCACGTTTCATCCGGACGGAAGTCCGCAACGGCCGCCTCATGCTGAAGCTTTCGGAAACGGTCAATGTCACGACAGCGATGAAAGGGCGGAAGCGCGTAAAGAAAAATTGATCGTCAGTGGTTGGAAGCCGGCGAGGGTAGCATTCCAGTACCTCTGGATCGACCGAGCGCTACAATGCCTCGAAAATGCTCTGGAATAGCCACGCCCTTTCGGACGTGGCGGAGCAAGAAACGATCTCAGGGCGTTTTAACGCCCTTTTCAATCAGCGGCTTCAGACGTGTGCATCCTCCGGATGTGTTATTCGCTCCAGCCGTTCAGCGATCCGGCACGATGCGTGCCTCTCTTTCTGATTTTCGATATACGCCACCACCCATTTCAAATCCTTCTCGCCGAACGTCACGATCCCGTATCCGTTCTGCCATTGCAGAGCCTTATGCCCATGCAGCTGGTTGATGTGGTGAGCGCTTGAACCCTTGATCTGGCCTATCCATTCGGCGGGCTGGATCGTCGGCGGTAGGCTGACGCCGAGGTGTACGTGCGTTTCGATCCCGCCGATCGCATGGACGATAGCGTTTTCTGTCGCGAATATTCTGTTGCGGATGAATTTGTAAAGATCTGCCTCAATTGCTGGCGTGATCAGGCGGAGATTCGATTTCGTATGCCACGTGATGTGGAAATACATCTCGAAGTAGGAGCGTGTCGAAATATATCTTGGGGTTGTCGAGAATATACCATGAGTCGCTATCGGTGGCTAAAGCCGCTCTTGACTAAGGGCGTTAAAACGCCCTTGTAAGATTTCGTTTTATATACCACGCCCTAAAGGGCGTGGCTAGTCCAAAGCATTGCGGCTCTGGCTTTGCGGTGATGACGCCTTTATGCTGTTGCCCGCTACGCGGGCTAAATCGTCGACGCCGATTTACAGCTACCAGATCGCGCAGGCGTTTTCGCGGACCATTGGTTGGCCGCCTTTGCAGCCGAAGGCTTTGGCGAATTGCGGCATGTTTGAGAGAGGGCCGTTGACGCGCCATTTGGGCAGCGAGTGCGGGCCGGTCTGCACCTGTTGCCGCTCGGCTTCGGGCGTATATTTGCCCTGCCAAACCTGAGCCCAGCCGAGAAAGAACCGCTGCTCGGGTGTGAAACCGTCGATGTTTGCGGGCCGCGGCTTGCCGGCAAGCGAACGCTGATAAGCGTCGTAAGCGATGGTCAACCCGGCGAAGTCGCCGATGTTTTCACCGAGTGCGAGTTTGCCGACCATGTTCAAGCCCGGCTGCACTTCGTAATTGTCCCACTGTTTGACGACGCACGACGCGCGCTCTTCAAACTTCGCACGGTCGTCCGCCGTCCACCACATCTTCAGGTTCCCGTCCGCCGCGAACCGGCTGCCTTGATCGTCAAAGCCGTGCGAGATCTCGTGGCCGATCACGCCGCCGATCGCTCCGTAATTGATCGCGTCGTCCGCATCGAAATTAAAGAACGGCGGCTGAAGAATTCCGGCGGGAAACGTGATGTCATTGTTCAGCGGATTGTAAGACGCGTTCACGGTGGCCGCCGAATATGGAAACCGCGTCTTGTCTCGCGGCTTGCCGAGGTCTTCAAGGTTTCGTTTGTTGTTGAACTTGGTGAGATTCAGCAAGTTGCCAGCATAGCTTGCCTTGCCGATCTTTAAACCTTCGTATCCGCGGAGCTCGTCGGGATAGCCGATCTTTCTCTTGAAACTTGCAAGCTTCGCTTGAGCCTCTTTCTTCGTTTCGGCTCCCATCCATTCGAGATTATTTATACGGTCTTTCAGCGCGACCATTAGATTGTCGATCAGCTGGTTCATCCGCACCTTCGACGGCGCCTTGAATGCCCGGTTTGCGTACTCCATGCCGAGAGCCTCGGCAAGCACCTGATCGGTCTGACGTACACATGTTTTCCAACGCGGCTGTCGTTCTTTTTGGCCGCCGAGATATCGGTTGTAGAAATCGAAGTTGGGGTCGGAGTAAGTTTTAGCAAGCGACGGAGCCGCTCCATTTACGACCATGAAGCGAAGATACGTTTTCCAGTCCTCGATCGAAACGTCTTTCAGCATCGCATCAAACTCAGTGAAGAATTTGGCGGGTGAGACGTTCAGGTCCCGAACGTTCGGTACGCTTCGCTCCGCGAAATATGCATCCCACGAAAAGCTTGGAGTGAGCTGTTTTGCTGCGGCAAAGGTGACCTTGTTGTAGCGGTTGTCAGGGTTGCGAAGCTCGACCGGCGTCAGCGATGCCTTTGCCAAACGCGTTTGCAGGTCAAGCACTTTCGAAGCACTCGCCGCGGCGTTCGCATCGCCGAGCAGCTTGAACATCGTCGTCGCATAGTCGACGAACTTCGTACGCGTTTCTACCGACTTGGCATCGACGTTTGTGTAATAGTCGCGATTGGGCAGAGACAGCCCGCCTTGCGACGCGTTGATGATAACGGCGTTCGAATCTTTGAGGTCCGGCCCGACGCCGAAAGCGAAGACGGCCGCCGTGCCGTTGTCATGCAAGTAGCCGATCAGCCGTTGGATGTCTTCGATAGTTTTTGCGGCGTCGATCTTTGCGAGAAAAGGTTTGATCGGCTCGCCGCCGGCTTTTTCGATCGCGGCTTCATCGATGCAGGTCGCGTAGAAATCGCCGATCAGCCGTTCATTCGAGCCCGCTTTGGCCTTTGATTTCGCCGCCGATTCGAGCACCTCTTTGAGCAGCGTGTTGTTGCGGTCGGCGAGTATGTTGAACGTTCCCCAACGCGATTCCGATGCCGGTATCTCCGTCTTCTTCAACCACGTGCCGTTCGCGTATTGGTAAAAATCGGTACATGCCTCGACGGCCGTATCCATGTTTGCCGGATCGAACGCTTTGTATTGCGCGAGGGTCGAGATCGAAAAGAATGCGATGATCACCAAGGCGAACGTCGAACGAAAAGTCTGCTTACGCATTAAAAAAACTCCTGACTGTTGATTTCTGAATATAGTACGGCAATTCGGCCTGAAGGTTTAGCGACCACCTTTACATCATCGGAATAAACCGCTTGGCAACTTGTTCGCGAAGCTCGCTTGCAAGCTGTTTGCGGTCGGGGTTTACGATCGGTTCGTCGCCGAAATTGAGGATCGCAGTCGAGCGGCTGAGCGCGAGCAGGCCGAGAATGTGTTTGAGAAACGGAGTGTCATCCCACCAGCAGATGCTTTCGCTCGGCGGCGGTTCGCCGGTCGGGGTTCGATAGCTGATCGAGAGGTAGGAAACCGGCACATCGGTCTGCGCGGCAAAGGCGAGGAACGACGAATTGAACGGCAGTACGGTTTCGCCCTTAGAGCTGGTTCCCTCCGGGAAAACGATCACGCCTTCGCCATCCGACAAACGCTCGATCACCTCGGCACCGGCCCGGGGAATATCGCGGCGACGCGCTCGATTGACGTAGATCGTGCCCATGTTGCGGATCATCGCACCCATACACGGCCATTCTTCAATGTCGTGCTTAGCGACGAATACACCTTTCACCGCCGCCCTGACGACTGGGATGTCGAAGTATCCGAGGTGATTTGCCACGAGGAAAAATGGGGCCTTCGGCGGAGTTCCGACGACCTCGATCTCGCAGTTGGCAATGCGGACGAACGACGAGGCCCACCATCCGAGAATGATCTGTCGCCAATAGACTTTGTTAGGAATGAAAAACGAAAGGGCGAGCCAAACACCATAGACACCGAAAGTTGCGATGAACAACAGGACGAAACGGAAAGCTGCTCTAAGGTGCCTCATCTTTCTCGATCTTTGTAAAATTGTATCGCAGTAAAATACGCATCGGCAAAGGCCTGCCTTCACGTTCGGCAGGACGCCAGTTCATGCTTCGCACGGTTTTCTCGACCGAATCTTCCAGGCCGAAGCCGGCCCAACGCTCAATGCTCGTGCGTGCGATCGTTCCATCCGCATCGACATCGACCTCGATATCGACGGTCGCTTTCACACCGTAACTTGAGGCGAGCCCGGTGTATTCAGGGCGAAGACGTCGATAAGGAACGGGCGTGCGAAGGTCTTTCGCGAGCGGCGAATTTTCCGCAGGGACTTCGAGAAACTTTGGGTCGCGAACGATCGAAAAGTGGTTCGCCTTCAAGGCTTTTCCGATCCGGTCGGATAGTATCGGTACTCGCTCGATCAGACGCTTTCGTGCTTCATCTTCATCCGGGGCTTCCACGCTTTCAACATGCCAATCGAGCAGCGATCCCGTTCGTGAACTCACGACGTAAGAGATCGCGTAGGCTTCGAAATATGCGGAGCCGGCCAACGCCGCGCGCCGCTGGACGCGCGATCGCAGCAGCACGAAATTCTCTGCACCGATCACGCTTCCGATCCGTCGAGCTTCGGCCGTCGAGAGGTTGAACGGGTCGTCGGCGGGCACCGACCGATAGGCGGATTCGACGAGCGAGTCGTCCAATAACTTGAAATCGTTAGAGAGGCGAGAACGCACCTCGCCGGCAAATCTATCGACCGCGGATGCGGAGTCGGGCTGAAGTATCGCCACTCGCTGAGCCGTCGCGACGAGGTTTAAGAGCGCCAATGTAAGGAGTATGCAAAAACTTCTCATCGGCCTCTGTAAAGCTGTTCGATGGGTTCGCGAGCCTCGGCGGGGAAGCAGATTCGATCGACGCGAAAACCTTTTTGCAGCCCGCGAATGGCCGAGCTGACCTCAGAGATCTCGCGCAACTCGGGGCGAGAAAAGCCGTCTTCAACGTATATCAAGTCTTTCGGTTTTCCGAGATCGCTTGAATAGAAGAAATGCGAATCGTTGCCGGTGCGGTCTTCGGTAAAGTAGTAGGCCGGATCGAATCCGGCATCGGCGACGGCCTTTCGAGCCGCCTCGACGAACTGCTCTCTCTCGGCGTCGGGCATGTCAAGATCGAGCGCTTTGAAGAGTCGGCGGTCGGTGAACCCAGAAGCGAGATCGCTTAGTATGCGGTCGTCCGAACGCGCCCATTGTTTGATGTGGAAAATGAAATCCGAATCGTCGAGCGACAAATGCTGTTCGAGCGAGAGTTTCTTTCCGGCGAGCACGGATTCCATCGCCGTATTCGACGCGCACCAAACGCTAGCACTTGACGCGAATAGCTCAAGAGCCCGCTTCAACGTTGATCGCAGAACTGCCTCGGCGGCTCGCAGCGTCCGATGAAAGTAGACCTGCCGGAACATGTAGTAGCGGGCCTGAAGATAATCTTCGACCGCGTGAATGCCCGCAGCGGAGACGTAAAGCTGATCGCGGCCTTCGTCGATCTCAATCGATTTTAAGACCCATTCGAGATCGTAGATGCCGTATTTCACCCCGGTCATCATTGTGTCTCGAAGCAGGTAATCCATCCGATCAACATCAAGCTGCGACGAGACAAGCTGGCCTAATGCCATTCGCCGAAAGTCGCCGCGAATGATCGCCGCTACGTCTTCGGCCAACGTCGCCGAGTGTCGTTTCAGCGTGGATCCGATCTCGCCCCCGTCGTCCAAAACCGCCTCGATCGTGAAGTCTTCGTGGTGAAATCCGAGTGCCGATTCGATGACGTGAGAAAACGGACCGTGGCCGATATCGTGCAGCAGTGCCGCGACCTTTACCGCCAACGCATCCTCATCCGCGATCGTATATTTCCTGCCGAGCCGTTCGAGAGTTCGAGTCGCAAGGTGAAACGCTCCCAAGCTGTGCGTGAACCGCGAATGCTCCGCCGTCTGATAAGCAAAATAAGCCAACCCCAACTGCCGCACCCGCCTCAACCGCTGAAACTCCGCCGTGTCGATCAACGCCGCAATCAACTCCCCCGCGCCATCCAAATCAACCCTTACAATGTTGTGCACCGCATCGCGGTAGTTTCTTTCCTGCAAAAATAGGCCTCCAGTCTCGGAACGTCTTTTAGCTAGATAATAGAAGATCGCGGACTAAAATATGAACCAAGCGAAGGAAAAACGGTGGTATAATTCGCCAACCAAATCTATTTTTCCAAACTTTGGAGGTTTTATGAATCCGAAAGCATTCGGAGCCACGGTGCGATCAATTGTGTGCGGCCTTTTCGTTACATCGGCGATCTTATTTTTCGCTCAGGCGACGAATGCGGCCCACATAATCAGCGGCACGATCTTTGATAAATCAAGGAACGCGTTGGCCGATATCGAGGTTGAACTATTGGATGAGTACTATAGGGCGAAAGGGCGTCAGCGAACTACCTCCAGCGGACGATATGAGTTCACCGTTAATAACGAAGGGCGGTACCATGTGCGCGTTTATGCTTTCAATTACGACCTAGTAGACGAGACTCACGAAATTTATGTGTCGGGGGTCAGCGCCATTCCGGGGGAAGCTTCAAGTTCTTATACAAACGAAGATTTTTATCTTCAACCGAAACGGGGCGGACTGGCCGACGCGGAATTGGGAGTGATTTTTGCTCAGGACGTTCCCAAGGAAGCAAGAAAGCTGTACCTACACGCCGTTGATACGCTTGGAAAGAAAAAAACCGCAGACGGCATTATGGAACTGGCAGAAGCCATAAAGGTTTACCCGGACTACTATGACGCTTTGAAGAAGATCACCCGTGAGCTGTTCGTTGCGGGCAAGTTTGTTGAAAGCTTTCAATATGCCAGGCGGGTTGTGGAGGTTAACCCGAAGAGCGCGGTGGGTTACTATTTCATGGGGGCTTCTCTAAATCGTTTGGGCTCGGAGTACGGGAAAGCCGCGGTGACCGCTCTTGACGAAGCCGCGAAATTGGCTCCAGGTTCAACCCAGGTTCTTTTCTTGCTCGGAAAAGTGCAACGCAGCCAAGGGGACTTCGCCGCCGCGGAGAAGCATCTTCTTATGGCCAAAAAGCTCTCGACGACGAAAAGCCCGGAAATACACATCGAACTCTCGCAATTATACGCCAACGACCTTAAGAAGTACGGTGAGGCCGCAGACGAGCTGGAGTCTTACGCGAAGGCTATCAAGCTTAGCGACGCAGAGGAAAAGGTAATTATGGACAAAGTTGCTAATTTAAGGATTAAGGCCAAAACCGCGGTGAACTAAGTAAATTAATTCAGGAGGGGATGGGAATATTTCCTATCTCTTCTTAGCTGAGAAATCCAGTCACTTCCGCGGACCCGGAGACAAACCGCACAAATAAAAAGGCCCGCCAAAAGAGGCGGGCCAAAATTCCTAGATCAATCGATCTTAGAAGAAGAAGCGAGCGCCGAAGCGGACATCCCGCGGAGCCTGGAAGGCGTTCGCGACGCCGTAATCATTGCGGCGTCCGGTCGAAGAAACAGGCTGGCTGTTTAGATAATTAACAACAGCCTGCTGGATTCCACCACCATTGAAAATGGTGTTGAATGTGGCACCTTCACTCGTACAAGTTGCGCAGCCGCCCACCCGCAGGTTTGCCGTTGGGCCTCCGCCTGCAAAAGTCACCGTGCTGATCGCCATCTGATAGCCGATCTCGTTCTTTTCGTCGAAGACGTTACGAATGTCGACAAACGGTTCAAGAGTGAAGCGATTGTCTCGTCCGAACTTATATCGATGACTGACTGAAATGTCTGATTCTGTGAACATCTCGGTGCGACCGAGATCGCCACGGCCAAACAGGATCGTAGTTCCCAACTGATAAAGATCGTAGATCGTAGTCAGAGGGGTTCCCGATTGGATAGTGGTGAAGCCAGAAACAGTCGTACGGTTGGAGCTGCTCCAGTTCCAGCTATATCCACCAAAGGCCTTGAACACGTGCGGACGATCCGTCGCGAGCCGTCCATTATCCGGAACGCCGTTAGCGTTGAAACCTAGGGGCGGAAGATCAAAGAAACGATTTACGCCCGGACTCGTTCGGCCACCTTCATCGGAGCTCGCTAGACCAGAGTAATTTCCGAAGAGACGACTCAGTGTATAGCTTGCATTGAAGAAGTAGTTTGACGATCGTTTATCAACCCGAACCTCAAAAGCATCGTATTTACGTTCTGCTTTCGGGCATGGCTGGTTGAAAGATGACTGAACTTCACAGTGCAGACCTTCACCCGGGTTGCCGATGATATAGGCTTCCGAGCCGTTCGAGTTAAAGAGACCGATGTCTTCAATAGCATGGTCAACCTGCTTGTGGGTGTAGCGGGCAGCCAACAAGAAGTTATTCCAAAGCTGGTGCTCAAGCCCAACCGTGTACTCGCTTTGGCGAGCGGCCTTCAGGTCCGGATCGACAGCGCCAGAGTCAAACAAGTCGGCACCGACGATATTGGTAGCGATGCGGAAATCGAATTGGCAACGCGAGAAGCCAACTGTCGGAGAAATGGGGCATGTTCCACCAAGCACGTCTGCTCGTCCACCAAGGACAGCGTTGAAGTTATAGTTGGTGTAGAGCGTACCGCGCGAGGGTAGGATCTCGAAGTAATCACGTCGGAAGAAATCACCACCAAACGAACCACGAGGAAGTTCGTACTTGAAGCGATCGTAGAACCATCCGTAGTTAGCGAATGCCTTCGTTTTTCCGTTTCCAAAAACATCAAAAGCCACACCAAACCGCGGCGAGATCTTATCTCCCCAGCCGAATTTGATCGACTCAGATGACGCCTCAGGGCCGAAGCTAGGAACGGTTTCATTTTCTGCCCTTATTCCGAGATTTAAGGTCAAGCGATTTGCTATCTGCCAGGTATCTTGCACGAAGAGAGCCGTGTTGTTGCTGCTCGCCTCGCCGACAGTCCCGAACCGCTGAAGACGGCCCGAACCTAGATTACAGGGGTCGCCTGCTACCGCAGTTGCGCAATTACCCGAGGGATTGGCCACGGTCGAGCCAGTCGGTACAAGCGACGCAACTTGGGCATTGATCGCGACGTTGTAGAAAAGCGTCGTTATACCCGTATCGGTATAACCTTGTTGCGTCGAGTTGAAGAGCCGATTGAATTGGTAACCGAACTTGAAGTTGTGACGGCCGGCAAGGTTGATACCCACAAGGCTTGCGTCAGCGTCCAGAGTCGTTCGAGTCGAAACATCATAATCGATCTGGAAATTGTTGGCTATGTTCTGGAAACCAGAAGCACACCCGGCTCCTGGAGGAATTCCGTTGTTGGAGGTCGAACAGATATAACGAGTGGTTCGCGGGATGAGATACGAATTCAGTTTTTCATTCAGAAAGCTTCGGCCAGCTCGAAAGTTAAGCACGATCCAATTTGCCGGGTTCCAGGTTGCTTGACCGTTTACGTTATTCGAGTTCTGGCGTCCGCCCTGCGCGTTCAGTAGGTCGGAGCCTACAAGATTGCCAATGCTCCCGCCGAAGTTAGCCGATTGCGGGGCTCCGCCTAGACCTTCCGTGTTAGCTGGGAGAACGCCAGTCTGAACCAATGGATTCCAAAGGAAGGATCCAAAAAGCCGAAGCTTCGAGAACGGCTGGGCATCCAGCCTAGCAAACGCATACTCTTGCTTTAGCTTTTGATCGTAGTTGATTGTCTGGGTGATCGTACGAGTCGAAGGATTTGAGCTCGAGTAGTAGTCCACCGGTCGGTTAGTTTCTGTAATTTGAGGAGCATAAGCAGCCGTAAACCAGAGCTTGCCCTTGACAACAGGACCGCTGAGGGTCGCGACAGGAAAATATGAGGTACCACCGTCTTTCCTCGGTTGGAACAGTTCGAAACTACCTGCCGTTGTCGCAAACCTGTTGATCACGCCGCGAGGATCGCCTTGAAGCTTGCCCGGGCGAAATGAGATGGCAAAATTACCGCGCCAGCTATCGTTGCCCCCGACTGTAACAACGTTGACGACGCCACCCGTTGCTCCGCCGTATTCGGCTTCAAGACCAGTCGATTTAACTTGCACTTCCTGAAGCAATTCGAAAGGAAGATTATTGTTTGTGTTGAGCACACCAGTGCGGAAGTTCGTCACTTCTTGGCCGTCGATAACGAAAACATTCTCGGAACCAGAAGCGCCATCGATCTGAAATCCACCAGAAAGAGCCTCAGGGCGAACATTCGGAGCCGTCTTGAGAATGCTCGCGAACTGGGTGCCCTTCGGCAAGGCGTCAAACACCTGTTTTGTGATGTTGGTGTCGATTTTGGTGTCGGTTGGATCGATCGTGACGGCACTATCAGATGTTACATCAA
>CADEGD010000031.1:0-19848 GCA_902826795.1 uncultured Acidobacteriota bacterium | reverse complement strand
AATTGAAGGAAAGATTCTCGGCCTTGGCAACGCCGACAATGACATCTTGTCGGGAGGTTTTGAAGCCGGTTCCCGTTGCCGTGACAGTAAATGTTCCCGGGGGAACCTGATTAAACTGGAAGAAACCGTCGCTGTTTGCAGTGATGGTCTGGTTAAATCCAGCAGTTGCTCCGGTCGCGCGAGCCGTAACGGTAGCGTTCGGGACGACCGCTCCATTCGGGTCGGTGACCGTACCCTCAATGTTTCCGGTGGTTCTCTGTCCGAACGCTGCTGCTGCAAAGCAGAGTACGAGGGACAAAGCCACCGTCATAAATTTGAAATACTTACTCATTTCAATCTCCTAAACTAGTTCGTGATAAAACATGACAGTGCGGTTCAGCGAGGGGTCATCAAAGTGATGAACGGGGACCGCACAAACGTTCGTGGGAGAATGTGCAACTTTGTTGCCATCCACCCTGAGCATCGTTTATTGCACTTAAATATCTGAATTTAATTCACTTACGTGAATTTGCCAAGCCTATCACCATTCCGACAAATGATATCTGATTCCAATTTATCGGAGTTTATTCAAGTTTTTGGATATTCGGACCGGATGTCTAGGAATTCAGGAGATGTCCCATTTTTTCTTTCTTAACTTTTAGGTAGTGAGCGGCTGGGGCGTCGGTTTCGACTTCGATGGGGATGCGTTCGGCGATGGTTAGGCCGGCTTGTTCGAGTGCCCGGAGTTTGTCGGGGTTGTTTGAGATTACTTTGACTTGGCAGAGGCCGAGGTCGAAGAGGATCTCGGCGCATTGCTCGTAGGTGCGGGCGTCGATGGCGAAGCCGAGTTTCTCGTTGGCTTCGACGGTGTCGGCTCCTTCGTCCTGAAGGGCGTAGGCGCGGATCTTGTTAAGGATGCCGATGCCGCGGCCTTCCTGTTGTTGATAGACGATAGCTCCGCGGCCTTCCGCCTCGATCATCTCCATCGCCTTGTGAAGCTGCGGGCCGCAGTCGCACTTGATAGAGCCGAAAACATCGCCCGTCAAACACTGCGAGTGGATGCGTACAAGCGTGGGAACTTCCGCCCGCATCTCGCCCTTGATCAAGACGACGAATTCTTCATCGCTTATCAGCGAACGATAGCCGGCGATGCGGAAATTTCCCCTTTCGGTGGGCAGGTTGGCCGTGGCGACCCGTTCCACCGTGATGATCCGGCCGGCTGGCGGACAGTCGACAGGTTTGTCTATGGTCAGATTTTCCATGGTTCCGAGACATAATTCGTCTCGGCGTGTTCTATAGATTCTTTACGATTATAGCGCAGGCTCAAATGAAATCAGCCCCGCATTCGAGCTATTGCTCTCGTGCGGGGCCGACCCTTCTTTGGGGGAAGAAACTTTATTTCTGCTCTTCTTCTTTCTCGTTTTCTTCGGACTTCTCTTTCTTATCCTGCTCTTCGTGAGCGAAAACCGTTCCATCGGTTGTTCCGAAGATCTTGGCGAAGATGCCGCTCAAAACCTCAGAGATCTTCGAAGGTTCAGCCTGAGCCACAACCTGTACCGGAGCCTCTTCGGCAAATGCCAGGTCGAGCCGGACGAGTTCGGCGGTCGTGTGACGGCAAAAGCCGCAATCGACGAGGTGCGAGACGATCGAATCCGATTCGCGTCTATTCAGCGTTCCTTCAACGAATGCCGACAGCGAATCGTCGTCAATGTGGCTGGTTCCAGCCGAAATTCCTTTATTATTCGAAGCAAGATACCGGTCAAGAATTCCTTGAATCTGCAGCTCTTGTGGGTTTAATTTGATCTCGTTTTCCATGTTCGGTATCAGCCTCCCGAATGTCAGACGCCGTAAGACGCGGACATTTGCGTAACTATTTTACAAAAGGCTTAAGTCGATACCTCCGCGGCAGATTTTGAAACCTGTAAGTTGTTGAAAAAACTGTTACCTGCGAGATCTTGCGTGGCAAGCTGGGTGCAGATAGCGATCTCGGCATCGCTCAAGCCGCTCTCCGAAACCAGTTGTGTTCGAAAGCCTTGCAGCACCTTTGCATAACACTTTTCAAGCCAACGCATTACGGTAGATTCGTGTATGCGGCCGGCCGGATTTTTCTCGCGAGTTGCCGATTTTCGCTGGAACCATGCTCGAAGTGGCGAATCTTCGTTCTCGACAAGACGTGAGATCTCACGCAGCTTAAGATTTTCAACGTGATAATAGAGCAAGATCAGCTTTTCGTGATCTTCTAAACCATTGAAAGCATTTTGGATAGCGGTCACGGTCGCCTTGCGGTAGCGGTCGCGGGTGATCTGATCGATCATGCTCTCGTCACCGCCGACCGGCTGATCGGCAAAATTAGCGTGAGCGCCGCCTTCGCCGACGTTCTCGGTCATCTCGTCGAGCGACACTTCGTCGTGTCCGGCGCGGTGCCGGTCGACGAGCGAATGCCAGATCACGGTCCTCAACCAACCGCGAATGCTTCCGCGTCCGCTGTAGGTAGCGAACTTGCTAACTCGTTCACCGTCAACAATTCGGGTGCCGTAAAGCTGTTCGTAGACAGCATCGACAATGTCGGTCGCGTCCATCTCGGTCCGGGCGAGGTGACGCGCGACCCGCTCCATATAGGCGCGATGCTGCTGGTCAAACTCCCACCAAGCCCGCTCGTTCCCGCTCGCACACGCGATCGCCATGAAGAGATCATCCGACTGGATCTGACCTAGAAAATCCGATGCCTCTTTTTCGGTCAACTCTGCGTCCGAACTATTTGAGAATCTAGTGAGTGTCGAAGTTAGCGATTTTGAAAAGGAGTCAGAACTGACGCCGAAATTGGGAGCATTCTCGTGACAGCGCTCGAACATCTGTCCGATCACCGAATCGCAATGCTTCTGGAGAGCGTCGTTCATATATAGGGCCTCTAAGTGCCCCTCATTATAATTTATGTCGAAAAATAATCCTAGTTTTGCGTAAGCAGCGGTGCTTCGGACAAGTTCGCCGGGTCTGAAACGTGAAGCTTCTCGTCAGAATATTGCAGTTGATAGAGCCGCCAATACAGGCCGCGGAGCAAAAGAAGTTCGTTGTGCGTGCCGCTTTCTCGCAACTCGCCGTGGTGAAGCACCATTATCCGGTCGCATCGCTGGATGGTGGACAGCCGATGGGCAACGACGAGGGAGGTCCGACGCTCCATGACCGTTTCGACCGCCTGCTGGATCAGCTGCTCAGTCTCAGTATCGATGGAGCTCGTCGCTTCGTCGAGGATAAGGATCTTCGGGTCGAAGGCGAGCGCTCGTGCGAACGAGATCAGCTGCTTTTGTCCGACCGAAAGCCCCGCACCGCGTTCCTTCACAAGCGACGCGTAACCGCCGTCCAGCTTTTCAACGAAGTCGTCGGCACGTACTTCCTTGGCCGCCCACTCGATTCGTTCACGCGTGATATCTCGTCTGCCGAGACGGATGTTGTCTTCGATCGATCCGCTGAAGAGAAACACGTCTTGAAGCACGACGGCGAAGTTCGATCTCAGGTCGTGCAGGTCCCAATCGCGGACGTCGACGCCATCTACAAGAATTCGGCCTTTCTGCACGTCGTAAAACCGCATCAGCAGATTGGTGATCGTCGTTTTGCCCGAACCGGTATGCCCGACAAGCGCGATGCTTTCACCGGGGTCGACCTTAAACGAGATGTCTTTCAACACCCAATCCTCGCCTTTGTAGGCGAACGAAACGTTCTCAAATTCGATGAGGCCTTCGACCTTGCCTGACTTGAGCGGATTCTCCGGGCTCTTAATGTCGATATCCAGATCGAGCAGGATGAAGATCCGGTGTGACGCGACGATCGCGGCCTGCAGTACGTTGAACTTGTCCGAAAGATCGCGGATAGGCTGGAAGAGCTGCAATGAATATTGGATGAACGCCGCGAGCACGCCTACCGTGACGACTTCTCCTGCCGACGAAAGGCTCGGCAGATGTTGGTAGCCGAATGCGAAAATTACCAGGGCGATACCAAAAGCTCCGATGAAATCGACAAGCGGATAGAAGATCGAGTAGTAATAGATCGTCTCGATATTCGCGTTGCGATAGTCGTCGTTGATGTCGTGAAACTTTTTCTGAGCCTTGTCTTCCGCGTTCATCAACTGAACTGTCTGAGCGCCAGAAAGATATTCCTGCAGAAACGCATTCAGCCTTGCGTTGCGCGTGCGAACCCGGTCGAAGCCGCGGCGGGCATGTTTGCGAAACCAGTTAGTGCAGGCAAACAGGATCGGCACGGTGATCAGCGTAACGATCGCCAGCTTCCAATCAAGCCAGAACATCATTCCGACGATCGCGAAGATCACAACCAGATCGCCCAGCACGTCGATCACGCCGGACGTGAACATTTCGTTTAGGGCATCGACATCTGACGTCAGCCGCGTAATGATCCGCCCGACCGGATACTTGTCGTAGTAAGCAAGTTCCTGATGCTGGAGCTTCGTAAATATCTCGGTGCGCAGATCGAACATTACCCGCTGGCCGACCGTGTTAAGCAAGATCTCCTGAATATAGGAAAAGAGAAAGCGGAAGAGGAAAAGTCCGAAAAACGCGAGAGCAAACAGCCAGATGCCGTCCGTTTGTTTCGGGACGATAAAATCATCTACCGCGACCTTTGTGAAATAGGGCTGCAGGCTGACAAGGATGTTCGTCAGCAGCGTGAGCGATAGTGCGACGGCGACAATCTTCCAGTAAGGGCGAAGATAGCCTACGAGGCGACGCGCGACCTTAAAGTCATACGTCTTACCGATCGCGTCTTCTTCGTGATATTTCTCGACTTCGGATGCCACTAGAATCTGATTCTAGGTACTAGAAGATCGAATATCAAAAGGAGCTACTTTGACTTCGGCAGATGAGCGCGGATCTCGGAATACGCGTGATCGGCCACCGCCGCTACCTGATCGATTCCAGTTATAAGGTCGGCCTTATCGAGCGTTCGCGCGGTCAGGTCAAGGCGAACGAATACAGCCCCTTCCCTGTCGATGCCAACCTTGACTCTGTCGTACTCCTCGTTAAGGCGAAGGAGTTTCATCAAGACTTGCGGCGGCAAGTTGACCTTTTCAGATTCGGCAAAGACAGCTATTGCGAGAACCATGTCCTTAGCAATACTTACGCCGACAGTGATCTCCTTCTTCGCTTTTCCTTCGTACGTGATCGTCCAAAGATCTTTCTCGATCTTCGTTACCGAGAAGGTAGATTCATTCAATAGCCGCGCTACCTTGGTGGAAGGACTTTCCTGGGCAAGAATGCCTAGGCTCCCGAGCGAAACGAGAGTAAAGATGGCGAATGCGAAAGTTAACGTTGATCTGAGTCTTGTGTGCATAATTGGTTTTCGAGTCTAACAATCTCTCAAGCGATATATGCGGATTTCTTTCGCGGGAATTGCCAAGAAAATAACGACAAACTAGAATTCAAATTCAGATGAACCGTTTCATCGATGAACGTAAAGATAATTGGCAGCGGCTCGAAGATCTGCTTGAGATGCTGCGCGGCTCGAGCTTGAGATATCTATCGAAGACGGAGGTCCGCGAGTTTGGCGAGCTCTATCGCCGGGCCGCCACAGATCTTGCGATCGCCCGCGCCGAAACACGCGATCCGAAGGTCATCAATTACCTCAATAGCCTTGTCATCCGCGCACACGGTAAGGTGTACCGGTCAGACGGCGAAGGCGTGAGCATTATTCGCAAGTTCTTCACCCGCGATCTTCCGCAGGAGATCCGATCCTCATCGAGACATTCGCTGACCGCTTTTGCCGTGTTCATGATCTTCGGCGTTCTCTCGTTCTTCCTTTGCCTCTACGCGCCGGACTTTTCGACGACGATCGGGCTCGACACGATTCAATCGTTTGCCGAAACCAATACGCGTTGGTGGGAAGACCTGAACGCCGCCAACCAGATCGGCTCGAGCCAGATCCTTACAAACAATATCCGAGTCGCGTTTATGGCGTTCGCGTTCGGTTCGTTCTTTGGCGTCGGCACTCTTTATATATTGATGATGAACGGCGTGATGATCGGCGGTGTGGTTGGCGTCTGCTATCGAGTCGATCCTAATTTTGGCGCAGGCCTTGTCAATTTCATGGTCGCTCACGGCGTGATGGAGCTGACGGCGATCTTCCTCGCCGGCGGAGCGGGGATGATGATCGGCTACGCGCTGATCGACCCCGGCGATCTTACTCGCGGCCAGGCGTTGAAAAAAGCCGGCCAACGAGCGACGAAGATCGTGATCGGCTGCGCTGTGATACTTTTTATCACCGGCCTTATCGAAGGCTTCCTTTCGCCGTCGGGCGTATCGCCGGTCATTAAGTATGCGACCGGCATTCTTACCGGGCTGCTGTTTTTCGCCTACGTTTTGCTCGTCGGCCGAGACATGCCGGTTGCCGAACCCGCCTAGAGTTTCACAGATTCGATCCGAGTGAGGTCGACGCCGAATGCCAGTTTGGCCGATCGCTTCATCTGCTTGGCATCACCCGTTGTGAAAAACCGATCACTTTTATCCGAAGTCTCCGAGAGCTTTCCAAGCTTTTTCACGACAGCGGCGGCCGGATCGACGAATTTCGTATCCTTAGACACAAAGTCTCTTAACACCGATTCGATGGCGGGATAGTGAGTGCACGCGAGCAGGATGTGGGAGCAATTTTTCAACGGCGAGAGTATGCGTTTCGCTTCGGCCCGGAGCAAATCGGACGAAGTGTCGCCGCTCTCGATCAGGCCCGATAGCGGTTGAGCGATCCGCTGGCTTACGTTGATTCCTTTAGAAGCGAACGCGTTTCGATAGACGCCGGAAACGATAGTACGCCGCCCTCCGATCACGCCCAGCTTAGATGGGTTTAGCTTCGACGTCGCTTCGACAGCGGGAACGATCACACCGTCGATCTTGATGCCATGATCCGCCAGATCCGGGATAGCCGTGCTGGCGGCATTGCAGCCGATCACAAGCCGCGTCATTCCGTGGCTCTTAAGAAACTCGACGACAGCGTCAAGCCGAGCAGCGAGTTCCCGCCGCTGCATCTTGCCGTACGGCGTCGCTCCGGTATCGGAAAAATAGAGGATCGCAGCCTTCGGCATTCGCTCTTTGATGAGCTTGTGAATGCTGATCCCGCCAATACCCCAGTCGATAATTCCAAGCATAAAATGGATTGCGAAAAGTTCACTAATAAGTTAACATACAAATAGTGAAATCCGAACGGAAGATCATATTCCACGGTCAATATTTTCAGGATTTTTTCGCGGAACAGGTACCAAAAGTCCGTGAAAAGATCTCGTATGTGCTTCAACTCGTACGGACAGTAGAACGGGTGCCTGAAAAGTTTTTGAAGCACGTCGAAGATGCGGAAGGCTTGTATGAGATCAGGGTCGAGTTCGGGAGCAACATCTACAGAATTTTTTGCTGTTTCGACCACGGTAACCTCGTTGTGCTGCTCAACGCCTTTCAGAAGAAGTCACAAAAAGCTCCTAGGGCTGAGATCGAACTTGCCTTAAGACTAAAGGACGAACATTTCGAGCAGAAGAAAAAAAGCGATGAAAAAAGATCTAGCAATAAAAAAAGCAAAGACTTTTGACGAACTTTTGGATGCCCAGTTTGGCAGGGTGGGTTCAAAGCGTCGAGACGAATTCGATAAGCGGGCACAGTACTTTGTGATCAGCGAAATGCTAAAGGAAGCCCGACGTGAGGCAAATCTCACTCAGCAAGAGCTTGCCGACCGCGTGGGCACGAAGAAAAGTTACATCTCCCGACTTGAGAACGGAAACTGTGATATACAGATATCCACGCTTTATCGCATTTTCGAGGAAGGGCTTGGCAGAAAAGTAAGTGTTCTGATCGGATAAATACCTTACGGATACGTCAATTTTGCTTCGACGCCGTTCTCAACCGGCCCGCTGTCGAACGCGACGATGCGCGAGTTCCAGGCCATGTTGAGGATCTCCATTTTCTGGCCCGGAAAGCGGCTTTCAAGATACCATTTCATCTCGTGTTCCGAGCGAATAGGGTTATATTCGAGCATCTTTTTCCAATCAGGATGCGAGACGAGCCGCTGCAGTTTTTGGTCGTAATCGACATTCGATCTTTGTGCTTTCATCGTCCGCAGCTTGTCTTTCATCAGGCGCGGATACTCGCTTGTTTTAACCGGCACCGTCACCATATCGACGATCAGCAGCTTGCCGCCGGGTTTCGTCACGCGTTTTATTTCGGCGAGCAGCGGGTCCCAATCCAGATATCGAAACGACATTAGCGAGATCACTATATCAAACGAACCATCTTCAAATGGCAGCACGGGGCCTTTTATAACTTCGAATTTCAGATTTGAAACTTCAGAATTCCGCCTTCGGGCGCGTTCGAGAATCGCGGCCGATTCATCGACGCCCACGCCTTCGCCGATGCGGTCCGACAATGCATTTAACAACGCTCCGTTGCCGCAGCCGATATCGAGCACGCGAATGTCGCGATTCTTCGGGAGGTGTTCGTTCAGCCAATCCCATTCATCTTTACGCACTCGAATATCGGTGAAGACCGCGTCGTAAAGTTCGGCGACTTCGTTGTATGTATCGGCCCCGTTGACACGTTGGGGCTCGAATGCCTTGATCTTTTCCGCTGGCATAAAGCCGAGGCGTTTTTGGATAGAGGCGGTATATCCGTGTGATTTTCTTCCCTTGCAGCCGATCGTATAAAGCGGCCCCTTCGTACTCTCACCTGCCGCGATATATCGCTCTTTGCTTTTTGAGAATGTTGTGTACCAGAAGAATCCGTGTGAAGTGATGCCGAATGTGCGTGCAAAAAAAGGAGCGAACCAGCGAGCCGAGCGGCAGCAGTGAAAATACGCCGAAGCACGTTCAGCGAATGGAAGATCCATCTGCTGCCATTCGTACGGCGAGAACTGTTCGGGGAAGGCAGTCGTCGCGAACATCGGCCCGTACATTCCGGAGTGTCCGACGAAGTGAAATTCGGCGATCCTGTTTCCCGCGTCGCGAATTTCGGAGATCGCACGCAGAACATCTACCTTGCTTTCTACCGCCCGGCAGACTATCTCGCCCTCAAACCCGGCGGTGCGAATCTCTTCGGCAAGCGTCTTAGCGACGACCGGAAACTGAGCTCCCCCGAGGCGATATTTGGTTGTATAGATGATAAGGATCACGGAACTGGGATCCATAAGGTGTAAAGATCAACGCGAGACAGAATTTTCAGATCAATGTTCGTAGCATTTCCAGGACGTCGTCCGTCACCGCCGACGGCAGTTTCGTTATGATCACCGCCTTTCGTGCCCGCCAATCAAGGTTCCGGGCCTGGTCGGCAAGTACGACTCCTTTTACTTTCAAACCCGCGGGAATGGTTACTTCAAATGGATATCCTTTTGCTTGGTTCGTGATCGGGCAGATGATCGCCAAGCCCGCTCGTTGGTTGTAATAAGCCGGAGAAAGAACGATGGCAGGGCGGCGGCCCGCTTGCTCGTGACCGGCTTGCGGATCGAAATCGATCCAAACAACATCGCCTCGATCCGGGGATTTTCTCACACAACCTCGCGCCCCATCGGCCGGCCCCAATCGATCTCGGAGTGTTGATTTTCGTCCGTGATTCCATCAACAAGATTCTCAAGCGTATATTTGCCCTTACGAATAGGTTTTACGACAAGGTTTCCGTTTTCGACCCGCACGTCAACAGTAGTGCCTTGCTCCACCTTCGATTCCACTGCGAATGACTTCGGAATTCTCAGCGCCAAACTATTCCCCCATTTTTGAATCTGCACCTTCATAAATGTATATACAATGACTATACAGAGCAGGACCTATTTCGTCAAAAATAATAAGTTCTATTTCTCAACGATGTAGCAGTGTCAGCGACCGTTAAATAAAAATTCCGATGCCTACAAAAGTCCTCTTTCCTTAACTCTCAAGTAAGTTTCCAAAAGCCTTGGGCCGAGGGTTTGTGTCGTGACATCCAGTGCGAGGCCGCCGAGCGATTCGACAAGCCGGAGTGCCGCTTCGCGTTGAAGGATGATCTCTTCGGCGGCCGATTGACGGAATACGTCGCGGATGTCGCTTGGCGAGGAACTCACCATTGAGTTCAGGTCGCGGTCGCCGATGGTGACGACGAGAGGCAGATGCCGGGGACGCAGAAGCTTGAGCGAATTGATCAGCTCTTTCGAGCTTTCTTTATCCACGAGATCGGTCAAGATCACGACGAAAGCCCGCTTCTTCAGGTTCGACGAGATGAACTGGAATGCTCTTGCGTAAGACGGCTCGACCATTTCCGGTTCGAGATCATGCAGCGTTTCAAGCACGGCGTCGATGTGCTCGACACCGCGCTTCGGCGGCAGATATTTCTTTACGCGGCGGCCGAACACCGCAAGTCCGCAATTATCGCCAGCCTTGGCGCAGGCCGACATGAGCGCAAGCGAAGCGTGGATCGCGGTGTCGAACTTCGTCTCGTCGTCGATCCTGCCGGTCATCAAGCGGCCGCCGTCGAGTGCGATGATCACGGTTTGGTCGCGTTCGATCTGATACTGCCGCGTGGTCAGCTTCGATCGGCGGGCGGTTGCCGTCCACGAGATATGACGAAGCTCGTCTCCGCGAACGTAGTCTCGCATCGATTCGAACTCGCGGCCTTCGCCACGCCTTACGGCCCGTCGCTGAACAGCGAGGAACGATTGGGCGCCGAGCGCTTTCAGCTCTATCTCGCGAGCCCGGCGCATATTCGGATAAACCTTGACGGATTCGGGTTCGGCCAACGAGGCCTGACGCCACACCAGCCCGAGACGAGACAAGAATCGGATCGCAACCTTTCCGAAAAGGTATTTTCCGCGACGAGTCGGCGTCAGGTGATAGAAAAACTCGGCAGTCGCTCGCGGCCCGATCGAAAGATCGGCGTGGCGATCTTCTTCAAGCCGCATCTCCGCCGGATACTCGTCTTTGATCTTCAGGTGAAAGGTCTGGCGGGAATCGTTCTCTATCTGCAAGCTGACCTTAGACGGATCGCCGATCGCAAAGCGTCGTTCAAATTCGCGTCTTATCCTAAAGCCGTCGGGCAGATTTCGCGAGATAAAATAATCCACGACGGCTGCGACGACGAGAAGAATGTCGAACGCTATCACCGCAGTCCGCAGCACGGGCAGATTCCACGATAGCGACAGCGGTATCAGTCCGATCGCGAGCAGGATGAAGAATCGGCGAGAGAAGACGAATCGCATAAAGAGTACGCGAGACGATTGTAGCATCGGCGGCTAAAAAGTTATTGCAATCGGCGGCGGATTAGTGCTTCATTATTGCAGCTAGAATGTCCGGGAACCCATCCATCCAAATCGAACGCCGCATTCCGACCCGCAAGGAAGCTGCCGTTTTCCGGCTCAAGACGGCGTTGCTGCAAGCTAAAAGATTTCTCGCTGATAATTCGTCGAAACGTGTAAAGAGGTTTGCCCACGGGACCCCTTCTTCGTCGCCCGTTATCGCAAAGTCAGTGACGCCGCTTTGGACGGAAACCGAGCCGCAGGAGCGTTTTCTCGTTGCCGGAAAGATCCAGAATCTTCGCATTGCACTTCAGCAGTTAGATGGGATCGAGGTCCCGGCGGGCGAAATCTTTGGCTTTTGGAAGCACGTTGGACGAGCGACTAAGCTTCGGGGCTTCGTTGAAGGCCGAGAGCTTCGCGAGGGCTGCATAATTCCCAATGTCGGCGGCGGGCTTTGCCAGCTTTCGAATGCTCTCTACGACGCCGCTCTTCAGGCAAATTTCGAGATCGTCGAACGGCACCGCCACACGCAAGTTGTCGCCGGCTCGCTCGCGGAACACGGCCGTGACGCGACCGTTTTTTGGAACTACGTCGATCTCCGCTTCCGCTCTTCCAAACCTTTTCTGATCGAGGCGAGGCTGGACGGCGAAGATCTGACTGTCGAGTTTCGCGGCGAGAAAGTTCAGGAGAAGACGATCCATCAGATCGGCCGTCGCAATGCGAAGCCCGCCGAGATCGGATCATGTGCAAGCTGTGAGGTTGGCGATTGCCACCGCGTGGTCAAGCCGACGCTTGAGCGAAACTTTGGCCGTTCCGCGTGGTTGGTGGATGAACACACTCCCGAGTTTGACGACTATCTCCAACGCGAACGATTGGACGCTGATCTTTTGTGTTTGCCGCTCGACGGAAGGCGGTTTAAGAAGGCGAACTACGCGTGGGAAACGAGCGGATTCAAAGAAGTACGACAAAGCTTTTATGTGACTGCCGTGCGTTCTTACCGTTCGCGAAAGCTCGCCGCACAAGGTGCGTCGCGTCAGCAAAATCTCCTCGACATGTACAGGGCTCTCGCGGAAAGCTACGCTCGACGGCTTTCATACGATTGCCTTCACGTGACAGTACAACAGAATCTGCTTCCGTTTCTTTGGCGCGGCGGACACCTCGGCGGACGTACGTTCGACGTATTGATGTCTGCGCCGCCGATGTCCGAGATACAGAAGCGTCTCGACTTTGCCGCGAACCTTCATCCGGAAAGTCCGACGCTTGCTGATTTTCGGGCCGATACGAAGTTGCTAGATGCCGAGAATGAAGCTCTTGCAAATGCCCGACGCATTGTAACGCCGCATAGCTGGATCGCGTCGCTGTTCGGCAATCGGGCGGCATTGCTGGATTGGAAGATGCCGACTTTTGCGCCGATCGAGAAAGTAAAGCAGAAACCTACTCTGGTTTTTCCAGCATCGACCGTCGGCCGGAAGGGCTGTTACGAGCTTCGCGAAGCTCTACGCGGCCTTGACGTGAAGCTAATTCTTCTCGGGCCGCTGATCGAGGGTCCGGATTTTTGGAATGGTTTCGACGTCGAGCGCGGCCCGGCCGACTGGCTTGAACGCGCCGATCTAGTCGTGCTGCCCGCGTTTGTCGAGAACAAACCTCGACGTTTGCTGATGGCCTCGGCCGCCGGAATTCCGGTGATCGCGACGCCAGAATGCGGCGTCGACGAGGTGAAAGGCGTGACTACTGTCGAGGCAGGTTATGCTGCTGCCCTTTCAAACGCTATTCGATCGGCTCTCGGCTGACTTTACGACGAAGAATATATCGCCCTGTGAAAGCAACTATTCGGCATTTTGAATGCTCAAAGCACTAGTTTTCCCGATACGCGAGGTTTGCGATGCGATTTGCCCACATTTCCCTTTTCCTCATATTTTTGTGTCTTAGCGGGTCGGCCCAGCCGCCTTCAGGCACCGGCCCAACTGCCGGAGCGGTCGATGATGTTTATCTTGCCCGAGACGACGGCGAAGGCAAGGCGGGCGACGTAACCTCCACCTTTTCACCCAACGACATACCTATTCATTGTATCGTCGTGCTTACCAAGGCCGATCCGGCGGCGGTGCGGATGAATTTTGTCGCGGTCAAGGTGAATGGCGTTAAGCCTGAATCCCGCGTGGTTTCGGCTTCCTATGCTACTTCTCAAGGGCAAGACCGGGTATTTTTTACGGGAAAGCCTCACGGCAAGTGGGTCGCGGGCAATTATCGGATCGACGTATTCGTTAACGATAAGCTCGAAAAAAGCCTGGATTTTGAAGTAAAGGGTGGTGTGCTGCCCGCAGCGTCTAATTTTGCTCCGGCAAAACCGAAGATCCGCAAGCCTTTGAAAAAGAACTGAAAAAGGCGGCTCGAAACTGAGCCGCCTTCTCATTTAAGAGGTTCGTTTACCAGCGGTTGCGTCCGCCGTCGAAATCGCGTCGGCCACCGCCGCCGCCATATCCGCCGCCACCACCGCCGCCGCGACGACCACCGCCACCGCCGCCAAATCCGCCGCGGTCTTCGCGGGGCTTAGCTTCGTTGACCTTCAACTGACGGCCGTCAAAGTCGCTTCCATCAAGCTCAGAGATGGCCTTGTTGCCATCTTCTGCCGATGCCATTTCGACGAAGCCGAATCCGCGCGAGCGGCCGGTTTCACGGTCTTCAACAACGGTTGCCGATTCAACAGTTCCAACGCCTGAGAAAAGCTGTTCCAATTCTGAATTGCCCGTAGAAAAGGGCAGGTTTCCAACGTAAAGTTTCATTATCTGAATTATCCTTTTCCTCTGTTCGAGGATTCAACGGAAGCGTCGTCTTTGCAGAGAAACGGTCTGCTCCACTTAAGACTTTGCATTTGCGGCCCGAGGGACTAACTGAGCTGCTTCCAAAACCAAAAAAATGCCTACCCTCGAACTTCCAAAACACGCCGCCAAAAATGAAACTTTGTTCGCGGGCGCATCACCGTTGATGCGCGAGAGAAGGATTAACAGACGTAATAATGCACTTTTGAGCTCGCGGGTGCAAGTCCTAGACAGTCAATTACTTTCGACGGCCTTCTTGATCTCTTCGAGCTTTCCGATCACTGATTCGTATCCGAGCTCGATCAACTCATCGCGTTTGGCGATCTCGTCGGGCCGGATGTGTGAAATGGCGGGTTCGATAATCACATCTGCGCGATAGTGTTGATGTTTCGACGTGGTGCGAAGCATGATCATCGCGGACTGAAAGAACGTGCCGACAAGGGTTGAGGGCGATCCCCAATAGGTCGCTCCGCAGGTAATGAGATCGACGGCGATGATCACGTCGGCTCCCATCTTTTTCACCGCCCGCGTCGGGATCGGCGAGACGACTCCGCCATCAACCAACTGCCGGCCGTCATCGCTGACGGGCACGAATACGCCCGGTATTGCACAGCTTGCGCGGATCGCATGCGTCAGGTCTCCTTCGTCTTTAAGAAGGACCTCGTCACCGGTTTCGAGATCGCAAGCTACGGCAGTGAAGGGGATCCGAAGGTCTTCGAATCTTTTGACGGGGAAGTTCTTTTCCATGAACCCTTTCATGGGAAGATTGGATAGAAATCCCTTCGGTGAATACGAGAATCCAGCTACGCCAAACCAACTGATCTTATTGCCGACCTCGACGATATCATCGACCGACAGGCCTGCCGCGAAAGCTCCGCCGACGAATGACCCTGCGGAAGTCCCGGCAATCATGTCTATTGGAATGTCGTTCTCGACCAGGGCTTTCAGTACGCCGACGTGAGCAAATCCGCGTGCCCCGCCGCCCGATAATGCCAGGCCAACTTTCCCACCCATATTTTTGCCCGCGAAACACACGAAAACACGCGAAAAGAAGATTCGTCACAAGTAGCGCGGTTGAAGCCAAGTCGCCCCGCAAACCGCCTCAGCCGATTAACGTTCTTTGCCTGCAAAAAGTACCTTTCGCGCACTTTCGCGTATTTCGCGGGCTAATCTCCTGATTGATTTTAGCCACCTGCTGTGAAAAACTAAACCGCTCAAATGTCCTTGCACGAATCCCAACAGATAGAACGTCAGTCGCTTATCTCCGATACCGCCGCCGGTGAGAGGGCGTGTCCGGTGTGCAGCCGCGAATCGAAGGAAGACTTCGTTTCAATGTCGGACCTCGATACCGATATACGCGGCTTGCTGATCGCGAATGCCGCCGATAAGGACGGATTCGACGAAGTATGCGAACGCTGTGTGCGGATATTCTCTCGTGCGAAAGAGCAGATAGTCGCAGATGCAGCCGTTCAGAAAGACGGATCACACGTGCTCTCGACTCCCTTGAGGCTCGACGCCGATGAGCGATTCACCGGCAAGGGCGTGACGATCGCATTTCTCGATTCGGGATTTTATCCGCACGTCGATCTCACGTCGCCGCGGAATCGCATCGTCGCATATCGAAGTCTGCTCGATACGGACGGCAAGCTCGATTCGCTGTTTCAGCCTGATGTAGCAAGTTGGCACGGCATGATGACATCGGTCGTAGCGGCAGGGAACGGATCGCTGTCGAACGGTTTCTATCGCGGCCTCGCACCGGATTCGGACGTGGTGCTGGTAAAGCTCGCGCGCACAGGGCGCATCACGGACGAAGATATTCAGATCGGGCTCGAATGGGTGCTCGACAACCGCGAGAAATACGGAATTCGCGTTGTGAATATTTCCGCGGGCGGCGACGACGAGCAAAGCTACTTGACGGATCCGCTATCGCAGATCGTAGAAGACTGTACGCGAGCCGGAATTGTGGTCGTATGCGCGGTCGGCAACGCTGGTCACTTGCCTAACCATCCGGTCGTCCCGCCCGCCTCAGCTCCGTCGTGCATTGCCGTTGGCGGGCTTGATGACAACAACTCGCTGGACCGTGCGAGGCGGGGCATGTATCGGTCGTCATATGGCCCGACCGTCGACGGGCTTCAGAAACCCGAAGTGATCGCACCTTCGATCTGGGTTCCGGCGCCGATCTTGCCGAACACGCCGACCGCTCAACAGGCCGCATTGCTAAAGCAGCTTGATGCCGCTGCCGATGCCGATCTGCACTCGATCATCGAGCAGAACGAAGGTGTCGATGCCGAGCTTGACGCTGCCGCCGACCGGCCCGTTCACAGCATTCGCCAGATCATCACGCTCAAGATCCGGCGTGAGAACGTGATCACAAAACACTATAAATACGTGGACGGCACGTCTTTCTCCGCACCGATCGTCTCGTCGCTTGTGGCGCAGATGCTTGAAGCAAACCCATCGCTATCGCCGCAAGAAGTGAAATCGATCTTGATAAAAACCGCCGAACGCCTGCCGCATTACGAGGTTGATCGCCAAGGCTGGGGCGTGATCGATCCTCGTCGAGCCGTTGAAGCGGCGCTTACATTCGTGTAATACCTAGTTCGATTGCGGGCTTGGCCTCGTCGACGGTGTGATGATCGTCCGGGGCGTCGGGGCCGGCGTCCGCAGAGGGGTCGGCGAGCTTCCGGGCCGAATTACGATCGGCGTCGGTGATTGGACCGGGCTTCGCGAGGGAACTGGTGTCGGGCTCTCGTCCCCGTCTGGCGTTGGCGATGGCGATTCGCTCGGCCGGGGCGTTGGTGATGGGCTCGGCGAAGGGCTTGGAGTCGACAAGTTCGCATTCACATTTGTGTTCGAACTAACGCTGTTCGTGTTGAAATCAAAGTTCGCGTTCGCCCCTAGATTGGTGTTCGCGTTGATGTCCTGATTAGCGTTGACGTTGGCATTCGCATTAGTGTTCGAACCGCCCTCGTCGGCGACGAGGAAGTACAGCAGGATCCCGCCGAGGCCCACAACGATGATCGTTCCGAAGATCGTTACGAGAACAACAAGAGCCGTATTTACGCCGCTGCGTGGCTGCTGACCTTGATACTGAGCAACTACCCGTGAGCGTTCGCGTCGCTGTTCCTCGACCGTCGGGACTACGATCCGCTGGCCGCCGGAATTAGGCCTTACGTCCGAGAAGTCGTCCTCATCAACCGATGGCGGAGGTGGCGGCTGTTCGATAGCGGGAGTCGCAGGCACGTTGCGGCGAATCACCGTGTGTTCGGACGGATCGTCCTGATCGACCTCCTCCACATCGATGCTCTCGCTAGGCATTTCGATAAAGTTAGGCTCAGCCTCTTCAAGCAGCGGCGTGCCGTCCTTCATGCAAAAACGCAGAACATCTTCGTCGTAGCGAGTTTCGCAGGTCGGGCAATATTTCATATCTGTCGGGAAAATACGAATCCGCAGGTATCCAAGTTCGTACGCGTAGATAGTAGCACGCGTTCGGCATAATCTTCGACAACGGCAAGCTTGCGAGTTACTCTATTTGCATGCCAAACAGGGATAAATACAAGGTCGGACTAGTGCAGATGTCGATGGGAACCGACCTCGACGCCAATCTGAAAAAGGCGGTCGAACTCGTAGAAGAAGCCGCCGGAAAGGGTGCGAAGATCGTCTGCCTGCCGGAGATGTTTCGTTCGCAATACTTCTGCCAAAAGGAAGACGCCGACCTCTTCGATCTCGCCGAGCCGATAGACGGGCCGTCCGTTGCGGCGTTGTCGAAGGTTGCGGACGCCAGGAACGTCAGCGTGATCGCACCGATCTTCGAAGAACGCGCGCTCGGGCTTTATCACAACAGCCTCGTCGTTGTTAAACCCGGTGAGCCGGTCGCGGGCGTCTATCGAAAGATGCACATTCCGGACGACCCGGCTTACTACGAAAAGTTTTACTTTACGCCGGGCGACATGGGCTTTAAGAATTTCGATACCGAGGTCGGCCGCATCGGCACACTTATCTGCTGGGACCAATGGTATCCGGAGGGGGCACGGCTAACGGCGCTTCGCGGAGCCCAGATACTTTTTTATCCGACCGCGATCGGCTGGCACCCATACGAGAAAGATAAGTATGGCGATCAGCAGCGTGACGCGTGGCGAACGATACAGCGTTCACACTCGATCGCGAACGGAGTTTACGTCGCGGGCGTAAACAGATGCGGTCACGAGGTGTTCGTTGAAAATACCGCGGGAATTCAATTCTGGGGAAGCACATTCCTTAGCGACCCATTTGGCGTGATCATCGCGGAAGGCTCGATCGACAAGGAAGAGGTCGTCGTCGGCGAGGTCGATCCAGCCCGCATCGAAGAAGTCCGCCGCGGCTGGCCCTTTCTGCGCGATCGCCGCGTCGACGCTTACAGCGAGATAGAAAAGAGGTTCATTGACTAATAAAAGGGAATAAGACGATGCCTACATTATCGATGTTCTTTGGGATAATAATCCGAATGTATTATGCCCCTAAGGAGCACAATCCACCCCACATTCATGCAGTGTACAATGACAATGAAGCCGTCTTCAGAATATCGGACGGATCATTGACAACCGGGGACATTCCCGCCAAACAGGTGCGACTGGTGCAGGCATGGATCGAGATCCATCAGGAAGAGCTTCTGGCAAACTGGGAGTTATGCCAAAACGGAGAAGTTCCGTTCAAGATAGACCCGCTGAGGTAGCCTATGTATTTTTCAGTTAAAAAGGTTGAGCCACAAACGGATTACAGCTTGATACTTACTTTTGAGAATGGTGAGCGTAAAAGATTTGATATGAAACCCTATTTGGACACCGGAATCTTTCGGAAGCTTAGAAATGCGGAGATTTTCGGTTCGGCTCGTGTCAGCTTTAACACCGTTACGTGGGGAGAGGACATCGATTTTGATCCGGAAGTTTTCTACGAAGACGGGTCGCCACTCGCAGATTAAGCGATCTTAATTTTCTTCACCGCCCCTTCCGGGAAAACTCGACAAAATCTTAGATCCGTCAATTCGTGCAAATCAATGCCTTCACGGGGAAGAAAAATTGAACTTTCACATGACCTCGAAGAGCTATTGCTTCGAGGTCTCGAAAGCGGAAAGCGCATACACGTAGATGAGGCGTCGTGAATCGTTGGAGAAAGAGTATCGGCTAGACGCAAAAAATCGAATGCCATCACTCTCTTTAATGCCCGCGGAATGGGAACCGCACGAGGCCGTTTGGCTTGGGTGGCCGCATAATCCGGCTGACTGGCCGGGGAAGATCGCGGCGATACACTTCGTTTATGCCGAGATCGTGCGGCGGATCGTAGATAGCGAAAAGGCACGGATAATCGTCAACGACGCCGCGCGCGAAGCGAAAGCGACCGCGATCTTAAAGCGGTCGAACGTTAGCCTTGAACGCGTCGAATTTTTCCACGTTCCGTCGAATCGCGGTTGGACGCGCGATACCGGGCCGATCTTTGTGAAGTCGGGTGGCGAAAACATCGTTGCCGGGTTCAAGTTCAACGGCTGGGCGAAATACGACGACCATGAGCTAGATACAAAGATCGCGAAAACGCTCGCGAAGAAGCTGAAGAAACCGTATTTCAAGGTCGAGCACGACAAGCGGCATTTTGTGCTTGAGGGCGGAGCTATCGACGTCAACGGCAGCGGCACGCTGATAACGACCGAGGAATGCTTGCTCGATCAGAAAATCCAGGTGCGAAATCCGGGCGTCACGCGGGACGAATACGAGAGAATATTCGCAGAAATACTTGGTGCGACGAACGTTCTTTGGCTGAACAAGGGCATCGCGGGCGACGATACGCACGGCCA
>CADEGD010000030.1:1057-44476 GCA_902826795.1 uncultured Acidobacteriota bacterium | reverse complement strand
TGCTTATTTTTAATTCGGTTTTGCTTTAGCCGCTCGCGGCTATTCTTGCGTGATTCCGCGTGAAGGGACCAATTTGGTTTCCCCCAAACGAGATCATAGAGAAGGAGCTTTAAAGCATAATGACGAAAAACGGTAAGCCGTTTACCTTTTTATTCAAACGTTCTAATAGTTCAAGAATTTTTATTCGCCGGGTTGAGGTCTCGAACAAGAAGATCCAAAACGGGGTTTTGATATTTTCAGCAATCGTCTTTGTTTCGCTTTTTTCAGCCGGAATTTATGGCGTTATAAACGGCGGATTTCTCTCAAACGTTGATCTCGCGTCCGTCACATCTAACCCAGCTTCGGCACAACTTACCGCCGCTCCAGTTCAACGACAGACCATCGACTATTCGCGTCCCGATGAATCGGACGAATTCTCATTCAACGCCGGCGGCCCAGTAGATCCCGACGAGCTCGACGCCCAAGGTCCGGAACTCGAGAAGGTAATGAAAGCTATCCAGGCTTCGATGAATCCTGCGTACCTTCCTTCGGCCTGGCCGCACGCTTCCAAGATCAACAACGAGTTCGGCTTTCGCCGTAATCCGTTCGGCGGCCGCACGTATGAGTTTCACGCGGGTATGGATATCGACGGTGAGCGTGGGGAAATTGTCGTAGCTCCGGGCAACGGCATCATCAGCGAAGCCGGTTACAAAGGCGGCTACGGCAACATGATCGAGATCGACCACGGCAACGGCCTGACGACTCGCTATGGCCACCTTTCGAAGATCGAGGTCGAAGCCGGAGCGACGATACAGCGTGGCGAAATGATCGGCCTCGTCGGCTCCACCGGACGCTCGACCGGCCCGCATCT
The DNA here is from genome assembly GCA_902826795.1 of uncultured Acidobacteriota bacterium. Classification (GTDB taxonomy): domain Bacteria; phylum Acidobacteriota; class Blastocatellia; order Pyrinomonadales; family Pyrinomonadaceae; genus OLB17. The sequence continues at coordinate 43,626 of CADEGD010000030.1, read as the reverse complement.
TCATTATGAACTCCGCGTAAACGGCCGTCCGGTAAACCCGAGATTTTTCCTTCCGGCAGAACCGCGGATACTTGCGAAACGCTAACTATTCATTCCAACCTTTTTGATGGGAAACGAGTCGAATTTTCGGCTCGTTTTTGCTTTTCCGACGCTCGCTCTCCGAACGAAACGCTTATATACTTATAAGTTCCGCAATCGAATGTCTTTGAGGGAACCCCAACATTTTATGACCTACAATCGTAACTTTTATCTATCGGCAGCGTTGACCGTAACGATCCTTGCTGCGTATGTGACGCCCGCTTTCGCCCTCTTCGATGAGGGGATGTATATGCCCGACAAGATCGCGACCATCCGCGACCTAAAGAAACGCGGGCTCAAGCTAAAGCCGGAGGAGATCTACAACCCGGCCGGCGGCGGTCTTACCGACGCGATCATCCGCCTCTCGATCGGTTGTACCGCTGAGTTCGTTTCACCCGAAGGCCTGATCTTAACTAACCATCACTGTGCATTCGATGCCCTTGTCTCGGCCTCGACGCCGGGCAACGATCTTGTCGAGAATGGCTTCAAGACGGACAACCGCGGCGGTGAAATATCGGCTAAAGATTACTCGATCTATATAACCGAACGCTCTGAGGATGTGACCGCAAAGATCAACGGAGGCGGCGTGGCGCCGACCGGCGATGCCCTCGCCGCGGCTATCAAAAACCTCACCGACGCCGAGCAGGCAAAAGCGCCGAAAGGGTCGGTCATCCGCATCCAGACGCTTAACAACGGTTTCTATCACTATCTTTTTCAGACGCGGCAGATCAAGGATATCCGGGTCGTCTACGCTCCGCCCCGTAATATCGGCGTCTTTGGCGGAGACCCGGACAATTTCGAATGGACGCGTCACACAGGTGATTTCTCGATCCTGCGTGCCTACACCGCACCCGACGGCACCGCCGCCGAATATTCGCCGAATAACGTTCCGTACAAGCCAAAGCGTTATCTGACGATGAACATTAATGGGCTGAAAGAAGACGACTTTGTTTTCGTCCTCGGCTATCCCGGTGGAACGACTCGGTATCGCGAATCGCAATCGGTCGAGTATGCCCGAGACGCCAACTTCCCCTTCCTCTCGTCCTGGCTCGCGGCCCGCAGTGCAGCTCTTCGTGAGATCGGCAGAACCGATGAGGAAAAGCGGATCAAGTTACAGTCGGACATCGCTACCTTTGACAATGCCTTCAAGGTCTACGATGGCGGACGGCAAAGGCTGATCCAGTCTCAGGTGGTTGAGAAGCGGCAGGCTGAAGAGAAACAGTTCGCCGCGTGGGTTGAAGCCGACGCGGCCCGCAAGGCTAAGTACGGGACGGTGCTGAGCGAACTCGCCGCGGTCTCGGCAGAGTCGAACAAACAGGCAAAGCTCGACATACTCGTCCGCCGCATGCCGGACCCGACCATGCCGGTTTTCGGCCAGATCTACGCCGCGGCCGCGAGCGGACAGATGCTCGACGAAGCGGGAAAAGCCGAGAAGCTTGAAGCGGCTAAGAAAGCTTTCGAAGACCGAGAGCCTTTGTACGAACGCGAGATGATCAAGTTTTATCTTCAAAAGTTCGACGAACTTCCAGCCGATCAAAAGTTCGACGGAGCCGAAAATCTCTTCGGTACTTTCCAGGGCAGTGCGAGACGAGCCGCCGAAGAGGCATTCGCGACGAATATAGCGCAGGGCGACTACTGGAAGCCGGAGACGATCGCCGCCCAATACGGCCCTCAGACGATGGAGTTTCGCCCGGAACGCGACCAGCCCAAAGCCTTCGCCGCTGCGTTGAAAAAAGCCAAGGAAGCCGCGAACGCTCGAGTCGCAACGTTTGCATCAAAGATTGACCGGCTCCGGCTGCTTTATCAGCAGGGCATGGCCGAGATGAAAGGCTCGACACCTTATCCTGACGCCAACTCGACGCTGCGGTTCACGTTCGGAAATATCAAGGGCTACAGCCCGCGTGAAGCCGAATTTCGTACGCCTTTCACGACCCTTAACGGAATGTTCGAGAAAGACACGGGCGTGAACCCGTTTGACGTTCCTAAGAAGCTGCGCGATCTTGCGATGATCCGTGATTTCGGCCGATACGGCGAGAACGGCTCGGTGGTGGTCAATTTTATCGCCACGACCGACATCATCGGCGGTAACAGCGGCTCACCTGTGCTCAACGGAAGCGGCGAGCAGGTAGGGCTTGTTTTCGACGGCAATTACGAAGGACTCGGGAACGATTTCTACTATGACCCGAACCGCAACCGAACGATCGCGGTCGACATTCGCTACGTGCTTTTCGTAACCGAAAAGTTTGGCGGAGCCAAGTGGGTCGTCGACGAGATGAAGGTTGTCGGCGGGCCAAAAGCGATCCCCGCAAGAGCTGAGTAGGTGTGAGCTTTTGATCTTTTGCAACACGGTGCGGGACACTTTGTCCCGCATTTTTTGTTTTTGTAGCGCTTCTGTATTATTTATGGTACGCTGTCGCATCAGCCGATTACGATTCGGCTGATGTTCAGGGGTGCCGGTCTTTGAAATATCATGTACAGACTCTTGTAGTTTTTTGAAAGTTTATCGCAGCCCTTCGTCCGAATTCCGAGTGGAACCGGCCATGACGAACGAAGCAAGACAGACCGTAAGTTGTTGAAAGTTCTTGTAAGTCTATGAACGCGTTCCAAATGGAACAAATTAAGCCTCACGCGAAATGGAACGGAACAAACAACTTACGGGAGATTTCTACAGTTTCCGTTTTTTAGTATGGAAACCGTTTCGGTCAACTACGTCCGACTGAGGAAGAAAGCTCAGAAATAGACACACTTGCCCTAAGCAGTTCGATACAGGCATATTAGAGCAAAGAAAAGATGGCGAAGGCTCTGCGTTTATCGTTGGACGGAAACGAGTTTGAGGTGATGATCACACGCATCGACCGAGACGACCTTTACGGGCGCGTCGAAGTCGAGGCGTTCGATGAAAAGGGCAAACCGGCAGAGCTGAAGGTACTTGCGGCAGACGGCAAAACGCTGATCGAGAAAGGCGGATCTGCTCTTGAGGTCGTGAACGAGAAGGGCGATTCGATCGATCGTGCGGAGCTTGTTCCGGTCGATCTCGACGGCAAAGAACTGACGAAGGTCGAAGCTTCTTTCGGCCAAACGAATGTGCTGGATAAAGCCGAGGTCGACGATTATCTCGGGCTCGTCGTTAAATCGGTCTATGTTCTCGATCCGGCCGAGGAATCGGACATCGAATATCTCACCGATCACCTTGAGAGCGGCCAGATGTATAAATTCCCGTTCAGCTACCGCGGCGGCATCGAACACGATGCGGCCTACGTCGTCGGCAACGGCAAAGATGCATTCATGATCATCGGAAAGGATGGCGACGTCGATTACCTGAAGCTGAACCAGGCGTCGGTTCTCGAACCGCAGGAAGAGGTCGAGATATCTGCGGACGATATTAGTTTCGATCTGTTGTGAAAGGAACGCGAACTTTAGTTCGCGTGTTTTTAAGGAAGCGGACTTAAGTCCGCGTTCCATATGGCAATAAATATTAGCAATGCTCAGAATCGGGATGCGGTCGTGGCGGTGGAGACACTTTACGGCAAGCGCGAGGTTCGGTATGTGGACGGTAAAGGCAAGCCGACCGCGAATGTGCGGGTGCTGAAGGCGGATTCGGAGCACAAACTCCCGGTGCTTTTGAAGAAGCACAAGGATCTGAACAAGGTGGCGAAGGCGTTGGTAAAGGACGACCCGGAGATCGACATGGATCTGACGGGAATGTTCCTGACCGACACGTCCAAGGTCTATGTATCGCCGAAAGGCATCGTGCATCTGGTTGAGGAATTCGAACTTGTCTATGAACCCGACGGAGAATTAAAGACCCGGCGGCCTCGTGTGAAAAGCACGCAGAACATGAATGCGGAGATCCCGGTTCGATGGACGGGGAAGTTCATTAAAAAAGAAGAAGCCGTGAAGCGATTCGTGTTTACGAACACGAAGCAGGTAGTACATGTAAACGGCCTCACGTTCGACTTCCTTTATCAGATGGCCGAGGACCTCGCGAAACGCGATTCGCTGCTCCTGCTTCGCGGCGGCGACAAGGGGGACGAGCCGCTCGTAATGAACCGCGGCGGCAAGCCTTACAACGCGTTCCTCGAAGGCCGCGTGAAAGGGGACAGTTACTGCCTGCTGCTGCATATGTCGAATATGGAGTTGAAGCGGCCGGCACTGTAGAACAGGCTTTCGTGTCGCGAGTAGAACAGGCTTTCCAGCCTGTTCCGGTAGCAGCAAGAAACTGTGGAGGAAATCGATCTCGGTTGAGGTTTCTCTCAGCCAACACAACAGACTAGAAAGTCTGTTGTACGAATATGGACGCGGGATACGACAAGAAGAAATTTAAGGGCAAGTTCGATTACCTGATCGGCAAGGCGTCGGACCTTAACGACCCGTCAATGCAGGCGAAGGCGGTCGACTATAAGCGCAAGCTTGGAACGGCGATGCGTGCGGTTTCGGGCGCGGACATCGGGAAGATCCACGCGGCCCGCGGCTGGTTCGTCACGCGAAAGTACGATGGCGAGTTCTGCCTCGTCTTTTTCGACGGCGAGAACACTATTTCCATCCATCCAAGCGGCACCGTCCGCACCGGACTTCCCTGTCTCGATGAAGTCGGCGAAAAGCTCAAGAAAGCGAAGGTAAAATCTTGCGTACTCGCGGCTGAATATTTTCTGCCGGATGCGGTCGCGACCGTTCGTTCGCTTGAGCAGGTCGTCGGCGTACTTCGATCGCCTTCGTCGAAGGCTGATATGGAGCGGCTGTCGCTCGCCGTTTTCGATCTCGTTGAGCTCGACGGCAAGCCAGTCACCGAGGTTAAGAAGGTCTTCACGTCGCTCGATAAATTCTTCGGCAAGGCAAAGCGCGTTCAGCCGGTCGAGCACAAGGAAGTCCACAAGACCGAATCGATAATGGAGCTGTATGTCGATTGGGTCGTCGGCCAAGGAGCCGAAGGTATCGTCGTCCGCCATGACAAGGCTGGGATGTATAAGATCAAGGCGAAGCATACGATCGACGCCGCGATCATCGGATATTCGGAAGGTACCGAAAACCGCAAGGGAATGCTCCACGATCTGCTCGTCGCGGTCGTCCGGCCGGATGGAACGTATCAGGAGCTGACGCGAGTCGGCGGCGGATTTACCGACGACGAACGCAAGAAGATCGTCGCCGATTTTAAGAAACAGATTGTGCCGTCTGACTACGTGGCGGTAAATAATGATTACGTCGCCTACGAGATGATCAAGCCGGGGCCGGTGATCGAGATGTCGTGCCTCGATATGATCGCCGAACGCTCACGCGGCGGCCCGGTAAATCGAATGGTGCTCGATTGGAACGGCAAGAAGTACACGGCGCTTTCGCGTATGCCGCTCGTGAGCGTCATCTCGCCGCAGTTCATACGCATCCGCGACGACAAGACCGCCAGCGCCGAGGAAACGAGCATCAAGCAAGTGACCGACCTTGTAGATGTGAGAGATGCCGACGCCTCGGCAGATACGTCGCGAAAGAGTCCGAGCAAGCTGATCGACCGCGTCGTTTTTACCAAGACGATGAAGGAAAATCTGATGGTGCGGAAGCTGATGATCTGGAAGACGAACAAGGAGGATTCCAGCGAATTCCCACCATACGTCGTCTACCTCACCGACTTCAGCCCGAACCGCAAGACTCCGCTCGAACGCGATATCAAGGTCGCCAGCAGCGAGAGATCCGCCAAGGCGATGTTCGACGCGATGGCCGCAAAATATTTTGTAAGCGGTTGGGAGAAAGCTGCATAAGAGATGGCTCAAGCTCCTTGGTTCGAGTTTCAGAAGAACAAGCATCTCTTGTGGGTGGCGCACGAGTGGCATAACTATTCGCCGCAGTTGGCGGAATGGGCGATGGAGCGGCTGGTAAACCGGCGGGATGTTTGGAGCCAATACACGGTGTCGCACGGCGATGTGAAGGTGGTGATGCTGCCGATACCGGAGCGGCGAAAGCTCGGTACCGATATGGTGACGATCGATAAGCTGAAGCGGCATTTCTCGGGTAAGCAGGCCGGACATCTGATCGGACTGCATTCGATAAGCGATCATTCGACGGCGAAATGGTTCGCGATTGATATCGACCTTCATGATGACAAAGCCGTCAACGCGGGCGAGCTAGCTCAAGCCAATTTCAACGCGGCGCTGGAATGGGCGACGCGGATACAGGCGGACGGGCTGGACCCGTGGCTGATGGACAGCAACGGAGTCGGCGGCTATCACGTGTGGACGCTGCTCGATAAGGAATATCCGCTTGCCGATGTTTACGACTACGCGAACGAGATCCGCTCGGACTATCTCGATTTCGGGCTGATCAAAAAGCCGGAAATCTTCCCTCCGCGACGCGAGGTCGATCCGGATTCACTTCCATATACGCTGCGGCTTCCGGGCCGCCATCCGCGACGGCCGCATTACAACCGCTTTTGGAATTTCGATCCGCTCGGCGAAACGCAATGGCTTGAGGCCGGCGAGGCGATCGAAGTCATGCTTGCGACCATTCCCGGCAAACTCCCGAAGCGCTCGAGTAAGCGTCCGGCAAAGATGCGTGAGGTCGCTCCGCCGCCGCCGAAGAAAAAAGCTGCACCGAAGTCGAAAAAGATGCGGGTCGCTCTCGATCTTGACGGTGTGCTGGCGGAATATCATGGCTGGGACGGCTCGGAAAATATTGGCCCGCCGCTTCCGGGAGCTTTGGAGTTTGCTAAGAAAATAGCCAAATTCGCCGATATTGTGATCTTCACCGGCCGATGTTCGGAAGAGCCGGGAGCCGACAGCGAGTTCATGCAAACGCTCAATGCAGGGCAGATGCGGGTTCGGGTTATCGACTGGCTCGAGAAACACGGATTCCCTTTTTCAGACGTATACGTCGGGCAAGGCAAGCCTCGCGTAAATGCTTTTATCGACGATCGAGCGGTCGTATGCTCGCCGCAATATCAGCCTGACGCTTACGCCGTCGCCGAAAAGAACCTTCGCGAATTGCTCAAACGAAAGCCGCTCAAAGCCTCCGTCCGTGAGCCGAAATTCAATCTTCATCGCGGTAAGGTCGAATAAATTTGTTTACATCCGCGACGGTTATTCGCTAACATTTGCCGAAGCGCCGTTTCCTGGCCTCATCTGCTTATGACTTCAGCTACCTCTTCTCAGCGGGCATGGAACGTCCGCATACCAGAGCGTTTCTTGAAAAAGGCATCCGTCGCGATCAGTTCATACTATTGGCGCGAGCACCGGCAAGAGCACAAACACGAGGCAGTTTCGATCGCTTTGCAGCGATGGCTTGACCAACGCTTCGACGTGGTCCTCGAAGAGGTAACCGAATTGCTGACTCAGCCCGGGTCTCACGAAGCGTCCGAGTTTGCGCGAATGCTTGAGCGAGTTGATGCTCCGACATCCGATGTCGCGCCCGAAACGGTTCAGGCGAATGCGGACGATCTTCATCCGATGTTCTCGGGCAACCGAATGCTTTCGGCCGATCGGCTAGCTGCGATGATGGGGCATTTCGCGAACAAAGGCATCGAGCTTTATAAGACGAAACTCAACAAGCTTCTCTTTTACGCTGACATGACCGGCTTCTATCTGACCGGCCGCGGGCTCTCGGGCGCTCAATACGTCAACCTTCCTTATGGGCCCGTTCCGGACCGGTTCGAGGATATGATCGAGCACGCGGTCAAGCTTGGGGCAGTACAGTCTGCGGGAATGCCCGACAAAGACCCGTCGGTTCGTTTGATCAAGCCGGGCAATGAAGTTTTGGATGTTTTAGATGAGAATGATCGGCAGATACTCGATTGGGTGGCCGAGAATTACGGGAGTCTGTCTACATCGGCGATCACCGATCGTTCGCACGAAGAGAAGGCATATAAAGACACGCGACCGGGCGAGCGGATCGCCTATGCTTACGCACAGTTCCTTAAAACGTTGCCACCCCAAGATCTGCTAAAAAAACTTCCTAGGGCAGGTTGCTGATCAGTATCGCGTCGCCCATCTGCCGACCGCGTGCGACCGCGAGGCTTTTGCCGTCGGGCGACCAGGCGAAGCTAAAGACGCGGTCGGGAAAATCAACAATCTTTTTAGCCGTATGGTCGTTTAAGGACTGCAATTCAATGCTGGACTCATTGAATTGACCGGGCGAGAAGTAAAATGCCGAGGAATCCCGGGTCCACTGCACCATCGATCGTCGCATAGGGAGGTCGAAGATCTTGGGTTCACCAGAACCGTCCGAAGCAATTACGCCAACCTGTATCGTGCGTTCTTCGTTTTGGACTTCAGAGCGTTTGGCAACGTGGCGATAGGCCAGCCACTTACCGTCCGGCGAAACGGAGACAAACGACTCGGCCGCCGCGTCCTTCAGATTCGAAACCTTTAACGCCGGGCCTCCTTCGATGGGCATTTTCCAGATGGCGGCCGCTCCACCGCCAAGCTTGATGAAATATACCTCGCGTCCGTCTGGCGAGAGTGTGCCGGCAATCGAGCGTTCCTTGTTTGCCTCGTCGAATGTAAGCTGTCGCTGATTGTCGCCATCAATATCCATTCGCCAGATCTGCGGCGAGCCGGTCCGGGTTGAAGTAAAAACGACGCTGCTTCCATCGGCGGCTATGGACGGGTCAGTGTTGTCCTGACCGGCGTTTTGAATGAGCTGCACACGAGCCGCACCGTCGGGGTTGATCGAATGAAGGTCGGTTACGTTGTTCGCAAAACTGCTGAAAACTATGCGGTCGTCGGGTGTCCACGCGAGCCCGGCATAACCGTCAAGCGTTCGTTCGCCTTGGGTTAGCTGCTTTGCCCGGGTGATGTCGCCGCCCGGCAGAAGCCATATGTGAGAGACGATGCGTTGTTGGCGGGTGACGAGACCTTTGCCTTCCGCCGTCATGCTCATCCAGAAATAGCTTTCGAGATCGTTGGTGAGGCGGCGTATACCGCCGTCCGTGAGGGCAAGCATCCATATTTGCGAGTATGGCTCATTTGCCTCACGAGCAGTAATTAACAGGCGCTCGCCGTCCGGCATCCAAAGCACGCGAAATATCGCTCGCCACCGTGGGATATCTATCTCCGTCTCTTCCCCGCTGGCGGTGTCGATCATCAAAAGCTTCGGGAAGAACCGTCGCTGCTGACCGCTGGCTACGACGAGCTTCAGTCCGTCCGGTGACCATGCCGGAGCTCCGCTGCGGTAATCCCATGGAGCCGCCTTGGCGGCGAGCGTAGTTTCGCCCTCGCCGCTTACATTCGCAAGAACCAGCCGGTGCTCGGCCAACTCCGAATCGCGGCGGATAAAAGCGAAACGGGAGCCGTCCGGCGAGATGCTGAAATCGCTCCACACGTTCTCGGCCACCTTTTTTGGCGGGCCACCGAGCGAAAGAGTCTGGTAGATAGGCGCGGTTTCCGTATCTTCGCGAAAATATAAATGCTGTCCGTCAGGCGAAAAGACGAGCGAGCGGTAGCCTTTGCTCGTCGGCGGCAGAATACGAAGCGGGCTGCCCCCGCCTATCTGTTTCACCCATACGCTCGACTCGGCTTCGTCAAGGCGTACATAGGCGAGCATCTTTCCATCCGGTGAGATCGTCGGGAAGACGACATCCCCGCTGTCCGTCACCTTCTGAAATTTCAACTGCTCGATCGGGGCGAAAGCGGCTTCGCCGTTTTCGGCGGGGCGGCGGGTATATAGATACGTACCTAACCCGACCGCGGCCAGCAACAAAACTCCCAAACCCGCAAGAAAATAAGTATTCGACCGATGACTCGACGTGGCTGCTTGTGCGGCAACGAAAGCGGGCTGCGCTGCTGGCGAAGCCGGCGTTTCGGCCGGAACGATCTCGCTTTCATCAACTTTCTCAGCTGATCTCAGATGCCCGGCAAATCGGTAGCCGCGACGCGGAACGGTTTCGATGAAATGTCGGCCGTGTTCGTCGCGTCCGAGCGCGTTGCGCAAAGTGTAAATGTTTTGAGTGAGAACGCCGTCCTCAACGAAGGTGCCCGTCCAGACCGTGTCGAAGATCTCCTGCTTTGAAACGGTACGTCCCTCCTGCCGGACGAGCAATCTGAGCAGTTCAGAAGATTTGGGCGAGAGTGATATGAGGTCGCTGCCACGCCAGAGCGTACCTGTTTCGGCGTCGAGATGAAACTCGCCGAATTCGTACAAGTTGTAGACCGCGTTGCCCATAGATTCTTTGAGAACTCTTTGAGAATTTTTTGAGCAAAGTTTTGATGACGCTCAAGTGCAATTTACATAAGCTGGTGCGTCGAAACCAGCGAACAAGGCAAAGACTTTGTTTTGTCGGATTAAATTCTGACACAAAAAAGTAAATCAACAAACAAGGAGTAAAAAGTAATGAAAAAGTTAGCAATCATGTTTGGCATGGTCATGGCATTAGCGGCGGCGGCCTCGGCCCAAAGCACAGGGGGCATCGATGACCGCGAGGGAAATCAGAAGGGCCGCATCGTCAACGGCGTCCAATCCGGCGAACTTGGTCCGTTGGAGACGGCGAAGCTACTTAAGCAGCAGGCCGAGATCCGCAAATTCGAGCGCAAAGCGAAGTCCGACGGCGTCGTCACGCTCGGAGAGCGCGTTCGCCTCCACCGCGAGTTGAACCAGGCAGGCCGCAACATTCGGCGAAAGAAGAATAACTGAGTTGCAATATTTCTTGCGTAGATCACATGGGATTTCTCCCACTCCTGTGTGACCTGACCAGTCCCTTTGAAACAAGCAAGGAGTAAGAAATGGGAAGAGTAATAGCGGTAGACGCGAGAGCGGTCGAGGCCAAATTGAAATACATGGAAGTGAATTTCGGCGGCTCGAAAGAGATAGTCCGGCGGACGGCTTTGAAGAACTACGCAAAGCTGTGGGCGAACAATTCCAGAGACGGCTTCACGACAGACTGTCAGGCGTTTTCGCTGATCGTGTCGTACGCGGTCGCTCAGTTTCGGAGCGCGGACGATCTTGGGGTCGAAGCAATGATGGAGGATTTGAGAAGCGTTTTGATCGGCGAAGGGCTTGAAAATGCCCAGCGGAGCAAAGGGCCTTACGCACTGCGGTGGGCGTCCCTGATGGATACGGGCTTTGGCGAAAAGTTTCGCGACGGAGGAAATCAGGTCCAGCACGCCATGGCAGGTCTGTACATCAGCTACATGTACGGTTTAGTGGGAACCGTCCCAGCGCGACTGATGGAAGACAGCCGGCCGGATAGAGAGATCTACAAGGTAACTTTCAGGCTTGGGAACCAGCTCAACGCGAAGAATTACATGCAGCTCCCGATCCAAATAATGAGGGAGCTTGGGGCTTAAAATCGAAGACTTTTTACTGTGGAGGCAATCATATGATCATTTACGCTGGCGTGGACGGCACGTCGATGAGTTTTGACGATCCTGGTTACGAGGTGACATTCAGAAACAGCTTCGTCAATAAGATGTCGCGAAACGAACTGGTTCAGTTCTCCGACACGTTTTATCACCGCGGGCCGTCTATCACTGGGCACGAAACCTATTCGCTTGCGCGGATGGCCTACACGTGGGTCGTGACACGGTGGAAAACGGGTGCGGCAAAGGCGGTCTTTCTAGCTGGCTACAGCCGCGGGGCGGCGGCAGTGATCGAGGTCGCTTATTGGCTAAAGGCAGACGGCATCCCGGTAGAGTGCCTGATACTATTCGACGCCGTCGACCGGTCGACACCAGGACCGGGCGGCGGCGTGGGCGGCGTGTTTCAGAACACGAAGATCGCGGACACCGTCAGACAGACGATCCACCCGATGAGGGACATACCAGCCACGAGATCGCGGATATCTTTTCAGCGGTGCGGGCAGAAATCGGAAAACGCGTCGATGCCATACACGAAGAGCTACTTTTTTGGGACACATGCGGCCATCGGCGGAACACCGTGGAAAGAGGCAACCAATCCGATAACCGGCGCGCCGAGAGGCACGATCTGGGAGGGCGGCGAAATTTTGCCGACGACCGTTACCGTCGAGCAAGACCATGCTTGCGCGGCGGTCGTAGCGTCGTGGGTTTACCCGCAGGTGATCTCGGCCTATCAACAGTGCAAGACACGGCTCGATACTCCGCCGGAAAGCTGGATACCGGAACGTCCCGGCAGCGGACAACCGGATCGGCCGAGCTATGGACCGGGACCCGGAAACGGCAAACGCATTCACGTAGTTCAGCCCGGCGACTGGCTGTCGAAGATCGCCGTCACTTACTACGGAGATATGAATAAGTGGCCGGTGATCTATAACCACCCGCAAAATCGGCAAACGATCGGGCCAAATCCAGATCTGATTCAGATAGGTCAGAGACTGGTAATTCCCTAACAGCCATTACTGAAGTCAGACTCTTGGCCATGCTGTTTAGGACAAAGAATGAACCGTTCTTTCATTCGCAAAGGAAGTAAAAAAGGACACAACTTATGACAAGCAATACAGAGAAGCCGGTGGGACCCGGCACATTCAATCGTGATCGATACAGCATCACCATTGCCGAGGACGGCAAGATACTCGTCAAGAAAGATGACTGGCTCAGCAAATATTCATGGGCATTATACGGCGACTATGACACGCTGAATGTTTTCGTTCGGGGAAACCCCGACCTTGTCTCCGCGACCCAGGAGATTTATGGCATTAAGGAGATTCAGGACGTTGACCAAATCAAAACGGGCGAATACCTAATCCACGAACCGACCTACTTTTCGTGGATGGAAAAACGCGGCAAGCTGATTCCCAAAAGGCCTGTCAAGCCTGTCAAACCCGAAGATGTTCGCACAGCAAACTGGGAGGCCGCCAACCTCGGCGGACTGGATGCCACAGTGTTCCCAGGCTCGGGAGGGGCAATATTGTTGATATTTCGTAATCTCGATACGGGAACGAATTATTACTACGTGGCATTGAGGTTGGGTTTCGGCGCCGGAGTAAATTTCGGCAATATCGTCAAGGCCGCCAAAAATGCGATCCGGGCTTTAGGTGCTGCATTTTTATTGAAAAAAGCAGCAACCGCCAAGTTCAAGCCGGTCTTTACCCGAATTCCCTTGAGTGCGAGAGATTACGAACGTATGGACATTACTTTCCTGACCTTTAAGGCAGGTACGGGAGGTTACAAACAAAACTACTCCTACGAAAAGATCACCGGTTATCGCCGACATTTCACCGATTTCCACGCGACTTTCGAAGAAAAGGACCGAATAGACATGCCCGCATTCGGCGGCAGCTTCACCAGCGGTGCAATGATCTGGGTATGGTAGCACCCTCGGTAAGAACCTGTATTCCCACCGGGATAACGATTGATCATTCCGTAGAACGGCATGAGGAAAGAGGAGGAAAAATGAAAAGAAATTATTTGCTTTTATTCTGTATCGCGATCTTGACGATGTGCGGCGGTATTTTTGGCAGTCTTGGTTCGGCGACAGCTGCGACTAGTGTGGGGGATGTATCATCTCGTCCGGCCGTTGTAACGATGCCGAGCCCTGAGTATGTGGTCACAAGGGATGACGAAGATCTAAAGAGGCTCTACACGGAGGCTTCGATCATTGCACGACGTGGCCCGGACGAAGGGGAGGGATGTTTGACGATGCCCTACGTTGATCTTCAAAGAGCCTGCGCTCCGCTAATGGAAAAGAAGCGCGTTGCTTGCCACCCGGCGGGAGGCAATCTCACCTGCGGAGGAGCGCTTGGCGATGAGCTGCGTCGGGCGATATTAGCGAGAGAACGCGCCTCGATAGTACGAATACGAACTGAATGTATGGCGCGCGTCAAAGGCCTTGAAAAATGCTCGCTCGCCCGTAAGAACGGTACGCCGATCTGGGACCGCGCGCAGGAAAGGGTTGAGACGGACCGCAGGCTCTTTTCGAAGAAACAAGCAGCGGCAAGGACAGCTAAGGATACGAAAGCGGCGGAGTTTTGGAGACAGATGCAGCAGGCGGCGGATCATATCCTGAATTACTACCGTCCAGGGATCGAGAACCACAAAGAAGAGATGGACATCACATTCCGGCACACGCGCGAATGCGAAGATAACATTGAGGCTGCCAACGCCGCCCTATGATCCGAGTACAAAAAGTTTGGTTGACGCACGAGGAGAAGCGTCCGGGAGAGAAACTATGAAAATAAAAACAAACTATTTAGCGGTTGTGATCGCGCTCATGCTGCCGCTATACGCTGCGGCTCAAAGCAGCAAAAGCTGGCCGCAGAATGTAACGGTAGTCGAAAGCAAGGGCAATGAAACCGTTGCCGCCGAAGGTGACCTGGCGAACGGAAAGATCATTGAAGACTTGAGTTGGGCCTGGAGCAGCTCGAACGCATGCTTTGTTGGTACACAAGCCTACAAGTTTTCCGGCAATCATGTGCTCTATGCGACGGTGATCCCGCAGCGTTCGATAATGACGGTCAAGGTCATTCCGGAAGATGCGAATGCGAATTTCAGCCTGTATGCGTATTCGATCGGGATGAGCGATTTTAGCATCGTGCCCGACCTCGGCCGCAGTGTGACTTGCGAAGCGGACTACAAGTGGGATCGTCCTTGGAAAGGGAAAACACAGGATCACACACGTTGGGTCGAACTGAATGCGATAGGCGATCCATTCAATGTCGTGATCGGTGTCGCTGCTCCTAAGGGCGTGACCGCAGGAAAGTTTAAGCTTGAGATATCGGTAAAATCGTGACCGCCGTCAATACGAAAGCTTGACGCCGTTCATGTATTTCATCAGGACGCGTTGTCTTCGGACGACGCGTTTTCGGTTTTTCTGAGGGTTGAAGACATTGAGAGGCGACGGGATCATCGCGGCGAGGAACGCGGCTTCGTCGCGCGACAGGCTGGATGCAGATTTCTTGAAGTAAGTGCGCGATGCGGCCTCGGCACCGTAAATGCCATCGCCCCATTCGATCACGTTTAGGTAGATCTCGAGAATGCGCTTCTTGGACAGATTTCGCTCGATAAAATAAGTGTACACAGCCTCGCGGCCCTTGCGGAGGAAATTGCGGTCTTCGCTCAGGTATAGATTTTTTGCAAGCTGCTGCGTAACGGTCGAAGCTCCGCGACGGAAACTAGGGAGCGGCGGGATCCATTCGTCCTCACGGTTCGCACACTCTTTAGTCGACGTGTTTGCGGCCTTAGCTTCAGCCTCGCAATCCTCGCGGGCTTCTTTCTCGCCTTCCTTTACTGCTTCGTCCCAGGCCTTCTCGATCGCTTCCCAATCGAATCCGTTGTGCTCGAAAAATCTCGAATCCTCACCCGCAAGCACGGCTCGTTGCAGATTCGGCGAGATCTGCTCCATCGGCGTCCAGATCATGAATTGCTTAGGCTCATTTCCCGCGGCGACCGCCTCCGACTTTCGGTACTCGATCATCGACGTGGTCGTCGGATTCTCGGTCTTCAATCGCGAGATTGACGGGAACGTGATCAGCTCATACGCAAGCCACGCCAGCACCGAGCCGACGAGGATAAGAAAAAGGATCTTTGTCCAGTACCACATAAGGGCGAAGGGTGATCGTCCTGTTGAATAATACGATATTTGCATGCGGTGTGTTCAATGCATCGACTGGAGCTTCGACTGGAGCGGCAAGCATCCTTGCTTGCCTTAAGTAAGAGGCACGAACTTAAAGCCGGTTTCGCACTGCGTGCTCAGACAAGCAGGGATGCTTGTCGCTCCAGTCGTTTACGGCTATTCTGTTGAAGCAGTTATATCCCCGATGATCTGGAAATGATATGCCTCTGAACGATAACGTCGTGGCGGTGATATTGGGTGGTGGTGCGGGTTCGCGGTTGTTTCCGCTAACGCGTGAGCGTTCGAAGCCGGCGGTGCCGCTTGGAGGCAAATATCGGCTGATCGACGTGCCGGTATCGAATTGCATCAATTCGAACATAACGCAGATCTTCGTTCTCACGCAGTACAATTCCGCGTCCCTCAATCGCCACATTTCGCAGACCTATCGATTTTCGAGTTTCTCGAGCGGCTTCGTCGAGATCCTTGCCGCCGAACAACGCAAAGATTCTCCGGACTGGTTTCAGGGCACGGCAGACGCGGTGCGGCAGATCTTGCCGCATCTTCGCGGATGGCAGATCAAGAATCTCTTGATCCTATCCGGCGACCATCTTTACCGGATGGACTATCGCAAGTTTCTGCAGCGCCACGTCGAAACGAACGCTGACGTCACGATCTCGGTGCTGCCGGCGAATCAAGCAGACGCCGAGGGATTCGGATTGCTAAAAACGGACGGTGACGGCAAGATCGTCGAGTTCAGCGAAAAGCCAAAGGGCGACGCGCTCGAAGCGATGCGTGTCGATACAACACGGTTTGGACTGACCGCTGAAGAGGCAAGCAAAAAGCCCTTTCTCGCTTCGATGGGTATATATATCTTCGATTACGAAAAACTGAAAGAACTGCTCGCCGCTGACGAATCCGCAGTTGATTTCGGCGGTCAGATTATTCCCGACGCAATAAAAAACTGCAACGTTCAGGCTCATCTTTTCGACGATTACTGGGAAGATATCGGTACGATTCGGGCGTTTTACGAAGCGAATCTCGATCTCGCCGCTCCGCTGCCGCAATTCAACTTTTTCGACGCCGAATCACCGATCTACACCCGCAGCCGCTATCTGCCGCCGTCAAAGCTGCACAACTGCGACGTGGATAACTCGATGGTCAGCGAAGGATGCATCATGAATGGCGTATATGCCCGCAACTCGATCATCGGACTTCGCAGCCGGCTCGATCCGGGGACGCGGATCGAGAGTTCGATCGTGATGGGTTCGGATTACTTTGAGTCGATCGAAGATATGAAAGCGAATATCGAACGCGGAGTTCCTCACATCGGTATTGGTACGAACTCGATCGTTCGACGGGCGATCATCGACAAGAATGTTCGGATCGGACGAGACGTGAAGCTGTTAAATCAGAGCGGCCAGGAAAATTTCGACGATCCGGAAGGCTGCTACTTTATTAGAGACGGGATCATCATCGTTCCTAAAAATGGCCGGATCGTAGATGGAACCGAAGTGTGATCACTTTTTCGCGTCGGCAACGGCGTAGCTCTCGCGGGCCTTCACCGCTACGTTAGGCACGTCAACTTTAACTTTTATCTTCCTGACCTTGCCGCCCTTGCTCTCGTCGGGCGGATAATATCCGATGCTGTAAAGCTCTCTTAACTCGCTTGCGATCTTCGAGAAAGCGTTTGAAAGATTGCCGAGCGTGTCAGCAACATAGATTCTGCCGCCCGTTCGCAGCGAAAGTTGGTCAAGATATTCCTCGCCCTTTGCGTATTCTTCCGGCGTCGTTCCCTTATCGCTCGGAGTTCCCATTCCTCCGGTCGGGATCGGGAAAGGAAACGGAGACTTGCTGTTCGTCGGAATGATCGGCGGAGTTCCACCCCTCGGAATGCCGGCGGTTCCGGGTTTCTGCGGTATCTCCTGCGGGATCGGATTGTTCTTGATCCGCTGTACATCGGCGAAAGTGTCGTACCTGATCGGATAAATGATCGTGTCGATCTCCATCGCATCGCGAAGGTTGTCTAGATCATTGGAACGTCGGCTGGTCGTATCGACACCGTCCGTAAAAAGCACCATCGCCTTGCGGCCTTCTATCTTTCGAAGTTGTTCATTGATCGTAAGGTCGACCGCTTCGTAGAGGCTTGTTCCGGTCGATATCTGCGCTTTCCGGATAGCGGCATAGATCGCCTTTCGGTCACTCGTTGGCTCGCAAAGTATATGTACGTCGGCATCGAAAGAAATGACGGTGATCTTATCTTCCGGGCGAAGCTGATCGATAAACTCGATCGCCGCATTCTGGATATCGGCAGCCTTAAACTTTGCGGAGTAGCTCATATCCAAGACCAGAGCCACCGTAAATGGCTTCGAATCGTTGGAAAAAAGGGCGACTTCCTGTTCGACACCGTCCTCGAAAACCTTAAAATTCTCTTTCTTCAGTCCGGGCACGAAGCCGCCCTTTCGATCCATCACTCGAACTGGGATGGTCACCAGTTTCGTATCGACAACGATCTCGGGGCCGTCGACCGGTCCGGCTTCATCCTCGGGAGTCGGAGTTGGGGTCGGTGTCGGGGCGGCCGGTCTCGCATTGGCCTTCCCTCCGCCCGTCGGCGAACCCTTCCCGCCCGACTGCGCGACGACAATCGAGCTGCATAACAGACACAAAGCCGCAATTGTGAGGAATTTCAGCATCACTTGCATAACAAAAGGCCGGACAAACAGATTCTACGATGCTCAACGCATATTCAAAAGATGTATTTGCTCCGAATATAAAAGCCTGACCCGCCGCCGGATCAGGCTTTAAACATTGATGCGTCCAGGTTCATGTGCCGGCTTGCCGATTGTCGGTCGCTCCAACGACGTAACTGTTCTTGGCCCGTACAACCAAGCCCGGCTTCATCACGCGAACTTTGATCTGCCGCCGCTCGCCTTTTTGGCCAGTCGTATCAGGATAATAACCGACGGAATACTGCCGCCGCAGTTCTTCGGCGATTCCGGCAAATGCGGAGTCAAGGCTGGTGCTAGAATCCGCGTCAAACTTGCGTCCGCCGCTTTTCAGCGCCAGTTCATCAAGGTATTGACGACCTGTTTCGTATTCGCTCGCGCTTGTCCCAGCCGACCCGCCTCCGCCGCCGTAGACAGGTGGCAGCTGCCCGCCAAGGATTATCCCGATCATGCCGCCCCAGCCGATGCCACGGCGTCTATTCCGGGGATTGCCCATGCTGCCGCCAGTGTTTCCGCCGCCACCGCCGGCCCATCCGCCACGCTGAGTGTTGTAGCGGATCGGATAAACCAAAGCATCCGCCTCTTCCACATCTGCGATAGTGCTTTGATAATTCGCCCGACGGGAGGTCGTATCGACTCCGTCAGTGAATAGAACGACCGCCTTGCGTCCTTGGATCTTGGCAAGCTGCCGATTCAGGGCGTTGTCGACCGCCTCATAAAGACTCGTACCGTCCCCAAACTGGGCCATCCGGATGGCATTTCGAAGCTGATTACGATTGTTTGTCGGCTCGCTCAAAACCCTGACGGATTCGTCAAATGCGATTACCATCACGCGATCTGCGGGCCTGAGCTGATCGACAAAACTGATCGCAGCATTCTGGATCTCGTCAATGCGGAACTGAGTCGACGGGCTAACGTCGATCATCAGAATGACCGTGAACGGCTGTTCGACCGATTGAAAATGTTCGATCTTCTGTTTCACGCCGTTTTCGAAGATCTCGAAATCTCGCTGGTAAAGTCCGCTGACGAACCTGCCGTCACGGTCGAGCACGGAGACAGGCATCGTAACGAGATTCGTTTCGACCTTGATCTCTTCGTCGCTGTCACCGATGACGTTACCGTTCGAGCCCGGGGTCGGCGTTGCCGTCGGGCGGCCGCCATTGGGCGTCGCAAAGACGGGCGGCCGGCGCTCGCTTTGAGGCCGCGCGGTGTCGTTTTGAATTGTCGGGACTTTGGGCGTCGGAGTTGTCGCGACGCGAGTACGCGTGGAACGGTCGCCCTGTGCGAACGTGGCTGCCGAAACTATCCCCAATAAAACGAACGAGAAGGCGAACCTTTTCATCGAAAAATCTCCGTTTAGATAGACTTTGGGGAAAGCTCGAACTTTGATTATAAACCTAAATCGTTAGATGCCAACGATTTTTAACCGATAAGCAGGTATTTCCCGAGCCCGATGAGTCCACCGGCAATAACGACTAGCAGCACGTCGGCCTTTAGAAAATATAACGCTCCGAATGCCGCCGCCGACAGCCCGATCCCGAACCAACTGATGCCCTGCCCTCCGATAAAAACCGCCGAGCCGAAAACGATTGAAAGGTTAAGGATGACGCCGACTACCGCCGACGTAACGAACGTTAACGCCCCGCTCAAACGCTTATTCCCCTGTAGTCTTTCGACGTACGGAGCTCCGCAAAAGACGAAAAGAAATGAAGGCAGGAACGTAACGAACGTGACAAGGAGGGCACAGATGATGGCGAAGGCGGTTTGATCGAAAGTTCCCGAATTCTGCCAGCCGGTCATAAATCCGATAAATTGCAGCACCATTATCAGCGGCCCCGGCGTTGTCTCGGCCAGGGCAAGCCCATCGACTGCTTGAGCCGCCGTTATCCAACCAGCCGAAACCGCCGCCTGATTGACATACGCAAGCACGGCGTAGGCGCCGCCGAACGTGACGAACGAGGCCTGTGTGAAAAAGAGGTAGAGCTTTGTGGCGATGTTGTCGAATCCGAAGATCGCGATGACGGCGACGAATGGAACGATCCAAAGCAATGCACATACGGCTATCACCTTCAAGACGTATCCGCGATTTCGACTCGGAACCGAGGATGATACATCAGTCGGCTCGTTTCGGCTCCAAACGAGTCCGAATACCAATGCCGCGATCACGATTAGCGGAAATGGGAGATGCAGAAACTGAACCGCCACGAAAGATAACGCGGCGATTACGAAATGAACCGGCAGTTTCAGCGACCGCTTCCCTATCTTGAAGATCGCCTCCACGACGATCGCGACCACTATCGGCTTGAACCCGTTAAGCACGGCGACGATCTCGTTGACGTGTCCGTATCTTGCGTAGACGTACGAAAGAGCGAGAAGAAAAAAGATCGAGGGAATGACGAAAAACGCCCCGGCCGCGATCCCGCCTTTGATCCCGTGAAGCCGCCAGCCGTTATAAGCCGCAAGCTGCTGAGCCTCCGGCCCCGGCAGCAGCATACAGAAATTCAGTGCATGCAGAAACTTTTCTTCGGAGATCCAACCTCTTCTCTCGACCAGCTCCTTGTGCATGATAGCGATCTGCCCCGCCGGCCCGCCGAACGAGATGAAACCGAGCTTGATCCAGAATTTCAGCGCATCGCTAAACGGCGGTGTCTGATCGTCAACCTGATCTGCCATCAATCCGAAACTATGAACTAACAACTGCTAACTAACAACTGTCAGATAAATTTTTAACAGTTATCAGTCTGGTAGTTGATAGTTTTCAGTTTCGATCAAGTTCTTCGATCGCGATGTCGTGGAAGCGGCGACGGACGGAGTTGATATTGACGAACGGCAGCGGGTGGTTGTGAGTACGGTTGGTGAGGAGGATGAAAATGCGATCCTTGACGGGGTCGATCCAGAGCGAGGTCCCGGTGAATCCGTTGTGCCCAAAGCTTTCAGGCGACATAGATGTCCCCGCCGTCGAGTCTTTGGTCGACGCAAGCTGAAACGCGAACGACCGGTCTTCGTTCATCCCTTTCGTGAAATTCGTGCGAAACAAGTCGCACGTCTCGGGTTTCAATAGGCTCGTATACTGCGGCAGAAACTGAAGCGCGATCTTGAACACCTCTTCGGCAGTCGAAAACAACCCCGCGTGTCCCGCGACCCCGCCCATGAAGTACGCATTCCCATCATGAACCTCGCCCCAGATCTGATAATCTCGAAACGCTGAACTCTTGTCAGTACCGCCTGCGGTAGCGGGTGGTTGAAGATAACCTTTCTCGATGCAGGTTTGCTTCTCGTACTCGTTTCCCAGTTCGCTGGCCGTGATTTCCCGTCGAGGAAAGCCATAAGACCGAGGATTAAAAGAAGTTCTTTTTAATTTCAGTCGTTCGAAAATTTCACTACCAAAGGTTGTGTCACAGATAGGCTCAGTCACCAGCGGTAACGCAATAAAATTGAGATCACTGTATTCGACTCCTAGATCGCGCCGCACTACCTGCTGTCCGATAAGAAACTTGAGTTCACTGATTAAGGGTGACTTCGCAAGCAGATACAGGGGTCGCCATGCTGGAAGCCCGGATGTGTGCGTCGCCAACTCGCGAATGGTGAGATCGGCTAGCGGCGAATTGCGAAAGGAGAAACGTTGTTCGCATATAGGCACGTCCATTTCCACGTGCCCGCTTTCGATCCGCCGAACCATTAACAATCCCGTCACCAGTGGCTTCGTCAAACTCGCGAGATCATAGATCGTATCCAGCCTCGCGGGAATGACCTCAGGTGTTACAACCGCGTTCCCCAACGCATCGTGATAGACGATCTCGCCCTTCTCGGCGACGAGATAAACAGCCGACGGGAAATCATTGGCGGCAATACGTTCGGAGAGGAATGCTGAGATCTTTTCGTTCATCGACTGGCGCAACAAGCTGACTGGAGCGGCAAGCATCCTGCTTGCCCGGACGCGACGCGTCCGTGACTACGGTAACATTTGCGGGTTTCGTGGTCACATCGCGTCCGCCCGCGGCTCAGGCAAGCAAGGATGCTTGCCACTCCAGTCTTGGCGGCTCCAGTCGATGCTTGCCGCTCCGGTTTAATAGATGTAGACTCAGCAACGTCCTAAATTCATTGGAGGTTTTATTCTTATGAGCAAAGTAGAGTCAGCAGACTTGATCTTGAAGTTGTATGACCTTCGCCGCGAGGCGACGATGCGCAAGGCCCGCGATTGGTTCTTTACGTTCAACCCGACCAGCGCCCAAGATTACATGACCACTATGATGAACCCGGAGGTGGGCGGCTATCTTCGCATGGTCTCGTCATATTGGGACATGGCCGCATCGTTCGTTAATCATGGTGCGATCGACGCCGAAATGTTCAATGACACGGTCGGCGAACACGTGATGGTGTTTGCGAAGGTTGAGCCGTATCTCGCCGAGCTTCGCGAAATGTGGCAAGAACCGAAGGCGTTTTACCACCTTGAAAAGGTGATTCTTGATCGTCCAAACGGCGCCGAGAAACTTAAAAAGACTCAGGAGTGGCTGAAATCGATGGCCGAGCAGATGGGCGGCCAAGCGAACGAAGCGGCGGCATAGGACTGGAGCGGCAAGCATCCTTGCTTGCCCAAACAAGACTGGAGCGGCAGCGTCCGTGACTGCGGTAACATTCGCTTGATACGTGGTCACATGCGTGTTCGCGTGCGCTCAGGCAAGCAGGGATGCTTGCCGCTCCAATCGATTCATGTGAGCGTCGATCTTCTCTAGGACGCCGACGGCCAAAGCTAGAGCACGACGCCCATCTTCGCCGGTCACGGGCGGAATCGCATCATTCTCAATCGCATCAAGAAAAGAAGTGATCTCGGCTCTAAGCGGCTCGACATCATCGATCTCTAATCGATTTATCGAAATTCCAAGCAGCGGATGAGCGGCGTCGGGGTTGAGCGACGTTAGCGATGCAAACTTCGTCGCGTAATCGAGCACGACGTACGAGTTCGTTTGATAGAAACGCGTTTTGCGAATCTTTTCGGTGCCGATGCGTGAGGCGGTGATGTTTGCGACGGCTCCGTTCTCGAACTCGATACGGGCGTTGGCGGCGTCGACCTTATCCGAAATAACCGGAATCCCAACGGCCCGAATCTCACTTACCTTCACATCTTCCCCAACAAGCCATTGGATCGCGTCAAGGTCGTGGATCATCACGTCGAGCACGACGTCCACATCGAGCGAACGGTTCGGGAAGGGCGACACGCGGTGGATCTCGAAATAGAGCGGATTGTTGACGTGCAGCCTAAGCGCGACCATCGCCGGGTTAAATCTTTCAAGCTGCCCGACCATCAATTTCGCACCGGAAGACGCAGCAACCGCGATCATCTTGTCCGCCTCATCCAACGTCAACGCGATCGGCTTTTCGACGAGCACGTGAATTCCCTTCTCGAGGAACGCACACGCGATCTCGCAGTGTGTCTCGGTCGGCGTAGCGATCGACACGATATCAACCTTGTCGAGCAATTCGCGCCAATCGGTGAATGACGCGGAGCCATTATCGGCTGCGACCTGCGCGACGGTCTCTGCGTTCGAATCGCACGCGCCGATGAACTCGATGTGACCTTCCCGGGCAAATTCAGCGTAGTTTCGAGCATGATGGCGGCCGAGGCTTCCTACCCCGATCGCGGCCGTTCTGAGCTTGGTGGTTTCGGTCATTGTTTGAACCTAAGTGCCTTTTCAGCAATACTTATCATTTTGGTTGATAGGCCGAGAAATGACAAAGGAAGGCTCGAAAACCAAGTGGTTCTGGATAGCGGCAATAGTGATCGTCGCGGTATATCTCTTCGGCTTAACGATCCCTCTCGTCGGCCCGGACGAGCCGCGCTATGCCCAGGTCGCGCGTGAGATGTGGCAGGCGGGTGACTGGATCACGCCGACCCTTGGCGGGTTTGATTGGTTCGAGAAACCGGCGCTTTTATACTGGCTACAGATATCGTCGTATCATCTGTTCGGCGTGAATGAATTTGCGGCACGCTTCGGATCGGCCCTGTTCGGCCTAGGCACGATCCTGAGCCTCTGGTTCCTTGGCAGATCGGTTGAATCGCGAGACGGCATCATCCGTATCTCGAATCTACTTGCGATCATCGCTGCATCTTCGATCGGCGTTATCGTATTCGCCCGCGGTGCAAGCTTCGACATCATCCTCACCTTTCCAATCACCGCATCGCTCGTCAGCTATTGGCTTTGGGAACGTAAAGGTTCGACGCTTTCGCTCGTCGGGTTTTATTTTTTCATCGGCTTAGCACTGCTTGCAAAAGGCCTCGTTGGGATCGTATTCCCGTTTGCGATCGTCACTTTCTATCACCTGCTTTCGTGGAAATGGCCGAAGACGACTTTGCTGGTAAGCATTGTTTGGGGAACTTTGTTAGCTGCCGTCGTCGCGTCGGCGTGGTACTTGCCGATGTATCTGACAAACGGCTGGAAGTTCATCGACGAATTCTTCATCCAGCATCACTTTCAGCGATACACGTCGAACAAATATTTCCATCCGCAGCCGTTTTACTTCTTCCTATGGGTGCTGCCGCTGATGACGATCCCGTGGATACCGTTCTTTTTTGCGGGAACATGGCGTGGAATTAAGACCGCGGTTGGAAAGGTTGACGAAGCAGACGACGTTCGCTCGCTGGTGTTGTTCTCATTCGCGTGGCTGCTCGTCCCGCTCGTGTTCTTTTCGTTTTCCGGTTCCAAACTGCCGGGCTACATCTTGCCCGCCCTCCCGCCATGCCTGATCATCTCGGCCCTGTGTGTATCGCGTTGGATCGGCAATAAACGGAGGCGTGTAACGATGACGGTCGGATTGGCGGGAGTAACATTCGCGGTCGTGGTCGTACTGCTTTTCACGGCGGTACCGCGATATGCCGATGACGATTCGGTCAAGCGCCTGATCGCCGAGGCAAACGCGCGCGGATTCGACAAAGCCGAAGTTCTAAGCCAGCACGCGATCTCGCATAACGCTGAGTTCTACGCCGCGGGAAGATTGCTTCGCGGGCCCGACGGTAAGCAGATGAAACTCTATTCGCCGGCGGAAATATTGAACGAGATAAGGCGGCGAAACGGTGAGACGGTGCTCGTACTCGTACCGAACGAATGGGCACACCAAACGCTCGAAAGCCCGCTGCTGACGGCGGAGTTGATCGCAAAGAACGCCGAGAATTCGATCATCGCCGCCCGCGAATCTCAACCCTGAGCAGCCCGTCGAAGCCGGTCCATCAATGCGATCCCGATGCCGGTTTCTTCGACCGCCTCACAATAGATCTTCTTCAAACTCTCACGTTCGCACTCGCGAAAAAACTCGAACAGCACGTGAGCGTATTCCTCGGCATCGGCAACGATCTGCTCGGCGGCGAACGGTTCTTCGCGGTCTGACAAACCGATGTATGCTGCGACTGGCGCGTCCGAAACCGACGCATCGAGGTCGACGATCACGACCTCTGCGTTCGGGGCGTAGTGTTTGTGCCGCAGCCCGGGGCTTTTTCGCTCATCGGCGGGTGCATCATTCGCCAACGCATTAGGCACCACACGTCGAATGTCTTCAAGCGTGGCGCTTCCCTGCCGCAACACCAACGGCCGATCTCCGGTGCAATCGACTACCGTCGACTCAAGGCCGATCTCCGTCGCTTCGCCCTGAAGGATACAATCGATGCGGCCGTCAAGATCTTCCAAGACTGCCTGCCACGTCGTCGGGCTCGGGCGACCTGAGAGGTTCGCACTCGGGGCGACCACCGGAGTTCCGCACGCCGAGAGAAATTCTCGTGCAAGTTCGTGTCGCGGCATTCGAACACCGATCGAATCGAGACCGGCGGTTGCTGCCAGCGGAACTTCTGCGCGTTTAGGAAAAACGAGTGTCATCGGTCCGGGAAAGAAGCGGTCTATGAGAAGTTCTGCGTAATCAGGTATCGAAGCGGCGAGCAACTTGATCTGATCGATCGATCCTATGTGAGCGATAAGCGGATTGTCCTGCGGACGCTTCTTCGCTTCGAATACCTTGCCGATAGCTTCAGAATTAAAAACATCCGCGCCAAGTCCGTAGACAGTCTCCGTCGGGAACGCGACGACCCCGCCGCGGCGAATAATCTCTGCCGTGACGGATGCGTCTTTCGTTAACAGTGTTTTAGACAGATCTATCCCTCGGCTTCGCGGCTGATTGACGCCTCGCCGCCAACTTTTGCCGAAGCCTTGGCCAGTGCCAAAAGAACAACGACCGCGATGATAGTGGCCAAGATCGCGTAAGTGAAAAGTCCCGCAAGACTGTCATCTTCGCCCAACAGGCTCTTCATTGCGCTCTTGATCGCATCATTCCATGCTAGTGCGCAAACGAGCCCTAATGCGGCCGACGCAAGCGTGATCATCGATTGAATTGTTGCTCTGGTTTGGGCGGCAGATTTACTCATGTTTATCATTCTCCGTTTTGTGTGATCAGAACTACAAAATGGTATTACCCGACACCTATCTACTTGTCAATTTGGCGAAACCTCCGTACCTTTCACCGACAGCGAATCGTTTCTGGAAAATATCCGTTATTCGAATCTACGGATAGAGAAAAAGGTGTTTGTATAGATTAAAACTTGTGTTACACTTCTCGTCTCCCTTACATTCCCGCATAAAACTCCTGCCCTCCCGAATACATATCATTCAGGCCTGATTGGCCGTCGAGTTCTTCCACTCAAAGCGATAAGTATGTCGAAGAAGGCTCCTGTTTCAAAGCGGGAGAATCCAGTTTGGATCGTCGACGATGACGATCTCATTTCCCGTCTGCTCAGCCATTGGCTCGTGCAGCGGGGCTTTATTGTAGAAACGATCAAGAACGGCCGAGACGCCCTCGAAAGCATGACTAACAGCAAGCCGCCGCGGTTGGTCTTGCTGGATGTCATGATGCCCTTTGCCGACGGCATCGAGGTTCTCACCAATCTTCGAGCTCGCGATTCCTGGAAGAAAGTGCCAGTTATCATGCTGTCGTCTAAGTCGAACGAGACGAGCATCGTAAGGGCATTTGAGGCCGGGGCAGACGATTACGTAACAAAACCCTTCAAGCTTCCCGAGCTGATGGTTCGAATGAACCGCCTGCTCAGATAAACCCATGCGAAATTTACTCCTGATTTTGGGCCTGATCCTCACTGCCGGCGTGGCCGACCTGCGCGCCCAGGCCGGGCCTCAGCCGACGCCGCGTCCGGTCGAAAAGCGGGCTGATGAAGAGATCGAAAAACAGCCGAAATACGAGGTTCAGTTTCACGTTACTCAAGAAAGCCTGACGCGTGGGTTGGGCACTTGGCGTTTTGCGTCCTTCTACATGGAGCGCCGTTTCAAAAATCATCAGATCGTCTGGGGAACATATCGGGTCAGTTCTCGAAACGCGGTTCGCGATCAAGAATTCAGCGGCGGCATCTACAAAAAACTCGGCGGCAAGTGGGCGGCAATGACCGAGGTCATGTTCAGCCCCACACACAAATATGTCGGAAGATTCTCGGTGATGGGCGAGGTCGAGCGGCCGATCGCCCGCGGATTCGTAGGCCATGTCGGCGCCCGGTTTACTAAATACGATTCGATCAAAGCGACGAGCGTTTACGGGATGCTCGAGAAATATTGGGGGAACAATCGGGCTGCCTACACGATGTATCTGAGCAACCTGAGCGATGCCGGAACTGCCCCGTCTCATCGCGTTCAACTTACACGATATTTCGGCGAAGACCTGAACAGTTTGAGCGCTACCGTTGCTTACGGGCGGGAACACGAGAATCTCGGCCCGCAGCTGGGAATTCTGAGGAACAATACATGGAGCGTCGGCGTCGCCGGCCGTTATTGGTTGACGAAAAGGATCGGCCTGAACGTCGATGGGCTAATCCATCGTCAGGGAAATCTGTACTACCGCCGGGGGATGAACGTTGGACTTCGTTACCGCTTCTGATCCGGCCGCCGCAATGGCGTGGTTGACCGGCGGTCTGTTGACCTTTGCCGGCATGGCATGCATCGCGCTCACCTTCGCGATCCGGCTTCGAACGGAACGCGCTAAACGTTTCCGTAAATCCGCCGCAGCCCGCTGGGAAGAAACGCTTTTCGACGCAACGTCACTTTTTGAATCCGACTCGGTTTCCGAGAACGAACTGGCCGATCTCGCGAGAAAAGCATTCGGCTACTTGCGGGAAAATCCTGATTTTGAGCGGCAAGATCTTCCCCTGCTTTTGTATGAGTGGAACTATATTCACGAATCCTTGATCGGCGATTCGAAACGCGGCCTGAACTTCCTGGCGCGAACTCTCGACCTGCACGATCTCGCGGTTAAAGCCCTCAATAGTCCCGCGCTCGACCGGCGCTTGCTTGCTATTAACACGCTCGGAAATCTCGGAGACGAAAAGGCGTACATCGAGATCGAAAAGATACTCGACGATCGCGACCCGGTGATCGCATCATGGGCGTGGCGTGCGCTTTTCCGCATCGACACGCCGAGGACTATCGACCAGCACTTCTCGATCCTCGCGAGACGCGAAGATTGGTCACCTATCCTTATCGCCCGCGTCCTGCAAGAGATCGAAGCGGACGAGAGGTCTGAGCCGCTTTGCAGGCTCGTTGCCGACAATTTCGAAGCCGGACTAAGCGACCGACAGATGTCGCGTTTGATCTCATACCTTTCGCTGGCCCATGTCGCCGACTACACGAAGCTCGTCAACCGCATTCTCCTTGAAAGCAATGAAACCGAGGTCTTGATCGCATGCCTGCGTTTGATCAATTCGGACGACGATCTTTCCAAGATCCGTGAGTTGATTGCCGACGAACGATGGGAGATCAGAATGCAAGTCGGGCTGACCTTGGGAAGGCTGGCTCATGAAGAAGACATCGACCGGCTTATACATCTTCTTGACGACCCCGATTGGTGGGTGCGTTACCGAACGGCCACGGCGTTGGCGACGATGCCCCAGATGAACCAAGAGAAGGTCGGGTCGCTTTCCAGTTCGCTTCCGAATCAATTTGCTCGGGACATCCTGCAACAAGTACTTGCTGAAATGCAGCTTACATGTTTTACCCAAACCTCCCTGACATTGTCCAGATAGCGCAGTGGTTCTTCCTCTGGTATTTCATTGCGTTGAATGGAACTTACGTGCTGCTGACGGCGATTGCTCTGGCGGTCTTGCCGAGGTACATTCGCAAGCAGACGATTCACAAGCTTCCGGGTTCTCAGAGCGGGTTCGAACCGCCGATCAGCCTTGTCGTCACCGCGTATAACGAAGAAGCGGTGATCGTGCCCACAGTAAAGGCCCTGCTGCAGCTCGGCTATCCCGAATACGAGATACTCGTTGTAAACGACGGCTCGAAGGACGAAACGCTGAATGTCCTCACTCGTGGGTTCGATCTGGTCGAGATCCCGATGGCGTTCAGAAAACGCATCGAGCACAAACCCGTACGAGCGGTGCTTCAGTCGAAAAAGTTTCCGAACCTCCGCGTGATCGACAAGGAGAATGGCGGCTGTAAGGCCGACGCATCGAATGCCGGGATCAACGGCGCCCGGTACGGCCTTTTTATGCCGCTTGACGCCGACACGATCTTGAATCGCGATTGCCTGACGTTGATGGTCCAGCCGTTTTTGCTGAATCCGGACATGGTAGGTGTCGGCGGCAATGTGCGAATCCTGAACGGATGTTCTGTGGAAAACGGATACCTTACTAAAGTCGCGCTTCCGAAAACGTGGCTTGGGCTGTTTCAAGTGCTCGAATACAATCGCGCGTTTCTGACTAGCCGAGTCGGCTGGAATTTCCTGAATTCGCTTCCGCTTATCTCCGGCGCATTCGGCCTTTTTAGAAAAGAAGCTGTGATCGCGGTTGGCGGATACAGCCACAAGTCGCTCGGTGAAGATATGGACCTTGTTCTCAGGCTTCATCGTCATTTTCGTCTGAGCAAGCTTCCCTATCGAGTGTCATTCGTTGCCGATCCGGTCTGCTGGACGGAGGCGCCGGAAACGTTCTCTATCCTGCGAAAGCAGAGAGTCCGCTGGCAAAGAGGGTTGTTCGATTGCTTGTGGGAAAACCGCAAGCTGCTGATGCATCCTAAGTCGGGAGGCGTCGGCTGGCTGGCATTCCCGTTTCTATTGTTTCTAGAAGGAATAAGTCCGCTGATCGAGGTGGTCGGCCTTGTGTTTTTTGTCTTTTGCTACGCCTTTGGACTGATCAATCCTCAGGGAGCCGCCGCCTTTCTATTGCTTGCATTCGGTACGGGCTTCCTGCTTTCGATCGCATCGCTCTTGATAGAAGAGCTTTCTTTTCAAACCTATCCACGAAAGGGTGACATCTGGACAATGATCGTCGGGTCGATCGCCGAGAATTTCGGCTATCGCCAGTTAAACTCATTCTGGCGGCTGGAAGGAACGATCAGGTGGATCTTGCGAACGGAATCTTCGTGGGGAACGATGACCCGCAACGCCTCTTGGTCCACCTCAGAACCGACGAAAGAAAGCGCTGGCGGATAGTGCAAAACATGCCTACGGGCCGCGTCATCCTTCCGCGACGAAACGGTTGCTGCCGATTTATCGCGATCCCGATCGGCCTTTTACTTCCGGCCGGCACTTCATCGACCGCCTCGGTTAAATCCCGGGCGGCCTTTTTTTCGGATGCTGTTTGCCCGAATTTCGCCGTAACTCGCCTCACTCCAAACCGCCAACTGTCATCTAGATCGTGTTTTCCTCACATATCGCGTTTTCCTTACAAGTTGCTGTTTCCGTTAGCGCAAAACCAGCCTAAGCTCAACGCTGCGGTCATACCGCAGATATTGGAATTATGAGCGGAGTGTTTCCTTTGGTGTTTCTAAATGACAGCATAACGGATGATATAAATGGGACAGCCGACCCTAACTACTCGAGCAGCGGGGGTTTCAGGGTTTTCCACAGAGTGTTCCAAATGGAACAAAAACCGTGCATCGCGAAATGGTACGGAACAAAATACCGGTTTTCGATTCGTCGGTGCGTTTTGGATAGAATTAATAGGAAGTGACGATCGCCGAAAAACTCAAGACGGTTTCGACCTCGGCCGGTATCTACCTGCACAAAAACCAGGCGGGCAAGATAATCTACGTCGGCAAGGCGAAGAACTTGCGCAACCGCGTGCGGTCGTACTTTCAGGCGAGCCGAAATCTGGACATCAAGACGCGACAGCTCGTGAGGCAGATCGCGGATTTCGAATTCATCGTCGTCGATAACGAGGTCGAGGCGCTCGTGCTTGAATCGAACCTGATCAAAAAGCACAAGCCGCGCTTCAACGTGATGTTGAAGGACGACAAGCAGTATCCGCATTTGAAGATGACGAACGAACCTTTCCCGAAGGTCGTCATCACGCGAAGAGTGATGAGAGACGGCGCGAACTATTATGGGCCGATGCTGCCTGCCTCGCTTGCGCGGAAAACTCTCGACCTCGTTAATCGCGCGTTTCAGCTTCGGACGTGCGACATCGAGATCGACGGGCGTCTGCCGCGTCCGTGTCTCGAATATCACCTCAAACGCTGCCTCGGCCCGTGCGTGAAAGGCCTGTGCAATCAGGACGAATACAGGGAGGCGGCCCGCGATGTAAAGACGCTGCTGGAAGGTAAAAATCGTGAACTCGCCGCGGATCTTGAACAGAGGATGTGGCGGTTTTCGGAGAACGGACAGTTCGAACTTGCCGCGAAGTATCGTGACCTGCGTAACACCGTCATCGCGCTCGGCGAGCAGCAGAAAATGGCGTACACGGCCGACCGCGACGTAGATATCTTCGGCTTTTACCGCGAAGATCAGCGTCTTGCTCTTCAACTTTTCACGATGCGTGAAGGACGCATCGTCGGCCGCCGCGAGTTCTTTTGGGAAGACCTGCCCGAAGATGATACCTTTAACGCCCGCGAGTTTCTCGGCGATGTTCTCGTACAGTACTACTCGACGGACTACGTTCCGCGTGAGATCCACGTGCCGAATGATTTTGAAGACCGTCCGGTGCTCGAAAAGCTCTTAACGGAGCGCCGAGGGAAACGAGTTCGAATCGTCCTGCCAAAGATCGGCGAAAAGCGGCACCTCGTCGACCTGGTGGAAACCAATGCAAAGGTTGCGTTCGAACAGCGGTTCCGCGTGCTCAAGCCTGACTCGCAAAAGGTGCTGGAGGAACTGCAAGAGATTTTAGAGCTGTCTTATTTTCCCGATCGCATCGAATCCTTCGATATCTCTAATATCTCAGGCTCTGAGAACGTTGCGGGCATCGTCGTGTTCGACAACGGCAAGCCGGCTAAGAATCTTTACCGCCGATTCATCATCAAGAGCGTCGAAGGGCAGGACGATTTTGCGTCGATGCACGAAGCGGTTTTCCGTCGATATAAGAGGATGATGGACGAGGGCGGCCAGCTCCCACGACTGATCTTTATCGATGGCGGCAAAGGCCAACTCTCTGCGGCTGCGGCTGCGATGAAGATGCTCGATCTCGAACAGATCATGCTCGTCGGGCTCGTCAAACCACCGAAGCAGCACAATCAGATCTCTCATCTGCTCGTACGCGGACGCGAGGACAAGCCGATCCCGTTCGACCGAAACTCGCTTGCCTTTCGGCTGATCCTTCAGATCCGCGAAGAGACGCACAAGACCGCGATCGAGTTTCACCGCAAACGCCGCGAGAAGCGCGATTTCACGTCGGAGCTGTCGGAGATTCCGGGCATCGGCGACAAGCGCAAGATGAAGCTGCTGCGGCAATTCGGCTCGATCGAACGGATCGCAAAAGCGTCCGTCGAAGAAATGTCGCCATTCGTCGGGAAGAAGGCCGCGACGGATATCGCCAACCATTTCGAGAAGCAGCGGAGCCTTTCGAACGCACCGCAGTCCACCTCGGAGACATCGGAAGAAGAAATCGGAATTATTCACGAACCGGCCGAGATATAACCTGTATGAGCCAAAAACTATTTGTACCGATCCTACTCGGCACCAATCGCCGCGACCGTTCTAGCGAACACGCGGCGAAGTGGGTGTATTCGAAAATGCAGGAGCGTGAAGACATCGAACCGGCATATTTCGACGTTCGCGACTTCAAGCTTCCGCACGACCACTATGGGATGGAGATCGGCGGAGATTTTCCCGAATGGCGTGACGCGATCATCAAGGCTGACGGGTTGGTGATCGTAACGCCCGAATACAATCATGGTTATCCGGGCGTACTGAAAAGCGTACTCGACCTCCTTCTGAAGGAGTACATTCACAAGGCTGTCGCGTTCGTCAGCGTATCTGCGGGGCCGTGGGGTGGGACGCGGGTTTGTGAGGCCTTGCTTCCCGTCGTTCGCGAACTTGGGCTGACCGTGACATTCACTGATCTTCAGTTCCCGTCGGTCCGGAGCAAGTTTGACGACGATGGGACTTTGCTCGACTCCGCATATGAAAAGCGGGTCAAGGGATTTCTCGATGAGCTTGTTTGGATGAGCACATCGCTGCGGTGGGGACGCGAGAACGTTCCGTCGAAATACCACCAAACTTAGCGTCGAGGCAATTCTTCGCCGATCGTCCATACAACCACGGAGCTCGAAAGGCCGTGTCCAGAAAGCCGGCCCGCCATCATTATGATAGTTTCTCCCTCGGCAACAACACCTGCCCGAAGCAGCGTATCTTCTCCGACCTTGAGCAGGTCGGCAGTTGAATCCGTTTCGGCATTCAAGAGATCCATCATCGTGCCTTCGCCGAGTTGATATGGTTGTGAATCGGTAAATTCACCTTGATAAAAAGGATTAACTCCCCAGATGAGGCCAAGTTGGTTGTACACGTCAAGCGACGACGTAAGGGCAAACGTCTGCAGTCCGGAGCGGATAGACGAAAGCCTTCGGCCCATCAGTCCGGACTCGGTAAATACGGCAACCTTCTCAGTCATCACTTCACGCGCGGCATAAGCGGCGGCCTTGCAAAGGGCCTGACTTGTCCGGCCGGTTGGAGCGAGCGAGAACTTGACCGGCTTGCGGAGTTCGCTCGGCTTGAGGGTTTCGGCGGAATCAATTATCCGAGCCATCGTCCGAACGGCCTCTACCGGAAACGAACCGGATGCCGTCTCCGCCGAGAGCATGACCGCGTCTGTTCCATCCCAAACTGCGTTCGCAACGTCAGACGCCTCGGCCCGGGTCGGATTTGGACTCTCGATCATCGACTGCAGCATCTGCGTGGCCGTGATGACAAATTTATCGTGAGCGACAGCTCTGCTAATAATACGTTTTTGATAGACGGGAACCAGCTCAACGCTGGTTTCGACACCAAGATCTCCGCGGGCAACCATCACGCCATCGGTTTCCGCGACGATCCCGTCCAAATTCTCGATCGCCTCAGCCTTCTCGATCTTTGCGACGAGCAGGGCCCGTCCCATCTTTCGTTTGTTCAGCCGCTTGATCTCGTCTTTTACGTCCTTGCAATCTTGCGCGGTACGTACGAAAGACAGAGCGATGTAATCGACATTCTGGTCCATCGCCCAGATAAGGTCCGCGTGGTCCTTCTCGGTCATCGACGGGATCGACAACACCGTATTCGGGAGATTAATGCCCTTTCTTTCGTTCAGCATCCCTCCGACAATCACCCGCGTATGAACGTCTTGGCCGACAACTTCTTCCACGCGAAGCTCAAGCGCTCCGTCATCGAGAAGGATCGTTTCTTCTGGCTTGACGCTCGTGTGAAGCTCGGAGAAGTTGGTAGAAACCTCTTGACTGTTACCCACAATGTCGCGAGTGGTGATGGTAAAGCGCTCTCCGACGATCAGCGGAACCGGAGTTCCGTTCTCAAGCGTTTTCGTACGGATCTTCGGACCCGAAAGATCGACCAGTATCGAAATTGGAACTCCCAGCTTTTGGGCGACGGAACGCGTTGCATGAATAGCGGCCGTATGCGTGTCGTAGCTGCCGTGCGACATGTTGATGCGAACGGCATTGACGCCCGCCGAAACCATGGTTTCGATGACAGATTCAGTGTTGGACGCTGGACCGAGGGTGGCAAGGATCTTTGCTCTTCTCATTCGAATGTTAGTTTAGCGGAGCAGGCGTTACTGCCAAAACTAGCTAGCTTTGAGTTGCGAGAGTTTGGTCAAATAATTACAAGCCGTCGCGACCAGGGTAGAATGCGACCACGTGAGCGGCGAAACAGAAACATGAGCCCCGGTCAGCGGATCGATCTGCTCGGCAAGAACGCCCGAAGGCAGTGCCCGATCACAAACCCACTCCAATACATCCATCGCCGGCTTGAGGTCTGCCTCCGATTTTGCCGAGGCGATGTAATAGTCAGCGAGCCACAGGGTGCAAATAAACCAAGGGTTCCCGATGATCTTATCCGAGACCCTCATGTATCCATCCTGTTGGAACCGGGCTATTCCACCGTCAACGCTCAAGTTGGCCTTAACGGCCTTCATCGTATTTTGAACAAGTTCGTCGTCAGGCGAGAAGCATCCGAAATAGAACGTCGCGAACAAAGAGGCATCAACGGTTTCATCCGGATACAGATCGCCGTTGTCCGAAGACTGAAGCGAGCGGAGGAACCGGCCGCGTTCTTTGCTGTAAAGGTGCTCGCGCATTGCAACAACGACCTGATCGGCGGCCTTCGAGTACTTGTCCGCCAATTTATACTCTGCGAAAAGGACCGCAAAGTTCGCCGCTGCCCGCAGTCCTGCTACAACAGTCGAACAAGTGAACGTGTGCACTCCGTGACGGTCTTCCCAGAGATTCCAGCTTGGTTTTGGCAGGCCAGTTTTGGCGTCGCGGAACGATTCAAGAAAGTCGGCACACGGTACTGTCAGACTGCGATAGAGCCTGTGCGCAAACTCTATATCTCGATATCGGTCGTAGTGCTCCCACAGCCCCCACAGCACCAGAGCAGTCTCGTCTTCCTGGATCGGCACGAGGCTCTCTTGCCGTTGAATATCCCAAGCCGCGTGCCAGCCGGACGCGAGCGTGCCATCCGGGTTGTATTTCTGCATAAAATAGCCGCCCTTGTGGACGATCTTTCCACAGAAATCAAAGAATTTTCGAGTCAGGTGCGAATATCCTGCAAGGTCGAGAGCATTTGCTACGAACGCTCCGTCTCGAGTCCAGAGATAGCTGTAGTGGTCGGTCGCACGTTCGGTAACATCGTGATCGTTGGCCGCGAGGATCGCTCCGCCATTGTCGATCTGTGTATGTACGATCAGAAGCGAACGCTTGTAAAAGTCCGCAACATTTGCCGACAGCAAACTCAAATCCTTGTCGTTCTTGTTCACCCACGCCCGCCAGTAGTTTGCCGTGTAATCGAGATAAACTTGCGGCGTCCGCTTCGCGACAAGGGCATTCAAATTTGCGACCTCACCGTGCGACGTACCAACGGCGATCCAGTAAAAGAGTTCAAAAGACTCGCCGGCGTCGATCGAAAAATGCACTCCGATGGTCGAATCCACAGAGCCTTCCGTTATCACACCTCCCTGCAAACTTCCATCTTCGGCGTCGCGCCAAGTTCCCTCTTTGCCTTGGAATGCTTTCCGCCCGGTCGCAAACGTAGTGAAGTGCGGCTCGGTGTTGATCAGAAAATATCTATGCTTCTTGTAGTGGATCAGCGCCCGAGTTTCCGGATCGTAAAAGGCCGTGTCCCCGAACGCGTTCTCGTAGATGCGAAGATCGTGGTGGAGAAATACGCGAAACTCAGCCGCCGCAGGCCGATTGTTCGTAACCCGGACGCGGCGAAGAAAGGTGTTCTCGTGGCTCGCTACGGTGTCGTTACAAACGATCTCGACGCCGAGCCTGTCATTCTTCAGAGTGACAGCTGTTACAAGAGTTTCGGGCAAATATTCAAGCGATCGTTCCCAGCCTTCATTAGCCACCCACGCAAACTCTCCATCGACCCACACGCCAAAACGACATGGAAATCCCTCGGTATGATTCTCTTGGCCGACGTGAGGAAAATAAATATCGCGGATCTGATATCTGTCGTCAAAGTTGACCAGCAGCGATCCATTGCCGACGGGCAGATCTCTCATCGATTCGCCTCCAATATATTTTTGGCTTTAACGATCAATTTCTTTTCACTGTCAAACGCCAACATACTTTCGGCCTCATCTATTCCGACCCAGCGTGCTTCGATCACTTCATGGTCGTGGTCATTCACATCGCCTTTGAGAAATTTCATCAGGTAGAAATGAACTTTTTTGTGATATCGCTTCTTTGGCCCATCGTATGCCGCGACGAACCAATATTCGATCTCGTCGAGAGGTTCGATCACTTCACAGTCTATCCCGGCTTCTTCACGAACCTCTCGCAGGGCGGCCGTCTCCGCAGTTTCTCCGGCATCGATGATCCCTTTCGGCAACTGCCAACGGCCCTCCGAAGAGGTCTGGATCACGACGACCTCTGTCAAACCGTTTTTGGTTCTGTGTGCAACTCCACCGGCCGAAACCTGATAAACCGTTTCCATTCGCTATTTCGCCTTTATGGTCGCCGCCACTGCCTCGTCAAGCTGCAACTTTATCTCTGGATTGAACCCGACGATCTTTTTTACAAGTTTGCCTGAGCGATCGAAGATCGCCGTCTGCGGTATCGCCGATTCCTGCCCAAAGATAAACTGTGTCAGAGAATCCTCCGGCGTTGCGAGCGGATAGTCAATGTTCAAGCGCTTGATGAACTCCGGTACTTTCGGTCGGTCTTCTTCGCCGCCCACGTGAAGGCCGATCAGGACGAGATCGCCACCATACGTTTTTTTGAGTTCCATGAGATGCGGGATCTCCTCAATACATGGCGGACAGTAAGTAGCCCAGAAGTCGAGAATAACGACCTTACCTTGAAAGTCTTTCAGCTTCTGAACGTTTCCTTCGAACGTCGTCCAGTTCATTTCAGCGACTGGCTTCAGCGGACGCGTCGGAGCATCGCGCAGCGGTTGGTCGTTGATCGATACCGGCTTATTGCCGACAGATACGGGAGCCGCCGAACCGCAGGCTGATATGACGATAGCGACAAAAACCAGAATAACAACGCGAAATGACATTGAGCTAATTCTAGCGAATAGTTCGAATGTTGCTAAACTCGAACGCGTGCCGATCTACCCCTCAGAGATAGCCGATGCGATCCGCAAGCCGAAGTTTTGCGAGCCGGTTCGCGA
The DNA here is from genome assembly GCA_902826795.1 of uncultured Acidobacteriota bacterium. GTDB lineage: Bacteria > Acidobacteriota > Blastocatellia > Pyrinomonadales > Pyrinomonadaceae > OLB17. The sequence goes on along the minus strand of CADEGD010000030.1, from coordinate 5,308 downwards.
TCCGAACGCTGCTGGAGCGGAGGCAAAGTTCGACTGCGGATGTTTCGTAAAGGTGGAGATGCGGATCGATGGCGAACGCCAAACGATACGAGAGATCGGATATCGGACTAACGGCTGCGGGTACATGATCGCGGCGGCGGAATCGGCAGGTGCGTCACTATCCGGAAACTCGCTGCTCGAGCTGCAAGGCGAGATCGTAGTTCCTACGGCTGGCCGGCCCGGTTGTACCGATGCCCCTATTCGAGCCATCCGAAATGCTCTTGCCGATCATCGCTCGCGGTTGATCGAGGAGTTCAGCGGAGAGAAGGCACTGATCTGCACTTGCTTCGGCGTCTCGGCGGACACCGTTGAGCAATATGTAGCATCACAAAGTGCACAAAGCGTTACAGACGTATCCGCCGCTCTAAGGGTAGGCAGCGGATGCGGTTCGTGCCGGATGCTGATCCAGGAGATCATCGATGCAAACGGCTGAAATGCTGTGATATACTTCGCTCTTATTCGTTGCAGCGGCAAATATGGAGGTCCCTGCATCGAAGCATTTCCCGGTTCGCTAATTAATGGACGACCCCGCTAGTTTATCGTTTCTGCTCTTCTTCGCTGATTCCACGGCAACAGTTGAATGGCCTACAGCCGGCTGGTCGATATTGAGTATATCGTCTGTGATCTTGCTCGTACTCGCTAACGGTTTTTTCGTCGCGAGCGAGTTTGCGTTGGTTGCGGTTCGCAAATCGCGGATCGAGGCGGTTGCAGGCGAGGGTGATAAAGCCGCCATCAGATTGTTGGCAATGCTCAACAATCTCAATGCCTATATTTCCGCTACTCAACTTGGCATTACGTTATCGTCACTTGGCTTGGGCTGGATCGGCGAACCCGCAGTTGCCTCCCTGTTAGATCCGATTCTTGCTTGGCTAGCCGGTGTAACCGGCTTCTCGGTGATCGCATCCGGAGCGGTGCTGCACACGATCTCTTTCGCGATCGCATTTTCGCTGATCACATTTCTCCATATCGTGTTTGGCGAGCTTGCGCCTAAGACGGCGGCCCTGGAATTATCGGAGCGAGTCTCCTACTTTATTGCGGTGCCGCTCATGTTTTTTTACAGAGTCGGCTACCCGTTCATTCGCATTCTCGACTGGGCCGGCAACAGAACTGTCCGCTTGTTCGGGCTGCATCCTTCGGGCGAACACGGTTCAAGCTACACTGAGGACGAGATTCGACAGCTGATCAGAGTTTCGCAGGCGAGCGGCCATCTTAACGAAGAAGAACAGCGGCTAATTGATCAAGTATTTGAATTCTCCGAAACGACTGTGAAAGAGGCGATGATCCCGCGAACCGAGATCGTTGCCGTTTCGGATAATTGCACGCTGGAACAGATGGCCGATGCGTTTCGAACTCACGGCTTCTCACGGCTTCCGGTGCATCGTGAATCGCTCGACGATATCGCTGGCATCGTTCATGTTAAAGACGTCTTGAATTCCTTGATCGACCGAGGCGAGTTCGCTCTGTCGAACATCCTGCAAAAGCCCAACTACGTTGTCGACACCGCGAGGCTCGAAGACGTGCTGCGACAGATGCAGCAGGAAAAGTTTCACTTCGGTTTTGTGGTTGACGAGCACGGCGGCGTCGAAGGCATCATCACTCTCGAGGACCTTCTCGAAGAGATCGTCGGCGACATTTCTGATGAACACGATGAAGAAGTCAGCGAACAGATTCACGGACAGCCTGACGGGACGTATATTCTCGACGGCGGGCTCGCCGTGCGCGATCTAAACAAGCGTCTGACGCTGAATATTCCGATCTCTGACGCCTACACGACCGTCGCCGGCTTCCTTATGTCGGAATCCGGTCAGATCCTTAACGAAGGTGACGTCGTACCGTACAACGGTCACTCATTCCGGATTGAAAAAGTAGAGAAACGTCGCGTTCTTACCGTAAGAATGCAGAAAACGGCAGCAGACGAGACGGAAACAATCTCCTAGATCGATGCAGCAGCGAACTCTCCTCATCAAGTCGGCGATCATCACTCTTTTCGTTGCAGGTGCGGTGGGCGCGGCGGTGCTTGGACTTCGGCCCGAGTATATCGGAACCCGGGCGGGGAAAGCCGACGAGAATTACATCCCTTCGCAGGATTGCAAGGTTTGCCACGAAGATCATTACGCATCGTGGAGTCGGACGCACCACAGCCGGATGACGCAGGGCATCAAGCCGGAGACGGTGCAGGGCGATTTTGAGAAGAACAACACGTTCGAATTTCTCGGCGTGACGGCTCGGATGGTTCGCAGCGGCGACAAGTTCTGGATGAATTTCAAGTACGCCGACGGGCGAATCGAGAATAACGAGATCTACCGAACGGTCGGCTCGCGGCGGATCGAACAATATGTGACGCGGCGCAATGGGCAATATTTCCGACTGCCGGTCGCGTTCGACATCGAGCGGAAGCGGTGGATGAGCCTGAACGGTTCATTCTTTCATCCCGACAGCGACAACTTCAACCAGCACGTAGCGCAGTGGGACACGAACTGCGTTTTTTGCCACAACGTAAAAGCCCAGCCGAATTTTAATTTCAACACGCGAATGGCGGCGACCGAGGTTGCAGAACTCGGCATCGCCTGCGGTGCGTGCCACGGGCAAGGAGCGGAACACGCGGAGATGGCTTCGTCGCCGCTGACTCGTGCTAAATGGCATCTGGACGATACGGCGAAGACGGGCATCGTTAATCCGTTGAAGCTCGACAGCGACCGCGGGATGATGATCTGCGGTCATTGCCACGGGCAGCGCGTTCCAGAGCCGACCGACCGCATTCGCGAGATAATGACGAAGGGCGATCCGTTCGACGCGGGCAAAGATCTCGCGGAATTTTACACCCCGGTGAGCCACGAAACGAAGATCGGCAACGTTTCGTTCGAGAGCAGATTTTGGGCAGATGGTTCGCCGCGGCTGACGGCTTATGAATATCAGGGCGTCACGCAATCTAAATGCTTTACCGACGGCGAACCCGGCAACCGCATAAGCTGCAACAGTTGCCACACGATGCACGGCGGCGACATCAAAGGGCAGATCACCGAAGAGAAGCGGACGAACATCGCGTGTACGCAGTGTCATACGGAGCTTGCCGCCGAACCCCGTTTGACGCAGCACACAAAGCATCTTGCCAACTCGGCGGGCAGCAGTTGCTATTCGTGTCATATGCCGGAGGTTGTTTCCGGCGTGATGGCGTTTCACAAAACGCACAAGATAACGATCCCCCAGCCGCAGTTGACGATCGACCAGAACGTGCCGAACGCATGCAATCAATGCCACGTAGATCAGTCGGCCAATTGGACCGTCGATCAGGCGAAGGCGATGTGGCCTGATCATTACGGCTCGCTCGCACGATCGGGCGATGCTCAGTTCGATCAGCCGGAAAGCGTCCGCGGGCTGTTTGCGGGCGATGCGTTGACGCGTGCGATGATGGCGGATGCATTGAGTAAGCACGGTGAAGCGACATGGTATATGCCGCTGCTGTCCGAGGCGTTCGCGACGGACAACTATCCGATCGTGCGGTTCTTCGCGGCGAACGGAATGACCGCGATTGGCGGCGGGCCGGATTACCTCGCAAGCCCTGATATGCGTGCAACGCAGATAGCGATGTTCATCAGACAGCTCGACCCGGCGAGGATCACCGATACGAAGCGATTGGCGGAAACGATGCGAAAGATAAGACAGGACGTCGATCTGGAGGTCGGCGAATAAGTGGCTGAAGGTCCAGAAGTGAAAGCGGCGGGTGATGCCGGGTTGGTTTTTCAGGGCATGATCGGCATCGCCGTTTGGATGTCGTTCGGGCTGCTGCTTGAAGGCCTGATCGCCTTTCGCATTCCGGACTATCTTTCGGACGCGATCACACGCGAGATGTTTCGGCTCGCCCACGCTCACGGTACGCTGCTAAGTTTGGTGCTGGTCGTCGTGGGCCTGGCGTGGAAAGCCGGATTTGTTTCGGTCGCGCCCATCGCAAACTGGATGCTGCGGATAGGGTCCGTAGCAATGCCGGTCGGATTTATGCTCGGCGGCATCGGCAATTCCGTCAACGATCCGAGCCCGCTTGTTTTCCTGGCACCGATCGGCGGACTGATGTTGATCTTTGGCATAGTTGTATGTGCCGTCAGCTTTAAGCGAAATTGAAAGCGTGTGGTAGTGTAAACAGTTTCATCGAACGCAAATTTCATAAGGGAGTTTTTGGAAACCGAAAATGGGATACATAGAACAGGTTTGGGCACG
>CADEGD010000030.1:0-1047 GCA_902826795.1 uncultured Acidobacteriota bacterium | reverse complement strand
AGACGGAACGACCGGACGGGCAGCGGTTCCGAGCGGGGCTTCGACGGGCGAGAATGAGGCTGTCGAGCTGCGCGACGGCGATGATTACCGCTATCTCGGCAAAGGTGTGCAGAAGGCCGTCAGCCACGTGAACGACGAGATCTTCTCCGAGATCCAAGGCTTGGACTGTCTCGACCAGACGCTGATCGACGAGACGATGCTCGGGCTTGACGGCACGGCGACGAAGTCGAAGCTCGGAGCGAATGCGATCCTTGCGGTGTCGCTGGCGAATGCCCGCGCCGCGGCGGCTTCGCTTGAAATGCCGTTGTACAGATATCTCGGCGGCGTAAATGCGAAGACGCTTCCCGTTCCGATGATGAATATCCTGAACGGCGGAGCACACGCGGACAACAACGTCGACTTTCAGGAGTTTATGGTGATGCCGGTCGGTGCAGAGAGTTTTGCGGAAGCTCTCAGGACCGGTGCGGAGATATTTCATAATCTGAAGAGCGTGCTGAAATCGCGCGGATATTCGACAAGCGTCGGTGATGAGGGCGGATTTGCGCCGAACCTGAAGTCGAACGAGGAAGCCGTCGAAACGATCCTTGAGGCGATCGAGAAGGCTGGTTACAAGGCCGGTGAGAACGTGATGCTCGCGCTCGATCCGGCAGCGAGCGAATTTTTTACCGACGGCAAGTATGTCTTTAAGAAGTCGGACAAGCGCGAGTTGTCGTCGGACGAGATGGCGGCGTATTGGACCGATTGGTGCGATAAATATCCGATCATCTCGATCGAGGACGGCATGGCCGAAAACGATTGGGAAGGCTGGGTTAACCTTACCGATCGAGTCGGCGACCGTGTGCAGCTTGTCGGCGACGACCTGTTCGTGACGAACGTTCGCTTTCTCGAACGCGGCATTGAAGAAGGAGCCGCGAATGGGATATTGATCAAGGTCAACCAGATCGGCACGCTCACCGAAACGCTCGACGCGATCGAACTCGCCCGGACGAACAACATGACCGCGATCATCTCGCACCGCTCCGGCGAAACCGAGGATACGTTCATCGC
>CADEGD010000029.1 GCA_902826795.1 uncultured Acidobacteriota bacterium | reverse complement strand
CGAGGGGGATCGAACCCCTGACCTCTGCAATGCCATTGCAGCGCTCTCCCAGCTGAGCTACGTCCCCTTGATTTGGTGATCTCGAATCTGAAATTTCAAATTTGAGAGCAAGGTAAGACTCTAGCGAAATCGCGGGAGAGCGTCAAGATTGGCTGCTTGATGACGTGGAGTTGGGATTTGTTGTTCTTGTTCTTTCCTTTTCTGCGGTTCCAGAAGTTAGACCACTGATCAAGATGATCAGGAAGGAAGATGATGAAAAAGAGAACCACCGCGTCAGCCAAAGGGCTGACGCCCCTCCTTCGTAAAGAGAGGAGTTGCGGGATTTGGGATTTCGGATTTGAGATTTGAGATTTGAGATCACCCCCACGGTCGAAAGAACTCGTTCACGCTCACGTTTCGACTTATTTATCGTTCGTTCCGGTTCTTCTAGATCTGTGGTTTTCTGGATCTTTAACCACAGAAGAGGATGATCAAGAAGGAAGATGATGAAAAAGAGAGCCACCCTTCAGCCTCCTTCGTAGGAGGGGAGTTGCGGGATTTGAGATTTGAGATTTGAGATTTCGGATTTGAAATCGATGAGAACCCGGTCGCTGTGGCTCCCGGGTTTTCACGTGAGCTACTTGCCTTTGAAGACCGGTTTGCGTTTTTCGAGGAAGGCGGCGACGCCTTCGGCTTTGTCTTCGGTGGAGAAGCAGAGGGCGAAGAGGTCGACCTCGCGGCGGAGGCCTTCGTCGAGGTTGGATTTGGACGCGAACTTAACTGCTTCTTTGGTTAGCTGCAATGCGATCGGGGCTTTTTCGGCAATCTTTGCGGCAATGCGGAGTGTTTCGGCTTCGAGTTGATCGGCCGGGAAAACGTGATTGAGCAGGCCGAATTTGTGTGCGGTCGGCGCGTCGATCATATCGCCGGAGAGGCACATTTCCATCGCACGGCCTTCGCCGATCAGGCGCGTGAGTCGTTGAGTTCCGCCGCCACCGCAGATGATGCCGAGGTTGATCTCGGGCTGCGAGAATCGAGCGGTCTCGCTGCCGATACGCATGTCGCAGGCGAGCGCCAGCTCGTTGCCGCCGCCGAGGCAGAAGCCGTTGATCATCGCGATGACCGGTTTCGGGAACGTGTCGATCGTGTTGAAGAGTGTGCGCTCCTGAAATGAATTTCGCTGAGTGATCGCGGTGTGTTCGGCGAACTCGCTGATGTCAGCACCGGCGATGAATGCCTTCTCGCCCGCTCCGGTGATCACTACGACGCGGATGGCGTCGTCGGTGCGGAGTTCGTCAAGTGCGTCGACGCCTTCGATGTGTACTTGCGAGTTCAGCGCGTTGAGCTTGTCAGGCCGGTTGATGGTGATAACTGCGACGCTTCCGCGGCGGTCGAGTGTGATGGTTTGGTAGTCAGCCATAAAGTTTAAGGGACGTCTAATCTTTTTGTGATTTTTGTGGTTGGTAAAATTAAAGGCAGAACCACAGAATGCACAGAAAAAATACAGGAAAACACAGAACAGGAAAGGGCAATTAGTTTCGTCTCCCGGCTCGTTAGAACGTCGTTTCGGAAACCCTCTTTTTTTTGTCGGGACAAAGACGTCTGTTGGCCGAGACGTGAACAGGCTGGAAAGCCTGTCGTACTTTACTGCTCGTGACCGTCTTCAATGTTGTCGTCGGCGATCCAGGCGACGAAGAGCCGGAGCCAGCCGTCTTTGGGTTCGAGTATAGAAACGCCGACCCGCGTGGTTCCGTAATTGCCCGTCGACATTCGAACGATCTTTGCCTTGGCTTCGACGGGAACGCCGTCCGGCCGGTGAGAGCGGATATAGAGCGTCTCGCCCTGTTCGATCTTTTGGTTGAGTTGAAACAACGCTCCGAGGGTGGAGATGTCGTCAGTCTCGGTCGGCTCGCTCCATGCCGAACCATCCTCGGTTCTGCCGGATACAACTATCGGCAGGCGCAAGGCCATTCGGAGGGCGAAGCGTTTCTCCTCAAATTGAGGCTTCATACTCGTAGGCATTCAAACTTTAGGAAAAGGGGTAACCCGAGCATCAATATACTAGCACGCGAAGCGCGGGGAGTTCCACCTTAAAACAACCGATACAAGGCACTTAGTGCGTTAGCTTGTGTGCAAAGTTATACTATATGAACAGGAGTTATTCAATCGGCATGTTGCGCGTTGTTTAACGACACCTACTATGGCAATCAATGAGATTCATAAAAAAGTTGTGATACTCGGCTCCGGCCCGGCGGGGTTGACGGCGGCGATCTACGCCTCGCGAGCTCAGCTCGATCCGCTGGTGATCGATGGGCCGCAGCCGGGCGGGCAACTTACGATCACGACGGATGTCGAGAATTATCCGGGCTTCAAGAGCGGAATCATGGGTCCGATACTCATGGACGAATTTCGCGAACAGGCACTGCGGTTCGGCACGGAGATAATCAATGTGTGGATCGACAGCGTCGACCTCAAGCAGCGGCCGTTTACGCTAAACGGAAAGGAGAGCCAGGATTCGGATGAGATAACGACTGTCATCAAGGCGGATACGCTGATCATCTCGACCGGTGCGTCGGCGAAGTGGTTGGGAATTCCAGGCGAAGATCCGGTGCCTGAAGGCTTGGGTGGCAACGGCGTTTCGGCGTGTGCCACGTGTGACGGTTTCTTTTTCCGCGGCAAGCCGATAACGGTAGTCGGCGGCGGCGATACCGCGATGGAGGAGGCTTTGTTTTTGACGAAGTTTGCTTCAAACGTGACCGTCATTCACCGTCGTGACGATTTTCGCGCGTCGAAGATCATGGCCGACCGCGTGAAGAATCACGAGAAGATCGATATTAAATGGAATACTGAAGTCGAGGCGATCCACGGTACGAAGGAAACGGGCGTGGAAAGCATCACGCTTTACAACAACAAGACGAAGCAGGCCGAGGAATTTCCTACACAGGGAGTGTTTGTCGCGATCGGGCATAAGCCGAACACGGATCTCTTCAAGGGCGTCCTGGATATGGACGAAGTCGGATATCTGATCACCGAAGGCAAGACGATGAAGACAAACGTCGAGGGCGTGTTTGCGTGCGGCGATGCACAGGACGCTTACTATCGGCAGGCGGTTACGGCCGCCGGTACGGGATGTATGGCCGCGATCGACGCCGAGCGTTTTCTTGCCGAACACGAAAGCGACGTCGAGATCCAGACCGCTAAGAATTGGTGAGGGGATGAGCGCTACGGATTTTTTTGTGTTTTTTGTGGTTCGATCTAAAGCGTTAAATCTATAACCACAAAAAACACGGAAACACAGAAATAGCGGAAACGATGAGACTGATTTACAGAAAGCTTCGAACCCGCCTTGCTCTTAGCTCTGGTTGAGGACGGCTCCCTTGCCTGTCTCCAATCCCTGCGGCGTTTTCACTACTTTCGATGGAGAGAATCTCTGCGCTTCGGCGCGGCGAAGGATGTCTTGATAAACGTTGTCTTTGAGATCTGGTGTGCGGCTTAGGATCCAGAAATAATCGCGATCGGGCGTTGCGACGACGGCGTGGCTGTAATCGCTTGCAAGATCGATCACCCAATAATTGGCCCAGACGAACGGCAGAAATGATGTGAAGCCGGGAGCGAATCGTACCTTCAGTTTCGCGTTTGTCTTTTTATCGTTAACCTTGCCGGCGGCCTTTGCGGCTTTTGTCGTACCGTCCTTCTCCAAGCAGCGATTCAATACTTCGAGCTTGCCTTCGCCTTTTAGCGTGTAGGTCGCGGTGACGTTTCCGACGCAATCCTTCTGAAACTTGTTCGGGTATTTGGCGATCTCATACCAAGTGCCTGAGTACTTATTGAGATCGACAGACGGCACCGTCCGCACCGCCGCCTCTTTCGAGGATTGAGCAAAAAAGGAGAGCGTTGCTAAAATAATGGTGAACGAAATTGTTATTAAACGTTTCATAGCCGTGTAAGTATTCGATTTTCGGACACGAGCAGATTCGAAAAGCAATTATTAGACCGTAACATTAAATAGTTTTCTATGCCGATCTACGAGTACAGATGCAAGAAATGCGGTTCTCATTTTGAGAAGCGGCAGTCTGTTTCTGAAGAACCATTAAAAGTTTGTGAGCATTGCGAGGGTGAGTTGGAAAAGCAGTGGTCGCTTTCGGGATTCGCCTTTAAGGGCGACGGCTGGTACGTGACCGACTATTCCAAAAAAGGCGGGGCGGCGAAAGAATCTGAAAAATCGACGTCATCCGAATCAACCCCAGCGGCTGAACCGGCATCAAAGCCGAAAAGTGAGACAACTGCGAAATCCGATTAAATGCCTTTTGGTGTCTGGATTGTTAGCGGCGGCTTCTATCGGCGTCGCCGGACAATCGCGCCACAGTGTCCGCGGGACTGAGACTGACGGGACAGTGATTTCGGTCACGGCTTGGCGGACGGACGATAAGAAAGATCCCATCAAGGTTGAGAATCTTTTTCTTTATGAGAACGGCGTCGAGCAAAGGATAAAGAATTTCAGCTACGATCCTTCGCCGGCTAGGATCGTTATCCTCGCAGACAATTCGCAAACGTTGCCGACCGATGTCGAGAAGATGAAGGCCGCGACTATGGAGTTTGCCTATGAGATATTCGAGGGCGACCAGATCTTTGTGCTCGCTTACGATGAGAAGGCAGAGATCATTCAGGAATGGACCGATGATGCGAAAAAGATCGAGGCTTCGCTCGGGACGTTTCGCAAGAAAGGAAATCCTTATCTATTCGACGCGCTGAATGCCGCATCGAACGAAGTGCTGCTGCCGCTAATGCCGGGAACGCGCAAAACGGCGATAGTGGTGATCGGTGATGGACTGGACCGGGGAAGCACGAAAAAGTTCGACAACATCATCGGTGACCTCCAAAACAACAACATAACCGTCTATTTTCTTCAGATCCCCGACCGGTCGGGCGGCGCTTATCGGCGAGATCAGCCCAAGGCTCCGGCGGTTGTGACGCAGTTGACGGAGGGTACGGGCGGCAAGGCATTCACGATCGACGAAGCCTCGGCGGCCGCAAAGTTCATCTGCGACGAACTTCGTAGAAACCGCTACCTTCTTTCATACCAGCCGCTGAATACGTCGACTTTCGATCAAAAGCGCGTATTCCTTACTGCCGATAATGGCATCGCGATCCGCACAAAGACGGGACAGCCGCCGAACATCAAGGCAAACTAATACAGCATAGCTCGTCCGATAAGTTGTGATAGACTTATCGAATTATCAGCCGGCGGCCTTGCCGACACGGCCCTCGAGACTCGTGAGCGATTTTAAAGACAAACCACCGCCGCCACCCGACGATTGGACCAAAACCACGCCGAATATCAATTTGCCTGGAAGCCCGGTCAGCGGCGGCTACAGCGGCGGTGAGCCTGACTGGGCCAAGACCAATTATAGGATCGACGTGCCGCAGGCGACGCCTCCGGCTCCGCGTCCGCCCGACGATTTCGGCAAAACAGTAACGAACATCAAGCCGATCGACACTAACCGTCAGGATTTCAACAAAACAATGTATCCGGGATCTTCTCAATCGTCGCCCCCGGCGGATTGGGGAGCGACTCAGGCGAACGTCAACGTCGGCAATGCGGATCTTGGTTCATCTCCTTCGGATTGGGGCGGCGGCGGGCCGGCCAAGACGACGCCGTATTTTCAGCTTCCTGAGGCCGATCGGGCGAAATATCAGCTGCCGCCGACGCCGACGGAACAGGCAGCGGCACAGGCCGAGGAACAAAAATCGAAAGGCGGTATTCCCGGCTGGGTTTGGGTTGTAGCCGGGCTGATGACGATGTTCTTCTTCGCCGTTGCCGTGCTCGGGATCGTTTACTTTTTCATCCTTCGCGATTCGAGTTTCAAAGCTACGGTCAAGGGCTCTCCTTCGGGAAGCGATATTTTGGTCGACGACAAGCTGTTGGCCGTTTCGAATGAGAACGGCGATTCGGAGATACCGAATTTGGCACCGGGTAATAGGAAGATCACGATCCGGCATCCGAGTTTTGTCTGTGATCCGATGTCGGTAGATGGCGGACGCGGAATCGATCCGCCGCCTGTCTTCGCCAAATGCAAGGCTTCGGAGAACACGCAGCCGACTGGAGACTGCACGAATTTCGAACCCGGCGAGGACGACCGTGCTGAGGCCTGTTACAACGCTGCGTTGGCGGCTTTGCCCGACCCTTACACGGCAGAGCAACTCTTAAAGGCACTCAATATTCTGATCATCAATTTCGAGACGAATAAGTTCGAGGTTCCGGCTCGGCGATATGAGGCACTTAAGAAGGCAGCGTCGTATATCAAGAGGCTGCCGGCTGACGTCACGATCGAGATCGGCGGACACACCGACAACGAGGGCGGGGCAGCCTTGAATCAAAAACTATCCGAAAATCGCGCGAATGCTGTAAAGGACTTTTTGGTTAAGAACGGTGTGAATGGAAGTATTTTGCAGACCCGCGGCTACGGCGCCGATCAGCCCAAAAAGGACAACGGCACCGAAAACGGAAGATACATGAATCGCAGGATCGAATACAAACTCGTTGCGAAACCGAAGTAAACGTTCCGCATCCTTAGAACAAAAACACCGGTTTCAAGGCCGGTGTTTTCTTGTGTTAGCGTGTCAGCTTTCCTACTTTACCCAAAAATATTTCTCACCTTATCCATAAATGACTCGTCGTTAAACTCCGTGTCCTCAACCTCCGCCAACTGTTCGAGAAGTTTTCGCTGGTCTTTCGACAGTGACTTTGGCGTGATCAGCGTAACGGCGACGAAGAGATCGCCGCGACCACGTCCGCCCAATTCCGGCATTCCTTTCGACTTGATGCGGAAAACCGTTCCAGTCTGAGTTCCAGCCGGAACTTTCAGGTCTTCTTCGCCTTCGAGCGTCTTTACCCTTAAATCGGCACCGAGTGCCGCTTGGGCAAAACTCACCGGCACGGCGGAGTAGAGGTTTGCTCCCTGGCGTTCGAAGGTTTCGTGCTCCTTAACGTGGATCACGACGAATAGATCACCGGACGGACCGCCGGCCACACCGGCTTCACCCTCGCCCGAAACTCTCAGACGCGATCCGGTCTCGACTCCGGCCGGTATCTTGATCTCTAGCGTTTTCTCTTTTTCGATTCGGCCGTTGCCTTTACATTCTTTGCACGGATTACGGATGATCGTGCCTTTCCCCGAACAGTTCGGACACGTCCGCATCACGCTGAAAAAACCCTGCTGATATCGCGTCTGACCAGTGCCGCCGCACGAAATGCAGTTTTCGGCGGTCGTGCCTTTCTCGGCCCCGCTTCCCGCGCATTCTTCGCAGCCCTCGAGCCGTGGTATCTCCAGCTTCTCGTCTTTACCGTTCGCCGCTTCCTCCAGCGTGATCTCAAGATCGTAGCGAAGGTCCGACCCGCGTTGAACGCGCGAACGCGTCCGCTGCCGTCCGCCGAACATATCGCCGAACCCGAAGATATCGAATATGTCTTCAATATTCGAAAAGCCCGGGTCGAATCCGCCGCCGCCCATTCCAGCATGGCCGAAACGATCATATTGCGCCCGCTTCTGCGAATCGGAAAGCACTGCGTAAGCCTCGGCACATTCCTTAAACTTTTCCTCGGCAACCTCGTCACCCGGATTTTTGTCCGGATGATACTGCACCGCCATCTGACGATACGCCTTCTTTATCTCCGCCTCGTTCGCAGACTTGGTTATACCTAAAATTTCGTAATAATCCCGCTTAGCCATAAAATTCTTGGCCCAGATTCGACAAAGCTGAGCCGGTCAATTGATAAATCGAAAGCCTGAAATCCCAAATCCAAAATCGGAACGGCGTCAGCCCAAATATCTTGAACTGACGCCAACCTTTATTCTACAAAATGTGTCAACAGGCAGACAACCTTAGACCGCTGTCAACATGGCCGCCGTTATCCGGCTTGCGGTTTCTTCGACCTTTACAAGGATCAGTTCGACCTCGGTCTTGTCGTCGCTTAACAGTGATTCTTCAGCATTGTTGAGGATGCCGTTGATCTCCTGCTGCTCTTCGGCTGGGAACGAGCGGCCGAATTCCATCATCGCCTTTCGCGCGTTCTTTATCATGTTGTCGAGGCGGTTTCGAAGCTGTATTAGCTCTCTCTCGTCCTTGTCCTTCTCGACCGAATACTCAGCTTCGTGGATAAGCCTTTCGATCTCATCTGGAGCCAAGCCTGACGACGGCGTGATCTGAACCTGTTGTTCGAGGCCCGTCATCTTGTCGGTTGCGGCCACGCTGACAATGCCGTTCGAATCGATCTCGAACGAAACGTCGATCTGCGGAACTCCGCGCGGTGCCGGCGGAATGCCAACCAACTCAAACTTCGCAAGGCTTCGGTTCGCCGCTGAGATCTCGCGTTCACCTTGCAGAATATGAATCTCGACGGACTGCTGATTATCGACGACCGTCGTGAAAGTCATCGTGTTTTTGAGCGGGATCGTCGAGTTACGGTTGATAAGCTTTACGAAAAGTCCGCCGCGTGTTTCGAGGCCGAGGCTAAGCGGAAGCACATCCAGCAGAACGATATCTTTCACATCGCCGGTCAGCACGCCGCCCTGAATGGCCGCACCCATCGCGACGACTTCATCAGGGTTGATCTCGGCCGACGGTTCCTTGCCGAAAACTTCGGTGACGGTTCGGGTTATGATCGGCGAACGCGTCTGGCCACCGACCAGGATGACCTTGTCAACGTCTGAAGGCTGCAGCTTTGCGTCCCAAAGCGCTTTCTGGCAGGGTTCGACCGAAGCGTCAACCAGATCTTGAACCAACTCCTCGAACTTTACGCGTGTGAGAGTGGCGTTGATATGTTTGGGCCCGGTCGGGTCCGCTGCGATGAATGGAAGGCTGACCGTCGTTTCCTCGACCGTCGACAGCTCGCACTTCGCCCTTTCAGCAGCTTCCTTTAGTCGCTGCAAAGCAAGTCGATCCTGCTTAAGATCGAGGTTGTTGGCTTCCTTAAATCCTTCTACAAGCCAGTCGATAATGCGTTGATCGAAATCTTCACCGCCGAGGAACGTGTTGCCGGACGTCGACAAGACCTCGAAAACGCCGTCATTGATCTCGAGGATCGAGATATCGAACGTACCGCCGCCGAGGTCATATACGGCAACCTTTTCACTCTTGTTCTTGCCAAAACCGTATGCAAGTGCCGCGGCTGTCGGCTCGTTGATGATCCTTTCAACTTCAAGGCCCGCGATCTTACCCGCGTCACGCGTCGCCTGACGCTGCATGTCGTCAAAGTAAGCCGGAACAGTAATGATGGCCTCGCTGATCTTATCGCCGAGAAACTCTTCGGCGGCTGCTTTCAATCGCTGCAAGACGATGGCCGAGATCTCGGGCGGGCTATAAACGCGGTCAAGGACTTTGATGTGGGCATCGCCGTTCGGAGCCTCAACGATCTCAAACGGAACCGTCTCGCGCATCTTCTCAACCTCGGGTGCGCTGTATTTTCGCCCGATCAGACGTTTCACCGCATACAGCGTATTTGCCGGATTGGTTACCGCCTGACGCTTTGCGATCTGCCCGACAAGCCTTTCGTCTTTGTCGGTAAACGCTACAACGGAGGGCGTCGTGCGACCGCCTTCCTTGTTAGAGATGATCTGTACTGCTCCGTTCTCGAGCACCGAAACGCAGCAGTTTGTCGTTCCGAGGTCAATTCCGATTACTTTGCTCATATGGGTCCTGGTGGTTTGGTGGTAAGGCAGGAGACTTTACTGAGGTTAGAAGGATTATGGAAGGTCGAATTCTATCGGGTCCGCCGAATGCCGCTCAATGGGAAACTCGGGCTCGGCGGCCTTGACGGTAGGTTCGGGAGATTTCAAGACAACTTTTACCATCGAATGCCTGATCACCTTTTCGCCGGCTATGTAGCCGCGAAGGATCTCTCCGCTGATCGTGTTGGGCGGATACTCGCTGTTGTCGTCAGTTGCGACAGCTTCGTGGTAGTGGGGGTCAAACTCATGGCCGACAGCGGGAATAGGCTTGATGCCCATCTTGTTCAAGATCTCATTGATCTGTTCGCTAACCAGCACGATTCCTTCGTAAAACTGCTGAAAAGCCTCGTCTTTTTCGTCAGCGATGTGCTCGGCAGAATCCAGCGCCCGGCTCAGGTTGTCGAGGGCTGGAAGCATCAGCGTTGCGACGTTCGTGATCTGATTTTGGAATGTTTCTTTTCGCTCACGTTCGGCACGAGCCTTAAATGCATCGAAGTCTTTCGAACGCCGATGCGAATTCTTGAACATGTCTTCGCGCTCGGCTTCCATCTTTGCGATCACGGCATTCAGGTCTTTTACCTCGCGCTCGAGTTCTTTCACCGCGCTGGAATCCATCACGGAAGCGGGCGGCACCGACGCGTGAACAGGCATCGGGATTGCAGAAGACGAATCTTTAAATGCCGCGACGTCAAACTCCGAGTTAGCATCGTCGAAAGATTCGGCGATCTCGATTATCGAGGTTTCGACCGTTATGTGCAGGTCCTTCTCCTTCTCTTCCAGTTGACGTATGAAATCGTCTACCGAGACTTCATCGTTACTGTCGTCAAAGGTGTCGAGCACCTCATCGATGTTCTTTTCTGGATCCATTATTTATCCCGGGCGGAAAAAATTGCCCGAATAGGTCAGTTGTTGCGGCTATTGCGGGAAATGGTCCCCTCAAGCACGCGAGCAACATAAGATACGATCGAGATCATTCTTGCGTATTCCATCCTTGTCGGACCGAGCACGCTTAATGTTCCGATCGCGGAACCGTCGCCGACTCTGTAAGGAGCCGAGATCAGCGAACAATTCTGAAGCGTAGGTGTAGGATTTTCGCTGCCGATTATTACCTGAACCGAGCCCGCCTTCGACTTTTCGTCCCGGGCGACGCATTCGTTCAGTATCTGCAGCAGTTTCGACCGCTCGCCGATCGTCGACAACAGGCCGCGAAGCCGTTCGAGATCGGCAAAATCCTTTTTTGAAAGGATATTGGTCGTTCCATCGATAAAGACCTCGCCCAGCGGATTCCCGTCGTCCTCGATACTCTGAGAACAAAGGATAACCGCATTTTGCAACAGCTTATCGAACAAGGCTTTCTCCTCGTGCATTAGCTTGAGGATCTCTGCCCTGATCTCGGAAAGGCTCTTACCGGCGAATTCCGCGTTCAGGTAATTTGCGGCTTGTTCGAGGTCCTCGCGGGTGAACGCCACGTTCAGCCGAATAATGCGGTTATGCACGATATTCGGTGCCGAGACGAGCACGACCAGAACCCGGTTGTCCGACAAATTGACGAACTCGATATGCTGCAGGCGGTCTTGGGCAAGCGATGGCGAAACCACGATGCCTACGTTATTTGAAAGAGCAGATAGGAGCTGGGAGGTACGTTCCATCAGCCTGTCGGGAGTGTCGATGAGTTCGCTTTCGATACCGAATTCCCCGCCGATAAGGCGAAGGTCTTCGTTTGAAAGACTCAAGACACCAAGCAGATTATCAACGTAAAACCGATACCCCTTGTCGGTCGGCACGCGGCCGGCGGAAGTGTGAGGCTGTTCGAGAAAGCCGCGTTCCTCGAGGTCGCCCATAACGGCCCGTATCGTAGCTGAGCTAAGCCCCGACGCATTTGCAAATTTTTCCGCAAGAGCTTTAGAACCGACCGGCTCGCCCGTGACAAAATGTTCGTTGATTATCGCTGAGAGGATCATCTGCCCGCGAGAATCGGGGAAATTTGGTGATTTCTCGACTCTAAGGTAAGATTCGCGGACCGGCATTTTTCACGGAAAGAGCAAGGATTGCCACGCGGCAAGAGGTGCAATCCCATCTAAAGAAGTAGCATTTTGCCGCTTTTGTGTCAATAATAAATAGTTAAACCTTGATCAACATCGAATATGGGCGTGTCCACAGAAACCATTGCGAAGTATTACTCCCAGGCTTTTGAAACGTTCGATAAACACCGAGAACCTCCGCCGATCAACGTGAGTTTTTACCCTTATGTCGGGATCAATCACACTATTCGCATAAGAAACGGTCAGGTTTTCGTTCGCATCGCCGAGATCTGCAGCGATCTGCCCGCCTCCGCTCAGAGAGCTCTGGCGTTGATATTGGTCGCAAAACTCTATCGTCGCCGCGTTCCGGCCGCTGCAAAAGACGTTTACGGAGCAGCTGTTTCGACCGACGAATATCGGGTACGGGCGGTTCAAAATAAGCGCAGGCACGGACGAAAGGTAATTACCTCGCCCAAAGGACAGGTCTACAACCTCGACAAGATATTCGACTCGATCAACTATGCCTATTTCGGCGGTGGAATAACGAAACCGACGCTAACTTGGTCGGTCAGAAAGACCTACCGAGTTCTGGGCCACCACGACGCAACTCACAAAACTATCGTCATCAGTAAATCGCTTGATTCCCCGACCGTCCCGAAATTCATCGTGGAATATATCGTTTTCCACGAAATGCTCCACATTTATCACCCGGCCAAAGTCATCAACGGGCGTCGATATCACCACACCGCCGCCTTCCGACGCAACGAACGCCGTTTCGCCCATTATGAAGAAGCCGAACGCTGGATCGAACGGAACGTGAGAAAACTGAAGCGTGAAGCGAAGAAGAAGTGAGGGTTTTACCAAGATAACTGATTTTCATCGCTCTTTTGCAAACTGCTCGATTATCGATCCGATCAACCCGAAAGAAGAGTTTTCGGTTCTCTGAATTCCCTTCGAAGCGAACGACGTTGATACGCGATAGAACTGAGTCAACTCTGTACTTTGTTCGGACCGCTCACTCAAAACCGAGACCAGGGTTGCGGCGGGATCGGTATCGACAATTTCGGAAAAAGCAGGAACGTTGGGGGCCGATCTCAAAATATCGATGATAGTTGACGGCTTGCGAACACCGTTGACACACCGCAAAACACTTTCCGCATGGCCTAACAATATCTGCTGACCCGCGACAGCGAACGCGAGTTCACCTTCTTCCGAACGCCAAACCTCGCCGCGGTCAGTCTTCTCGCCGGGAATGTTTAGCTTGAACTCTTTTGCGAGCGACTTTTTGAGCTTGGCGAGATCTTTTGGCGTTGCGATCAAAGCAACATGCTCGTCGTCAGTATCGAATCGCAGCGAGAGAATCTTGCCGTCAACCGAGTCGAGAAAAACTTCTGGATCGTCGATCCCGTAAGGCTCGAACAAGGCCCCGCCGACCGCACCTATCAACTCGCCGCTGATGCCGCCTGCCTGTTGCTGGGCCGTGAGCAAAACGCTTCGCCACGCTACTTGTGGATCGGCGAGGTCGTATCGCGTTACCGAAACGGCCTCGGATGGAATAAGTCCCGCGCCGGGAACGTCGCCGCCGGAGCCAGGCCTGATCGACTCTTCCAGCACGCGAGCGGTTTCCGGTTCAAGCGTAAATGCGTAAGAGTCTTCAATTCCCTGTTCGGTCTTTCGACCCGTCCAGAAAACTTCCTTGACCGTCTTTCGCAGAACTTCGGGTAAGACACGGGCGATGAACCCACGAACCTCTTCCTCTTCACCCGCTCCCACCGCAAGCTGTATCGTCGCAAGATTTGCTACCTGCGCGACGCCGTCGGTCGAGACGTATCCAGACGCGAGAAATTCACCGGTCTGCAGCCTTGAATTCTTTGCGATCGATTCCGCTTCGCCCTTTCGGACCGCGATGCACTTTTCGATAGCAGTCTCATCGTTTCCGAACAAGATGACGCTGCCGATAACGAGCCCGTATGCCTTACGTCCGTCGTCCGCCGTCCATACAAAATAGTCGCCTTCGTATCGCGGAAACCGTTCGAGTTCGACTCCGCCGCCGTAAATGTCGTTAACGAACTCGCCGAGCTTGTTCTCGGCAAACTTGATCGCTTGATAATTCCAAGCGTTCGTCTCGGCAACGGCAACGAATCGCGGCTGAACGTCGAGTTCGCTTGCGCCGTCGGCCGCCTGAACATCCTTCGTCTCAAAGCCCGTTACCGCCACGCCGACCTTGATCCCGTTCAACACCGAGAAGTCCGGCTGCGACTTCGCCGCCGCCCGAAATGCTTCGTTGTCAGTCACCGCATGCAGTGCCTTACCGAGATCTTGCGTTTCCAGATAGACAAGTGCATCACCCGGTATTACCGTCCTTACATCGGTCGGCTGCGACGAACACGACGATCCAACGGTGATTAGGAATAGCAAAACCGGCCAAAACCAATTCGTGCAATTCGTGTAATTCGCGGCTAATTTCTTCTGTGCTAACATCCTCATCAAATATGAGCAATCCAATCTTCGCAGATAACATCCTTGAGGGGAAAGTTGCGTTCGTTACCGGCGGCGGGACGGGCATCACGGGCGGTGTTGCAAAGGCCTTTGCCGAGCACGGTGCAAAGCTCGCGATCACGAGCCGAAAGATCGAGAACCTCGAATCAATGAAGGCGATGATCGAAAGCTTCGGCGGCGAGTGTTTCGCCGTCGCTGCTGACGTACGCGATTACGACGGCATTGAAAACGCCATCAAACAGGCTGCCGACAAATTTGGGAAAATCGACATCGTCGTTAACGGAGCCGCGGGCAACTTCCTCTGCGCGGCCGACCAGCTAAGCTCGAACGGCTTCGGCACCGTGGTCGATATCGACACAAAAGGCACCTTCAACGTCTGCCGGGCCGCTTTCGAAGAACTCAAAAAATCGCAAGGGCAAATACTGAATATCTCTGCCACGCTTCACTATCTCGCCACGCCGATGCAAATCCATGTCTCGGCGGCCAAAGCCGGCGTCGATGCGATCACGCGGAATCTATCCGTCGAATGGGGTCGTCACGGCATCCGCGTAAACGGCATCGCCCCCGGCCCGATCGAAGATACCGAAGGAATGAAACGGCTCTTGCCCGAACCGTTAAAAGAAAAGATCACGAAAAAGATACCGGTCGGACGGTTTGGACGAATCAAGGACATTGAAAATGCCGCCCTTTTCCTAACTTCCGACGCAGCCAGCTACATCAACGGTGTTACGTTGGTGGTCGATGGTGGCCAGTGGCTATTAGGCACGAGCCTCGGATAGGTTTACATATGTGTCGACAGAATCGCCAACAGTCTTGTAACATATCTACATGACTTCAATTCAGGTTAGAATCAGCAGAAACACTCACCACGCTATTAAGGGCATTGCGCATGATACTGGTGAGACGATGCAGGGCGTCGTTGAACACGCGGTTGATCGTTACAAGCGGGAGTTGTTCCTAGAAAGCCTTAACCGCGATTTCGATTCTCTCAAGGATAATGAAGAAGGTTGGGCCAATGAACTGGGTGAAAGGTCTCTTTGGGATGAGACTCTTTCCGATGGAGATGCGGCCTAGATGAAAGTCGACATCTTCCGCGGTGAGGTATGGCTATTGGACCTGAGTCCAACCTTGGGAAGAGAGCAGTCTGGAAAACGGCCTGCTCTCGTCGTGTCGGAGAACATCTTTAATAATGGTCCAGCCGATCTGATTATCGTTATTCCGATTACATCGCAAGACAAGAAAATACGCTCACACATCCGAATTCCAGCGGGCGAAGCTAACCTTACGCTGGACAGCTTTGCCAAGTGCGAAGACATTAGATCCGTCTCGAAGCAACGCTTTATTCGCCGCTTCGGAATGGTCGAGGGCTCGACGCTAAACTCGGTGGAGGAGACACTTCGATTCCTGATGCGCCTTTGAGCTAATTTTGTCTCATCGCTTTCTTGATACGTTCTTCGGCGGAAAGTTCGAAGTCTTTGCCGAGAGCGGCGCGGAGCACGAGCATCTTCGCCAGCACGCGGACCTCCGCTCGGTCAAAACGGTTCGTCATTGCCCGCGTTTTCGCAAAATCGGACTTGATAAGGGTTCCTAACGTTGCCTCGGCAACTCCCAACTCTTTCGAGAGTCCGCGGATCATACCGCCGCCGAACGCGCCAACCTGAGCTTCGCCGTCCGAGATCATCTCTTCGGTGACGTCGATAAATTCCCCGACTTTTACAAACGCGCTGATCAGCTCATTCGCTCGGCCGATAGCCGATTCTAGAATGGGAAATGCCTTCTCCGGGTCAGATTCCGCATAACCGGAAACCAGCATCCATGTGTACATAAAATCTTGATAATTTTTTGGATGCGGATTCACCAGAGCCTCGGCGTCGCGCATTATCTCGGCCGCCAGATCTTTGTCGCCGGCCCGCGCGACCTGCGACGCGAGCATGCTCAAGCCCATTATTTGCTTATCTTTGCCGCGGCTTTGCATCAAGATCTTTCGCGATTGTGCAATGACCTTTTCACGTTCCTCTTTCGGCAGCTCGCCCTTGCCGATCTTCTGAACGTCGGCCATCAGTTTCTCTTCTGCGAGCCGCCGGGCCTCCTGCTCTTCCATTGCACGGCTGGAATTTGAGTTGCTCCCCACTGGATAGCTGTTTGTCGCGGTAAATACTGCGTTTGCAGCGGTGTTTGCATACCTTGACGAATTAGAGTTGACCTCGATCGCCCGAAACTTTGCCCTTACTTGAGCACCACGCGAAGGCGAATACTTTTCAATTTCAGAAACGTACTGGCCGCCAAATGCCGGATCATCGCTTTCCAGAATGTGCCGGGCCATCACCTCGGCCATCTCGCGCATGTCCGCTTGCGAATACACCGGCTTTTTTCCATCGGGTTTGCGCGAGGCTTCGAAGTTCGATGAACCAAACTCCATCAGCGATCCGAGCGTGTATAGCTCGTAAGACTTAAACTTCGTATCTTTTGCCTTCTTCAGCAGCGCCGCTCCAAACTCTGACGCAACCTCGGGGTCTTTTTCAGCTATTTGCCTAAGCACATCAATATGCTGATAATCGATGCCCTTATCGATCGACCTCAAAGCGTTTCGTGACGCCTTGGCCGGATCTTTTATCGCGATCTGCTTTAGCAGATTCATCTCAAAATGCGTGTCACGTCCCCAAGCCGCAGCCTTCGGATTCGTGCTGGCGGTATCATAAAAAAAGTTCATCGCCACGTCCGGATCGTGCTCGGCGATACTTGTCGCCACCTGCTGTCTCACGGCCATTGCGACCCGATATTTCATCTCGACCTTACGCCGGTCGGTCGCTTCGCCGACGAACGGTCCCATGCCGATCGAGCCGTCCGCGTCCGGTTCCTCCGGCAACGCATTCATCTGAGCGTCAAGGCGGGCAATCAATTCGCGAAAGTCACCGATCGCCGTATTGAACATCGTTCTAGCCTCATTCTCGTCATGAAACCACATCAAACCGGCAAGTTCAGCCGAAAAGCTGATCCGATTTTCAAGCGTGCGCATATTGGCGACGTCGCCCATCGTCTCGCGCAAAAATGCGACGGCTTCCTTGCGAAGTTCGGCCGGGTCCGGTTTTGGCGGCGCCGCAGGCGTCTGAGAAAAAACGGGCGTAGAAAAAGCTGCTAGGAGTGCAAGAGCGAGGACTTTTTGGTACATCGGTTACGGGGCCTCCGAAAGAATTGACGTTCAATGATAAGAATATTGCTGGGCGAATGTAAACAAAAAGACTCTTGGCTAGCCGGTCGCTAATTAAGTCGGTTCGTGATTGTCTTCCTGTTCCTCAGTTACGCATTTCTCACCACGGAACGAGATGAACCGGAAAGAATTGCGGAGTGTATTGAAAAATGCCTACGTTGATGCGAAATTGTAATCACAACCAATGCTTCTCGTCATCGACAATTACGATTCGTTTACGTACAACCTCGTCCAATATCTTGGCGAACTGGGCTGTGACATGAAAATATTTCGCAACGACGAGATCTCGGTCGACGCGATTGAGAAAGATTTGAGACCCGAACGAATCCTGATCTCACCCGGTCCCGGAACGCCCGATTCGGCGGGAATAACACTCAAAACTATTGAAAGATTTGCCGAAAAACTACCGATTCTCGGGGTTTGTCTCGGCCATCAGGCGATCGGCCAACACTTCGGCGGAAAGGTCTCGCGGGCGCCTGAGCCGGTCCATGGCAAACCTGTAGATGTGACACACGATGGCCGATCGATCTTCGACGGACTGCCCAAAACATTCAAAGCAGGCCGCTATCACTCGCTAATAGTCGAACGCGATGGAATGCCCGATTGCCTCGAGATCTCCGCCGAATCGCCCGACGGCCTCGTAATGGGCCTGCGTCACAAACAACTCCCAATCGAAGGCGTTCAATTTCATCCAGAATCGATTCTGACCGAGCATGGCAAACAGATGCTCGCTAACTTCCTCCGAATTAATTAGTAATTCTAAATTATCAATTATTAATTAGATGACGGAGGGAATCTAGACCGTGAACCCGCTCACACCATTCGGAAAATTCTACGGCCGCATGATGGACGTGCGGAACCGTTTCTATGATCGAGCGATCCTGAAGAGTTACGATTTGGGGGCACGAACAATAAGCGTCGGAAATCTCACGACCGGCGGAACGGGGAAGACTCCGCTCGTGGCGTTGATAGCGACGATATTATTGGACGACGGCGAAAAGGTTTGCATTTTGACTCGCGGATACGGGAAAAAAGATCCGAAACGTCGAGTGCTCGTCAGCGACGGAAAAAACGTTCTGGTTGACGCGACGACGGGCGGCGATGAACCAGTCGAACTCGCACAAAGGCTTAGAGGTAAAGCGATCATTGTCGCCGATCCTGATCGTGTCGCCGCCGCGGAATGGGCGCGAGAAAACTTTGATATCAGTGCCTTTATCCTAGACGACGCCTTTCAACATCGCCGGGCCCGACGCGATCTCGATATCGTCTGCATTGATGCTACGAATCCCTGCGGCAACGGTTTAATGCTGCCGGCGGGCGCACTGCGAGAATCATTCAATGGCCTAAGCCGTGCTGACGCAATAGTTATCACGCGGACCGAGCTTGTAGACGACACCGCCGCTCTTGAGAAGCGTTTGAAGGCAAAAAGCCCCGCCGCGGCCATTTTTCAAGCGACCACGAAGATCAGCGGAATCGGTCATATCGAAGATTTTCCCGGTGATTCAACGATCGAGATAAGCGACCACGAAAAGCTGTTTGCTTTCACGGGCATAGGCAATCCGGAGAACTTCTTCAGATCGCTGGCAAGTGCCAACCTAAATATCGCTGCCACTGAGTCGTTCCGCGACCATCACCGATTTACGAAGGCTGACATCAAAAGGCTGGAATTAGAGGCTAAACAGTCCGGCGCCGCTGGACTCGTGACGACTGCGAAGGATGCAGTAAAACTAGGGAGATTTGACTTTGAAGTTCCCTGCTACGTGGCCTTCGCCGACACGATCATTGATGACTTCGACGCATTTCGGAAGTTGATCTTAGCCGATGTAAGAAAGTGATACGGACGCCTCAAGCGACATCCTCGCTCGGCTTTTTCTCTTCGTGAACCAGGCCTTCAAACAGAGTTCTGCTTCCTTGATGGGCCAGGAAATGCTTGTAAGCGACGGTGATCAAGGCCACAACGGGAATCGCCAAAAATACACCCGGAATGCCCGCGATCTGCTCGCCCGCGAGCACCGATAAAATGATCAGCACCGGATGAAGATGAATACCGCCGCGAATAATGCGCGGGTATGTAATGTAATCGTGAACAATTCGGAGAATGACCAGAAAGATCAAAGTCGGCAGGGCTTTCCAGGGGTCGTCGCCGAATCCGGCTGTCGCAACCGCGATCACGCCGATCGTCAACGGGCCTAGCAACGGCACGAACTCAAAAATTCCTGCCAAAATTCCCAATAAAAGTGCGTATTTCAGCCCGATTATGTAAAAGGCGATGGTGCACACCGCGCCGATCAAAACGCAGGAAATGATGCACGCCCTTACGTACGCCGCCAGCGTCTGATTGGCATCGCTTAAAATGCCGTCGGCCCGCAGTCGCCACTGGCCTGCTGGAAACAGCCGCAAGACCGCGAGCCGAAAGGAATTAACGTCTTTCAGGAAGAAAAATCCGAGTATCGGAATAATTATCAGCCAAGGAACAAAGGTCAGAAATGACACCAGGCCACCGCCGATCGCCGCCGTGATCCGCTCGCCGAGCAAGACCGCCTGTTCATTGAGTTTCGTCTGAACCTCATTAGGAATTCGCAGCCGATCGAAACGGCGGTTGAGGTCGTTAAACGAACGCTCGACCGAGGCACTGTAAGACGGGAGATTAGAAGCAAAGTCGCGTGCCTGCTGTGAAACACGAGGGGCAATGCTCGCGATCGTGACACCAAGTATCGTAAAGACAAGCAGATACGAGATCGCGATCGCCAATGACCGGGGCATGAACCGCTCGATCTGCCGAGCCTTGAAAGGCCTTCGGATCAATTTGACCAAGGGGTCGATAAGGTAAGCAAAAAAGATAGATAAGACCAATAGAAAGAACAGATACGTGAGCGAGCCGATGACATTTTCAATGCGGCTCCCGATGAAAAGAAACACCATCGCCACGACCAGTACTCGCACGATCGAGCGGATAGACGGCGATGACGGATCAAGCACGACGCGGACGGGTTCGATCTGCTTCGGTTCGAGCAGGCGTTCGACTTCAGCCGGTGTTTCTTCGATCACTTTCGGCATTACTTACTGGCCTGTGCGTTTGAATTTACCGGATTCGGGTCTCGCGAAAGGTCTTCGAAAACAAAGCGTTCTTCGATCAGCTTTCGCGAATCGTCAGGCATTCGGAAATTCGACCCGATTAGGATCGCCCGGCCTTCGTCGGCGACCGTCCGACGGTTCATCTCGCCCGGAATTACGGCGGAGGCAAATCGCTTGTCTTCGGCATCCAGCGGCCCGCCGTCCTTTCTTTTGATCAGATAGATAAAGACGAAATCCGCCGTCCGCATCGCTTCGATGTCCCGCTCGATTGACGATCGCACCGGCGTTGCCGCCGCCCTATTTGCCTCGCCTTCGGTCAACTGAGCGTTCGATTCAACGATCCGCTGGTTCGGCGCGCACGAACAAACAATAACGGCAAGCAAAAAAACAAGAAGGCTATTGATTCGTTTCCGCATCTTCCTCCGGCAAATTCGCATTTGAATTGGCGTTGTCGTTCTGTTCCATTCGGTCGAGCTCTTCTTTTTCTTCCGGAGTTTCCGGCTCCTGGCTATCTTTCCAAGGTTCCCCTTTTTCGGCACGGATCCTTAAAATACGGCCTTCGTCGTCATCGTAAGCGATCTCGGCCCAGCCGCTGGCAAGAAGTTTCCCGACCATTTCATCATTTTCCTTGGCGTCGGTAAATACATAATTCGCGCCAAATTTTTCGCGGATGATCGGACCCGCATCTTCTGTTTTTCCCGACGTTATATCCAGCAAAAGCTTGTAAAGATCGGGGTTCTGTGAATATAGATAGTTCGGGTCCAGACCGTAAACGTATGCGTGTTTCTGGTTGAAAAAGAAAAGCTTCGGAAAATCGTCCCAATTGGCATTGAAGATGCGTTCGCCCGCAGGAATATTTTCTTTCCCATTCGCGTCGATGCCGGTCGCCCACGCCATCGCCTGACGATAGCGGTCGTTCGCCTCGTTCCCGCGAATCGTTTCGGCGAGGCCTTCCTGGTCGATGCCAAAGCGATGAAATCCGACGATGTTGAACAGGAAATAAATGCCCAGTACTGCCCCGATCGCCCAGGCCGAGGCCTCGCGGACGGTGCTCCACTTATCGCCACCCGCTCTGGGCTTGTCGGCGTCGAGAAACGGTTCGAGCTCGCGCTTGAATTCGTCCGGAAGCTCGACGGTTTTCGGTTGTCGGAATGCCTGCAGACTAAATGCAAAAAACAGTACGGCAAACGGCGGAAAATATTCTGCGAAGCGTTTCGATCGGAACTGGGCCGCGAGCAGTATCGAGACAAACATCAGGAAAAAGGTCGCTTTTTCAGGCAGTTTTCCGTTTCGCGGCATGAAGAAAATGTAGCCGAGCAGCATCGCCAACATCGCGACCGGAAAATGCGTGAGCAGTTCCATACCCGAATACGGATACCACTCGCCGCCGACCGCGACGGCGAAGTCGCTGCCTACCTTGATCTTCGTATATGCATGTTCCCAAAAGAGATAGAGGTTCGCGGGGAAGTACGGATTGATGATATTTCCTGCGATCATTCCGGCCGTCGTGTAAGCAAGCGGGCGCCAGTCGAACCGGCGCTCGTTCCACGCAATAATGATCGTCCAAATGATCGCGGCGATCCAAAGAAGCGGGAAAAGGCTGTAGGTCCACACGAACGCGAACATCAGGGGCAGCAGCCAGATATATTTTCGCTCGAATAAAAAGTAGATGCCGGCGATGGTGAAAATTATCGTCAGCGGCGGCGCTTTTGCCATGTTCATGCGGTAATAGAACATGTTTGCGCAGGTCAGGATCGCGAAAAACCAAACGAGCAAATAGTCGACCTGATACCGATAGAGCATCCAGTAGACTGAAAAAACGGCGGCCGTTCCGAAAACTACAGCGGCGATTTTCGCGGCCATTACAGGTTCAAAAAACCATAAGAACGGGATCTGAGCCAGATGAAACAAGAAATGATGGTCGTTGTAATGTGTTGGATTTAATACGGTTAGCGGCAGCCAGTTGAAAACCGGTAGGCCGTTGCCCGAACTAAGGCTTTCCCACAATAGGGACGACCAGCGAATGTGGTAATAGCCATCCCAATCGCCGCAGCAGATCGCTTCGGTTCGAAATTGCAGATATCCGAGCACCATCGCCGCCGCGATAAGCCCGAACATCAAATACACGAACCGCGTTGCGGATTCCGATTCCAAATATTGCTTCCAGGTGAGCTTTGCCGGTGCGGTCGCGGCCGGCTGCTGTGCGGCGTTTTCGTCCATCTTTTGCTTGAAAACCAGTGTGCGCGTCAAGCAAGAAAATTATCACGAAACCCGCTTCGGCAGAAGCCGACGGCCTTGCCCGAAGTCACAAACCCGCATGAACGGAAAGAAATGAAGTATCAGCAGGAACGGAAAATCCAGGATGATCGCAAAAAGTGGCTCCAATCAAAAAGTTTTTGGCGCAGCATATTTTCTCGCTCAAAAATTCGGGCGCCGCAGGCGGGCGATAGCCTCAAGAACACTTTTCGCGCACAGCCAGAATCGGCCGCAAATACCCGCGACGGTACCGTCGATCATCCTATTCACAATGCTGTTTGATCAGTTAAGTTTCACGTAGTTCCGATGCACGACGTTGTCAGCCTTGTCACGCATCTCATACACGGCTTCCTTTTCAGTCGACCGCGTTACCACCTTCGACTTCGCGACGGTTTCGCGCTCCTTCGCGGCTCCCTTTTCGGCTTCAGCGAGGAAGGCAGTGATGTCAGTCTGGCTCGGCTGACTTTCGGCGTTCGGCTGATTGGACAGCGAGATCGCCTCGACGACGGCGGCTTTGAGCATTTTCGGCCAAAGTTTTTCAAACAGATAATTGGACACATAGATATCCGCGCTGTTGATCTTTCCGTTGATCGCAAACGCGTATCCGATCACGTCGCTTTTATCTTTCGTGAGGCTTGAGAGGTTCTTAACAAAGGCCTCACGCTCTTTCACAAGTTTCTTGTTCTCAAGCGATAGCTGCAGGCTCGAAGCCGACGCGTTAGCGGTCACGTCAACTGAGACATTCGCGTTGATGTTACGCTGCGCATTTGCTACTTCGGCCCACACTTGTGACTGCGATCCTCGCCCATCGCCGTTCCCGTCTCCCGAGCCCGCACCAATTCCGGTTCCGTTGGTCGCGATCTTGAGTTCCTTCGTAACGATTCGCTCTTCCGACGACGAAAATTCTTTCCGGCTCTCGTTCCCCCGGCTCGACCAGCGGTCTGATTCGACGCAAAACGCCTCGATCGATACCTTGCCGGAATTTCGAGGGATTATGACGCTGATGGCGAGCACGCGGTCTTGCTTTCCGCCCTTTACGATGTCGCCCGATTGAATAAAAACGTCGTATTTCGGCGAGATGTTTTCGACCATCAACTCATTCACGTCTTCGGTCTCATACACTTTAAAGATCTTCATCTTGAGAGCTTCCTCAAGCGTGATCAGGTCCTTGTTGCTGCTCGAATCCGCTCCGTGGATGAGAAAAATCGTGAGATTCTTGTGCGTGTAAGGAGCCGATATCCGATAAGCCGTCTGGCCGTATACCGACACCGTCGCCGACAGAAAACACACCACCGCCATAAGGCTGAACTTTGCCAAGCCATTCATAAAACACCTCGCTTCTTTCCTAATTTAGATGGTGGATGAAACGTCCAAATTTTTGTGCGTTGTTCGCAGAGTGAGATGCACGGCGAGACAAAAGGATGCTTCGGCCGCAACAGATTTGCGAGCCGTCACGCGACCGCCTAGAATCGGAGATTCGTTATGTACCCGAAGGGCAATCTTTTTATACCGGCGTCGCACGGGCAGCTTGAAGCGATATTAAAGGAGCCGGCCGGCGAGGCTAAAGGCGTCGGGCTTGTTTGTCATCCGCATCCGCTCGGCGGCGGAACGATGCATAACAAGGTCGTGTTTCGCGCGGCTGCGGGCTTGATCGACGCGGGATTGATCACGCTGCGGTTCAACTTTCGCGGCGTCGGCGCATCGACGGGCGAGCACAACGAGATCGAGGGCGGGATGGAAGACGTTCGCGACGCGCTCGGCTATCTTGCCGAAACATATCCGGGCCAGCCGATCACGCTTGCGGGCTTTTCGTTTGGCGCGCGAACCGGAATGGCTGTCGGGATGAACGACGACCGCGTTGTGCGTCTCATCTCGATCGGCACGCCGGTCGACAAATACGGCGACTTCGATTTCCTGACCCAAGTCCGCAAGCCGATGCTGTTCGTCCATGGCGACCGCGATGAGTTCGGGGCGATCGAAAATCTTCGGGCCCTGTTTGATCGCGTCGCTGCCAATACCGATGCGGCGCTCGTAGTGTTCGAGAACTGCGGACACTTTTTTGATGACGATCTGAACGAACTGAGGGATGTTATTCGCGACTGGACGGAACGCCAGATACTACAGAGCTAAACACAAAGGCACAAAGGGGAAGACACAAAGAACTCAGAGATTTTATGCACGAGAATGAAATTGCACATAAAGTGATAGGCCTGGCGATCGATGTTCACCGGGCTCTCGGTCCCGGATTGCTTGAGAACGCGTACGAAGAATGTCTTTACTACAAGATCATTCAGTCAGGACTAAGAGCTGAAAAGCAGAAGGCGATGCCGCTTGTGTTTGAAGAAGTCCATCTTCAATGCGGCTATAGGATCGACATTCTGGTTGAGAACAAACTTGTAATCGAGGTAAAGGCCTGTGATGGGATAAATCCGATATTTCTCGCCCAGACACTCACGTATCTCAAGCTTGGTGACTTTCGGCTGGGACTACTGATCACCTTCAACGTGGAAGTTTTGAAACATGGGATCAAGCGAGTGATAAACGGTACTCTTTGATTAATTTTCGTGCTCTCCGTGTCTTACACTTTGTGCCTTTGTGTTTAGATCCATTAACCACAAAGGCACAAAGTTGAAGACACAAAGAACACGGAGATAACCGCAACTTGCCTGTGCATCCTGTTTGAATAATCTATGACTGAACAAATTCACAAGACTGTCGACGAGCCGAATGCGGCGATACGTTTGACGATGATGCCGCGGGACACGAACGCGCATGGGACGGTGTTTGGCGGCGTGATCCTGAGTTACATCGACGTGGCCGGCGGCGTAGAGGCGGTCCGGCACACGCGGCATGATCGCTTCGTTACCGTCGCGATGAAGGAAGTTATCTTTCACGAGCCTGTTTTTATGGGCGACCTCGTTAGCTTTTACGCCGAGACGCTGCGGGTCGGTTCGACCTCGATCACGGTACACGTGGTCGTCGAAGCGGAGCGGTTCGGCAGCCAGGGCCGACAGAAGGTCAAGGTCACCGAGGCCGAAGTCACATACGTCGCGATCAATCAATTCAGAGAGAAGGTAAAAATAGGAGAAAGTTAGCCAGACGTCTCACCCGTCCGTGCCGTGTATTCGGTTCAGTTCAGTTTTGTTCGTTCCGGATCATCCTTTTCTGTGGTTAAAGATCTTTCACCACTGAACAAGAAGATGGCGAACTCGGAATTTGTTTTACGAAGCATAAGCTCTATGCCGACCTGGAAATTAGAACTCGAGTACGAAGGCACGCGGTTTCGCGGCTGGCAGATCCAGCACAACGCGAAGACGATCCAGGGCGAGTTGCAGGATGTGGCGCGTCAGCTTTTTGCGGGAAAGTTCGAGCTGTTCGGCGCTGGGCGGACCGACGCGGGTGTTCACGCGTTGAGGCAAGTCGCTCATCTGAAAGTGCCTGAGCTGCAGGCGAACGTAACACCGCTGCAGATCCAGCACGGCTTTAACGATCTGCTGCCTTACGACATAAATATCCTGAAGGTGTCGAACGCTCCCGAAAATTTTCACGCCCGGCACGAGGCCGTAGCCCGATATTATCTCTATCGAATCTCGACCCGGCGGACGGCGTTCGGCAAGCCCTTCGTGTGGTGGATCAAAGACCGGCTCGATGTGAAGTCGATGGCCGCGGCTGCGGAACTGCTGGTCGGCAAACACGATTTCTTTTCGTTCTGCGAGCTTGAAGAAGGCAAGAAGCAATCAACGATCGTGAAGGTCGATCACGCGAAAGTCTGGGTGGACGGAGATCTGATCTGCTTCCGCATTGGCGCATCGCATTTTCTATGGAAGATGGTCCGGCGAATCGTCGGGCTGCTTGGCGAGGTCGGGCGGGGCAACATGACCGTCGAGCAATTCGAGCGCCTGCTGAACTTCAAGTCGGACGCGGCCGCAAAACATACCGCTCCTCCATCAGGGCTGTTTCTTGAAAGCGTTTTATACAAAGGCGATCTGCCGCCTGCCGGAAAAGACGTGCGTCTATAATTTGCGGAAACCTCGCGGATAAGCAACTTGCCATTCACAGACCGTTGTGACAATCTCGAACTACACAAGAAGTTCAGATTTCGATCTCGGGAGATACGTATCTTATGCCCAAAATCACTGCTGAAACCGCAACCGGAACCGTCGAGTTCGATTGCGAAGAAGGCCGGAAGCTTGTTCTTTGTATTGAAGATAACGGTATTGACATATTGCACCGCTGCGGCGGCAACGCCCGGTGTACGACGTGCCGCGTCGAGGTGATCTCGGGTGAATTCAGAGAGATGGGCGAGGCCGAAGAAGCGATTCTCGCGACAAAAAGCGATCTTGAGCCGAACACGCGTCTCTCATGCCAGATACGCGTTAACGGCGATGCACACGTAAAGGTTATCAACCAGGCAAGCGTAAAAGGCATGGACGCCGGAACGCGGCCGGAAGAATAGAAGTTCAGAGTTCAAGCTTCCGCTTGTTTGGTTGCAAACGGACGATTCGCGGTGACGCCGGCAAGCTAAAGCTCGAGCTCTAAACAAAAGGAGAAATAACAATGGGTCTGAATACTACATATAAAGCCAAGTCGTTCGACCTGAGCGACCTCACCGGCATTTCGAATGAAACGCTCGCGATGCACTTCAAGCTTTACGAGGGTTATGTTACGAATACCAACACCCTCAACACCCAGATCGCGGAGTTGATCGGCAAAGGCGAGCTCGACGCGACCAAGGTTGCCGCATTCTCGGAACTGCGACGCCGTTACGGGTTCGAATATAACGGAATGGTGCTGCATGAGTATTATTTCGAAAACATGGTGAAAGACGGTACGGGCGACCCGAACAAAGACTCCGCGTTCGCTAAGGCCGCGGCCGACAGTTTCGGAAGTTACGATGTTTGGAAGGCGGACTTCGTCGCGACCGGCAAGATGCGTGGCGTGGGCTGGGCAGCGACCTATCAAGACCCGTCAAACGGGGCGATCTCTAACCACTGGATCAACCTGCATGAGACCGGAAACGTTGCCGGCTATAAACCGATCCTGATCATGGACGTTTGGGAGCATGCCTTTATCAAGGACTACGCTCCGGCAGACCGTCCGAAGTATATCGAAGCGTTCTTCTCGAACATCAACTGGGATGTCGTCAGCGGAAGGCTGTCGGATACGGCCGGAAGCGCGAAAGCGTAGGAATTTGCAGAAGCCCGCACGTTAGTAAGGGTGTAACATCCGAGTTGATCGTTACGCCTTACTAGCGTGCGGGCTTTTTGCATATCGTTGACATCTGATGCGATGATGCAATAACATCAGTCATATGAGAACGACCTTAGACATAGAAGAGGACGTTTTACTGGCTGTAAAAGAACTCGCCCGGCACGAGAATACAACGGCCGGCAAGGTTGTATCCCGACTGGTGCGCAAGGGCTTGAACGGTGACTCAAAGAAAATGAGAAAGATCACCTACCGAAACGGAGTGCCGGTCATCCCAAGCCGCGGTCGGATCATCACTAATGAGTTCATCGACCAGATAAGAGAGGAAGAAGGCATCTAGCAATGCGGGCGTTATTCGATGTACACGTCGTTCTTGCCTTGCTCGACTTTGACCATGTTTTCCACTCCTTGGTTCATGCCTGGTGGAAAGCGGCAAAAAGTGATGGATGGGCTACTTGCCCCTTGACCGAAAACGGAGTTGTGCGAATAATGTCGCAGCCGAGCTACGCAGCTCCGGATCAATATTCTGCCGCGGATATAGTGGGATGGCTGAAAGGGTTCGCCCGCGATACGGATCACGAATTCTGGGTTGATGACATTTCTATTCTAGACGAGAGCCGCTTCGACGCTAATCGAATCTTTGGTCCTAGACAGTTGACGGACATTTATCTTCTTGGCCTTGCTACTTCTAAGGGCGGACGGCTGGTTACGTTTGATAGGAAGATCACACCCAGTGCCGTTCACGGAGCCTCGAAGGACAACCTTCTAGTGATCACCTAGGCCTGCATCGGCATAGATAAACTGGTAACTATCAGAACACTTCCTAACAGTTACCAGTTTTCTAGTTTGCAGTTAGTAGTTTCGTCAGTATCGCGGCACGCTCGGGTCTACCTCATTCGACCACGCTCGGATTCCGCCTTTCAG
The DNA here is from genome assembly GCA_902826795.1 of uncultured Acidobacteriota bacterium. GTDB lineage: Bacteria > Acidobacteriota > Blastocatellia > Pyrinomonadales > Pyrinomonadaceae > OLB17. The sequence goes on along the minus strand of CADEGD010000029.1, from coordinate 21,126 downwards.
GTTGATCAGCCTTCCTTCGAATCCTGCATCTTTTAGATATTGGATCGCTTTCGCACTTCGGACTCCGCCTTTGCACTGGACGACGGTGGTCTTCGCACCTTTGATCTCGCAGATACGGTTCACAACCTCGCCGAGCGGGATGAGTTTCGCAGTCGGGATTCGAGCGATCTCAAATTCGTGCGGTTCGCGAACGTCGATAAGTTGAAAATCGGCGCCGCTGTCGAACAGGGCTTTGAGTTCGGTTACCGTAATTTCTTCAAGATCGGGCTTCGCTTCAACCGGATCTTTCAATCCGCAAAACTGTTCGTAATCGATCAGCTCTTTAATGGTTGGGTTGTCGCCGCAAAGCGGACACTCAGGATCCTTGCGAAGCTTCAACTGGCGGAACGTCATCTTCCACGCATCGAACAGCAGCAGGCGATTGAGCAAGATCCCTTCGGCTCCGAGGATGACCTTGATAACTTCGTTTGCCTGGATGGTCCCGACGATCCCGGGCAATACTCCGAGCACGCCGCCCTCTGCGCAAGAGGGGACTAGTCCGGGCGGCGGCGGCTCGGGATAAAGGCAGCGGTAACATGCGCCTTTCTCTGCCCAGAAGACGCTCGCTTGCCCTTCGAACCTGAAAATCGAACCGTAAACATTCGGCTTGCCGGTCAGCACGCTCGCGTCGTTTACGAGATAACGCGTCGGAAAATTGTCCGTGCCGTCGACGATCACGTCGAACTCTTTGAACAGTTCAAGAGCGTTCTCACTGGTCAGTCGCGTTTCGAACGCCTCGACCTTTGTGTGCGGGTTGATGTCTTGCAGACGGTCGCGAGCCGATTCGATCTTCGACCGGCCGACATCCTTCGTACCGTGGATTATCTGTCGTTGAAGGTTCGACGAATCGACGACATCGAAATCGACCACGCCGATCGTGCCCACGCCCGCCGCCGCGAGATATAACCCGAGCGGCGATCCGAGCCCGCCCGTGCCGATCGTTAGCACACGAGCGTTCTTAAGCTTTTTTTGGCCCTCGAGCCCGACCTCCGGCAGGATGAGATGTCGCGAATATCGGGCGATCTCGTCGTTGGAAAGCTCGGTCGGAACTCGGGACTGCTTGTCCGCGTCAAGGTCAGCGGACAAGAATGTCCGCGTTCCAACGGCACTGCCCCCAGCGATCGACGGGACGATCATTATTGTCTCGCCGTCTTTCACAACCGTCGCTGGCCCGTCGAGGTGGCGGATATCTTCATCGCCAACGTAAACATTTATAAAATTGCGAAGTTTATCCTGATCGTTGTAAAGATGCTTGCGAAGCTCGCCATGCTCGGTTGTGAGTTCGCGAAGCGCATCGCCCGCCGTCGCGGCGCTTACCTCGACCTCCGAATTGCCGCCGGCAAACTGCCTTAAAGGTGTAGGTATTACTATCGTTACTGACATATGTATTTCCCTTCTTGCTACGGAATAAGTGATAAGTGATAAGTCTGTAAGTGCTTTCCGCTTCTCACTTATTCCGAAGCAGATAACGCTTTTTTAATAATCTCCTCATTAAACCGCGACCGGTCGTTCTCCATCTCCCACGACGCGATGTCGTCGACCTTTCCATCAAGAACCGACGCGATGATGTATGACCAAACCGGCAGTGCGTGATCGAGGTCGTATTGCGACGGCACCGCACGATCGTCCGGATGCGAATGGTAATAGCCGACTACGTCGAGCTTTTTCTCGCGTGCATATCGCTCGGCCCGAAGCACATCTTTCGGCAGAATTAATACGCGGTTGTGCCGGGCCTCTTCCTCGCGAGCGTTCTCAAGCGGGAACGTCTCGACAACGGTCTTCTTCCCTTCCGAGAAGTGGCCGATCAGCATCCCGCCGCATTCGTGCGGATAATCTTTCTCGGCGTGAGATGTGATCTCTTCAATAATTTTTTGAGTTACTTCGATCATTCTTTATCTTTTCTCTGCGGCCTTGGCGGGCTCTGCGTTCAAAAATTCCTTAAACGCAGAGATCGCTAAGCTCGCAGGGAAATTTTCCCTTGCCCAACAGCAAGCGCCCGAGGCGCTTCAATCGGGATACTCACCGAAAGTGCCCGTTCGATATCGACATAAATGTCGTTCACGTCTTCGATGCCGACGGATATGCGGATCAAGCCTTCCGTAATCCCGATCGCGTCTCTCTTCGCAGGCGACAGTTCCCGATGAGTCGCGGTTGCCGGATGAACGATGCCGGTAAAAAGATCGCCAACGCTCGCCGCACGCGTACAAAGCTTCAGAGCGTTCAAAAATCTGTAAGCCGCCTCCCGCGTATCCTCAGCCAGACGGATCGTCACGATCGCACCGAAATCGTTTCCGTGGAATGTGCGATCAAGCGCATTCGCGTCGACACCATCGAAAAGTTTCGGATAGATCACTTCGCTGATCTCCGGCAATTTCTGCAGCTTCGCAGCGAGTATTTCCGCGTTCGAGCATTGCTTCTCTAATCGCAGTCCGAGCGTCTTGATACCGCGAAGGATAGAATGTGCCTCCCACGGACTCAGCACGCCGCCGGCGAGTGTCAACGCTCCGAGCAGTGCCGGCTTATCAAACTCTTTTTTTGCCACGACAACGCCGCCCGTGGCATCGGCGTGTCCGCCGAGATACTTTGTCGCGCTGTGGACCACGAAGTCGGCTCCGAGATCGAGCGGCCGGCAAAGGTACGGCGTGGCGAACGTGTTATCGACTATCAATTTCGCTCCGACTTCGCGGGCGATCTGAGCACACTCTTCGATGTCGCAGACTTTCAGAAGCGGATTCGAAAGCGTCTCGCACAGCAGCACGCTCGGCTTGAGTTCGAACGCCTTCGCTCGCAACGCGGCGACATCGTTAAAGTCTTCGGTCACCGTCTTCACCCCAAATGCTCCGAATACGGTCAGCAGCAGCTCAAACGTCGATCCGTAAAGATCTTTCGACGCGAGTACGATCGAACCGCTGGATAGTTCACACGCCAGCAACGCCCCGTGAATAGCCGCCATGCCGGAGCCGAACGCGTATGCGAACTTTCCGTTCTCAAGCTGCGCCATTGCGTCTTCGAACGCTGCGACGGTCGGGTTGCCGTAGCGGCTGTACACGAAGCCGGTCGTGTCTCCTTCGACAATGCGGTCGATGTCTTCGACCTGTTCGTAGATGAAAGAAGAGGTCGCGTAGATCGGCGTTGATGCGGGAACACCGTTAGGAGCTTCGCGTCGCTCGCCGGCGTGTACAAATCGCGTAGATTGTGAATAGTCGGACATCAATTTCCTCCCGACAACTCCAAAAAGAAAAAAGCCCTCGTGCTAAAAAGCACGAGAGCTTTCATTGAAATCTCTTTGCAGTTGTTTAGCAGTTTTTTTAGTGGAGCAAGTTAACTTAAATCGCCACTGTTAATTACTTTCGAAAATCGAAAGTTGTAAAGAACCAAGAGTGAGATTACCCGACAGTCTTAAAAGCTGTCAAGCGCAAATTGCACACGTTATAGATTTTCAAAGAACATAACAGCCGCTTAGGGTTTCACATTTCACGTTTCCCGCTCCTCTTCGGAGGAAATCACGCGCATCGAACTTGGAATTTGGAACCTCAAACTTCGAACCTGAAACCGTGGATCAAGCATTCCAGAACTCTTCTTCCAAATACTTCCCGCCGCCATCGCACAGAATCGTCACAACCACGCCTTCGCCTTCTATCGCCCGCGCAGCCTCGATCGCCGCGTGGACATTCGCGCCGGAACTCGGCCCGACGAACAAGCCTTCTTCGCGAGCGAGGCGACGTGTCATGGTTTGGCCGGCTTCAGTTTCGACGAATACGTTGGAATCGGCGAGAGCGTTGTCGTAGATGCCGGGGACGATCGCCGTTTCGAGATGCTTTAAACCTTCTAATCCGTGCAGCGGTGATGACGGCTGGAGCGAAATCGCGGTTAGATGCCGGTTCAATTCTTTTAGCCTTCGTGTCGTTCCGGTGAAAGTCCCCGTCGTTCCGAGGCCCGCGACGAAATGCGTGACGCGCCCGTTCGTCTGCCACCAAATCTCGTTCGCGGTCGTCGCGTAATGAGCTTTCCAGTTCGCCTCGTTGTTGTATTGATCGGGATAAAAATATTCGTCTGGATCTCTCCCAACTAACTCGCGAACTAATCGTTGAGCGCCATCGGTCGCTTCCAGCGGATCGGTCTCGATTATCTCCGCGCCAAACCGTTTCAAGATCTGTTTCCGGGCTTTGCTTGCGTTTTTTGGAAGCGCAAGCGTAACGCGATATCCGCGAGCCGCGCCGATCATTGCGTACGCGATCCCAGTGTTGCCGCTGGTTGCATCAATGATCGTTTTGTCGGGCGTTAGCTCTCCGCTTCTTTCACCGGCGAGGATCATTGCAAGTGCGGCCCGGTCTTTCACCGACCCTCCCGGATTTGTGTACTCGGCCTTCGCCCACACCTCGACTCCTTCGGGCAGATCCTTCGTAACATTGCGAAGCCGTATCAGCGGCGTATTGCCGACCGCGGCTTCGAGAAAGCCCCTCGCGATCTCATCCGCTCTAAACGTCCGAGCTATTTTCGATTCTTTCACCGCTGTCTGCATATATTCGGGGTTCAGAGTTCAAGCTTCAGCTTGTAGCCGTTAAAGTTAGTCGTTTCTCTGTAACCCGCAACAAGCTGAAGCTTGAACTCTGAACAAAAAGGCCGTGATGTTTTGAACATTCACGGCCGTCGAATTAATTGCGAAAAATAGTCAAATAAAAACGCAATGCTCAACCGCCGGCGCCGCAACAGGCGCAGGTAATGCAGCAACAACACGTGCATTTGACTGAGGTTTCGATCGACATTCTTGAATCTTTACTTAAAAGTCTATATTCAAGAGGTTAAGAATCCTAGTACATTTTGTCAAGTTAAATTAGTTGCCCTTTACTGCATAAAAAAAGTGGACCGTCGTAAACGTGTCCACTTTTAATCGATTGATAGCGGAGATTTACGGCTTACACTCGAGCTCGCAGGTTGAGCTGTCTTTTGTTGTACCGCACTTCACATTCTTTACTCTACCAGCACCACAAGTCTCATTTGCTAACGCCGCACAGCCGGGACAATTAGCCGATGCCGTTGCAGTTTCTCCATTATTCGCGACTATTTCCAGCGGACCCGCAATAAGCGAAAATCGTGACGCCTTAGCGAAATCAGGACTTACTTCCAGTGATACCGGAACACTATCGGCCGTCGCTTCTCCAACGCACGTGCCAAGAATCTTATGCCAGATTCTCATTCCGAACACATTACCCTCCTGACCATACGCTGTGAGTTTGAGCGTGGTTTTGTCCAGCAATTGTTCGTATTGTTTTGGAATCGAAAACGCAAGAAGAAACCGGTCTTTAGGCTGACCATCAACCACCTCGACCGTTTTTTCCATATTGGCCGCCTCGATCATTATTGGTCCTTTGTCCTTGACAGCGACCCGATAATCGAAACTTTCCAATTTGAATTTCCCACTATCTTGACCAAATGTAGCGGAAGCAAATACAAATAAGGTGAGAGCGAAAATACATCTTTGTACCATACTTTTGATCCCTCCGAAATCAGATGTTTAGATTTAGAACAACACAACTGTAGCTTTTTTTTTTGGAGAGGGTCAATGTTTTCATCTCTTCCTCACGCTTGGCGAGAAAACATTCGGTAAAAAGACTGAGAGTTGAACAGAGTACACGGAACGGCTGAAATGATAGACTTTAAGAAGTGTAGTCATAGGATCGAGGAAGTATTCACATGATCGAGGAAAAGGTTTTAGTAGAGAAATTTCTGAATCGGAAGGAGCGGCCGCGGCTGAAGAAGCCGGACTGGTTAAAGATAAAGCTTGGCGATCCGGCTAATCAGAATGCAGTGCTCGATCTAATCGAAGGGCTCAATCTTCATACGGTCTGCCAGGAGGCCAAGTGCCCAAACATTTTCGAATGCTGGACGGATAAGACGGCGACATTTATGCTCGGCGGCGACACCTGCACTCGGCATTGCGGATTTTGTGCGGTCAACAAGGGAAAGCCGATGGACCTCGATCCGATGGAGCCAACGCATGTAGCCAAGGCCGTAAAACATCTCGATCTCAAACACGCGGTAATCACGTCGGTCAATCGCGACGATCTAGCCGACGGCGGCTCGATGCATTGGGCGGAGACGATCACCAAGGTCCGAGAGATGAACCCGGAGTGCAAGGTTGAAGTTCTAATTCCCGATTTCAACGGCGATGAAGAGGCTTTGAACAACGTCCTCGTCGCCCGGCCGGACGTTCTCAATCACAACACCGAAACGATCGCTCGGCTCTATCGACGAGTCCGCCCCGATGCGAAATATGCTCAGACCCTTGAGCTGCTCGACCGCTCAGCGAAGTTTCGCGATACTCATTTCCCTTCTATGAAAACCAAAAGCGGCATCATGGCCGGTTTGGGCGAAGAGTTCGAAGAAGTGGTCGAACTGATGCGAGACCTTCGCTCCGTCTCCTGCGACATCATGACCATCGGTCAATACCTCCAACCCTACGAAAAACGCCTCCCCGTCGAACGTTACGTCACCCCCGAAGAATTCGCCGAATGGAAACGCATCGGCCTCGATATGGGCTTCAAACACGTCGAATCCTCACCGCTCACGCGCAGCTCATATCACGCGAGGCAGCAGACTGAGTCAGGCAAATTAAATCTGGTATAAATGCGCTATAATGCCGCTCGTGACTTTTAAGACCATCCCACCCATCGGCGAAATGACCTCAGATCAATTAGCCGATTTGCTGGATGCGGTGCAGATTGAAAGATTTCGGCGTCGCAATGACCCTCCTCCTGAATGGCATTTGAAAATCCTTAAAGAGCGGGAAAATTCAATCGCCAATGGGAGTGCGGATTCTATCGATATCAGCGAATTGAAGGATTCAATAGAAAGAAGGACAAGGCGTCCGTGATGGTAGCGCTCGTGGTGTGAACTGAGATTCGCAGGGTGTCTCGAAGTAATCTATCCCATTCCATGGACGTAAGCACTTCTAAATGCAGGACGGTCGGATTCACACTGCAAACGTATGCTCTTTGACGAATTTGTCAGATCTTCCGCAAGAGCTTGGAATAGCTACTTCAATAACGTATCTGAGCAGATAAAAACAGGCAAGACTGATATCGGAAATCGACGCGCTCTGTTTCCGACAATGCTGCTTTGTACAAAGACTGACAATTACTACATTGCAGAGTTGCTAGGATCCTCCGAAACTTTCAGTAGCCTCGTCGTGAAACGACATGTCGAGCCTAATATAAACCGTTATTTCAATTTGTTTGACGTCTCAGAAGATAGGGGCTTCACATTTAAACTTGATCATGGTGAAAAAACGGGATTAAAGGATTTAATCTTGGCAGATCGAATTGACGATGAGAAGGTACGGTCAAGATTTCCCTTTGTTCAATTTCAGGGCAATACCGTGCTTACGTCCGTTCGTGGCGATCAAGTTCCGATCTTCTTCGGCAGAAATCACGGTTCAGCGTACTTTGTTGAGTGCAAACTGATTAACACCTTGGACTCGGCAATTCGAGTTAAGACTATTCTCTACGCAATCGTTGTCAACAAAGGATTCACGAAGCAACGCTATATCGACACACTCAACTCTACTCTCAGCGACGGTTCCAAAGTTCTTGGGATTACTGCCGTGAATAGCGAGGAGGCGAAAAGACAGATCGTGGCCGCCCAATTCTCAAATATCTATCTCACAAACAAACTACGTGAAACTACCATTGGAGAATTTCTCAAAGCTCATCCTGAGATACTCAATATGTCTCTCTCAACACGGCGATTCATCACTGAGCCCCACCTGCCGTGGGTCGAAAAGGGGGCGGGTAACGGTGATGGAGCAATAAATCCGGATCTTTTGGTCGAACGCGATGACGGCTTTTGCGACATATACGATTTAAAGACGGCACTGCTCAATAAAGCCAGCTTGACAAAAGGAACCCGTTCTCGGAGGCGGTTTATCGATTATGTACAGGAAGGGATATCTCAGCTTGCAAACTACAAAGAGTACTTCGAATTTGAAAAAAACCGGGCCGTTGCGTTTCAAAAGTACGCCGTGAAAGTCAGCAATCCGAATCTTGTATTAGTTGTAGGCAGCTATGAAAACGTCAACCCTAACGAGATTGCAGAGGCTTCTCGGTTACTACAGAATTTCGCAATAATTGACTATGATACGCTGATGCAACTGTTCTTCAACGCCCGGGGTGCGGACGATAATAATGACTAACCTAGAAAAACAAAACGCGATCGAGATCCTCAACCGGATCATGGAATTGGAATTGGCGGGCGTGGTGCGATATACGCATTATGCGTTGATGGTGTTTGGGTATAACCGCATCCCGATCGTGTCTTGGCTGGATGGGAACGCGAGTGAGAGTTTGGCTCACGCTAAGCGGGCGGGTGAGTTCGTGACGATGCTCGGCGGGCATCCGAGTTTGAAGATCGGGACGCTGCTCGAGACTCATCAGCACGACATCGGCGATATCTTGCGCGAAAGCCTTGAGCAGGAATCGACGACCCTCGCCGCCTATTACGACCTGCTTAAGCTCGTCGAAGGCAACAGCGTCACGCTTGAAGAATACGCCCGCGAGATGATCCTGCTCGAAGAAACTCACCTTGATGAAGTGAACAAGATGCTCCGCAAGCCGGGCGAGATCGAACCGTTTAGCGAATAGTTCAGAGTTCAGGCTTTAGCCTGTTTAGGTTGCCTAAAGACGTCTTCTGGCAATCGTATACAAGCTGAAGCTTGAACTCTGAACGGCTTAAACTCTAAACGGCCTTGAACTCTAAGCATTTCTTTATGAAATACGGCCTAATTGCCGGTAATGGTCAGTTTCCTTTTCTCGTCGTTGAGGGCGCACGGAAGGCGGGAGCGAGCCTCGCCGTCGTCGCAATAAAAGAGGAAACGGATAAGCGCATTGACGAGGTTGCCGACACGGTTCAGTGGGTGAATATCGGCCAGCTCGGCAAGATGATCGATTTCTTCAAGAAAGAAGGAGTTGATAAAGCCATCATGGCAGGGCAGGTAAAACATGTTCAGATCTTCTCAGGCGCTGTGCCCGATATGCGGATGCTGAGGATGCTGTGGAATCTTCCGAAGCGGAACACTGACTCGCTGATCGGCGGAGTCGCAAACGAGATGGCTGCGGAAGGTATCGAGCTAATCGACTCTACGTTTTTTATTAAGGATCAATTAGCCTCCGCCGGGCCGTTGACTAGACGCGAGCCGAACGAAGTCGAGCGTGACAATATCGAATATGGCCTGCATATCGCATCCGAGATCGCGCGGCTCGACCTCGGGCAGACGATCGTAGTTCGTGCAAAAGCCTGCGTTGCGATCGAAGCCATGGAGGGAACCGACGCGACGATCAAGCGGGCTGGGGAACTCGCGAACGGTAAGCTGACCGTAGTGAAAGTCGCCAAACCCGATCAGGACATGCGGTTCGACGTACCCGTCATCGGCATCCCAACTATCGAAACCATGGCTGCAGCGGGTGCAACGTGCATATCCGTCACTGCCGGTAAAACGCTCATCTTCGACCGTGAATCGACCGTAAAACTCGCCGAAAAACATAAGATCGCCATCATCGGAAGCTGAAACAATTTCCACTTACCGCACGTAAAATTCAAGTATTCTAGCGATTTCAAAACACCCTTTCGGGAGAAAAGATGAGAAAAACCTTATTTGCATTTTTTTTAAGTATCAGCCTGCTCGCGCCGACCGCAACGTTTGCGCAGGCGGTCAAGATCACGGCGGCAGAGAAGAAGATCGCCGACGAGATCACCGCCGCTCAGCTCAGCAGCTATCTGCATTTCGTCGCTTCGGACGCGATGGGCGGCCGCGATACGCCGTCGCAGGGCCTCGATGTTACGGCAGAGTTTTTGAAGATTAATCTTCAGCGTTGGGGATTTAAAGGTGCCGGCGACAACGGTACCTTCTTTCAGAAGATCGCACTTCGCCGCGACGGTGTGAACGCCGCCGAAACATTCGTTACCGTTGGCGGGCAAAAGTTCGAATACGGCGAAGACCTCGTCCGCGTTTCGGGCACGACTACGGGAACTCTTTCGCCGAAGATCGTCTACGCCGGAAACGGCTGGATGATCAAGTCGAAGAACCTCGATCCTTACGCCGGAATCGACGTTAAGGACAAGATCATCGCGGTTTTCGGTGAAGGGCAGGTCGGCGGACGCGGCCTCGTTCCGCTTCCTGCGGGCGTGACTCAAGCCGATCTAACCGGGACCCGCGGTACCGATTGGGCCGATGTTGTAACCTACGCTCGCGAAAAGGGAGCGGCCGGTGTCATGGTTCTTTCTTCAAACTTCCTGAACGATAACTGGGAGGCGATCACGCAAAACTTCGGACGCTCTCGAACGGTCGTCGATAAATTAACACCCACGACTCCCGCAACTCCGGCCGGGCCAGCGGCTCCCGCACAACCGACAGTTTTTATTGCATCGCGAAAGCTGACGAATGCGATCTTCGCCGGTGAAGCGGGAAACCCGACGGCCGGTGCGACCAATTCATTCGACGTGAACAAGGCCTTCAGCGTCAGCATCTCGTTGAAACCCGAAACGGTTTACACGCAGAACGTCGTAGCGTTGTGGGAAGGCAGCGATCCCGTTTTAAAGAATGAGATGGTCGCGATCGGTGCTCACTACGATCACGTCGGAACGAACCCGAATGCGTTAGGTGAAGACAAGATCTGGAACGGTGCGGACGATGATGGATCGGGAACGGTCGCCGTGCTCGCTATAGCCGAGGCTCTCGCCAAGGCGAAGGTACGCCCGAAACGCTCGGTGCTTTTCGTTTGGCACGCGGGTGAAGAAAAGGGCCTTTGGGGAGCCGAGTATTTTAACAAGTTCCCGACCGTGAATATTAAAAATGTGATCGCTCAGCTCAATATCGACATGATCGGACGCAGCCTCGACCCCGCAAAGGTGATCAAATGCGGTCCCGGCGTGCGTCGCTGTAACGAAGAGCTCTCGAAGGCGAACGAGATCTACGTGATCGGTTCGGAAATGATGAGTTCAACGCTAGGTGCGATCACGAAAGGAACGAACGACGCGTATCTGAAGCTGGAATACAATTACAAGTATGACGATCCGAAAGATCCGAACCGCTTCTTCTTCCGTTCCGATCATTATCATTACGCTGTCAACGGCATCCCGATCACGTTCTGGTTCGACGGCGTCCACGAAGACTATCACCAGCCGGAAGATCACCCGGACAAGATCGACTATCAAAAGATGGAAAAGGTCACCCGAACCATCTTCCTCACAATGTGGGAACTCACCGATCTGAAAGAACGTCCCAAGATCGATAAACAGCTTCCACCGGAGCTAACGCAGAGGTAAACAGAAGGGAGCCGAAGTTGGCTCCCTTTTTCACTTAGTATCGAGTTTGATTTAGAACACGATACCCGCACCGAGGCGGAGGTTGTTGAGCGTGGTTCCTTCAACGCGGACCGGGTTGTAATCAACCTGGATGGCACGGATCTGGAAGCGGTTGCTCACGCGGAAATCGATGCCGCCGCCGATGATCGCCGAGAATCCGTTTTCGGTAAAAGTCTCAGACGACGGAAGGAACGTCGGGCAATCGATACCGGCACATGTGTAGTCGCCGATCTTGGTGCGGAAGTGTCCGAGCCCGGCCATTACGTGTCCGAACGGCTTGAAGACTCCCTCTTTGGAGTTGTCTTTCACCTGTACACCGCCGACGAAGTTATACAGCGAGTTTTTGTTTTCGCCGCCGATCGTTATGTCGCCATTCGGCCCCGGAAACGTGCCCGAAAAACGCTCTTTGTTGAACGTCGCGGACATGTCGCCTTTGATACCAATATAGCGGCTGACGTTATAAACGCCCGAGACGTTCACGCCGTTAAAGTTCGCCCGGTCTCGGAAAAAATCGACCGCTGAGTTGCCCGAATCCACGCCGGTATCGACCTGCCCGTTCGAATAACCCGCGAAGAATTCGACCTTCTTGTAATCGTCGACAGGCTGAGCCTGTGCAACGGCCGACGCTGCGCTCACGGCAGCGATAGATAGCGCAATAATTGCTTTTTTGAACATAATAAAATTTCCAGTAAACCTTTCTCTGTTGCCAAACACACGAATGCCCAAGCAATTCGGTACTGCTGAATCGACATGGGCATCCGCACAATTCGTTGTGCAACGAGAGATTAGATGGAGCGATACTACAACCGGTTGCTCCGATTGTAAAAGAATTCTTTATTGCTTCTCGGATTGCAATAAGCGATACGCTTCGGACTTTCCGATTCCTCGCTCTTTCGCGACCTGCTTGAGAGCAGTTTTATGATCGACTCCTTCTATTTCCAATTGGGCGATGCGATCCGAGATCGAGATCGATATAGAAGGGCTCGTTTCACTGCCGGCCCGGTCGATAACAAGCACAAACTCGCCGCGTGGCTGGTCGCTTGCAAACCGCTCGAAGAGCTCAGACAACATGCCGCGGATTATCTCTTCGTGCATCTTCGTTAGCTCGCGAGCTGCAACGGCCTGCCTGTCGCCTAGTTCGGTCAGGGCATCGCGAATTGCGGCAGCGATACGATGGGGCGTTTCGTAAAATACAAGGGTCGCCGGGATAGCCGCCACCTCACGAAAACGCTTCTTGCGGTCACCGGTCTTCGACGGCAGAAAGCCCCCAAAATAGATCGAATCCGTCGGCAAGCCGGACGCGATCACAGCGTTGACGAAAGCCACTGCCCCCGGAATCGGCACGACGTCCGCACCGATCTCGATTGCCTTCTGCACGACGCGAAATCCCGGATCGTTGATGCCCGGCGTGCCCGCGTCGGAAACGACGGCGACCGACTTGCCTTCGGCTAAAAGCTTTGCGAATTCGTCGGCTCGTTCCTCTTCATTGTGTTCGTGATAACTGGCGAGCTTGGTCGAGATCTCGAATGCGTTCAAAAGCTTTCGAGTGTGCCGCGTATCTTCACACGCAATGACATCCACGGACCGCAACACCTCGACGGCTCGGAACGTCATGTCCTGAAGATTGCCGATAGGCGTAGCGACGAGATACAGAGTTCCGGGCATAGTTGTTCAGAGTTCAACCTTCAGCTTGTATCAGTTAAGCATCGGTCGTTTTGAAACTATCACAGCCAAGCTAAAGCTTGAACTCTAAACTAAAAAAGGCCCGGGCTATTTCGGGCCCGGACCTTGCGTTCTTCAGTTGTGGAAAATCGTTAGAAAGGAAGCGGGAACGGAACGCGGTTTCTCCAGTCGCCATTGCGATTCGGATAGCGGTTGTTGCCGCCGTTGTTATTGTAGTAGCCACCGTAGACATCGTTGATCGCGTTCAGATCGTAACGGATCTGGCTCCACTGACGATCGAGGTTGCGTCCACCGCGAAGATTGCGGAGTTCGTTCTCGATCTGGTTACCGATGTCGAGAACTCGTCGGGCCTCGTCTCGACTGCCGTTCAGATTGCGGCCGTTGCCGTACGCATCCTCAAGACGGTCCGTCGCCTTTCGGAAATCATCTGCAAGGTCTTCCAGCCGGCCATAGTTGCCGCCGCGATAACCGCCATTTCGGTTGTTGCCCCAGCCGCCCCAATTGCCGTTTCGGTTATTTCCCCAACGATCATCGTCGCGGTCGTCACGACGGTCTTCCGCACGGTTGGTCGCGCTCTCAAAGTTACGAGCACGATTCTTTAGGTTCTGAATGGTCGCCCGCAGATTGCGGTTATATCGTCCATTGCCGTAATAATCGTCGTCACGGTCACGGCCACCCCACTGGGCCGATGCGACCATAGGCAACGCCATCAAAGTTAATGCAAAGGCACTGATCGCAATAAATTTACTGATTCGATTCATCGATTTTCTCCCCAACAAAGTTTTGTTCGGGCAATGCCCGAGCATTGCTTGACCTAAAGATGGCAAACGATATGCCAATCTTTACGAAGCTTTGCAGAAAATCGCAAAGCCCTGCATTTGCAAGGCTTTACGTAAAACGAAAATGTGGTTTGATGAGACTCGGAACGAACATACGCCCCATTTCGTCAAGGGCGCGTGTCAGATGGTTTGGCTATTCGCCGAGCGCTTTCGCGGCGTTCAGCCGGCCGCCGACGACAACTTTTCCAAGCAAGGTATCGATCGGGTCGGACGATTTCATTATCCGCTCGCGGAGCTTAGCCATCGAGAGTTTCGGCTCGCTTGCAAGGATCAATGCCGCAATACCGGCAACCTGCGGAGCGGCCATCGAAGTGCCTGACGCTTCGCGATACTGATCGCCGAGCCAGGTCGAGGTGATCTCGCGTCCCGGTGCGGCAACGTGGACCGTTTTTGCGCCGTAGTTTGAGAAGCTGGCGAGCAGATCGTTACGGTCGAGTGCCGCAACGCTCAGCATATTCGGAAGGTCGTAGTTCGAAGGATAGTGAGCACGTCGGTCGTTGTCTGTGCTGCTGTTTCCGGCGGCAGCGACGAAGAGAATTCCTGCCTCACCAGCTGCGCGGATGGCATCTTCTAAAGCTTTCGAACGTTGCGTTGAACCCCAGCTCGCGTTTATGACACGAAGGTTAACGCCGTTTTTCTTTCGATCGATGGCGTAGTTGATCGATTCGATCGCATCCTTAACGTTGCCAAATCCGCCGCGGCCGAGGAACTTGAGCGGCATGATCTTGACGTTCCAGTTGATGCCCGAAATTCCTTCGCTGTTATTGCCCTCGGCTCCGATAATGCCGGCGCAATGCGTGCCGTGGCCGTTGTCGTCCATCGGGTCTGAAAGAGCTGCTCCTCCAGAATATCCGCCGCCCACCTCAAGGTTGCGACCTCTGCCGCTACTGCTCGCAACGTTCACCGCGTCAAAACCGTGAATATCGTCGACCGAGCCAAGCTCATCGTCAGTATATTGCGGAAGATTTGCCGGGCGGATCCACATGTTCTCGGCCAAGTCTTTATGCGAGTAATCGACGCCCGTGTCGAGAACCGCAACTACCACTTCCGAACTTCCCTGCGTTTTTGCCCACGCCTTTAACGCATCGATGTGTGCATTCGCCTTGCCGCCGTTCTGGCCGGTGTTATTCAGCGCCCACTGATCGGCGAAAAGCGGATCGTTCGGAGCCCCGACTGGATTCGGAGAAAAAGCGACCGGGCGGGAATTTCTGTCAACGGAATCGTCAAGGGCGATCTCGAAGTTAGGCTCTGCGTAGTCAACCAAACCGCTTCTTTCGTATAAGCTAATGACGTCATTTACATCTGCATCGTCAAGGTCGTCGATCGCAACGAGTCCGCCGACGGATTCGATCTCGTCTTCAACTCGGTCGTTATACTTTGCGGCAAAACTCTTGATCTCAGGAAGAGTGATGTTGGGCTTAAAGCGAACCAGAAGTTCCGGTTTTCCGTCCAAAGCAGCGGTCTCTACGGGCAAGGCCGTCCCGACCTTCTTCGGCGTGGTGTTTTGCACCTTCAACATCGAACGCCAGCGTCCGATCTGTCCGACAACCGCCGCAAGCGCGACCAGGATCACCGCAACCATCAAATGGACAAAAAAATTACCGCGATTCATATCAATACTCCTGAATCTTTAGATGCCGTTATCCCTTAACGAGATAGTTCTTTCCTTCGAAGCTTTTTGCCCGAAGCTGATATTTATCAGCACGATATTCGTAAGATTTGCCATTCGCTTTCAGGCCGATCTCCCAGCCCGTCGCGATCATCATCGCCGACGCTTCGTCCGCCACCGGAGCACCAAGAGACATGTCCGGAAAGTCCCTGTCGGTAACGCCCGAAACAGACACTTCACCTTCGCTTACTCCAAGCCTTCGAGCCAAATCTTGCTTCGCGGCCTCAGCGGCGGAATTACGGTCAAAACTCATATCGCTAACCTCCAATTCTGCTACTTCTACGACCGAGAGTCAACGATTGTTCGCGGCCGTCTGCCAACGATATCCTTTCTTATCTCTTTCCTTCTTGTTCCTCCTCTTCTTCTTGTTTCGTGGTTAATCGATCTTCAACCACAGAACAAGAGGAAGAAGATAAAGAAGATGAACTAGAAAAATCCACGTCGCTGCGAAAAGAGAAAGGGCATTGCTCAAATCTGCTGAAGAAACTGAGCAACGGCCAACGCTTAAAGAGCAATTTTATCCGACCGGCAGACGTTTCCTCGAAAGATTCCTCACGATCTCCACCAACGCCGGCATGATATACGTCGCACAACCGACGCCGAGGATCAGGCCGGTGATGAAACGTGATGCGTGGTTGTTTTGCCAGATGTCGAGCACGCCTAGCAACCAGTCGATCGCGATCGGAACCATTGAGGCGAACAGCCAGATGCGAGGTAAAGGTTCGATGTTATCGACACTTCGCCACATCGGATAAGCGATCAGCCCGGCGAGGAGTCCGAAATATACGCCGACGCAGCGTGAACACACCGCCAGTTGATGTTCCATCAAATGGAACGAGCGATCCGGTATTTGATGGCAGATGAAACTGAAAAAATGATAGAGCGGTGACGAAACTCGGGTGTTACCATTCGCCGCAAGCATCGGCGGAAGCACGATCAGCAGCATCCATACACCGACGACAGCCAACGCGATCGCCCATGATCGATACGCCTGAGAACGCATCTTCGCGACGGGCAAGTAGTTCTCCGAAGGCTGGGTCATTATTGTAAGAGTGACGGCTTTAGCCGTTCTCGTCAAAATCCAAAACTCGCTGCTGGATCAGGCAAAACGCCTGAAGGCGTCACTCTTACACAACAGAATTTCCATTCAATGTTGCTTCGGTAGCGAGGATGTGCTGAGTCGTTTTGATAACGGTATCGGGATTCAGCGAGATCGAGTTGATGCCGCGTTTGACGAGAAAATCGGCAAACTCCGGGTAATCCGAAGGTGCCTGGCCGCAAATGCCGATCTTTTTCCCGGAGCGAATCGCCGCGTCGATCGCCATTGCGACCATCTTCTCGACCGCTCCGTTACGTTCGTCGAAAAGGTGTGCGACCATCTCGCTGTCACGATCAAGGCCGAGGGCAAGTTGCGTGAGGTCGTTCGAGCCGATCGAATAGCCATCAAAAACTTTCAGGAACTCGTCCGCGAATACGACGTTCGCCGGCAGCTCGCACATCGCGTAAATTTCGAGTTCGTTCTCGCCCTGCACGAGGCCGTGCTCGGCCATCAGGGCAATCACCTTCTGGCCTTCTTCAACCGTGCGGACGAACGGGATCATCGGCTTGATGTTGACCAGGCCCATATCTTCGCGCGCACGCTGAAGCGCCATACATTCGAGCTTAAAGCCGGCCTTGTACCGGTCGTCGTAGTAACGCGACGCACCGCGGAAACCGATCATCGGATTCTCTTCGGTTGGCTCGAATTCGCGTCCCCCGATCAGCATGGCGTATTCGTTCGATTTGAAGTCGGACATGCGGACGATAACCGGTTTCGGATAAAACGCAGCGGCAATCCTGCCGACACCTTCTGCGAGCGAGCGCACGAAAAACTCTTTCGGATCTTCTTCAAGAATGCGTTTGGAGATAGTCTCGACGTCTTCGCGACGCTTCAGATTCGGATAGTTGATCAACGCCATCGGATGGATGCCGATGTGGTTGTTGATGATGAATTCTAGGCGGGCAAGGCCGACGCCGTCGTTGGGCAAACGCGAGACCGAAAACGCGTGGTCCGGGTCGCCGACGTTCATCATGATCTGCGTCTGCGGCCGTGTTGTTTCGTCGATCGTGTGACGCTCGACGTTGTATTCGATGTTGCCGTAGTAAATGTTCCCGACGTCGCCTTCGGCACAAGACACAGTGATTTCCGTTCCGTTACGGACCTTTTCGGTCGCGTCTCCGGTACCGACGATGCACGGAATTCCGAGTTCACGGCTGATGATCGCGCTGTGGCACGTACGCCCTCCCCGCTCGGTGACGATAGCCGAGGCCCGCTTCATGATCGGCTCCCACGCGGGATCGGTCATTGTCGTGACAAGTATCTCGCCTTCTTTGAATGTGTTGAGCTTTGCCGGATCGAGCAAGACGTGCGCGGTGCCTGTTCCGATCTTTTGACCGACCGCGACTCCGCTGGCAAGAGGAGCTCCGTGTAGGCCGGTCAGCTCATACGTCTCGATGAAATTCGCCTCGCTTTGAGCGTGAACCGTTTCAGGCCTGGCCTGAAGAATGAACAGCTCGCCGGTAACGCCGTCTTTCGCCCATTCGATATCCATCGGCTGGTGCTTTCCGGCAAGCTTCGAATAATGGTCTTCGATCTCGCATGCCCACTTTGCTAGCTGGAGCACTTCAAAACCAGCGAGGCACATCCGGTTTCGCTGCGTTTCGACGACCGGGCGAACCATCGTGCCGACCCCGTCGTCGTTGAACACCATTTTTACTTCCTTAACGCCCAGCTTTCGCGTGACGATCGGGCGGAAACCAAGCTTCAGCGTTGGCTTGAAAACGATCCACTCATCCGGCGTAGCCATTCCTTGTACAACTGCCTCACCGAGTCCCCAGGCACCGTTGATCACAACCGCATCCCGAAAACCGCTCTCCGTATCGAGCGTAAACATCACGCCCGAACATGCCGCGTCCGATCGAACCATCGGTTGAATGCCGATCGATAGAGCAACCTCGAAATGGTCGAATCCCTTGGCAGTTCGGTACGAGATGGCGCGGTCCGTCCAAAGCGACGCAAAGCATTCGCGGCAAGCCTCGATCAGCCGCTGCTCACCACGAACGTTGAGGATCGTGTCTTGTTGGCCGGCGAAAGAGGCATCGGGAAGATCTTCGGCAGTGGCCGAGGAACGCACTGCAACTTCAAACGATCTTTTGCCGATCCTTTCGCCAAGCCGATTGTAAGAGTCGATCAGGGAAGTTTCGACCTCAGCGGGAAACGGCGTTTCGACCATCATCCGCCGTGCTTCGCTTCCCACGCGAGCGAGCTCGTCGAGGTCATTCACATCGAGGCCTTTCAGCAGTTTCTTGAGGCGGCCTCGAAGGTTCTCAGTTTCGAGAAGCGCGTTGTAAGCATGGCTCGTCGTCGAGAAACCATCGACGGCACGAACGCCGTTACCCGTAAGCTTATTAAACAGCTCCCCGAGCGAGGCGCACTTTCCACCTACGATCGCAACATCGCCGGCTCCGACTTGGCTGAAATCTAGTGTGTAAGGCTCCATATCGGAACGCGAAATTGAGTTCGCAACCCGCTTCTAGAACTTAGGCTGAGGCCTGTGCCTCGGCTTCTTTTGCGAACTGAAGTTCGCGTTCCATCGGAAGGCCGCCGTTGTCCGCTCGGAAATGCTTTCGCATTTTCGGACTGACGGTTTCGATGAGTTCGGCACGGCTCAACGTCTTGAGCGGCTTGCCGACGTAGATCTTGCCCATCTTCTCTAGCCGTTTCTCGCTCAACGCACCGGAGAACATAAGCAGAGGATAGGTAAAGTTCGGGCCGTTCAGCTTACGAAGTTTGTAAAGCCACATCCCGATGCTGCCGATGCGCCAGGCGGTCGGGCCCCACCAACTGTATTGGCCCGGTCGAAGGTTCATCTTCCAGCACTTCATCATCAACTGCCATTGCAACGGTGTTAGTTGCTTGGTTTGCGTGACGCCTTTCTCCATCTCCATTCGCGTGTCATGGAGGGGCGTGAAGATCGACGGAATGAGGAACGCGAACAGGCCGCGGCGTTCCATCTCGTAGACGAGATCGAGCGTCGCCATGATGTCCTCGTCGGTCTCGTCCGGATTGCCGACGATCAGCGTCATCGCCGGGAACCAGTTGTTTTCGTTAAGTACCTTCAAGCCTTCGAGCACGACGCTCTGCCAATGATCGATCGGGAACGGCACGCCTTTGCCGGGCATTATCTTCTTTGCCATCTTCACCGAGCCAGTCTCGAGGCCGATAAGCGGAGCGAGCGCTTTCTTCTCGGGATGCGAACTCAGGTAAGGGAAATGGATCGGGCTTTTCGGCAGCAGCAGATCGGAGAGCTGCTTGATCATTATCGGATCGACCACAGCCGGTGCGATCGTCGAGTGGCTGAGCACGTGCTGCTCTACGCCGGGCGTTTCGACAACCGACTTGTAGAGATCTACCAGCGCCTCGCGATTCGGAAAGTAGAACGGCGTGTCGGTATGTACCTGTCCCCAGATGAACATGTCCTCGGTCGCGAGGCTTATTTGCTTGTTTCCTTCGCGAACGTTGGCCCGCACCGCGTCCATGATCTTGTCCTTAGGGAGGTCGATCTGCGGGTTCAGGTCAGGCACGCAAAACTTGCAGCGACGGCCACAGCCGGTCGTCATCTCGACGACGCCGAAGGTCGTCCGCGTATCTGGAAACAGGATCGCGTCTCGTTCTTGCGGATGTTTGACATCGATCTGTTTTGGAATTTCTTCGCCGGCAATAGCCTTTGCGAAGAGGTCGAGCGTATCGTTCGATTCGCTTCTGCCCTCAACTACGCAGTCCACACCGAGTTCATCGTACAGATCGGTTTGAATGATCTGCCAGCCGCCCGAGCCGCCAACGATCACCTTAAAATTATCGCGGTATTTATTGTTTTTGATCTGTGCGAAAAGCTCACGCGAATAATGCGAGTTGATCGGCATCTTCGACGAACCGAAGATCGATGTGTAAACGCCAGCGGCAAACGTCACGCCTAGCGGATTATGAGTAGAAACAGCGACAACACGGGTATTCGGGCCGACGAACTTGTCGAGGTCTTCAGGAAAGCAAGCGACGATGTCGTCTTTGGAATAAGCCCGTTCGAGCGACTTCTCGACCAGGCGAACTCCGGCGGGCATATATTTCGCCGAGCCGTCTTCGTATCTTTCAACTTCGCGCCATTTCGGATATTTACGATTAAGAATGCCTTCAAGCCAGATCGGCAGCGAGGCCATCGCCATTTGGATAAAGTATCCCGCGTGATCGATCGCCTCGGTCAACGGCGCGGTAAGGACGATCAGCTTGCCGCCCTCTTCGACATCCGCAACGTTCGTATCAGACGGCCTCGCATCTAAACCATGCTCATTTTTCTCAACCATAAAGCTGTGTCAGCGACGGTGCCCGCCCGACGACATCGTAGGAAAACGCTCAGGGTTAGCGTTCGTTACGATGACTATCGCCAAGTTGTGCAGGTCGTTTGGGGTCACAACTCGCCTGCCAGCAAGTGAACTGCTCAGAAA
>CADEGD010000028.1:23338-52895 GCA_902826795.1 uncultured Acidobacteriota bacterium | reverse complement strand
AACTAAAGGAGAAATAAGAGACTTTTATGTCTACGTTTACTTGACCACTTCAGAAGTCTCTCAAACGCCGACAACTTCATATCTCACAAACGACCATCTCGGTTCGCCGCGGATCATCACCGACCAATTTGGTCAAGTTATCTCTCGTCGAGACTTCATGCCCTTTGGTGAAGATATCTTCGTCGATGTCGGAGCTAGAACGAGCAACTTGCAGTACGGTTCAAGCGAAGACGAAGTGAGACAGAAGTTCACCGGCTATGAACGGGATATTGAGTCAGACTTGGACTTTGCTCAGGCTCGTTACTACAACAAAAATCACGGACGATTCACGTCGGTTGACCCTTTACTGGGTAGTGCCATCGCTGACAACCCGCAAAGTTGGAACAGGTATATCTATGTCGGCAACAATCCGCTTGTCATCACCGATCCGACAGGGCTGAGTTGGTATTACAGTTCGGCTGACGACAGATACAAATGGTTCGGGGACAATGACACGGTCGATGATGGATACACAAGAGTTGTCGGGACGCAGGGGAATGACGAGCGCGGAGTTGGGAGTTTCGTCTATCAAACCGAGAATGGCTGGGTCAGATTAAATCCGTACACGAACAGCTATTCGACTTTCGACACGCGGGATGCGGCGACGAGCGACTTTTCGAGTGTCTATCAGTGCAACTGCCAGGGGTTGGTTAATACGATAGCCGACGAGTCGGTCAGGAAAGGAACGACAGTAGCTCTTGTTGCCGCAACCGGCGTGGCTGTCGGCACAGGAGTCGGCGTGGCAATGGCCGCAACCGGTACTGCCGTAGGAGGAGGCGTAACTGTTCTCGGTTTGACCGAAGCGGGAACTGCAACGACGGCAGCGGCAACGACCACTGCGGCAACGGCAACAGCAACCACAGCTGCTAGTCAAAGCTCAAGCGTTGTTGGAAATGCAATTACCGGGTTTACTAAGCACGGAATCAACCAAGCAATTTCACGCGAGGGGTTTGGTGTTACAACGCGAGCGATTCTCAATACCTTGAAGAACCCGACTAAAATCATTCAACAGGCTGACGGGACAGTGAAAGTTATAGGAAAGGATGCGGGAGTTGTCCTCAATCAAGCTGGAAAAGTGATTACTACATGGGCAAGAAATAGCGCCAGTCGTCGCATTCAGTAATACCTAAACATGATTCTAAAACTTAAATCAGAGATGGAAGACCTATTGACGGAAGTAATTGAAAAACGCCGTCCGGACTTGCTAAGGAAGCTTCCTCCTTACAGAGAGATCGATCTGACCGAGGATGAGCGAGACGAAATCATTGATGCCGTTACGGACGAGTTCACGGAAACTGGACTTAAGGATGACGACGAACCAAATGAGCGAGGTATACGGTTGGATGATCTGATTGGTGCTTTGGCGGCAGCCTCATATGATATTGCCTCGTCCTCTGACGGTTAGCAATAATACTTCTAACCGCTAGGCGGGTCGGAAATTGAAGAAAAGACTTGACAGCTTTTTTGTGAGGCTGTCTTTTTCTTTGTTCACGCCTTTTGCTGGTTGCTCTCTAAAACCGTGTCGAGGAACTGGAGGATGAACTTTTGCTTTTCGCGGGGGAGGAGCTTGACCTGCTCGAACTTTCTTTGGAGCTGCGACTGCGGGCCGGGCTTCGAGAGCGATTTACGATTTCTATACGGGGCTTGTGACGACGGTGACGGATGTGGACAACGGCGTTTCGGTCGTGACGGAGTATGACGAGCTTGGGCGGCCGGTGAAGGTGAAGAGTGCGGCGGGGACGGCGCTCGAATCTTGGACGCAGACGGCGTATGACGACGTTAACCGGCGGGTGATCGTGCGGGCGGATGTGGAGACGGTCGGGGACGGGAAGAAGGTTGCGGTCCAGCATTTCGATCAACTAGGACGAGTGCGCCTTTCGCGGACGCTGGAGAACCCATGGGAAGACCCGACGAACGAATCCCGCGGCATAAAGGTCGAAACGCGGTACAAGACGGTCGCGGGATACACTTACCAACTGACCTCCAATCCGTTCAGAGCCGCGACATCCTCTACCGAAACCGATCTGACAATGGGCTGGACCTTATCAACCGCAAACAGCAATTGAGTTCAACGGTGGTCGTATCCGTCACTCCCCGACGTCGTGTTCTGCGTGAGATCGAAAAAAATCTTTTTGGGTTGGGGAACCTTTTTGGGGGTTGGGGTGTCTAAGGGGGAAAGCCCTGACGTGTTCGAGCGTCTGAATTAGAATCCTAAAAATTGGAGTTTGTTGTTATGCGAAAGGCGGTGTTTTTGCTGTGGATATTGGTGTGCGCTTTTGGAGTGTTCGGTCAGATCGTTGCGAAAGGTTCGAAACTTTCGAAGTGGGAGAACCACCCCGTCAGCCCGGAGCGGCTGCCACCCCTCCTTCGTAAGGAGGGGAGTTCTCAGGGCGCGTTGTATGCGTCGAATGCGAAGGGCGTTCAGTTGGGGGCGTGTCCGCTGAAGAACACGGCGGTGAACGTTGAGATCAGCGGATTCGTCGCGAGGGTGCGCGTTGTTCAGGATTTTACGAACACGTTCGCTGAACCGATCGAGGCCGTTTATACTTTTCCGCTTTCGCAGAACGGTGCGGTCGACGATATGACGATGACGGTCGGGGCGCGTGTGATCCGCGGCAAGGTGCTGAAGCGGGACGAGGCGAGGCAGGTTTACGACGAGGCAAAAGCTGAAGGGAAGACGGCGAGCTTGCTTGACCAGGAGCGGACGAATATTTTCACGCAGTCGGTCGCGAACATAATGCCGGGCGAATTGGTGAAGATCGAGATCAGTTATGTCGAGACGCTGAAGTATGAGGATGGCGAATACGAGTTCGTCTTTCCGATGACGGTCGGGCCGCGATACATTCCGGGGTCGGTAACGGACGCGGCGAAGATCTCACCGCCGATAGCGACGACGCGTGCGGGGCATGACATCTCGATCAACGTGAATCTGAACGCCGGAGTTCCGGTCGAGGGCGTGCGGTCGTCGTCGCACAGTATCGATCAGCTTAACTATTCGCCGGCAGTCGCGAAAATAAATTTGAAGGGCGAGACGACGATTCCAAACAAGGATTTCGTGCTTCGATATGACGTGACGGGCAGGCGGATAGAGGATGCACTGATCGCACACCGGGGAGGCCGCGGAGGATTTTTCACATTGGTTTTGCAGCCGCCGGACAAGATCGCGAGCGAAGACCGCACGCCGAAAGAGATCGTTTTCGTGCTGGATACGAGCGGATCGATGTCGGGATTTCCGATCGAGAAAGCGAAGGAAGCGATGAAGCTTTCGCTCGACGGTTTGTACCCCGAAGACACGTTTAACCTGATCACGTTCGCGGGCGATACTCACGTGCTGTTCGACGCTCCGGTTCCGGCGACGCAAGCTAATCTCGAACTCGCACAGGAATTTCTCGCGTCACGTAGCGGCGGCGGCGGAACGGAGATGATGAAGGCGATCAAGACGGCGCTTGCTCCGTCGGGTTCGAAAGAGCATCTTCGCGTCGTCTGTTTTATGACGGATGGTTACGTCGGGAACGAGAACGACATCGTTGCGGAGATACAGCGGAATTCGGGTGCTCGCGTGTTTTCGTTCGGCATCGGCAATTCCGTGAATCGCGCCTTGCTCGACAAGATGGCTGAGGCTGGAAAAGGCGAGGTCGAATACGTTTCGCTTGAGGATGACGGGTCGAAGGCGGCGAAGCGATTTTACGAACGCGTGCGTTCGCCGCTGCTGACCGATCTTTCGATCGAGTGGAACGGCTTGCCGGTCGCGGATGTTTATCCGTCGAAGTTGTCGGACCTTTTTTCGGCAAAGCCCGTTGTCGTAAAGGGCAGATATACGAAGGGAGGCCGCGGGACGATCAAGCTTCGCGGCAAGGTCGCGGGTCAGCCGTACGAGCGGTCGATAGGGGTGAATCTGCCTGAGGCGGAGAACGCTAACGATTCGCTCGCTTCGCTGTGGGCACGTCAGCGGATCGACGAACTTTCGAGCGACGCACTGAACGCCTCTAAACCAGACGCGATCAATAAACAGATCACCGATCTCGGACTCGAGTTTGGCCTGATGACAAAGTTCACATCTTTCGTCGCAGTCGAAGAACGCATCGTGAATCAGAACGGAAATCCGGTGAAAATGGAAGTCCCGGTCGAGGCTCCGGATGGAGTCGATATGGAGAAGGCGGGCGGGAATGTCGTTGAGGTAAACGAGAAGGGAAGAAACATCATTGGCGGACTGTTTAAGAGGCGGGCGAAAAGTAAGGAAATGGTGAACCGCCAAGCCAACGTGACGAACCTTAGCCTTTCGACCAGCCCACCTGCGACTAGATCGGGAAGCGGTACAGGCACCGCCTACGGTTCGGGTAGCGGCAGTGGCAGCGGAAGCGGCTCCGCAGGGGCAGCGCCGCCGCCGGCACCGACTCCGATGCCGCCATCGGGTCAGACTGGCAATACTAATGCTTCATCGCTATCAGTCCTTGAAACCGTTTCAGTTACGTCCGATTCTCCGATGATCGATATGTCGAGTTCCTCGATTTCGACAACGATGCGGCCGGATTCGACGGGTAGCTTGATCAGCGGCAGCAGAGCAGGCGGTCGCAGTAAGAAAGGGGCGATGAGCAACCAGACAAAATCGCCGTCGTCTCCGCCTGAGCCGAAGGTGGTTTCGGGCGGTGTGATGAATGCGAAGGCGACGAACCTTCCGAAGCCTGCATATCCGCAGGCGGCGCATGCGGCCGGGGCGTCGGGAACCGTTTCGGTGCAGGTGACGATCGACGAAAGTGGAAAGGTGATCTCGGCGATGGCCGTTTCGGGCCATCCGCTGCTCCGGAACGTCGCCGCTGAGTCCGCGGCCGGAGCGACATTTGCTCCGACGATGGTTTCCGGTAAGCCGGTGCAAGTGACGGGCGTGATCAATTACAACTTCGTGTCGGCCAACTTGGTTCAGCAGTCGCGTGGCGAAATCGATCCGGGCGTAATCACGCCATCACCCGAGCAGATGCGCGAGTTTCGCCTTAAGAACACTTTTCACACGTGGCTCTTTGGGCTAGTCGATCGCATTGAGAAGAATGGGGCTGCGTTGCCAAATGAGTCGACGTTTGTGCGTGATGGGAAGGCGAGTGTCGAGCTGACCTTTGTCGGTACGGTGACGCCTACGCTGCTGACTCAGTTGAAGGCGGTCGGGTTTGAGGTAGAGAAGTCCGACAAGTCTTCGGCGATGGGAACGATCGCGATCGAGAAGCTGCGCGGGCTGGCGGATGTTTACGAGATCAAGTACGTGATGCCGCGGGTGTTGTGAAGCGTGTGGCGGCAGGCTTGCCGCCATGATGAGCGGAAGGGCTGTGCCCTTCCGGCAGAACACCCTGCTGATTCAGCGAAGGCTTCCGACTTTAGTCGGAAGCCTTCGCTTTGTTTGTTATAGGCGCTGACGGTGAGGCAAGCCTCACCGCTCATCATTGCGGCAAGCCGCCAGCGAGTTCTTCGGCTCATCACTGCGGCATGCCGCTTAGGCAAAACGCATCTGGAAAAACGTCAAGGCGGGAAAGGGAGGAATTTCGAGATGCGGAGAGTGGTCGTATTGGCGTTATTGTTGGCGGCGACGGGGATGGTGTCGGCGCAGTCGCTGAAGCCCGAGAGCCCGTATGCGATGAGCACGGGGATCAACAAGGGCACTGCCGACAGCTTGGTCGGCACGCAGTATTGGTATTTTTATGCTCTTCCCGGAAGCAACAAGCTTACGGTGAGATTCGCCAATCCGACTGCACTCTACGGAGCGCAGATGAATACGGTGCTGACGATAAATCTTTACGATGAGAAGCGGTCGTTCAAGATAACGAAAACAGTAACCTCGAACAAGACGCAGCGAGAGACTACGTTCACGGCGGACAATGTTAAGGCGAAGATGAAGATCATCGTCAGCGTGGTGCCGCCGAATCAGAACTTGGTGAGGATGGGCGGCGACTACGAGATCGAGGCGACGGGCAGCGTCCAGTTTGCCGAGGCGAGCAAGTCGGAGCCGATCGTGCGGACGTATGATTCGAAAGTGAATTCTTACGGTGCAACGAAATTCCTTGCGGACGGTACGGTCGTGGCAAGCGATGGATCACGCGGGATCTGGAAAACGTTCGATGCGGAGAATCGGATCTATACGGTCGAGATCGAGGGCTTCAAATTCTCGCTGCAGTATTTGCCGGGCTACGGTTTGGTGAAAACGAGCGATCCGAGTGCGATCGTGTTTCAGGAATTACGACGGTAGGGTTTTCGATCTGAAATTTGAGATCTGAGATTTGAAATCGGGTTGAAAAAAGAACCGATCAGCGTCGGGCAGTAGCCCGACTCTAAACGATGGACGATAGAAAAAGGAAAGGCTGCCGCGGTGAGAGGCGGGCAGCCTTTTTGTGCCTGAGGGAGAGGCGGGAGGTCGAAGTTGTTCTGGTGTGTGCGGCTAGTGGAGTTGGGTTTCGATAGGCACGCTCGTTCACACTCGCGTTTCTGCCCGGAAAGAGAACCACCCCGTCAGCCGAAGCGGCTGCCGCCCCTCCTTCGTAAGGAGGGGAGTTTCGCACGAGCTAACTCTTTCGCAGTTCCGTCAACACTTGTTTGGCGACGCCTTTTAGGGTTTCGAAGACGCCGGCGCCGGTCGAGGCTACGGCTTCGAAGACGGGCTCGTCTTTTTTTCGCAGTTCGAAGGCGAGGTCTTCCATCGGGATGACGTTGGGTAGGTCGCGTTTGTTCAGCTGAAGGACGTAAGGGATCTTCATCAGATCGTAGCCTTGCGTCTGGAGGTTTTCTTCGAGGTTGTAGAGCGATTCGATATTGGCGTCCATTCGCTCTTCCTGGCTGTCGGCCACGAAAACCACGCCATCGACTCCCTTGAGGATGAGCTTGCGCGATGCGTCGTAATAGACCTGGCCGGGAACCGTGTAGAGATGGAAACGCGTTTTGAATCCGCGAACGGTTCCGAGCTCGAGCGGCATGAAGTCGAAGAACAGCGTGCGGTCCGTTTCGGTTGCGAGGCTGATGAGTTTTCCTTTCGCTTCCTGCGCGGTCGAATCGTAGATGTGCTGCAGATTCGTCGTCTTGCCGCACAAACCCGGGCCGTAGTATACGATCTTGCAGTTGATCTCGCGTGAAGCGTAATTGATAAAGGTCATAGCAGTTTTGATCTTTGATTTTCGATCTTTGACTTTAGAAGCCGATCAAAGATTTGGTAGCGATGTTGCGATC
The DNA here is from genome assembly GCA_902826795.1 of uncultured Acidobacteriota bacterium. Taxonomy (GTDB): domain Bacteria; phylum Acidobacteriota; class Blastocatellia; order Pyrinomonadales; family Pyrinomonadaceae; genus OLB17. The sequence goes on along the minus strand of CADEGD010000028.1, from coordinate 45,656 downwards.
TAAGATCAAAGATCCAAGATCAAAGGTCATCCTTTGGGGTTAGGCGAAAAGGGAGTCGATATCGTCGTCGGAGATATCCGAGAAAACTGAGTCTTGAGCAAGGCTGAAGGCCTTCGAATCGTTAGCCGCGTCATCCAGGATCGAGGCAACCTCGTGGCTGGCCTTCTTTGCCCGGATCTTGACGAGGCCAAGTGTCGATCGCTCGTCAAAAACGACGACGAGCAGACTGCGGCCGATCACGCTGATGAAGATGCTCTCGCGTTCACCCTCATGGACGACCGACGGAAACGTGTTTTCACCGATCAGCTTCGCCATGCTGTGCGTCGCGGCGACGTTTCCGGCAGCGAGCGAGGCAAAGCTCGTCGTGTCCATTTCGCCGATCTCGCCGTGAACGGCGATCGTTTGCCCGTCACGGTCGACGAGGAAAACTGCACGTGCGGCACATTCCACGCTCAAACGTTCGATAACGTTCTTCATGCGGTGGAACTGATGTTCTTGGATGATAAAGGGCAGTTGAGCCATTGGAAGATTCCTAGGTGACTTTTCGTGAGAGACCGCAGTAAAAATGCGGGTTCGGTGAGATTTTTCGACTGTTGGCGGGCCAGGCAAGCGCGGATACCGCATCTAGAAGATAACACAGGCGTTTCTCATCGCACAAGAAGTTTTTGCTTTGTTTGACAGATATTTAGAGAAGGGACCTAAACACGGAGGCACAAAGCTAAGACACAAAGGCCACTAAGTATAAGGGTGGGAACTTCCACGAACGCCTCTTAGTGCACTTTGTGTCCGGAACTTTGCGCCTTTGTGGTTGGTTAAAGAGTTAAACACAAAGGCGCGGAGGTTAAGACACGGAGTTCACAGAGAGATTCGAGAAGCTGGCGTACGATCTATCAGGCGGGTTTATGGAATTGGCGAAGATTCGTTATGATAGCCGCTGTTGATCGTGCAGTTACGCTCGCGAACAAGTCTTGTGGCAGAATTGACGCATGGAAGAAACGCCGACCGAGCACCATCCTTTAGACATTTTGATACTTGCCGCCGGGCTTGGGACGCGGATGCGATCCGATCTCGCGAAAGTGCTGCACCGGGTTGATGGGCGGCCGCTGATCAATCACGTTTGCCGGACAGCGGCGTCGCTGGCGCCGGAGAAGATATATGTAGTAGTCGGCCATCAGGGCGATGAAGTCCGCAAGGCCGTGTTGGACGAGCTTGATGAATCGCTGGTCGTTTTCGTCGAGCAAAAGCAGCAGCTTGGCACGGGCGACGCCGTAAACTCGGCCCGCGAACATCTGGAAGGGCGAGATTCGACGCTGCTCGTGCTGTCGGGCGACGTGCCGCTGATCCGGCCGGAGACCCTCGGCGGCTTGGTTAGAAGTCATCTTTCGCATCGGGGCAAAGGTGCGGCAACGACGATACTCACGGTGAAGCTGAAAGATCCGGCGGGGTACGGGCGAATCGTTCGCGGCGACGGCGGATTGTTTGAAGCGATCGTCGAACAGAAAGATGCGAACGACGAACAGCTTGAGATCCGCGAGATCAACGCAGGTATATATTGCTTCGAGACGAAGCTTTTGTTCGAGGCCTTGAGCGGCGTTCAGAACAACAACGCGCAGGGCGAATATTATTTGACTGACGTTCCCGCGTTGCTTAACAGAGCGGGTGAGCCGATCGCGATCTATCAACACGGCGATGCGCAAGAGATAGAAGGCGTCAACAACCGCATGCAGCTCTCGGACATCGAGAGGCTGCTGCGCCGGCGCACGATCGCCCGGCTGATGTTGGATTACGGCGTGACGTTTGTCGATCCGCGGACGGCGTATGTCAGCGAGGGTACGCGCATCGGGCGCGATACGGTTATCTATCCGAACGTTTCGATAGAGGGAGAAAGCGTTATTGGCGACGGATGCGTTGTTCGCTCAGGCACGCGGATATCGAATTCGAAGATCGGGAACGGCGTCGAGATCTTAGACCATTGCGTGATCGCGGATTCGGAGGTCGAGGGCGAGTGTAAGGTTGGGCCGTTCGCACACCTTCGCGGACATGCGGTGATGCGTGCCGGTGCGAAGGTTGGGAACTTCGTCGAGCTGAAGAAGACCGATCTCGGCAGCGGGTCGAAGGCGAATCACCTGGCGTATCTGGGCGACGCGACCATTGGCGAGAAGTCGAACATCGGTGCCGGGACGATCACGTGCAACTACGACGGCAAGAATAAGCACGCGACCCAGATCGGGTCGAATGTGAAGATCGGTTCGGATACGATGCTTGTCGCACCTGTGTCGGTAGGTGACGGTGCTTCTACCGGAGCCGGAAGCGTGGTGACGAAGGACGTTGCTGCGGGCGAACTGGTCGTCGGTGTGCCGGCTCGGGCTCGGAAAGGGCAGTAGTGCGTTAGTCTGAATTTAGTTGTTGTTCGCGCATTTCGTGTGTTTCGTGGTTTCCCATGTTTAAGACCAAACCACTAAAACCACGAACGCACACGAAATGACGCGAAAAAAGCCGAAGGATAGCTTATGAAGATACTGTTTTATCTGCTCGCTCTCGTCGCCGGAACCTTCGGCCTTATCGCACTTTTTAGAGCTACAGAAAGCGCCTTAGCCGGCGGCGGACTCGATGCCGTGCAATTCATTGTTGGGATCGTCGGAATCTTTCTCGCGGCGTTGTGGGTGATGCGGGCCCGGGCGGCGAAGTGAACCTAACATCGATTCGCCAGTGATATAATTTGCGGTTATGAGTATTACTATTGAACTTCCGAAAAGCACAGAGGCGGAACTTCGAAAGAAGGCGAAGAGTAAGGGGCAGGAGATTGATGAGTTCGTGCGCGGACTTGTCGAGCGAGAGTTGCGCGAGGCTCGAAATAACGATTTGAGCTGGGACGAACTCGTAGCCCCGATCCATGCGCAGACTCGCCGACTCGGCTTGTCGGAAAAAGATGTAGAAGAACTGGTCGATAGTGAGATCGCGGCCTACCGTCGAGAAAAGCGGCTTAAGAGATAGTGATCAAAGCCGTTTTCGACACGAACGTCATTCTCCAGGCCATCCTCAGTGAGTTCGGTCCGGCAAGGTCGTGTTTGCAGTTTGTCCTCCAAGGCCATGTTCTGCTTATTACTACACAAGAAACTGTCAATGAGCTCCTTGGAGTTATTTCCAGACCGAGCCTACTGAAAAAAGTATCCGCAGTTGCGCGAGCCAATGGCATCGGAGTTAGTTTCAGAGACCTTCGGTAAAGCTGAGATCGTTGACAGCCCGAATCAGAGTTTCAAACTCGATCGAGATGTGGCGGACGAAATATTTATTAATCTCGCTATTGACCACGTTGCAAACTACTTGGTTTCTCGCGACCGTGATCTGCTTGATCTTATGGACGATGCGGAGTTCTGTGGGAGATTTCCCGATCTCAAGATCGTCACGCCGGTCGGATTTTTGGAAGTTGTTCGAAGTCTTTGATACTGTTTGTCGGAAAGTTGGGCGAGACTACGCCCGAGAATCGTCGTTTTAGATCGGTCCTTTAGATCGGTCCTTATTATTTGTCCTAGAACCACAGAGAGGAGTTAAAAGACGTGCAAGAAGAAAACCCCCAACAAGAATGGACGCCGCCTCCGCCGCCGGACGATGGATCAATTTTTAGTGCCGGGACCCGAGACCTTTACGCTCAACAGATCAGGAGCGGTTCGATAAAAGCTTTGGTTTTTGGCATTTTATGTATCTTTTGCTGCCCGCCGATCTTTGCTTATTTCGCGTTCACAACTGCCGATGAGGTGTTGACCAACATCGATATATATCAGGTCGAAGAAGGCAGACGCGGGCTGGCGCAGGCAGCGAAGGTGCTCTCGATTATCGGAATCGTGTTATGGGTGATCGGCCTGATCATTCGCGTCGCGGGCTTGGCCGCAACCAGATAAATTATGTGTGGAATTGTCGGTTACGTTGGTAATAAACAGGTGGTGCCGTTGATCATCGACGGGCTAAGGAAGCTGGAGTATCGCGGATACGATTCGGCGGGGATCGCGGTTGTGGATGAGAATTGCGATCTGTCGATGCGGCGGGCGGAGGGAAAGCTGCGGAATCTTGAAGAGGTGATCCGGCTGAAGCCGCTCGATGGTACGTACGGCATCGGGCATACGCGATGGGCGACGCATGGGCGGCCGACGGAGGAGAATGCGCATCCGCATCGCGATCAGTCCGGCAAGGTTGTCGTCGTACACAACGGGATAATCGAAAATTATCTGACGTTGAAAGAGCGACTCGCGGCGAACGGCGGCGCGTTCAAAACTGAGACGGACACCGAGGTGATAGCGCACCTTATCGGGCATTACAAGGACGCAGAAAATCTCTCGCTTGAGAAGGCGGTGCAGAAGGCGGTGAAAGAGCTTCGGGGCATCTTTGCGCTTTCGATAATTTCGGTTGACGAGCCGGATACGATCATCGCGGTTCGCGAAGGTGCTCCGGTCGTGGTCGGTTTGGGTGACGGCGAGTTCTTCGTCGCGTCGGACATTCCGCCGATCTTGCAGCACACGCGAGACGTTTTTTATCTGGGCGAAAAAGAGATCGCGGTGCTGACGAAAGACAGCGTCCGCGTGACGGATTTCGACGGCAACGTCGTCGAGCCCAAGCAGCAGCGGATCACTTGGGACCCGATCATGGCGGAGAAGGGCGGCTTCAAGCACTTCATGCTCAAGGAGATCTATGAGCAGCCGCGTGCGGTTCGTGATACGGTGCAGGGCAGAGTCTCGCTCGACACGGGCAAGGTTTATCTCGACGAGATGAACATCACCGAAGAAGATTTTCGCAACGCTACGTCGATCAAGATCGCGGCGTGCGGTACGAGCTGGCATGCCGGGCACGCGGGCAAGTTCATGATCGAGAAGCTCGCACGCGTACCGGTCGAGGTCGATTACGCGTCGGAATTTCGCTATCGCGACCCGGTGCTGCGAGATACGGATCTGATGATCGTGATCTCGCAGTCGGGCGAGACGGCGGACACGATCGCCGCGATGCGCGAGGCGAAGAATGCCGGATGTAAGGTACTCGCGATCTGCAACGTGCAGGGTTCGATGATCCATCGCGAGGCGGACGGCACGATCTTGACGCACGCCGGACCGGAGATCGGTGTGGCCTCGACGAAGGCGTTCACCGCTCAGATGATCGCGTTGTATCTGTTCGCGCTTTATCTGGGCGAGCTGCGCGGATCGATCACGCCGGAGGAAGGGAAGAAGCTCGCTCAAGACCTTGCGGAACTTCCGCTAAAGATCGAGCATTTGCTAAACGACGCGGATTCGATCGAAGAGCTTTCCAAAGAGTTTTTCCGCGTGCAGGATTTTCTATATCTCGGACGCGGGATCAATTTCCCGGTTGCCCTGGAAGGAGCGTTGAAGCTGAAGGAGATCAGCTATATTCACGCCGAGGGCTATCCGGCGGGCGAGATGAAGCACGGGCCAAATGCGTTGATCGATGAAAAGTTGCCGGTCGTCGTGGTGAACACGAAAGAAGAAGGAAACGCGTCGAGCGAGCTGCGATACGAGAAAACGCATTCGAATATCGTCGAGGTAAAGGCCCGCGACGGCATCGTCATCAGCGTACTGACCGAGGGCGACACGATGAGCTCGAAGGTGTCTGACCATGTGATCGAGATCCCCGAAACGTCGGACCTACTCGGGCCTGTGCTCTCCGTCGTGCCGCTTCAGCTTCTCTCATACCACATCGCTGTCCGCCGCGGCTGTGATGTGGATCAACCACGAAATCTGGCGAAGTCTGTGACTGTCGAATGACAAAAGCTTTTGTTTAGCCAGACCGCAATTTTGATAAGATGGAACTATGAACTCCGAATTACTTAGTCGGATTACCTCGAATCCAAAGCAGTGCGGAGGCCGCCCGTGCATACGCGGACTGCGTGTCCGCGTCAAGGACGTTCTTGAAATGCTGGCTGGTGGAGCGACTGAAGAAGAGATCCTCGCTGATTATCCCTATCTTGAGAGGGATGATATTCGAGCTAGTCTTGAGTATGCCGCGGTTCAGATCGACCACGCCGTTGTGATGCTTGCCTAGTGAATTTTATTGTTGATGCTCAATTGCCTCCAGGGCTGGTTCGTTGGTTAGACGAGCGAGGGCATGCTGCACATCATGTCCAGGAGTTCGACCTTGCCGCGGCCGAAGATCGTGCGATCTGGGATCATGCGTTAAAGATGGGCGCGATCATCGTGACAAAAGACGACGATTTTGCGGAACGGACTTCTCGTACGACTTCGGGTCCGATGATCGTGTGGCTTCGGATCGGAAATTCTACAAATCGCGCACTCTTTCAGTGGCTTGAGCCGAGATGGGGAGCCGTAATCCAGTTGCTTAGCGAAGGGAATCGACTGATTGAGGTAAGGTAGTGATCATCTCTCGAAGTAAGTCGCCGGACGGCACGGGATTCGGCGAGACGTAATTCTATCTATGAAAGCTATTCTCGTAAGAGAATTCGGGCCGCCGGAGGTGATGAAGGTCGAGGATGTCGAGCTGGCGGAGCCGACTGGTACGCAGGTGCTGGTGAAGATCGAGGCGGCGGGCGTGAATCCGGTGGATACTTACCTTCGCACGGGCATTCACGCGCATGCGCCGAACTTGCCGTATACGCCGGGGAAGGATGGAGCGGGAGTTGTCCAATCGGTCGGCGATGGCGTGACGCGATTTAAGCCGGGAGATCGTGTGTATACGGCGGGTTCGGTCTCGGGGACTTACGCGGAGTATTCGATCTGCGACGAATCGCATCTCGGATCGCTGCCGGAGAACGTTTCGTTCGAGGAAGGTGCCGGAGTTTGGACGCCGTATGCGACTGCGTATCGGGCGCTGTTTCAGAAGGCGGATGCGAAAGCGGGCGAGACTGTCTTGGTACACGGAGCGTCGGGCGGAGTCGGGTTGGCGGCGGTGCAGTGGGCCAAGAATGCGGGCCTGCGTGTGATCGGCACGGCGAGTTCGGAGGAAGGTAAGCAGGCCTCGCTCGACAACGGAGCCGATGCCGTTTTCGATCACACCGACGAAGATCATTTTTCGGCGATCCACGAATTCACCGACCGCAAAGGCGTCGATGTGATCATCGAGATGCTCGCGAACGTGAACCTCGAACGCGATTTCGAATGCCTTGCAATGTTCGGGCGAATCGTCGTTGTCGGCAATCGCGGAAGCGTCGAGTTCACGCCGCGGCAAGCAATGACAAAGGATGCAACGATCTACGGAATGTCCCTCTTCAACGCCGGGAAAGATGAACTCGATGCCGCGCATGAGGCGATCGGGCTTGGACTTTCTCAGGGTTTCCTCAAACCGCCTGTCGGCAGAACGTTTCCGCTCGCCGACGCACCGCGCGCGCACACCGAGATCATCGAAACGAAAGCGGCCGGCAAGATCGTGTTGATTCCTTAATTTACTGCGAGCGAAAAATAAAAGAAGCTGTCTGGTATTACTCTCCAGACAGCTTTTTCGTTCTCACTAACTCAGCGATCAAGGCTACGAGACTATGAGATTGTTCGTTACGGCAAACGTGCCGGGCACTCGATTAGCCAATAGGTACATCAGGTTCGACGTTCCCTTATTCGGCACATAGCCTTCAAGCGTAACCCTGCCGTTCTCGACGATAATGCGAACCTGCGGATTAACGCCTGAGATGTACGGATAAACTCCACCCGTGCCGACAAACTCTCGAACGACTTGCCGACGTATTTGATTGTCGAATGACGACGGCGGAAGGTCTTCGATGTTATTTACGACCTCGATTACGCCATCCAGTCTCTTTACAGCCCGCTCGGCGCCCTTCCTTGTTCCAAGCGAAGCCGTCTTGCCGTAAAGCGTTACGGTTCCGCCATCTACCTTGTAAGCGATGTGATCGAACAGACCATAGTTTGGAAGCATCAGTATCTGTTTACGAACTTTCTTTTCCAGATCCGTCAAACCTTTCGTGCTTGTCTGTGCGTTCACCGTTACAAATGAAAGCATCGCAATGGCGAACGCCATCACCATAAAATTTCGTATGTATTTCATATCTATTACTCCTAAAACTTTTCCCCTGGGTAACCGTTCACAGACAATTATCAGACGATAATTTGACGAGAAATTTGCGGAAAAGGATGTATTAAATCAGAGCGTTTTCGTTGTTTGGCGGATAGCTTCGAAGAGTACGATGCCGACGCTCGTAGCGAGATTTAGACTGCGGACGTTCGGATTCGCCATCGGTATTGTGAGACATCGATCGGCGTTCGCAGTGAGTACTTTTTCGGGCAGGCCTCTTGTTTCAGGCCCAAATACAAGAAAGTCGTCGGGCTGAAAACTCCACTCCGTATAGGCTCGTTTCGCCTTGGTCGTGAGATAGACTAAGCGGGCTGCAGGGTGTGCGGCATAGAGGGAATCGAGATCGATGTGGCGATGCAGGACGACCTCGTCCCAATAGTCGAGTCCGGCCCGTTTCAGCGTCCGGTCATCCATGTGAAAACCAGTTACGCCGACCACGTGAAGCGTTGCGTTACATGCGGCACAAAGACGAGCGATATTCCCCGTATTAGGAGGTATTTCCGGTTCGACGAGAACAACGTTAAACATACTTACAACGAGGTTTTGAGCATCCTTTCGAAGCGACGATTCATCAATCTGTGTAACATCGGCGGGGTAAAATGCCCATAAACATCAATTATGTTACAATCCGCCTTTGTTTTGAAGAATCCAGCGTATTTCCGGGAGCAATTCAATAGTGTTTCTTTTCTTTAGGTCATCTTTAGTTATTTTTGTGTTTACAGCCATCGGCGTATTCGGCCAAAGCTCCCCGAGTGCGACGCCTACTCCTCTTCCGACGGCCACGCCGCTGACGGCGAAACCGCAGTCAGCCAAGGAAGCAATGGCGAATCCGACCGCCGAGACGATCACCGAAACCACTTTATTCGTATATGCGCTCGCTGGCGGCCGGCCTGTTCTCGAGCAGATCCGAAAGACGACTATCGAACGTGGAAAGACGACAGTTCTTAACGGCGACGGAAGAATGGAAAAGGCGAGCTATCAAAAGTGGGTGATTCGGGGCGGTTCGCTTGAGAAAGAGAAACTGAGAGTCGATCACGAATTTCCCACGGTTCGCTATTCGCTTATCCTGAACCAGGACAAGATGTTCGGAGTTTACGAAGGAAATCCTTTCACGCCGACTGACTCTGCAACGAAGGCGTTTCAAAATCAAGTATTCCGCGGTCTGGATGGCTTGCTTCGCTACAAAGAAAATGGCTCGACGATCTCGCTGGGCGGTAAGGAAAAGCTCATGGGCGTTGATTACCATTTGATCGACGTGACCGATAAAGCTGGACGAAAAACCCGATATTTTGTCAGTGCCAAGTCCTTCCGCGTAATGATGCTTGAGTATGAGGACGACGGGAAAAAGTTCCGAAGGAAATTTTACGATTACAACTACGCGCAGGGAACGCTCGTTCCTTATCGAACCGTGCTTTTTGAGGGCGATAAGATCGTAGAAGAGACGGACGTAGGTACCATCACTTTTGGGCAAAAGGTAGACGAAAATCTTTTTCCCGCGTCAATAGCTCTCTAAAACGACTTTTGCAACTTTTCTCCGGCTTGTTTGTGCAATCAATCGATTCTCCCCGATCGATTGTACAGGAGATAAACGATGAACAAGCCCAGTTTCAGACCGCGCTTTCTTTTCCTTGCTGCCGCTGCGTTATTGCTCGGCAGCATTTCTGTTTTCGGCCAGAATTCCTTAACAAACGCAGATCAGAGTTTTGAAGCGACCCTTCACGTCCTGATCGGCTCGGACGACACAACTCAGCGCGGCGAACTGCCGCGTTCGCTGGACGGCGTGTCAAAGCAGATTCGCGATAACTTCACTTTTAAGAATTACCGCCTGATGAACACTTACTACGGACGGCTCGCAAACAACGGATCGCTTGAGTATAAAAGTGTTTCCTCTTTGAAGAACGCCTCGACCGAGCTCGATTCGCCGACGTTTCTTGATTGGCAACTCGCGAGCTTTAAGGTGGAGCCGCCGACGTCCGGAGACAAGAATCTAAGCATGCAGATCTTCCGTTTCGGAGCCCGCGTGCCGATAGTTATCGCGAAGCTCGCGGGTGAAGATTCGAAGGGTGTACCCGTGACGAATTACGAATCGGTCGGGCTGACGCTTACAAAAGTCAGCATCGCCGAGGGTTCACCGACGCTGATCGGCACGATCTCGCTCCCGCGAACTACGGGCACAGTGTTTCTGGTAATGACGATCCGCCCGGCCTAGCGAACACAGTCGGGAATCATTCGGGAACTTTTCGGCCCGCCTTTCGTGATCAAGTTGAGAGGCGGGCCGTATTTTGTGCCGATCGAAAGCGAACTGATAAAGTGTTTGACTGTATGGCCCTGGACAACAACGAACTGGGAGCGTCGGGTGAAACTACCCGAGTGCCGAGTCGTAGTGTGTCCGACCACGAGCTCATTGAAAAAGTTCGTCATGGCGATGAGTCTGCGTTTGGCGAGATCATGGCGAGGTATAAGAACCCGATCACGAATTTCCTATACCGCTTTCTGAACGACTATGAAGAGGCGGTCGATCTCGCGCAGGAGACCTTCGTCCGAGTATATTTTGCTATCGACCGATACCATACGAACTACGCTTTTTCGACGTATATCTATCGGATCGCTTCAAACCTCGCCATTAGCGAGCTGAGAAAGCGGAAACGGCGTTCGATACTTTCTCTTACGGGATTGTTTCAGACGGATGAAGACAACGCGATCGAATTTCAGCCGCCGGATTCGCGTCCGCTGGCAGACAGCGATCTTGTCGAAGACGAGAAGAGCCGGACGATAGCGAAGGCTATCGCAACGCTGCCGCCGAAATATCGGATACCGATAATCCTCCGCGATGTCGAAGGCCGCAGCTATGAAGATGTTGCGACGCTAATGCGGCTTGGGTTAGGAACTACGAAATCCAGGATCAGCCGTGGGCGTGGCCTGCTGAAAGAAAAATTGGCCGACTATATGAGTTCGGACTAATCGTGATGAAAGACCAGGAAGAACAAATTTCAAGATTGATAGCTGGGCTTAGGCCCGTCGAAGCACCCGAAGGTTTTGAGGGAATGGTGCGGACGAAGATCGCCGAGGGACGTCGTGAATCTTCCGGCGGGAGGCCATTGATTTGGCTCGCGGCAAAGTTCGCGTTGCCGCTGATCTTGTTGATGTTGCTGGGCGGATTTCTCATTGTCTCGCAGGAAGGAGACATAAACGCTGAGATGGTGCCGCCGGTCGGCGATTCGCGGCCTGAAGTTGCCGAATTAGACGCTGTCTCGCCACCGGTTTTGGATGTTGCGGCGACGAACGATTCGACACCCCGCAATGCCGCTCCGACATCGGATCGCAACGGACTGCAGGTTGATCAGCCGCCGAGAGGGTCGCAGGATATTGCCTTATCGCCTGACGACACGACGGTGTTCCCGAGCGGCGTCGATCCGCGAAGAACTCACGGCACAAATTCAAAACCGCCGATCGGTGGGTCGGTATCGCCCGCGAGTGTCCTTTCGATGATCGGTATAGTGAGCAATTGCTCGCCGTCAGGATGCCTGGCGACCGAGGTGCGTGAGGGAACCATCGCAGCTGGAGCGGGAATACAGACGGGCGATCTTATCACCGCGCTCGACGGACGGCCGGTTACGGCTGAAGGGATCACGGGCCAGTTTTCGATCGGCGAAATTACGCTAGTACGTTCAGGTGCGAAGATGACCGTCTCGATCGCTCGCCGCTAAGGCTGCGTCGAAGATTCGCCGACTTTCGCGTCTTTAACCTCGGTCGTAAACTTTCGATAATCGAACGATTCGATCCGCTGGTTGACGCTAATTCCTTTGACAAGAAGCACTCGAACCGAAAGATTGATGTCGGCGATCGAGGGCAGCCAGATCTCGTCATTTATCCGCTGCTGTTCCAGAACGAACGAAGCACCTTTTCGCAGTTTTGCCAGCACACCGCCGCCGACGTTGTAGCTGTCGGCCAAATACGCCTCAAGCCTCGCGACCTGCTTATCCTGTTCGTCAATCCACATTACGCCAGCGGTTTTGCCGAAAAACTTCAACATACTTTTGGCGTTCTTGTAGTCGAACGACGGATTTGGCTCGAAGTCGAACACGATCACGCTGCGTCCGCGAAAACGTTCGCGGCGGGGATTGACGAGATTCGACGCGCGGAGGAGTTCCGAGATAGATACCCTCGCTCCGTCCTCCCGCGGTGGTCCGTCTTTCATCTCCGCCTTGTCGCGTTTAGCGAGCAGTTTCTCGATCTCTTCAACTCGCTTTTCCGCATTCTTATCTTCGTCACGCTGATCCTTTTCGCTCAACGGTTTTCCGTTTTTCTCGGTGACGCGTGAGATGCGATAGCCCTTGTAGAAAGAGAGCTGACGCGTTTCGGATTCGGTCTCGCGCAGAACGCCATCCTTGCCGAGCTCTCGCTTAGTGTTTTTCTGGAAGTAGGAATAAGTGTCTAGGATCTTTTCGACCTCATCTTCATTCTGCTGAAGCTGGTCCAGGAGGCTTCGAATATCGGGTAGCGGTTCGCCTGAAACTTGGGGGAAATCAAAGTCTGACTTAGCGATCGCAGAATTTGTGCGAATATCGGTTAACGCAACCTCGATCTTTTCATCTCCCACGGCAATCTTGGTGCTAAACGGAAGAACGACGTTCCCAACCTTGCGAAAGTCGGAGTGGTCAATAGTCTTTGTAACGTCTCCGAAAGGCACTTCTTCGCGGACGAGTATTCCGGTCGCCGCGTCGAAGTAGAGCTTTATGATCACGCCTTTGCTAGTCGTGTACGCAAGTACGTTAGCCGGTTTTCCGTCGATGGCTGCAGTTCCGGCGCTAACGATCTTTGCCTTCTGCTTTTTGTAGTCGAGCCAGAGCGAGTTACGAAACGCGGACTCGGCCTGGAAATCGTTGCTCGCATCACCGGTCAGCGTGCTCAAGCCGTTACGCGAATCGCGCCGCCATCCGGAGCGGCCGTTGTATCCGGTTGAATACTCGAACCCGGCGAGGTCGTAGGTTTCCGCGTACAAGGTGGGCTTCGAAGACCGCGATCTGTAAGCTCCCGTAGATCCGTCATTGATCCGCTTTACCGTGCCGGACTTTTCAAGCGAACCGATGGCTTGCCATGCTTTTGCTCCGCCCATCGCCTTTTCCGCTTGTTTCAAGACCTTAGACGGCGACTGAGCCGCGGCTGAAAGTGTGACGAGAAGTAGGATCGTAACAACGTTAATATTTCTCATGCAAAGATTAGATGCGTAAATGTTAAGTAATGTTTGAGTCAGCTGCTTTGTCGATCGTCGTCGCGGGGAATAGGTATAAGCCGAGCAAAAAAAGCCCGACCGCGAAGAACTGAATATAGCCGGTCGAGCCGGCATATCGAGGGAGATCCAGAAGACGCGTGATTGCTTCCTGGCCGGGATTCTCAGTCAACGCCTCGAACCAAGTTCGGCCGGCCGGTGCGGTCAGATTCGCTAAAACCAGATACTTTGCCACAAATGCGAGCCCGAACAGTCCGCCAAGACTGCGGAACAATTTGCGCGCGTCGAAGTCGGCGAACAAGTTATTCCACAGCGTCCAGAAGAAGCAGAAAGCGACGATCCAGAAGGGAAGTCCTTGCTCGGGAAGCAGCGAGTTGAAGACCTGAGTTGCCGCCGAGAAAAGGGTGACTAACACAAATCCGTTCGCCACATTTTTTAGCGGCGGAAACGATTCCGAAAACCAGCCGTCTAGCTTGATCACGCCCGCTCTGACAAACAGAACTATCAGGATCGCTGCAAAGATCAGGCAAACGAGCGGCGGACGAAAAAATACAAAGGCTCCGTCTTCTCCCGCAATGCGCAGTCCGCCGAGTAGTGCGACGCTTAAGAATAGTGTTGGCAAAACGAGATAACGCAGGTACAGCACGTTCGAAGTACCGCGATCCGGATCTCGCTTTTTCGGAGCAGTGACGATTTTGGCACTCGTCCGCTCTTCAAGCACTTCTGCATCCTGCGTTTCCCTGATCAGTTCCTCACTCATTTGCGCTCCCGCAGGACTTTCAACGGATTAAAGTCGTCAGCCGTCACCCTCAATCCTTCCTCCAACTCATTCTTGAGTTCGGCGGGAGTTCGAAGCTTCAGGTCCTCATCGTCGCTGCGAAAGTTTTTGTCGATGAAGTTGACGCGTTCGAGCGACTCGAGGGATTGCTTGAAAAGAGCATCGTCGTTCGTCAAACGTCCCCAGCCTTGCCGATAGAAGCTGTATGCGATGTAATATTGCGTTTTCGCGTCGCGCCGTTCAGGGTCGGCCTTTGCGAAAGAATCGCGGGCGAGTATGAAATTGTTCTGTCGAAACGCGTTCAGGCCCTCGGTGAACTTAGCTTGATCTATCTCGTAAGTGCCTGTTATTACTTGGCCCTTCGTCGCCGCATTCTGGACCGTTTCTATTGCCTTCGACGGTATATCCTCAAGCGAACGCGGTTCTGCGGCGTAGAGAAATACCACGAAGACGCCGTAGATCAGCATCATCGCAACGCCCAGAATCTGGATGTATTTCTCTTTCATTGCTATAATTCCCGCGTCTTTAGAATACATTCTGGCACCCTGGGTTCACTATGAAAAGAGCAGTTTTGTCGCTTCTGGTCGTCTTTATGCTTGCTTCTGTTTCGTTTGCGCAAAGCGAATGGGCAGGCACTTACACGTTTGATGAGGATGGAGGGAAGAATGCCGGTGGAACTGTGATCTTCATCGCTCATGAACTCGTCGTGATGGAAACCGATGACGGCCTTCGTGCCACGGTGCAAAGCAATGGCTATCAGACGTCAAAGGATCTGAATTGCTCGGTAAAGGTGAACGGGACCAAGCTGGAGATCTATTTCGAAAGCTATGGCGAGAACAACGTCTTTGAAAGTTATGCAGCCGGCGATCTGCTGCTTACGCTTGAAAAGAAGACCGTCAAAGGTAAACCCGCGATCGTTACGTGGTGGGGTAAGTTCACACCGATCATCCCAGAGAAGCCAAAGACCGGTCAGGTATTTTTCGTCAAGACGACCAAGATCGAGACAAAGTAAATGAGATCAATCTTTATTGCAGCACTTTTAGTTTTCCTCGCATACTTGCAAGCCTTTCCGCAAACTTTCCACGCCGATCTGATCGTCGTAAATGCCAATATTCACACCGGCAGTAAGAAGCAGGCGAAGGCACGAGCGATGGCCGTCAGCAGCAATAAGATCATTGCCGTAGGTGACGACGTGCAGATTCGAGCCTTGGCGGGACCGAAAACGCGGGTGATCGATGCGGGCGGTAAGACGGTGATCGCCGGGTTTAACGATGCTCACGTTCACTTCATGGAGACGGGTTATCAGCTTTCATCTGTCGACCTGCGTGACGCGAAAACGCCGCAAGAATTCGTCGCACGAATTAAGGCATTCGCTGCGAAGATCCCGAAGGGCCGATGGATAACGGGCGGTCAATGGGATCACGAAAACTGGACCCCGAACGCCCTTCCGACCGCGGCGCTCATTGATGCCGCAACTCCAGACAATCCGGTATTCATTAACCGCCTCGATGGCCATATGGCACTTGCCAACAGCCTGGCGATGAAGCTGGCAGGCGTTGATAAAAGCGTGAAAGATGTCGCCGGCGGCGAGATCGTTCGCGATGCAAGCGGGAATCCGACCGGAGTTTTCAAAGATGCGGCGATGGCGTACATCGAGAGCAAGATCCCGGAGGCGTCGTTCGAGCAAAAGCTAGAAGCGGCTCAGGCGATGACTAACTATGCCGCGAGCCTCGGCGTCACCAGCGTTCAGGATATGTCGGCGGGCACCGCCATAGGCGTTTTCCAGGAACTGCAACGACGCGGAACTCTGAAGACTCGCATCTATGGATGCTCGCCGCTAAACGATTTCAAACGCTGGGAATCGACCGGAGTCCGCCACGCGTTTGGTGATGCGATGCTGCGAGTAGGATGCCTAAAGGGTTACGCCGATGGCAGCCTCGGATCGACGACCGCATGGTTCTTCGATCCATACGCTGATGCGCCCAATACCAGCGGGTTGGCGATGGCGGACGTGACGACGACCATGCGCAAAACTATTCAGGACGCGGACAAGGCCGGATTGCAGGTTCGCATCCACGCGATCGGCGACCGGGCGAACGCGACGATCCTGGATCACTACAAGTCGGTCGCCGACGCCGACGGCGAACGGGATCGGCGGTTCACTATCGAGCACGCACAGCATGTTCGTGTCGAAGATCTGAAACGTTTCGCGGGCCAGAAGGTTGTCGCTTCGATGCAGCCGTTCCATATCATCGACGACGGACGCTGGGCGTGGAAGCGACTGGATGAAAAACGATTGAAGGGAACGTACGCGTTTCGGACGATACTCGACAGCGGCGGCGTACTGGCTTTCGGTTCGGATTCTCCCGTAGCGCCAATCAACCCCTTGTGGGGAGTTTACGGTGCGGTCACTCGACGCACGCTTGACGACAAAAACCCCGGCGGCTGGATACCGGAACAAAAAGTAACCGTCGAAGAAGCTGTTCGTGCGTTCACATGGGGTTCCGCGTATGCCGAGTTTCAAGAGAATTGGAAGGGCACGCTTGAGCCCGGCAAGGTCGCGGATTTCGTGATCCTGTCAGACGATATATTCACCATTGATCCGGTCAAGATCCGCGATGTAACTGTGCTGAAAACCGTGGTTGACGGGAAGGTGGTGTTCGAGAAGTGACCGTTAGGGCGGAAACGCGACCGCCGAACGCGAACTTCAGTTCGCAACCGCGCGGGCTTCTGCAATCCGCACGTTCGGTTGCCCTCGCGTTTTTGCCCGTGTTGTTTTGCGCTTTAACCGGCTTTTCTCAATCCCCGCCCGATTTGATCATCATCAATGCCAACGTTCGAACGATGGATAAGACGAATCCGAAAGCCGGGGCGGTCGCGGTCGCGGGCGATCGAATAACGGCAGTCGGTGCAACCGTTGATATTTCAAAGCTCGCGGCGAGAAACACAAAGATTATCGATGCCAACGGACGACTCGTCCTGCCCGGATTCAACGACGCTCACGCACATTTCATGGCGATCGGTAACCTGTTTTCATCGATCAACCTGAGCGAAGCGAAGTCGGAAGCGGATGTGATCGCGAAAGTTCGACACTTCGCGCGTTTTCTTTCGCCGGGCCGCTGGATACTCGGCGGGAAGCTGGATGCATCGATCCCTCTGTCCAGAGAGAAGGTTGACGCTGCAACTCCCGGCAATCCTTTATTCGTCTTCCATTCCGATCCGAATTCTGCGTTTGCTAACGGCCTTGCGCTTCGAGCTGCGCGGCTTGATTTGCCTACCGGCAATCTGGACTCGAAAGCTACGGCATTGATGCAGCAGGTCGTTCCCAAAAACCATATTCGCGATTGGCCCGCGATCGCCGAGACAGCGTCGAACTACGCGGCGAGCTTCGGTATTACGAGCATTCAAGACACGCATTCAGACGATATGGCAACCGTTTATCGCGAGCTGAATAAGCAGGGAAAACTAAAGACGCGCGTCTACGACTGCATCTCGCTGTCAAGTTGGGCGAAGCTTGCGGCGATCGGCGTAAGGGCTGGAAGCGGCGACGCGATGGTGCGTACCGGATGCGTAAAGGGGTTCTACGATCCGGAAGAGCCGGAGACGGCGAATCTTGCAAAAAACGTCATCAGCGCCGATTCGGCCGGGCTTCAGGTGCTCATCCACGCGATCGGCCGCGAGGCGAACTCAGCTGTCCTTACCGCGTTTGAGAGGGCAATTGCAGCAAACGGCCCCCGCGATCGACGATTCCGCATCGAGCACGCCGCGGGCGTCACCTCCGCCGATCTGCCACGCTTCGCACGTTCCAAGATAATTCCATCAATGCAGCCGATTCTGTTCTTCAGTGAATCCGCAGGAGTAAACGACGACTATCGAAAGCTGTGGGATTCGGGTGCGGCGCTGGCATTCGGCGCGGATGCGCCAATGCGGGGTTTTGAACCTCTTGAGGGGATATTTGCCGCCGTCAACGCGGGCGGCAAGCGAGGGCTCACGGTCGAAGAGGCGGCCTATGCTTACACGATGGGTGCCGCATTCGCAGAGTTTCAGGAGAAAGAAAAGGGAAGTATCGAGGTTGGGAAACTCGCCGATATCGTGATGCTTTCAGCCGACATCTTTGCAGACAAGGCCGGTATTAAAGGAGCAAAAGCTGTCCTTACGGTTGCGGGCGGCCGGATTGTTTATGAAAATACGTATTAACCGGCGGCTACTACACCGTTCGGAGGAATATAAAAAAATGAAAAAAGTAATTGTATTAGCGTCATTCGTTTTCGCCCTCGGTATCTCTGCCACTGCGCAAGAAATGAACAGCAAGGGCGAGCCGGTCGTCCGCAGCGAACAGAACAAGCCTGTCGATCTAAAGGCCGGCGAAAAGATCACCCGCGGCGTGGCGTTGACCAAAGGCGTGAAGAAGTCTTCGGTCGAAAAAGCGTTTAAGGATCCGGCGAAGGTCGCCGACAAGACTGTCGAGTTGAACGGCCTGGTTGTTAGATCGTGCAAGAAGGAAGGATGCTGGGCAGAGATCGCCGATAAAGAAGGCGGCAAGAGCGTTCGCGTGACGTTTGGCGACCACGCCTTCTTTATTCCGCTGAACGCCGCCGGCATGAAGGTTCGCGCTCAGGGAACATTCAAGACAAAAGTTTTGCCGAAAGAGCACGTCGATCACCTGATCAAAGACGACGGTGCGAAGTTCGACAACATCAACCCTGACGGGACGGTCACCGAAGTGTCGTTTGATGCAACGGGCGTGGAGTTAGTTAAGATCTAGTTGTGAATGCAAATACCCAACTCCGATCGGGCCATTGTCGATTTAAAGAAGCTTACACATTACTGCCTGGATTCGACGAATGAAGTTGGGGGACACAAAGCAAGAGTTTTTGCCTCCGCACTTGGCTTCGAAAAGAAGGATGCATTTCTATTAAGTTCCGCATTGCGAAAGGCAGTGAACGAAAACGACGCGGTAGCAGGCCGTTCAGATGAGTTTGGAGAACGGTACGTCGTTGACTTTGTATGCAGCAATGGGGCGAAAATCGCTCAGGTGCGAAGCGTATGGATAATCGACACGGGATATGACATTCCCCGCTTGGTAACTTGTTTTGTGTTGTAAAATAACGTCAGGAGGTAGACGATGGCGAAGCTTTTCGATTCAGTTGTTCTGCTAGAAGATATTCCTGAAGAGAATCTGCACCGAGGCAACGTTGGCGCTATCGTCGAGGTGTACAACCGAGGACAAGCCTTTGAGGTAGAGTTCGTTGCAGTCGATGGTCACACTTACGGGTTGACGACGTTGAGGCCGGACCAATTTCTAGTTCTGGAAAGAGAGCCTACTCGTATTGCCGCCTAAAGCTAAGTGTTTTGTAGTATATAGATGTAGATGCCCCGCAACGCACAGCCGTCGCGGGGCAATCTTATTGAAAGGCTTCAAAACTTAAACCTTACACCAAGCTGAACCTGGCGGGGTTCTCCGAATCCGGCGGAAACGGTTCCGTCGAAATTGAACGTCAGCGGGCGTGGAAGGCTTCGCTGGTTTCGGTTATTGAAGAGGTTGAAGATCTCGAATATTCCCTCCAACTCCATCCTTTCGGTGAACTTGAAGGCCTTTGATACGCGAGTATCAAAGGTAAAAAATTCGTTATCTAGCCTGAGAGTGTTCCGCTGCACGATGTTGGGGAAAGTTCCACGGTTCACGACCGATGTCGGTTGAGCCGAGCGATACTGGACGATCGGCGAGACGTTGATGTCATATGGCAGCAGGAACGTCGCAAACGCATTGAAGCGGTGCCGCTGGTCGCGATCCGAATAGCCGTATTCCGGTGTTAGGTTGCGTGGATCGACGTAACGAAACGTGAACGGGTCGCGCTCGTTGTCGTCGTCAGACTTGTCCCACGAGAGCAGGTAGTTCGCCTGGAACTGAAAGCGATCGGCAAACCTCCGGTTCAGCGTGAAGGTCAATCCCTGATACAGCGAACGGGCGGAACTTTCCGTCGAGCGGATCTCGCCGATGCCCGAGCCATTGGCTCGCTCAAACGGCGACGTGCCGCCATAAAGCCGTCCATCACCGCGATTGACGAACCGAGTCAGTCGCGTTGATTTCGCGTAGTTGTAAGCGACTAACACCGACGTGTTCTTTGCGATCTCGCGTTCGACGCTGGCTGAATACTGCACCGTGCGAGGATTCTTGAAGTTTCGCTCAAACACGGCGATGCCGGGGTTGAATGGATTAAATCCCTGAGTCGGGACAATGCCAGGGTATTGCGGACATCCGTTTGGACCACCGCCGCCTAATACTACGTCGTCATCAGGCTGACACAGGAAGTTCGCAAAGAAGATGTTTCCCGCAATCGCCCCGTCCGTATTTCTCGGTCCGGCGACTACGAGGCCCGGAATTCTGGCGTAATAGACTCCCGCCCCTAAACGAACAGCGGTTTTCCCGTCGCCGCCCGGCGACCACGAAAGCGCAAATCGCGGCGACCATCCGTCAGTAAAGTCAGGTATCGTGCCATCCGACGGGAAACGCGGGTCGTTCAGGAATTGTCCGTAACGCGTGGCGCTCGGATCGTTGATCGGGTCGGGCTGATATTGTCCTTCCCATCGAAATCCAAGGTTTATCGTGAGGTTGCGGCGTGCCTGCCACGAGTCCTGTACGTAGATACCCGGCTCGATCGTCGTGTATGCCTGGGTTCCTGCCTCTTCAACAGTTCGATTGCCGATCGGGGCAAACTGCAGATAAAGCTGGAGAGCGTTGGCGTTGACGCCGTTGATGTAGTCAAAAAAGCCGTTGATCGCGCCGTCGATCGTCGGGGCCGCGAAGATATACCGGCCGCGGGCGAATCCGATAAACGTCTGCGAAACTCTGGTCCGATTGATGTCAAAACCAGTCTTTATCGTATGGTTTCCGCGGATGAAAGTGACGTTGTCGGTAAACTGCAGGCGTACGTCATCTGACGGCACCGGCAGGAAGAAGGGGCGGCCGAATCGATATGAGGTCGAGCCGTCAAACGTTCCGATCGTCGTGTCGGGCAGGTCTGGGCCGTCATAAAATCTTGGCCGTTCTTCCTTCGCCCACTGGAACCGAAACTCGTTGAGAAAATTAGCCGAGAAATTAGTCACGAGCTGTCCGATAAAAGAGTTGGAGCTGTCGGTTTCGCGGCCGTTCGCGCTGGCTCCCCACGTCGGAACGTCAAACGTACCGTTCACCTGCTCGGCACGGCTGTAATTATGGCGGAGCGTCAAAAGGTTGCTGTTGTTAATGTTGATATCAACTTTTGCAAGCAGCACATCCGCGTCGTTGGTGCGCTCGATGACCGTCTGCTCGTTCGGCGAGCCGAATCGCGTAGCGAACACCGACACCAAGCGAGGATCGATCGAATTCGGCTTGCTGCTGTCTCCATCGTTCCTTTCGTAAGCGACAAAAAAGAATGCGCGGTCTTTTTTGATCGGACCGCCGAAGTTTCCGCCGAATTGATAGTTGCGAAAATCTTCGACCGGCAATCCCGCATCGACAGCGTCTGGGTTCTGGCTAGACAACGCCTCATTTCGGAAAAAGAGGAACGCCGATCCCGAGAACCGATTTGTACCAGACTTGGTGACGGCATTGATAAATCCGCCTGACGAGCGTCCGAATTCCGCCGAAGCTCCGACCGGGACGACCTGGAATTCCTTCACCGATTCAAGGCTAATGGTGAACGCGGGCCGTTGGCCGCCGCGTTGCTCGCCGAAAAACGGGTTGTTGGCGTCCGCACCGTCGATCGAGACGTTGTTCTGGATACCTTTCTGCCCATTGATGGTTATCTCGTCACCGTCGGGTCCTTGCACGATCGATACGCCCGGCGTTAAAAGAGCAAACCTTGAAAAGTCGCGTCGATTGATCGGCAGGTTTTCGACGGAGCGTTGATTGATCTGGGTCGAAAGCTCTGTTCGGGCCGTATCGACGGAATCGGAATCGGAAGAGACATCGACGGTTTCGGTCGCCCCGCCAACTTTAAGTCCGATACTCAAAGCAAGCGTATTGCCGATAGTGACCTCAACGTTTTCCAGAACCGTATTCGAAAAACCGCTAGCCGACGTGGTGACCCGATAGGTTCCGAGCGGAAGCAATGGAGCCGTGAAATATCCATCAGAATTGCTTGTAACGGTTCGCTCAAAGCCGGTATTGATATTGCGAACCGTGACGGAAGCTCCGGAAACAACCGCACCGTTCTGGTCCGCGACCGTGCCTTGGATCAAGCCCGTGGTCGCTTGCGACTGGGCGAGGGTTAGCATGGAAAAAAAGGTTA
>CADEGD010000028.1:0-23328 GCA_902826795.1 uncultured Acidobacteriota bacterium | reverse complement strand
TCGCGAAATTCTTGAATTGCGGTTGCCGCCTTCCTGGTGTGGTGAATGAATTGTTACAAGTGCGTTATCAACGTGTTACGAGAATTGATCGAAGGGGATTATACGTCCAATATTTCTCGAAAACCAAACCCATTAATGTTAAATTTGAAATGTTTAGACAAAATGGTCTCGTTTCAACGAGACCATGAGTTCTGGGGCGATCTTTGTCCCCGCACTAAGCGTTTCAAATACCTAAATAGGAGTTAGATATGCTTTGGAAGATCGTTCTCGTTTTGGGAATTTTAGGAGTATTGCTCGGCTTGGCCGTAACCGGCGCTTCGGTCGCTCTACCTTTCGCAACTGATGGGCGTGTCGGTTGGGATGAAGGGCCGATCTTTGGTGCGATCGGCGGCGGATTGGTGCTGGTGGTTGCGTTTTTGATGTTTCTTCTTGGCCTGGTGTTTGTGATAAAAGGCCGAAAGAAAGCTTGATGTAAATGGTTCCGTTTAAGATCAGAAATATTGAGATAAACCCGCCGATGATCCTCTCACCGATGGCGGGCGTGACGGACTATACGTTTCGTCGATTGATCAAACGCCGCGGAGGTGTAGGTCTAGTCGTATCGGAATTTATCTCGGTTGAAGGGCTGACGCGTAACAACCCGAAGTCGAAACGGCAGATGCGTTTCGACGAAGCAGAGCGGCCCTACGCAGTCCAGATATTCGGCGGCCAACCAGGACGGATGGCGATGGGAGCCGAAATGGCCGAGGAGATCGGTGCCGACATTCTGGACGTAAACTGCGGATGCCCGGCTCCCAAAGTCGTGAAGAACGGAGGCGGCTCCGGCCTTCTTCGCGATCTGCCGAGGCTCGAAACCATTCTGAAAGAGATAAAGAAGTCGATTTCCATCCCGCTTACGCTGAAGGTTCGCACGGGATTTACCGATGCGACGATCAATGTAGTCGAAGTGGCTAAGATGGCCGAACAGTGCGGCGTTGAACACATACAAGTTCACGGACGTACTCGCGATCAAGGCTACAAGGGCCTCGCGAACTGGGACCTGATTCGGCAGGTCAAGCAAGCGGTCAGCGTCCCAGTTTCCGGCAACGGCGACATAGTGTCGATCGAGTCGGGAATGCAGCGTTGGCGTGAGGCGGGAACCGACGGCGTCCTGATCGGCCGCGGTGCGATGCAGAATCCGTGGATATTTCGTCAATTTGCCGATGTGCTCGCCGGCCGCGAGCCGTATCAGCCCGACCTTGAAGAGAAGAAATCGGTGCTGCTCGAGTTTTTCGAAATGTGTCTCGAAGAAATGCCGGAGATAGTCGCGCTTGGGAAGATGAAGCAGCTCGCAGGCCAGTTTACAAAAGGTCTGCCGGGCGGTGCTCAGTTTCGTCAGACGCTCTATCACTCACACTCCGTTCAAGAGATACTTGGCAACATCACGACGTATTTCGGATCGATTTCTACCGGTCAGATGTTCGGCGACGGCGTGGTAGAAGCCGAGGCCGACCGCGATCTTGAAATGACCTCGTGCGAGGCTCCGGTGATTCCTGGCATCATTCGTTCGGCGATGCGGGCGTAGGGTCCAGCAGTCCAGATATGAAAATTTTTCTTTTAGCCTTTTCGGTTTTATTGCTTGCCGGAACCCTTGCAGTTTCAGCTCAAGTAGTCAAAAAGCCGACGCCTGCGGCGGACCAGACTTGGAAGGCGACGGCGGCGTATGCCGAGATCGCACTGAAGCGTGCAGACGCTGAGGCGGAGCTTGAATCCTTGCTGGTCGAATACACCGAAGAATTTCCGAAGGTGCGGGAACTCAAGTACAGTTTGACCCGAATAGATGCGGAGGCTGCTAGGCTGGCGGCGATCAAGCCTGCTGACCGAGAACGGGCTACCGCGACTCTCGGAAAATTAATGGTTCGAAAGGTAGATGCCGAGCTTGAGCTGTGGAAGCTTTCCCAGGATTACGCCGACGCTCACCCTGAAGTGAAAAGAGCAAAGAAAAAGGTTGAGATATTTGAGAGGGCGATCAAAGAAATTCTAGGCTGACTCTTCAGGTTCGTCGAAAATAAGCGAAACCAGCTCACCGGCGATATCTTTCGAGACCTGTTTCGTTTCGGGCACCTGTTGAATTCTAACGACCGTCTTTCGATTTCGACGATCGATCGTCAGTTCGTCGCCGGCCTTTACATCCTTACCCGCTTTAGCGACCGCACCGTTTACACGGATCAATCCCGCGTCGCAAAACTCTTGTGCAAGACTTCTGCGAGGGATCAGCCGGCTTACTTTCAAAAACATGTCGAGCCGCATATCTTGATCCGTCAAATCAAAAGGCCGGACGTTAAAGCCCGGCCTGAACCTAAACACTAGGCCGAAAACCTACTTTTCAGAAACAGCTTTGGTATCCTTCCGTTCGTCCGCAAATAGGATCGGTGCAACCAGCGGACGATAAGTATCGCTGATCTTTATGTAAGCGTCTTGCCGAAGCGTCGAGAAGAACTTCTTTTGAGCTTCCGGAAAACGTTCTTGCAGGATCGCGGATCGAACCGCCGGCTCGTCGAAAAACGAATCACTGCTCGCCGCTTCGTGAGCGTCAACTCGAAGGATCAATACGCCCAAGTCCTTGATCACGATCGGATCCGTGTATGCACCGGCCTTCACGCCGACCAGGGGCTTTTTGATTACCTCGTTCAACGTCGCCATGCTTGCCTTCTCGGTTTTACCCGATTCGGGGGCAACGATCGGCTTATCGCCGTTGTCCTTCGCTAACTGATCGAAATTACCGCCGCCGCGTAGTTGCGTGACCAACTGCTTGGCCTTTTCGAGCACGCTTTCTTCGTCGGGCCGGCCTGCATACGCCAAAAAGAGTTCGGTGAATGAGACCGTCTCGGGCTTAGTAAATTTCGCCTTGTTCTTCTCAAAGTATTCCTTGAGTTCCGTAGCGTTCGGCCGCCAATACTCCGCTGATTGGACCTCACGCTGGATAACACGCTCGCGGATGATCTGCTTCTTCCACAACTCGCGGATGTCTTGCGGGTCAACGTTCTGGCCACGCATCTGCTCATAGAGAGCTTCCAGCGTTTTTACGTTGTTCTCTTTCATGATCTCGACGAATCGCTGGTTGATCGCATTTTCAACGTCCGCGTCCATGCCCAGCTCTTTGGCCTTTTGAACGAGCAGCTCTTCGTTGATGAGGCTGGCAATAAGTTCGCCCTGCTTCTCGTTGACGGTCTTCTGTACGTCTTCGCGTTTCTTTCCCTGCTGGACCTCGGAATCGACGATCGACTTCATCTCTCGTTTTACGCGCGATAACGTGATGACGCCCTCGTTTACCTGAGCGACGACCTCGTCAATAACGCGCTCTTCCGATTCCTGGGCCGAAGCCCCCGGAATCGCCAGCACGAAAGCAAAAACAAAAACGGACAAAATTGCGAAATTTTTCATGAAAAAAGCTCCACGAGTTAGGTTGTGAATCGAGGTTTTGATGCTCAACGCGAACGGATAGTTCGTTCGACATTCACGGAAAAATCAGTGTTACGAAATCAAAACCGGATAATAACAGCTTTTTGACAAAGAATCCCGTCACAAAAGCTGCTTGCCGATGGCCAAAATCACGTCGATCGCGGTTTTAATCGGCTCCCTTTCGATGCCGACGCGAAGTATGCCGCTCGGCGAGAACGACCGGTCGTCGCTTTCGGCTACAAATTCAAGAAGCTTTTCGGGATCGACTCTCGCATTCTCGCTCAACTTTATTGCCAAGGAAGAACCGGCCCGATCGACCGAAACGATGCCCATTCTCTCCGCGATCTTCCGTAGCCGGCCGTATTCGAACAGCGAGTTAACCGATTCCGGTACACGGCCGTAACGATCCTCAATCTCGGCGTGGATCTGCGATAAGGATTCGTCAGACTCTGCCGATGAGATGCGTTTGTAAGTTCGCAGCCGCTGGCTTGCCTCGACGATGTAATCCTTCGGTATCGAGACATCCACACCGAGATTGATCGAGACGCTGGTCTCATCGGCGATCTCCTCGCCGCGAAGCTCGGCGATCGTGCGTTCGAGCATTTTCGTGTAAAGGTCGAAACCGAGTGCGTCGAGATGGCCGGATTGCTGGCCGCCGAGGATGTTGCCGGCTCCGCGCAGTTCAAGGTCGAGAGCAGCGATGCGGAAGCCCGCTCCTAGATCGGAAAACTCGCGGATGGCTGATAATCGGCGACGAGCGATCGGCGTCAGTTCGATCTCGCTAGGTATCAGCAGATATGCGTAAGCGCGGCGGTTCGATCGTCCGACTCGGCCGCGAAGCTGATAAAGCTGTGAGAGGCCGTAATTGTCCGCTCGATTGATGATGATCGTGTTCGCACGCGGGATGTCGATGCCGTTCTCGATGATCGTGGTCGCGACGAGAACGTCGTATTTGTAGTCGATGAAATCGAGCATCACCTGCTCCATTTCCTTTTCGTTCATCTTGCCGTGGCCGATCGCAATGCGTGCGTTGGGAACGATCTTTTGCACGAGGGCGGCGATCGCTTCGATGGTTTCGACGCGGTTATGGATGAAGAACACCTGGCCGTTTCGCGACAGCTCCAACTCTATCGCCGAGCGGATCACACTCTCAGAAAACTGAACGACCTGCGTGTTGATCGCCAAACGGTCTCGCGGAGGAGTCTCAATTATCGACAGGTCTCGCATGCCGAGCATCGACATATTCAACGTTCGCGGAATCGGAGTCGCCGATAGCGTCAACACGTCAACCTTCTTCTTGAGCTGCTTCAGTTTCTCTTTGTGCGCCACGCCGAATCGCTGTTCTTCATCGACGACAACGAGCCCGAGCTTCGGCAGTTTTACGTCATTTGAAAGGATCCGATGCGTCCCAACAACGACATCGACATCGCCCTTATCGGCAGCCTCGACAACTGACTTTTGCTCCTTGCTGCTCCGAAATCTCGATAGCAGATCGATCTTTGCGGGAAATGCCGCGAACCGCTTGCGGAACGATTCATAGTGTTGGTAGGCGAGGATCGTGGTCGGCGTTAGTACCGCGACCTGCTTTCCGTCCATCACGGCTTTGAAGGCCGCACGCATTGCGACTTCGGTCTTGCCGTAGCCAACATCGCCGATGATCAAGCGGTCCATCGGACGTGCGGTTTCCATATCTTCTTTCACATCGTCGATCGCTTTGGCCTGATCGACCGTGAGGTCGTAGGGAAACGCATCTTCAAACTCGTGCTGCCATGGTGCGTCGGGCGAGAACGCGTAACCTTGGACGAGTTTGCGTTCGGCGTAGAGCTTGAGCAGCTCGTCCGCCATGTCACGCATTGCGCGCTTTGCTTTCGCCTTGGTTTTTTGCCAGCCGAGTCCGCCGAGCCGCTCAAGTGTGGGCGACGTAGCCTCACCCGAAGAATATCTGGAAACAAGATCGAGCCGCTCGACCGGGACAAAAAGCTTGGCGTCGTCGGCGTAGATGAGAAGCATGAACTCCCGCTCAGCACCTTGCGATGAGATCGTTTGCAAACCTTCGAACTTGCCCAGTCCGTGATCGACGTGGACTACGTAATCGCCCGGTTTCAGATCGCGAAAGTCGGAGATGAACGCTCCGAGTCTCGGTTTTTTTGACCGCTGAACGCCTGCCGCAACACCTTCTCTCGACGTCGAAACTGTCTCGCCAAAAATGTCGGATTCGGTGTACACGACAAGGCCGGACGATGGGATCTCGAAGCCGCTCGACAGCCGTCCGATCTTAATCGATTCCGGCGTGACGGGCACGTCGAATTCACGAACGATCTCTTCGAGCCGTTCGGCGATTCCCGGCGTCTCTGCAACGATCAGGGCCTTTCCGTTTTTCGCTATCTGAGTAGCGAGGTCACCGAAATTGCCATGAAAGTTACGCGTCGAGCGCGATTGGATGGCTATATCGGTAGAACGTTCGGCGGTGGAAAACAGGAAGAGCGGATTGGGTGGAACGCGGACGCCCTCGTCCGCAGTTTGAGTCGTTAACAATAGTGCGGACGAGGGCGTCCGCGTTCCGTCGGAAAGAGCAAATTCTTCATCGGTTGTTGCGGCCGTCTTGCCGAGAGCCCTTAGCTCGATCCTTTTCACATTCCCAAGACTCTCAACGATCTGATCCGCTTCGAGAAAGAGATCCTTCGGTTCGAGGCCGATCTCGCCGGTTTCGCCGAGCGATGCATAACGCCTTCGCAGATTATCGTAAAGCCCGGCGAGCGTGTTTTCGATCATCGTCGGCTCATCTACGACAAAAACGGCGTCACCGAGATAGTCAAAAACCGTCGCCTCCAGCGGCTTTACGAGCGGCATCAGAAACTCCCATCCGGTAAACGACTCGCCCTCGTCGGCAAAGTCGGTCCTATCGCGGAGAGATCGCGAGACAGCGTCGGCTGCAAACCGTTCGCGAGCAAAGAACGACCAATCGCGAAAATCTTTTTCCGTCGCCGCAAACTCACGCATCGGAGCGACCGACGTTTCTTTCAAACGTTCTGTCGAAAGCTGCGTCTCGGGATCAAAAACGCGGATCGAGTCGACCGTGTCGCCGAAGAACTCGACGCGAACGGGGAACTCAGAATCGGGCGACCACACATCGAGTATCCCGCCACGCACTGAAAACTGCCCGACGCCTCCGATCGGGTCTTCGCGGACGTAACCGCTCGCGGCGAGCCGTTCGACAAGATCGTCAGGCGAGAAGTCTTCATCAACCTTCAAGTGAGCACCGAGAACAGCGAGAGCCTCAGGCCTAACGGTCTTGCTAATAAGCGATCGGGCTGAAAGCAAAAGGAACGATGGCTGGCGTCGAGACATCTGCCACAATGAAAGAGCTCTTCGTTCAAGCGTCTCGGCGTGCGGCGAGCTGCCGGAGTAAACGTCAGTCTCAAACGAAGGTAAAGTGACGATCGACGAAGGAGCATCCTGCGTCCAAAACGCGAGATCGGTTTCCCAGTCGTCCAGAGAAGCGTTCGTATCGGCCACGACGACGATCGTCTTTCCGGCCGCATTCAATCTGGAAAGTATATAGGCCTTAGCCGCGGTTGACGTTAGTCCGTCGAGCGCGATGATGCGGTCGCCGCTGCCGATGGCGCGCTGAAGTTCCTGCAGTTCCGGTATTTCGTCACCGTTTCGCATAAGCACACATATCCGCAACGAACGTTATCCTAGGGGGCGTTCGTTTACGGTTTTAAGTATTGTGCCACAATCGGTCTGGATTTGCTTCGTGGAACGCGGACGCCTCGGCCGCTGATTGATATTTGCGGCATCGGGAAACGGTTCTTTATAATCAAGGATTCCCTAGGTGAAGAGAGCGGACGAGGGCGTCCGCGTTCCATTTTATGACCATTCCGGAATTTGAAGAGATAGTTGAGCAAAACGACCAAACTGAGGCGCGGCGAGAGCACTTGGAGAAGCTACGCGAGTTAGTCGGAAACGTTTATCCGAACAAGTTCGTTCGATCGTCGATCGGCGGTGCGGAAGACACGATCTCGAGCGTATTGAAGTTTGCTGTCGTCGTTGCAGCGGGCGATGAGATGGCCGCGGTGAAGGCGTCGCTCAAAGAAGGCGAGCGTCCGCCGGCGGAGGTGAAAGACAAGCTGAATGAGCAGCTCAAGGCTCTCGGAACGGTTAGGATCGCGGGACGGCTTACGACTCCGCCGCGAGGTAATTTCGTTCACCTGACCGACGGAATCGCGAAACTGCAGGTCTATTGCGACAAGAAGGGCGGTTTCGCTCTCATCAAAAACGACGCCGAGAACACCGTCGATCCCGAAAACGGCTGGACGGCGTGGAAGCTGATCGATCACGGCGATTTTGTCGGTGTTGAAGGCTATCTCTTTGTCACGAATACGGGCGAAGTGTCGCTGCATGTCGAGAGACTTCAATTCCTCGCAAAAGCAATGGTACCGATGCCCGACAAGATGCACGGCATCGCCGACCCCGAGATACGCCAGCGTCAGCGATACGCCGATCTGATCGCGTCGAGCCTTCAAGTCGAGACCGACGGCATGACGACGCGTGAGGTATTCGAAACGCGGGCGAAGGTCATTTCAAGCTTGCGTCGATATCTCGAGGACCACGGTTACATCGAGGTCGAAACGCCGATGCTCACGCCTAAGGCGACCGGAGCCGCGGCAAAGCCGTTCGTAACGCATCACAACGCCCTCGACATCGACCTCTACGCCCGCATCGCGCCCGAGCTTTATCTTAAGCGTCTCGTCGTCGGCGGCTTCGAAAAGGTCTACGAACTCAACCGTAACTTCCGAAACGAAGGCATCTCCTACAAGCACAATCCCGAGTTCACCATGCTCGAATTCTACTGTGCCTACATGGACGTGAACGGGATGATGGATTTCTGCGAACGGATGATGCGGGAGAGCGTGCAGAAAGCCGCGGGCGAATTGAAAGTTTCTTACGAGGGTAACGAGATCGACTTCGGCAATTTTGAACGCCTCGCGATGCGCGACGCGATTCTTAGATACGCTCCTCAAGCGGAAATCACCGATTCGAACATGGTCGAGTGGTTCGATAATCATGTCGAACCGAATCTCACCCAGCCGACATTCATCATCGACTATCCAAAATCGATCTCGCCCCTTTCAAAAGCAAGCCCCGCGAATCCGCAGATCGCCGAACGTTTCGAACTCTTTATTAACGGAATGGAGGTCGCTAATGGATTCTCGGAGTTGAACGATCCGAAGGAGCAGTACGACAGGTTCGTTGACCAGATGGCTCAGCGCGAGGGTGGTGATGATGAAGCGATGGTGCTGGACGAAGATTACGTCCGGGCACTCAGCTACGGAATGCCGCCCGCCGCGGGCATCGGCATCGGCATCGACCGCCTCGTGATGCTGCTCACCAATAAACACTCGATCCGCGACGTGATCCTCTTCCCGCACTTACGTCCCGAACGTCGAGCTGACAAGGACGAAGGCGAACAGGAATAACTTCCGAAGAACTAAAAAGTGAAAACTGAAAATGCTACCCAAGAAGGAAACATTTTCAGTTTTTCGTTTTCAGCTTTCAGTTTTTTCGGAACTACTCTTTCGAGTTTGAACCAATCCGAATACCGCCGTTGGTTGTCATCACCTTGATCGGAGCACCGCCGCCGTTCATCGACGCGACGACACGCTTCGAACGCTGCCAGCCGCCTTTATCGTCTTCGGTCTGGACGGCCAACGCGGCTACGTCGCTTTTGAATCCGCCGTTGGTCGTACCGGTTTCAAACTGGCCCGCGTAGCCTTCAGGTACCGTAAGATTCACGCCGCCGTTGGTGGTGACAACTTCCATTCCGCTGCCTTTCCATGTATTTCCGGTGAGCGAAACGTTCACGCCGCCGTTAGTCGTGCGGCCCTTGACGGTTCCCGAAAGGTCGGAAAGATTGACACCGCCGTTAGTGGTTGTGAATTCAGTATTTCCGTCAACCGACTTGATCGAGATACCGCCATTGTGTGCCGTAAGGCTTAGGTTCGTGCTGCGTGGAACCAGGATCTCGAACGAAACGCCCCAGTTCTCGTCCGAGGCGCTTTCGGCTTTTACCGTCGAACCGGTCTCGATGCGAATGCCGGAAGCGAGAGACTTAGCCTCGGCCTCGTTCGTTCCCCATGCCTGAACGCAAGCGCGGATAACCACGTCCGATCGGTTCTCACCCTTTACGCTGACGCCACCGTTGCGGCCGCCGTCTACGTTCAGATTGCCGATCGCCGCGACCGTAAACTCGCGCAGGTCTTTGACCGAAACCCGATCCTTACTGCTCCACGCGTCACCGCCGCAGAACTCTCTTGTTTTGTATGCCTTGAGCTTTTCTTTGTCGTATTTTTCAGCCTTATCCTGGCCGATCACGACGGGATTGAGTATGTAGAAAGCGAATAATAACCCGACTACGTATGAAAGAATCTTCATCCTGACTTTCCTCCGAATGCTGTGTTTATTACGTTCGAATGGAACGCTGTTCGAAAGATAGAACACTATCGCGGACGCAAAAATGACAGGAAATTTCGGCTACTGCCAAAAAATTTCGAGGATGTAGTCGCGGGCACCGCCGCCATCATCGTGAACTTCGACGATCGCGGTGAATTCGTTGTCGGCAGTGGGTTGTTGAATAACTTTTATCTTCTTGCTTCGGCCTTCTTTTCTAAGAACGCCGACCGTCACCGCTTCCTGCGGCAGCGGGGTAGTGAAGCTGAACGTCCCGGCCTGTTTTTCAGCGCCCTCGACGGTCTTTTGCTCGAGCGAATCTCCGCGGATGACAAGGTGAACTTTGTTATCCACCGAGCCGCGCCAGAAAACTTTTCCAGCCGAGGCTGGCTCAGCCTGAGCATGGGCGGCAGAAACTGCGAACAGGGCAAACAGCAGTGCTATCAGCAAATGGGATCTCATTGTAAATGGCCTCCGGGTGAAGTGATTCAATGATACACGTTCACCCGAGAGTATTGAAGAGCTTTCAGCTTACCTTGACCGTTAGACCATCCGACGAAAGATTCCAGTCGAGAACCTCGACCGTCGGATCGGTGCGCAAGGCATTTTCGACTTCAGCTTTGCGGCCCTCTTCGGCAAAGAACGCGATGCATCCGCCTCCGCCGGCTCCGCAAACCTTCGGAGCGATCGCACCATTCGCGAGAGCATTATCGATCAGCGAATCCATGTGCGGTGTGGTGATGTTAGGCGACAAACGCTTTCGCTGTGGATGTGATTTTCGAAGAATTTCTCCGAGGTGATCCCACTCGGACGCCAGCAGGGCTTCGCGGACCGCGAGAGAAGTATCGCGAATGCCTTCGAAAAGATCGTAGAGTTCCTTGTCGCCGTCGATGTGCCGCTTCGTGATTTCCCAATTGTTCGTACCGGAATTGCGCGGCTCGCCAGTGTAACAGACCACAACGCGTTCGTGAAGCGTTTTCGTGTCGATGTCGAGAGCCTCGCGATGCATCCCTTCCGGGCCGAAGTGGATCGCGGAAACGGCGCCGTACTGGGCCGAGTGGTAATCCTGATAACCTGTCGGAACCTTGATTACCTGACACTCGACCGCCGCCGCGATCGGGATGAATCTGTCAGCTGTGTATCGATCGCCAACGAGCTTGTTCAATGCTCCAATGCAGGCGATGTTGAGCGTCGATGACCCGGCAAGGCCTGCACCCGCCGGAGCCTCGGAGTCCGTGATCATCTCGAATCCGGTCTCAGGCTTAAAGAAATAGACAAGCTTAGCCAACAGTTCGAGCCGCGGCTCGTTCTTTAACTCGCCGATGTGCTCAAGCGTCGTCTCGAACTTAACGCCGCGATCGACGGATTCGAGCAGGATCTTGTCGTCATCGCGGGTCTCGATGCGGCATTTCGCGAGCAGGTCGACGGCAAAGTTCACGGTCGATGCACCTTCGTGAAAAAGGTATAGCGGCGGAATATCAATTGTGCCGCCGGCGAGGTCGACTCGCGTCGGCGCTGAAGTTTCGATTATCACTAAATATTTGGCCTCAAGACTTTACGAAGAATGAATATGGCAGGCGATATATTAGCGAACGGGGCAATGAAACGCTAACGGCGAGTCTATTTCTTGGCGGCCGATGCTGCGTCTGATTTACGTTCTGTTTGACGTGGAGCATCTTCGTCTTTGGCGTCACGCGTAAGGTGGAGCCTTTCGCCGAGGTCGTGAAGCTTTTCCTGAGCTACTTCTTCGACCGCGTGGAGCCTTTCTTCTATCTTACGAACAGTCTCCGGGTTGACCTCTTCTACCTTTTCCGACAGCCAAAATCTCTCAACCGCGAAGATAATTACAACCGCAAACAAGATCACGAAAAACAGCGCGATCCCGATCGATTCGAAATCTCCGATGATCGACGTGATCGCACCGCTAAAGAAGTATCCGGTGCCGGCGAGAATCAGTACCCACGTTCCGCAACTGATCGCATCGAGAATGAGGAATCTGTGGAACGGCATCTTGCCGATCCCATAAAATACGCACATCGCCGCTCGAATGCCGTAGATATACTTCGATATCACGATCGCGAACGTGCCGAATTTGTCGATCAGCTTCTCGATCCGCGGTTGGGCCATTTGGTAGAAGCGGTAATCTTTCGCCTTCTCGTGGAACAACCGTCCAACTCCGTATCCGATGCTGTCCCCGACCATTCCGCCTAGCGTTCCCGCTAGAAAAACCTTGAAAAAGCTGTACTTGCCGAAAAAGCCGCTATGAGCCATTGCCCCCGAGATCAGCAGCGTAATATCGCCCTCGACGGTACACAGAACGAACACGGCGTAAATACCGTATTGCTCGATGATCTGCGAGAGGTGGTCCATAGATGGTTGGGTGGTCGGATTCTGTGGCTTTTGAAAGATTAGCTTTCGAGGTTCGATACGTCAATGAAATAGCGGAACGGGTTTATTGACACCTACGCCCGTACTATCTAATAATCGCGGTGACCAAGCAATTTATATGTCTTCATTAGGCGTTGAAATATCTTCAGCTTTCCTTCGTGCCCTCAGCGTTTCTTCGGATGGTTCGGTATCAGAGCCGATCCTCGAACCGCGGTTTGACGGTTCGGACCCGCTGGATCGAATTACTTCCTTCGTCCGTTCAGCAGTTACAAAACTGGGACCGGTCGATTCGGTCGGAATCGCCCTTCCAGGACTGATAAGCCGCGACAATGGGGGAGTCGCTTACTCGGTCAATCTTCCTGAAACGTCGTCGTTGAACATTTCCGAGGCGGTAAGTGGAGCGGTCGGAATGCCGGTCGTCCTTGAGAATGACGCTAATGCAGCCGCGATCGCTGAGTATGCGATGGGCGCCGGAAAGGGAAGTTCGAGCATGTTTTATGCGACCATCGGCGAAGGCGTGGGCGGAGCCTTCATCCTTAACGGTAAACTTTGGGACGGCTTCGGCGGATTTGCCGGAGAGTTCGGCTACATCGCGATCGATGCCGAAGGAACGAGGCTCGAAGATGTCGCCTCGACCGCAAATATCGTACGCCGTACTCGCAGCCGGTTTAACCGAGACAGCACATCGTCGCTAGGTAAACTTCCTGAGGAGCGGATCGGAATTGCCGAAATAATCAAGGCCGTTGAGGAAGGCGACGAGTTTGCCAAACTAATGCTTGAGCGTACCGGAACTTATGTTGGTACTGCGATAGCCAACGTGATCAACCTGCTCAATGTCGAGACGATCGTTGTCGGCGGAGATATTACGGGAGCCGGAGAGGTTATCGTCGAAGCGATCTCCGGTCGGGCGAAGGAGCTTTCGTTCACGCGAGCCTTTGAGCAGACGAAGATATTGGTAGGCTCGGTTGGCGAAAACGCGGCGGCGATCGGGGCGTGTCTCATCGCGAGCGGACGCCGCTGACCTGATCACCTTTCTTCTAAGGTAAAGAAGTTTTCCTAATCAGCGCCGAGATTGCTTGTAAGTATCTCTAAAGATTACATTTCTGGTGTAGAGAATTTGCGGAATTCGAAACATCTAGTAGAATTAGAGGCAGTTTTACAGTAGTTCTTCAAGAATTTAATTACAGATCCGACGCTGTCTGCCCTCGTTTCGAAATTCCGAAACCAGGGAGGCGTCGATTTCTAGTTGCTTCGCGGCTCGGTTCGAGGGGATTTAAAGATGGCACAATTTTTCCATAAGAGTGCAAACAACATCGCCCGGATAAGTATGATCCTGGGCGTTGTACTCGCTGGTACGGCGTTTTACGTCTACACGCAAGTTGCCCGCTCGTCATACCTGACGGGCCGCTACGTGGAAAAGCAGCAGCCGGTTCAGTTCAGCCATAAACATCACGTGGGTGACGACGGCATCGATTGCCGATATTGTCACACGTCGGTCGAGACGGCGGCCTCGGCGGGCATTCCGCCGACTCAAACCTG
Source organism: uncultured Acidobacteriota bacterium (assembly GCA_902826795.1). Taxonomy (GTDB): domain Bacteria; phylum Acidobacteriota; class Blastocatellia; order Pyrinomonadales; family Pyrinomonadaceae; genus OLB17. The sequence continues at coordinate 9,510 of CADEGD010000028.1, read as the reverse complement.
CATGAACTGTCACAGCCAGATCTGGGCGGACAGCCCATATCTCGAACCAGTAAGGGCCAGCTACCGCGACAATAAGCCGATCGAATGGGAACGCATTCACGACCTTCCCGAATATTCCTATTTCAATCACAGCATTCACGTAGCAAAAGGTGTCGGTTGCTCTACCTGCCACGGCCAGATCGACAACATGCCGGCGGTTTACCAGCAGAACACGCTCCAAATGGAATGGTGTCTCGCTTGCCACCGCGAGCCGGAGAAGTTCATTCGTCCGAAATCCGAGATCTACAACATGAAGTGGAAAGACGGGGATCTTGAAATGGCGGATCGGGTCGCACTTAAAGAGAAATATAAGATTCGCAGCAAAGAAATGATGACGAGCTGTTCGATCTGTCATCGATAAGAGTTTAGAAGAGGAATCATTAATTACGATGCCGAGTTCGGAAAGCAAAAAAGGTTTTGCGCAATCGCGTGAAATGATCCTTTCGCAGAGCGGTAAACAGTATTGGCGAAGCGTTGAAGAATTCGCCGGTTCGCCTGAGTTTGAAGACAAGATCAAGGGCGAGTTCCCGGTGAATGTCGAGAATTGGGACCCGTCGCTCACGCGCAGGAACTTCGTTAAGGTCATGGGAGCTTCGCTTGCTCTCGCCGGCCTTTCCGGATGCGTTATCCAGCCGGCCGAAAAGATCGTTCCTTATGTGATTCAGCCGGAAGACATGATTCCCGGTAAGCCCCTGTTTTTTGCTACTGCGATGACGCTCGGCGGCGTCGCAACCGGATTACTGGCTAAGTCGTTCGATGGGCGTCCGATAAAAGTCGAAGGAAATCCTGAACATCCCGGAAGCCTAGGTGCTACAGATATTTACGCTCAGGCCTCGCTTTTGGACATGTACGATCCGGACCGCTCGCAGGAAACGCTGTATCGCGGTTCGCCCAAGAGCTGGCAGGATTTTGTTAAGGCGGTTCGAACGATTGTCGATTCTTCGGCTACTAACGGCGGCGCTGGTATTCGATTTCTTACTGAGACGGTTTCGTCACCGACCTTGCAGGACCAATTTCGACGGCTTTCGGCAGAGATGCCGAATGCCCGCTGGTATCAATACGAGCCGATAAATAAGGACAATGCGATCGCCGGAGCGAGACTCGCGTTCGGATCACCGGCGAATACGGTCTACAGACTTGAAAATGCTCAGCGTATCCTTTCGCTCGATGCCGACCTGTTCTCAGGATTCAATGTTCGATACGCGAAGGATTTCGCCAAGGCCCGCGAGTTGAAGGAAGGTGCGACGGATATCTGCCGTCTTTATGCCATCGAGACGACTCAGACGCTTACAGGAGCAAAGGCGGATCACCGTCTCGCCGTGAAGCCGAGTCAGATGCTAGAGATCGCGAAGGCGGTCGCCGCTGCAGTGGGCGTCGGTGGAGTTGCGTCGACGAACACGGTCAATCCCGCGTGGATCGCGGCAATGGCGAAAGACCTCGCGGCGTTCCGCGGCAAGTCGCTGGTCGTGGTTGGCGACAATCAGCCTCCTGCGGTTCACGCGATCGCTCATGCAATCAACGGAGCATTGGGCAATGTCGGACAGACCGTGGTCTATACCGACACCACGTCGCCTTACGAAAAAACGCAGGCCGAACAGCTTCGAGAGTTGATCACTGATATCGATGCCGGCAGGGTTTCGACGCTTGTGATGTTGGGCGGCAATCCGGTCTACAACACGCCCGCCGACCTCAAGTTGAGCGCAGACCGCTTGGACAAGATCGGCACGCGCATTCACCTGAGTCAACATGTGGACGAAACGTCCGAATACTGCCACTGGCACCTGTCGGAGAAACACTATCTCGAAGCCTGGACCGACGGTCGAGCCTATGACGGCACCGCGACCATCGTACAGCCCCTGATACAGCCGATCTATGACAGCCGCTCCGCGCATGAAGTCGTTCAGCTATTTTTTAAGGAGAACTACGACAAGCGCGATTACGACGTTGTAAAGGAATACTGGCAGGCCCAAAACATTGCGGCTGCTCCAGCGGCGGCCCGTACTGCATCCGCGTCGCCGAGTCCGTCCGCAGAGTCGAATTCGACGGTTACGACATCCCCGAGTCCCGCATCTTCGCCCGCTGCGAATGCGTCGGCACCGGCAAGTGCTGGGCCGAGAACCTTCGAAGATAACTGGCGCAAGGCCGTTCACGATGGGCATGTTGCGAACACTGCTCTGCCCGCGAAAACGCTTTCGGCAAATACGGCTTTTCTTAGTCAACAGGCACCGGCAACTCCGGCCTCTGGTTCGCTTGAGATCACGATTCTTCCTGATCCTTCCGTCTACGACGGCCGCTTCGCGAATAACGGATGGCTGCAAGAGCTGCCGAATCCGATCACCAAGATCACGTGGGACAACGTTGCGTTGGTTAGCCCGGCGACCGCCGCGAGGCTCAACCTCAATCGCGGAAACGATCCGGACGAGATCTCCGGCGGTGAACGCGGAACCGCGTTCATCAACACGCACGGCAACAATATGGCTTCGGATCTCGTCACGCTCACCTATCAGGGCGGCAAGATCGAGAAGCCGGTTCCCGTTTGGATCTCGCCCGGACAGCCTGACGACGTCGTGACCATCTTCACCGGTTACGGCCGCAAGCGCGCCGGCAAGATCGGTACCGGCCTCGGCTACAGCGCTTTCGACGTGCAGCGGTCCGACGCGATGAGCTTCGGTTTCGGCCAGATCGATAAGACCGGCGAGAAAACGCAGATCGCGTCTACGCAGATCCACTTCAACATGGAGGGCCGCGACATCCTTCGCACCCTCGATCTTGACGTATACCTGAAAGACCCGAGCGTCGGACATCAGCCGGATGAATACGGCAAGACGATGTACGACACGGCGACCGGCACTGACGTTTATCAGGAGTGGTACAAGAACAACCACAAGTGGGCGATGTCGATCGATCTGAACTCATGCGTCGGCTGTAACGCCTGCGTCGTAGCTTGCCAGGCTGAGAACAACATTCCCGTCGTCGGCAAGGAGCAGGTCGAGAAGAGCCGCGAGATGCATTGGCTCCGCGTCGACGCTTACTACTCGGGCACGGATGTGAACAACCCGGGTGGCGTCGCATTTCAACCGCTGCCTTGTATGCAGTGCGAGCAGGCACCGTGCGAAGTCGTTTGCCCGGTAACGGCGACCGTCCACAATCCTGAAGGCCTGAACGACATGGTCTACAACCGATGTGTCGGAACCCGTTATTGCTCGAACAACTGCCCCTACAAAGTTCGCCGCTTCAACTTCCTGCTTTATCAGGATTGGAACACTCCACAGTACAAACTTCTTCGCAATCCGGAAGTTTCGATCCGCAGCCGCGGCGTGATGGAGAAGTGCACGTATTGTACGCAGCGTATTGCCGCAGCCCGGATCGAGGCCGAGAAAGACGGACGCCGAGTTCGAGACGGAGAGATCGTGACCGCTTGTCAGGCAGCTTGCCCGACGAACGCGATCGTATTTGGTGACGCCAACGATCCGGTTAGCAAGATCGCGGCCGCAAAAAAAGACCATCGCGACTACAGGCTTCTGAACGAATTGAATACCCAGCCGCGTACCACTTACTTAGCCGGGTTGAAGAATCAGAACAAGGAAATGCCCGATTACAAGCCCTTGGTAGTGCCGAAGTCGCACGCCCCTAAGGAGAAAAAAGAAGGTGAGAAAACTGCCGGAGGTGACGCACATTAATGGCTAAAGACCTCAAGCAAATTCACGAAAAGATCTATCCGCCGATGGTCGAAGGCGAGCACACACTCGCCACCGTTTCGGACAAGATCGGTGACGTCACCCTTAAGAAAAAGACGCCGTGGCACTGGTTTGTAGGTTTCGGCATATCATTCATGGTGGCTCAGCTTCTTTTGTTCTCCGTCGTCACTCTTCTCGCAAAGGGAATCGGCATCTGGGGTAACAACCAGCCTGTCGGCTGGGCGTTCGACATTATCAATTTCGTCTGGTGGATCGGCATCGGCCACGCCGGAACGCTCATCTCGGCGATCCTTCTGCTTCTTAATCAGAAGTGGCGAACGTCCATCAACCGCTTTGCCGAGGCGATGACGCTGTTTGCCGTGGCCTGCGCCGCGATGTTCCCGCTGCTTCACACGGGCCGACCGTGGCTTGCGGCATATTGGCTGTTCCCTTATCCGAACACGATGGGAATCTGGCCGCAGTTCCGCTCGCCGCTCATTTGGGACGTTTTCGCCGTATCGACTTACGCGACCATTTCACTGCTTTTCTGGTATGTCGGCCTGATCCCTGACTTGGCGACGTTGCGTGACCGGGCTAAGAACAAGGTATTCAAATTCTTTTATGCGGCCCTCTCATGGGGTTGGCGAGGATCGGCTCGTCACTGGCATCGATACGAGATTGCATATCTTTTGCTCGCCGGTATTTCGACGCCGTTGGTGCTTTCAGTGCACTCGATCGTGTCGTTCGACTTCTCGGTGTCGCAAGTCCCCGGCTGGCACGCCACGATCTTCCCGCCTTACTTTGTTGCGGGTGCGATCTTTGCCGGATTCGCGATGGTGCTGATCCTGTGTATCCCACTGCGCGTTTGGTACAACATGAAAGATTTCATCACCGATACCCACCTGGTTTACATGGGCAAGGTGATGCTCGCGACCGGATTGATCGTCGTATACGGATATGCGATGGAGGCTTACTTCGGCTGGTATTCGTCATCGCAATACGAAGTCTTCATGGTGAAGAACCGCATCTGGGAAGGGCCGTACTGGTGGTCCTACTGGCTGCTGATCATCTGTAATGGCCTGTCGATCCAGCTTCTCTGGTTCAAACGTTTCCGCGAAAGTCCGTTCTGGCTATTCATGATCTCGATCGTCGTTTCGATCGGTATGTGGCTCGAGCGTTTCGTGATCATCGTTACCAGTTTGAACCGCGACTTCCTGCCGTCGTCGTGGGCGATGTATTCGCCGACGATGTTCGACTGGTCGATGTTTGTCGGAACGATTGGATTTTTCTTTACATTGCTTTATCTTTTCGTCCGCTTCCTGCCCGTAATTTCGATCTTCGAGGTGCGGACGCTGCTGCCCGAAGCGAATGTGCACGGGCACCAGCAGGATTTTGAAGAGAACGTTCTCGAGGTCGAATACACCTATGAGCGAACCGATCCGCCGAACAAGGAGGATGCGGAAAGCTAAGGAAGGCGTATTTTGCTATGGATAAGAAACTCTACGGATTGATGGCGGAATTCGACTCGGCGACGGAACTGGTCGACGCCGCTCGCGCTACGCGCGACGCCGGTTATCGGAAGACCGACGCGTTCTCGCCGTTCCCGATCCACGATATCGACGAGGCCCTCGGCATCAAGCGGAGCATTCTGCCCGTGCTCGTCTTTTTCGGCGGCATAACGGGGCTGCTACTCGGTATCAGCCTTCAGGTGTTCGTGCATTACATCGATTATCCTCTGAACATCGGCGGCCGGCCGTACCTGAGCTGGATCTCGTTTGTGCCACCCGCTTATGAGCTGACGATCCTGCTTGCCGGGTTCACGGCCGTTTTCGGAATGCTGTTTCTAAATGGTTTGCCGCGTCCATATCATCCGGTTTTCAACGTCCCGCGATTCGCCTTGGCGACTCGCGAAAAGTTTTTCCTGCTGATCGAATCAGCCGATGAAATTTACGATTACGACGACACAAAAGGCTTTCTCGAAGGCCTTAAACCGCAGGAGGTGTTCGATGTCGAAGAATAGTGCTATTGGCTGCCTTCTGCTTACCGCCTTCTGCCTACTGGCTTCAGGCTGCGGCGTTCGCTTCGATATGCAGGACCAGCCGCGTTACAAGACCTACAAGAAAAGCGACTTCTTTAAGGACGGCCGCGCGTCGCGTGATCTTCCAGAAGGAACGGTCGCCCGCGGATTGTTAAAAGAGAACAAGGCGTTTTACACGGGCAAGATCGACAATCCGAACCCGAACGTTCAGGTTGAAACGACCACGAATACTGCCGGCAATACGATCGTCACGAGCTTCCCGAATGCGATCGATGAATTTCCGATTCCGGTTACCAAAGAACTCGTCGACCGTGGGCAGGAGCGATACAACATCTACTGCATCGTCTGCCACGGTCCGGTCGGAGCCGGAGACGGAATGATCGTTCGCCGCGGCTTTGGAGCACCTCCAACCTATCACGACGACCGCCTTCGCAATGCACCTGTCGGACACTTCTTCGACGTGATCTCGAACGGCTGGGGCAAGATGAACGGATATGGCGCCCAGATCCCTGCCGCCGACCGCTGGGCGATCGTTTCTTATATCCGGGCCCTTCAGGTCAGCCAGGATCCGGCGGAGACATTGAAGGTGAACGCACCGGCAGCCAACGCTACTCAACCTGCGGGAGGTGCCAGACAATAATGGCTGAGAACTATAACGCTCCTGCCGAGTTGAACAAATTCCGCACGATCGCCCTCGGCGTCGGCGGTATCGGCCTAATCGTGTGGGCCGCGGGTACATATTTTCACCTTGAGCAAGGCCTGCGTTCGTGGCTGCTCGGATTCATTTTCTGGGGCGGAATCACCATCGGCGGCATTGGCGTCACCATGCTGCAATACCTCACCGGGGGTGCATGGGGCGTTGTCATTCGCCGCATCGTCGAAGCCGCGTCCCGCGTACTTCCTCTCGTTTTTCTGATGTGGCTGCCGCTCGCGTTTGGCATCACGCATCTATACGAATGGACCCATCTGCCGCCCGACGATTTTACCGTCATCGGCCGGGGAGCGTATCAAACGCCGATGTGGTGGGTCATTCGCGGGCTGATCTATTTCGCACTGTTCGGCGTTATGGTGTATCTGCTGAACACCTGGTCAGCGAATCAGGATAAATCTGCCGACCACGAAGAAGCCGCGAGATGGCTCGGCAAGGCGACAGCGTTCTCCGGCCCGACGATGGTCATCTATGTTCTCGTGATCTCGTTCGCCACCGTCGATTGGGTAATGTCACTCGACCCTCACTGGTTTTCGACCATCTGGGGACTCCTATTCGTGGTCGGGTGGGCATTAAGCACGTTCTGTTTCTCAGTTTTGATGCTTGCATGGCTCGGTGACAGGGCACCGTTCAACCGTGTACTCGGTAAACGGCACCTTCACGATATTGGCAAATTAATTCTTGCCCTTGTGATGGTTTGGGCATATTTCAACTTCTCGCAGCTATTGATCATTTACTCCGGCAACATTCCGGAAGAGACTGGCTGGTATCTGACGCGAATGACACCGGGCTGGTTCTGGATTGGAATGATCCTGATCCTGTTCCACTTTGCGTTCCCTTTTCTGTTCCTTCTAAAGCAGGACTGGAAGAAGAACATTCGAATGCTCTCGTCGATAGCGATCTTCATTCTGCTGATTAGGCTGGTGGACATGTTTTTCCTTATCAGCCCGATGCCGCGCATCGCAGAGCACGGCGGCAGCCTGGTCCTGTCGCAAAGCTTTAGCTGGCTTGATATTGTAGGGCCGATAGCCGTCGGCGGCATATGGCTGTGGTATTTCTTTGGGCAATTGATGAAGCGGCCGCTTGTGCCGGTGATGGATCCGTTCCTCGAAAAGGCCATCGAGCACGGGCAAGGACATTAGACGAGTCGCGAGTGTTGAGTCTGGAGTTCCCAGACTGACAACTCCATACTCCGGACTGATTTTATGGGTTCGACAAAACACGAAAAGTCTTTCGTTGATTTCGAAAAGCCGTATGAGCAAAACATCATCGGCTTTAAGGGGATCGTGTTGTTCGCGGTTTTTCTGCTCGCGCTCATTATCATCACCTTCGGGCTGATGTATGCCTTGCTCAATGTGTTTGAGGCCGATGCGAAGGCAGAGAAAAGCTCGAACAACCCGATGGCCCAGAGCGATAAAGACCGCTTGCCTCCCGAGCCGAGAATTCAAGGTGCCCCCGGCTTTGGAGTCAATGGCCCGAACGGCCGGGTCAATTTGGAACTCCAGGCTCCGCAGTCCGAATGGTGGGTGTTGGAGAAGCAATACAAAGAGGTTTGGTCGAAGGGCATGGTGGATAAGGCCACCGGAGCCGTCACCGCATTACCGATAGAAGAGGCCAAGAAAATGCTGCTTGAACGCAACGTGAAGGCTAGATCCGGGGCGGATGCAGACAAGCTTTTTGCGGAGTCGAAGCTCCGGTACTCAGACGCAAGCTCGGGTAGAGTAGCGACCGACCGAAAGAGATAACTGATATGACGAGACGCCTGAACAATACGATCCGCTTTTTGATCGCTATCGCGTTCACTGTGTCTCTGTGCCCGGTGTTAGCGACCGCTCAGAAGAACGAGCACTACAACTCGCCGCTCTATTCGCCCAAGTATTACGACCCCTCGCAGGGAACCGCAAACGGGATCCCCGATCCTCTCAAGAAGGTCGGGATCGAACAGAGGCTCGGCGAGAATCTGCCTCTTTCGGCCGAGTTCAAAGATGAGAACGGCAAGATCGTAAAGCTCGGTGATTACTTCGGCAAGGGCCGCCCGGTAATCGTAACGCTCGTCTATTTCGAGTGCCCGATGCTTTGCAATCAGGTTCTCAACGGATTAACCGGCACCCTAAAAGGTGTTTCGTTCGACGCGGGAAAGGAATTCGACGTCGTCGCTGTCAGCTTCGACGCCAAAGAATTTGACAAGCCGGAGCTGGCGAAGAATAAAAAGGCTTCGTATATGGAGCGGTATGGCCGTCCCGGGACGGAGAATGGATGGCATTTCCTTACGGGGTCGCAGGCGTCGATCGATGCCATAACACAGGCGACAGGATTCAAGTATGCTTGGGACGAAAAGAGCAGCCAGTTCGCTCACGGAAGTGCGATCATGATCGCCACGCCCGAAGGCAAGCTGTCGCGTTACTTCTACGGCATCGATTATTCGCCGCGTGACGTGAAGCTTGGCATCGTGGAATCGGCCGAAAGCAAGGTCGGCAGTGTCGCCGATGAGTTGATGCTCTACTGCTTTCACTATGACCCGTCGTCAGGTAAGTACGGTTTTCAGATCCTCAGTGTCCTGCGGCTTACCGCTATCGCGATGCTGCTCGGTATGGGCCTGATGGGATTTGTGTTTTGGCGCAGGAATAAGGTGAAAAAGTTGGAACAGTGAAAAAGTGAAAAGTCGAAAACTGAAACATTTTCACTTTTTAGCTTTGACCTTTTCCCCTTTAATTAATTTATGTTAGCGAGTGAATGGGTACCATTATTTCCTGAGGCGGCGTCAAGCTTCGCTTGGCAGGTAGATGCGCTTTACTTCTACCTGATCCTGATAAGCGTTGCTTTTACCATCCCGATCGTGGCGGCCGTATTCTTCTTCGCGGTCCGCTATCGCGAGACGGAGAAATTCGCGACGCCGGAGGAGATGCACGGCTCTATCGTGCTGGAAACCGTTTGGTCGATAATCCCCTTTGTTATCTCGATGACGATCTTCCTTGGCGGTGCTTATGTTTACTACAACCAGTACCGGATGCCGGAAGACGCGATGGACGTTTACGTAGTAGGCAAGC
>CADEGD010000027.1 GCA_902826795.1 uncultured Acidobacteriota bacterium | reverse complement strand
GACCTGCTGCTGATCGTGCCAGCGACGGCGAATATCATCGCAAAGTTCGCGAACGGCATCGCGGACGATTTTCTTTCATCGACCTATCTAGCCTCGACCGCTCCCGTCCTAATCGCCCCGGCGATGAACACCACGATGTGGGAACAACCCTCGACCCAGCGAAACATTGAACGACTGAAGGCTGACGGCGTGCGATTTGTCGAACCAGTGTCTGGAGAACTGGCGTGCAAGACAGTCGGCACCGGGAAGTTGGAGGACGTGGAGAACATTGTTCGGCAGGCGATGGAACTAATGCGGAATGCGGAACGCGGAGTGCGGAATGAAGACGAGTTGACCACGAAATCGCACGAAGAAACACGAAATAAGAATCCGACCGGAACTTCGCATTCAACATTCCGCACTCCGCACTCACAAGACCTAACCGGCGAGCACATTCTCATAACGGTCGGCGGAACGCGCGAGGCGATCGATCCGGTACGGTTTATATCGAATCATTCGTCGGGCAAGATGGGATTCGCGGTGGCGGAGGCGGCGAGGGATCGCGGAGCTGAGGTCACGGTCGTCACGGGACAGATCACCGTCGAAGCGCCGACAGGAATAAACATCAAGAAAGGCGTCTCGGCTAAACAGATGTTTGACGCGGTTATCGAAGAACTGCCGAACGCAACCGTCTTCGTTGGTGCCGCCGCCGTGGCTGACTACGCTCCGATTAACATCGCCGACAACAAGATCAAGAAAGAAGGAAAAGACACGCTCACGCTCGAACTAAAAAAGACGCCGGACATCCTGTCGGAGGTTTCCAAACGCCGTAAAGACGGCCAACTTGTGATCGGATTCGCCGCTGAAACCAACGATGTCGTCACCTACGCCAAGATCAAGATGGGCAAAAAGAACCTTGATCTCGTCGTTGCTAACGACATCACCGCCAAAGGAGCCGGATTCAACACTGACACCAACATCGCCACCATCATCTCCAAATTCGGCCAAACTGAACTTCCGCTTATGTCCAAACGCGAGATGGCTGATAGGATATTGGATGAAGTGTTAAGTTTACGAAAGAGTTAGATAGTCGCCTTTTTCTCATCTTGTTTGTTCCTGTTCATCTTGATCTGTGGTCCCCGCTTTTCTGATTACCACAGAACCAGAAGAACAAATCCGAACAAGATGATGTCAGGAAGGTGGGCTTGCCGCGCAGTCGTTTGAATGGAGAATTCGTCAGAAAACAACACTCTCATCTCCGACATCCGCGAGCAGATCCTGTTCATGCAGGAGCTTGGCGTCGATTCGCTTGCGGTCGAGTTGTCTGACCGTCCGTGGTCGATTTCTTCAGCGGATAGTGACAATTTGATAGTGGATAGTGCGCAGCAGGCGACTCCAGTACCTTTTGAAAAAGCTCCGCCTCCGACCGATCTCGGATTGCCGAAGCGTACGACCGAGGCTCCAAAACGAGGCGGATCGCGGATCGCATCGATGCCGTCATTGAGATCTCGAACGCCCGCACAAGTTTCAGATATGCCGAAATCCATCTCCGCCAAGACTGTCGAAGAGCCGGTTCTATTGGATGTTTCGCCTACGCTTGCCGAAACTACCGATACGATCCAATCGATCCGAGCCGAGATCGGTAACTGTACGCGATGCAAGTTATCTCAGCTTGGACGGAAGCAGATCGTCCACACGACGGGGAATTTCCAGGCCGATCTGATGTTCGTCGGTGAGGCTCCGGGAGCAGACGAGGACGAGCAGGGATTCCCATTTGTCGGACGTGCCGGTAAGCTTTTGACGGATATCATCGTTGCTATGGGTTTCCAACGCGAGCAGGTTTGCATCGGCAATATCAACCGCTGCCGCCCGCCGGATAACCGCAAGCCAGAGCCCGATGAGACCGCCGCCTGTCGGCCATTCATTCTGCGCGAGGTCGCGGTTATCAAGCCGAAGGTGATCGTCGTGCTCGGGGCGACCGCCGCACACAATCTGCTTCAGGTTTCAACGCCGATATCAAAGCTGCGCGGTAATTTTCAGGATTATTTCGGTGTCAAAGTGATGCCCACATTTCATCCCGCATATCTGCTGCGAGATCCGCACAAGAAAAAAGATGTCTGGGAAGATATGAAGAAGGTTCGCGATTTTCTAAATACCGAATGATGTTCGTAAGTCGTTGAATCCGAACGACTATACGCGTCGAAAAAGGGATACAAGGGGGAAGGTAAAACGTGGTTTCTCAACCGCAGAAATCGCCAGCAACGCGAGTTTCGGGGCTTGGGCTCTATGAGTCAGGTCTAGCTGAGTGTCGCCGTATTACCAAAAAATATGGGACGAGCTTCTATTTTGCCACGCAGTTCTTTCCGCGCGAAGTTCGCGAGGGCATCTACGCTATCTATTCTTTCGCCCGCATCCCGGACGAGATTGTCGACGACCCCAATCTTACAGATCACGACGAGGCGGTTGCCCGCCTGGACGAATGGGCGACCGCTTGGCGTCGAGCCGTTCAAGACGGCATGAGCGAAGATCCGGTCCTGAACTTTATCGCCGTCCAATTCCGTAAATACTCTATCCCCGACGACATCTGCGAGGCGTTTCTCCGCTCGATGTTCATGGACGAATCGAAGTTCGCCTATGCAAATTACGGCGAACTCGAAGAGTATATGTACGGTTCGGCGGGCGTGATCGGGCTGATGGTCACGCGGGTCGTCGGCTATTCAACGGAAGACGCGTTCGAATACGCGAAAAAACTTGGGTATGCATTCCAGCTAACGAATTTCTTGCGTGACATCCGCGAAGACTACGAAGACCTCGGCCGCGTTTACATGCCGCAGGACGAACTCGCAAAATTCGGATTGACCAACGCTGACATTGCTGATCAAAACCGCGACGAAAGATTTGTCGACTTCATGAAGTTTCAGATCGAGCGTAACCGGCAGATCTATCGCGAAGCATTGCCGGGGATCAAACTCCTTCATTGGCGAGGCAGGCTTGCCGTCCGTGTTTCTTACGTTCTCTACAAAGCGATCTTAGGCGAGATCGAACGGGCGAACTACAATGTATTCGCGGGCCGCGTCCGCACAAACCGACAGCAGAAGATCTACCTATCAATAAAAGCACTTGCCGGCGTCTATGAATAAAAAGGTCGTTGTGATCGGAGCCGGTATCGGCGGCCTGGGAACGGCAGGGCTATTCGCAAAAAAAGGTTACGACGTTACGGTTCTCGAGAAAAACGCGAACTTGGGCGGTAGAGCAAATATCTTCGAATCCGACGGGTTCAAGTTCGACATGGGCCCGTCATGGTACCTCGCCCCCGATCTTTTCGAACATTTCTTCAACCTGATGGGCGAACGCGTCGAAGATCATCTCGATCTCAAGCGGCTTACTCCTTCTTACCGCATATTTTTCACAAACGACGACAAACCGCTCGACATCAACTCCGACATCGCGATCGACGGAGCGACATTCGACGCGATCGAGCCCGGTTCTTCCGACAAGTTACGCGCGTATCTCAAGCAATCCGAATATCAATATGAAGTCGCCACGCAGCACTTCATGTACAAGAATTACGACACGATCTTCGACTTCTTCAACCGCCGCGTGATGACCGAAGGGCAAAAGCTTTCGGTCTTTTCGAAGATGCACTCGTTCGTGTCGAAATTTTTCAAGACCCGCAAGCTGCAGCAGGTGATGGAATATACGATGGTCTTCCTCGGCACGTCGCCGTACGAGGCTCCGGCCTTGTACAACCTGATGTCGCACATGGACTTCAACCAGGGCGTTTTCTATCCACAGGGCGGTTTTTACGAGCTGATAAAGGCGCTCGCACGAGTCGCAGAAAAGAACGGAGCAAAGCTGCGAACGAGTTCTCCGGTTGCCGAGATCGTCGTCGAAAACGGCGTTACGAAGGGCGTGATGCTCGAAAGTAAGGAGTTTGTCGAAGCCGACATAGTCATCTCGAACGCCGATCTGCACTTCACCGAAACCAAGCTGCTCGACGAGAAATGGCGGACGCACGGTGAGAAATATTGGAACAAACGCGTGATGGCTCCGTCAGCGTTCATCATGTATCTCGGTGTCCGCGAAAAGCTGCCGAACCTCATCCACCACAATCTTCTTTTCAGCGAAGATTGGCGAAAGAATTTCGACGACATCTATAAAGACCCATGCCTGCCGGACGAGCCATCGCTCTACGTCTGTGCCCCGAGTGTCACCGATCCATCCGTCGCTACCGAGGGAAAGGAGAATCTGTTCGTTTTGGTCCCGATCGCGTCCGACTTGAAGATCGCCGATGAAGAAAAAGAAGTTTACGCCGACAAAGTACTCGCCTTAGTGGAACGCGAGATGAATCTTACCGGCCTCCGCGAAAAGATCGAATATAAACGCATCTACACCGTCGACAACTTCGCCGCCGATTACAACGCATTTAAAGGAACCGCTCTCGGACTCGCCCACACGATTTGGCAAACGGCGATCTTCCGGCCGAATAATTATTCGAAGAAAGTGAAGAATCTATTCTACGTCGGCGCCGGAACGAATCCGGGAATCGGAACGCAGATCTGTCTGATAAGTGCGGAGTTGGTTTACAAGCGCGTCCACGGCATTAAGTCCGCCGAGCCGCTATCGTCGCTTTAGAAGAGTTTTGGCCATGCGATCAGCCAGAAGAGAGCAAATCCGGCAATCGTGTTGAAGATCGGGAAGAGTCGATAGAAGCTGAACAGACCCATATCGCCTTTGACCCTGAGAGAGAGAACCATCAAGTAAAGGTAAGCCACGCCGATGATTGCCGGAATCGGAAAACCTGCATCGAGACAAAGAAGAAGTGCAAGAAAATAGCAGGCCATGCAGAAACCGTGCGTCCAGTTCGGCCCCATCTCTGTTGCGATCGTCGAGAACCCTGCTTCTTCGTCGGCCTTGATATCAGGGATAGCGGAATAGGCGTGCATCGCCATCGTCCATAATCCAGCCGCAGCGAAGATGCTCAGCGGAAGGAAAGTTCCAGTTAGCATTTGGTAAGCGAATCCTGCTGGAAAGACGTAGAGAATGTTGAATAGCGAATCGATGAAAGGAACCGTCTTAGCTCTGATCGGCGTTGCCGAATAGAAGACCGAGAAGAAGATAAATCCCGCGAGGGAGGGCAGTGCTTGAAATGCGAGGAAAAAAGTCGCAACCACGAACGGCAGGTTTAGGATCGCTATCCAGATGGCCAGCCGCCGATGCGATTCGGGCCGCACGAGCATCTCATATTCAGCCTTTTTCGGATTCAGCCGATCGGTCTCCCAATCGAAGATGTCGTTAATGCCGTAAATGAGCAGGTTCGCCGGCAGCAGAAAATATAGTCCGAAAACAAGTGTGTCAGCCCGAAGAAAATCAAACTTGTCCGACGCTCCGGCTGCAATGCCGATGAGATACGGACCGAAGACATATATCCAGAATCTAGGCCGGCTGACATTTATGATGAATCGGAGCTCGGGCATTTTACACTCTCCGAAAAACGTAAAACTGGAAACGAAGAACTGAAAACGGCTGGAATCATTTTCAGTTTTTCGTTTTCACTTTTCAGTTTGTTCGGACCATTCTTAACTTATTAGCTTAATGTTCAACAGACAAATCATCATCAGCGGACTGGCCCTAGTCTTTCTCGCGGTCGGTGCATTTTTCATGGTGAACGTCGAGCTGCCGCCGTGGTCTCATTATCTTTCGGCGTTGAATGTGGCGTTGTTTGCGTTGCCGTCTTTCTGGGCTGTTCGATGGTGGCTTGGCTGGCGCGACGGGATGTTATTCGTCGGGGTCCTCGGTTTGTATGCGCTCGCGATCGAGGCGTCGGCGATAGTGACCGGATTTCCTTACGGGCACTTTGGATATTCGGACCTTCTCGGACATCGGATTCTCGGGCTCGTTCCGTGGACGGTCGCGTTTGCGTGGACGCCGCTGATCCTCGGAGCGTACGCAGTTGCTGCAAACCTATTCAATGGTGCGGCCGCACGCATCGTCGCCACGACCTTGATCGTTACACTCTTTGATGTGGTGCTTGATCCTGGAGCGGTGCTTCTCGGCTTCTGGCAGTACGATGGCGGCGGATGGTTTTATGGCGTGCCGATGTCGAATTTCGGTGGATGGCTTGTGAGTGGCTTTATCGGAGCGGTCCTGATCGAAGTGCTTGTCGCACGATTCAAGCCGCTGCTGCCGGTGCCGATGCCGCTTGCATTTAGCGTCATATTCATAGTCTTTTTCTGGTCGGCGATCGCCGCTCACGGCGGTTTGGTTGCTCCGGCGTTGATCGGTTTAGCGACGTTCGCAGCCGTCGTCGCGATGTACTTCAAATATCACTATTCTTTCGACGATAAGATCGTCTTCGTTGACGAATCCAACACGCCTATCGCGACCGGCGACAAACTTCCGAGTCACAATTCCGATACAAAGCTGCACCGTGCATTCTCGGTGTTTCTTTTCAATTCAAAAGGCGAGTTCCTGATGCAGCAGCGGGCTTTGTCAAAGAAAACGTGGCCGGGCGTCTGGTCGAATTCCTGCTGTGGACATGTGATGCTGCATGAAGCGACGGAGGCGGCGGCGAGACGGCGAATGAAGTATGAGCTCGGCCTGACCGGGATCGATCTGACGTGTGCCCTGCCGAATTTTCGATATCGTGCCGAGAAGGACGGCGTCGTCGAGAACGAGATCTGTCCGGTTTTCATCGGATTCGCTGACCGTCAGCCGAACCGCAATCCTGACGAGGTCGAAGCAACAAAATGGGTCGATTGGGATGAGTTCGTCGCTTCGCTGGACGATCCTGAAACCGATATCTCGCCCTGGGCGGTCGAAGAGGTAAGGGAACTGCTCGCATCGCCGGTCTTCAACGAACAGTTTCGATCGCGAATCACGCACCGTCGCTAAGTTTTGTCGAACCTCGTGTGAGATAATCCGAAAAACTCGACCACTTTTGAGAAATCCGAGATGAAACAGTTACTCGCAAGCCTTTTTCTACTCACCTGTCTGCCACTCTCGGGCATCGTGACGGCGCAGAAAGTGTCCGGATTCCCGTCCCTGCAGCAGCTTCAAAGCCCGCAAAATCCGCGTCTTGGATTCATCATTCATGGCGGTGCGGGCGTGATCTCGAAAGGATCGCTCACGCCTGAAAAGGAGAAGGAG
The DNA here is from genome assembly GCA_902826795.1 of uncultured Acidobacteriota bacterium. GTDB lineage: Bacteria > Acidobacteriota > Blastocatellia > Pyrinomonadales > Pyrinomonadaceae > OLB17. Next base: position 46,174 of record CADEGD010000027.1, on the reverse strand, counting down.
TTTCGCGATAAATTGAGCGAGGCGGTTCTTGCCGGATATAAAGCTCTGCAGGCTGGTAAATCGAGTCTTGACGCGGTCGAGATCGCGATCAAGATCCTTGAGGATTCGCCTTTGTTCAATGCCGGAAAGGGCGCGGTTTTTACGAACGACGGAAAGAATGAACTCGACGCGTCGATCATGTTCGGCAAGGATCAGACTGCTGGAGCAGTGGCCGGATTACGTCGTGTGAAGAACCCGATCACCCTAGCTCGGGCCGTGATGGAGAAGAGCGAGCACGTGATGATGATCGGCGAAGGGGCGGAAAAGTTTGCCGCCGAACAGAAGATCGAGCTCGTCGATCCGAAATATTTCTGGACTCAGCATCGCTGGGACGCCCTGCAGAAGATCCTTAAGGAAGAAGCTGAGAAGAAGGAAAAAGTAAAACGTGAAACGGAAAAATCGGCGTCGGAAGAGCCGGCAAATCGATTCGGGACGGTCGGCGCGGTCGCTCTCGACAAAGACGGCAATCTCGCCGCGGGAACTTCGACAGGCGGCATGACAAACAAAAAGTATGGCCGGGTCGGCGATGCTCCTATCATCGGCGCCGGAACATACGCGAACAACGAAACCTGTGCCGTATCGGCGACCGGCTGGGGCGAATTCTTTATCCGCATCGGTGTTGCTCGTGACGTGTGTGCTCAGATGGAGTATCGAGCGCTGCCGGTCCAAAACGCCGCCGATCTCGTGATCAAACAAAAGCTCCAGAAAATGGGAGGCGATGGCGGCGTGATCGCGATGGATCGATTCGGTAACATGGGCATCTCGTTTAACTCCGAGGGAATGTACCGGGCATATATCAATATCAAGGGCGAGCCGGTCGTCGAAATCTATTAGAGGAGTTTCTGCCGCGAAATACGCGAAAATCGCTAAAAGTAAGTCAATATTTTTCGCGTCTTTTTGCGTATTTCGCGGGCTAACGATTTATGCTTTCTGCCGAGATCATCGCCATCGGATCCGAGCTTCTCACGCCGCAGCGAACCGACACGAACAGCCTTTGGCTCACCGAACGACTAAATTCGATCGGTGTTGAGGTCAGGCTGAAGACCATCGTCGGCGACGACGCGGGGCGCCTCGAAGAAACGATCCGCGACGCTCTGAAACGTTCGGACATCGTGATCACCACCGGCGGACTCGGCCCCACCGAAGACGACATCACGCGGCAGATCTCGGCTCGTGCCGTCGGCCGTGAACTCGTCTATCACAACCCACTCGAGGCCGATCTTCGCGAGCGTTTTCGCGGATGGGGACGCGAAATGCCGGAGATCAACAAGCGGCAGGCATTCGTGATCGATGGAGCCGAAGTTTTGCCGAATCCGAACGGTTCGGCCGTGGGAATGCTATTGAAGCTTGACGGCAAATTTCTCGCGATCTTTCCCGGTCCTCCCCGAGAAATGCGGCCGATGTTTGACGAGTTCGTGCTGCCGGTGTTGAAAGAAAACTCGGGCGGAGTGACCGTGAGTCATCGCGTGCTGAGAGTTTCGGGTATGGGCGAATCTGCGGTTGACGAGGTTATCGCCCCGATCTACAAAGCCTGCCCGAACGTCGAAACGTCGATACTATTCAGCCGTGTCGAGATTGAAGTGCATCTAACGGCAAGGTCGGAAGATGCGGACGAAGCCGATGCGGTTCTCGCAGAACTGAGCGAAAAGATCTCAGATGCACTGGGCCACGCCGTGTTCGCGACGAATGGCGAGACGATGGAAGAGGTCGTCGGCCGATTGCTGGCTGATCGGGGAGAAACGCTTTCCGTTGCGGAAAGCTGCACCGGCGGATTGATCGGAATGCGTCTGACTGAGGTCGCCGGTTCTTCGAGATACTTTCTTGAAGGTGCAGTCGTTTATTCCAACGGATCTAAGATGCGGGCGTTGGGTGTCGCGGAGAATATCTTGGTCGATCACGGTGCAGTGAGCGCGGAAACTGCGGAGGCTATGTCTGCCGGGATGAAAGGCCTCTCGGTTTCCGATCACGCGATATCCGTTACTGGCATCGCCGGGCCGGACGGCGGAACCGATGAAAAGCCTGTGGGCACGGTGTATATCGGCTATTCCGGGCCGAAAGGTACGCGATCGGTAAAGTTCGTATTTCCAGGCGATCGTGAACTCGTCAGGTGGCGTGCGAGCCAAGCCGCGTTAGACTATTTGCGGAGACAGATCTTGAAGTTAAGCTAAGAGCTTGAAAACGTTTTTCGAAAAGATAAAGGGGAAGTTTCGCGACTTCGGCCGGTTGACGCCGATGGCATTAATCACGGCATTCCTGCCGATGGCGGGAAGTTCGGCATTACTGGTCGTCGGTTATCCACTAGGCATTTGGATGCAGGCAAATCCAGCCGTATCGGCTCCTCTATTTGTCGCCGGCGTTCTGATCTTCTGCGGACTTGCCTTGCTGCCCACGAACCTGATCGGCATCCTTGCCGGCTGGGCATTCGGATTCTGGTTCGGCCTTTTGTTGATGGTCATCGGAGTGGTTGGTTCGGCTACTGTCTCTTATTTCATAAATCTAAGGCTTACGGGAGACACTTTAACCGCTCTAACCGAACGAAATGCCCGGGCAGACGCCATCCATCGAGCCTTGACGAATGAAGGCTACTTTAAGACGACTTCCGTCATCACACTCATTCGAATGTCAGTAGTAATGCCTTTCGCATTCACTAATTTTTTCCTGGCGGCGGCACGCGTTCCGATTTCCTCTTTCGTTCTCGGAACCTTTCTCGGAATGCTTCCTCGGTCCGGAGCGATGGTGCTTTTGGGAGCCGGGTTGTCAGTTTTAACATTTGATAACTTCAACGATGTCTGGTTTCTCGCTGCGGGCATTCCCGCGACGGTTATATTGATCATTGTGATCGGCGTGATGAGCCGACGAGCGCTCGACCGTTTGACGCTCGAAACGTCGACGCCCGACGCCCAACCGGAAATGCGATAAATGCTTGCTTTTTTAGCTCTTTGGGACGAAAATTAGAGCAGCGCTTGCCGGAACGTTCGATCCGGAATACTTTTTGGAACTTTGTCGCCCGATAGCTCGTGAAATGAGCCGGAAACAGCTTGTTTCACGTTCCCTTCGACAGGTCGCTTAAACATATGAACAGACCAGCTTTTCTTCGTCTACTCTCTTTCCTGTTGTTAATTTGCTTGCTTTCGCCGACCGCTGCGTTGGCTTACGGCGATGGCAAAAAGTTTTTCAAAGAAGGGATGAAGCACGAGGTTGCTGAGGAGTGGGACAAGGCTGCCGAGGCGTTTGCTAAGGCAGTGAACGAAAATCCCAAGAACCCCGAGTACAAGCTGCATCTTCAGCGATCGCTTTTCGAAGCCTCGCAGATGTTCATGAAAAAGGGACGAACGGCCGCAGAACAAAAAGATTATGCCGCTGCCTATAGTCACTTCCGCAAGGCGTATGCATTCGACCCCGTCAATGAACTCGCGAAATCTGAGATGGCCCGAATGGTGCGGATGCAGGAAGACGTGCTCAAGGGCAATGGCAAAGAGCCGCGGACGGATTCTGACGTGAAGTATACGCAGACCGGCTATAACCCGGCTGATGACCCAAAGATGCCGCAGAAGTTTGAAAAGCTTCGCGACATTCCGTTTCCTAATGGCGTCAACCTCCCATTCATTGTTAAGGAGTTGGCTAAGGACCTTGAACTGAATGTGCTTTTCGACACGGATTCTCGGCTTGAAACCCGCAGCGTTCGCATCGAGCTTAAGAATGTTACCGCCGCTAAAGCTCTCGATTACATATTTCTGCAGGAGAATCTGTTCTTTCAAAAGGTCGGGCCTCGAACGATCCTTGTAGCTTCGAATACGAGGCGTACGAACTTTCAGCAGCTAGTTCTTCGAACCTTTTATCTTGCAAACGCGAACCCGAAGGACGTAAAGACCATCATCCAAACCGCCATCCCGCCGCAGCCGGGCCGCACGCAGACTATCGTGGTAGAAGATGCGGCGACCAACAGCCTCACGATCCGTGACACCGCCGAGAACATTGTTCTTTTCGAGAAACTGATCGGTTCGCTCGATAAGGATCGAGCCGAGGTCGTGATGGATGTTGCGATCTACGAGGTGTCGAAAAATGACTTGCTTGAGTTTGGAAATCAGATCGGGAACCGGGCCGAGCTGACGACGCTGGGTGGAACAACGCGGGGCGTTGTCGGGCTCGGAGGAAATGAGTTGTTTGGGAATCTCGGACGCACCGCTGCCAACATTATCCCTGGTGCCTTCGGGGCTGGGCTCGTGCTGCCAACGTCTAATCTTGTTGCCTTCCAGAGCAAAGGCAACACGAAGCTTTTGGCCTCAACTCAGATCCACGCTTTTAACAATGAGGATTCTTCGGCTCGTATAGGGCAAAGAGTTCCTGTCAGGACTGCCCAGTTCGTTACGGGATCAAACACGTCGAACAACGGCGGAGTTGTTTCCGACGTGATCAACTATGAGCAGGTTGGCCTAACGCTGAAATTCAAACCCATTGTGTTTCCAAATCAGGACGTGCAGGTCGCGATGGAGATCGAATCGAAGGACGTTGTCGCGGGCGGAACGCAGGACAACCCTATCTTTTCGGAGCGAACGATCAAGGGCACGGCGCGTGTTCAGAATAACAGGACACTGCTTCTCGCAAGTGTGGCTCAGGACGTCGAAAGCCGAGGTAAATCGGGCCTGCCTTTGCTCGGATTGATCCCGATACTTGGCCGCCTGTTTTCTGCACCGACTCGCGATAATCGACAGGTCGATATCGTCATCGCCGTTACGCCGAAGGTGATCCGTGCTCCTGCCATTCTTCCAGACGATCTGATCGAGCGTCCAACGGGAAGTATGGCTTTGCCGACGAGTGGTTCGCTTGAAGCGATGATCATTCAGGAAGAGCGCGGCGAACAGTTGGCGATGGCTCGACGTCTTCCGACGAACACGAACGTGCAGCTTCCCGATCAGGCAGCAACGCCGGGCTACGTTCGCGGAGCTCAGCCCGATGCGAATACAAACGCCTCGACTGAAAAGTCTGCTGAGACTGCCGTTGCCGCGTCGACGGGATTGAGCGTCAAGCCCATCGATACAAGCGCTAAGCCGCTCGACATTCGGCAGACATCAGATACGAGTTTTACAGGACCTGAACAGAAGGCGGTCGAGCCAAAGCAGACGCTTTCTCTGGACGCTTCGACCGAAACGAAGGCTGCTCCGATTACGGCTGCGTCGGCTGAGCTTAGCCTGCCGTCATTCTTTAAGGAAATGAAACGCGGCGAGAAGCTGATGGTTCCGGTCATGGTGAAGAGTTCGGGAGTTTTCCGATCAGCGACGCTAGGGCTGAAGTTTGATGCTGGCAAGATCGCGGTGCGTAACGTCACATACGGCGACGTTTTCGGCGAACTCTATGCAACGAAGACCGTGACGCCATATCTGAACCAGGGCGGCAAGATGTTCGTGTCGCTCTCGCTTGAAAACGGTGTCGCTCCGGGTTCGTTCGGCATTCTAGCTTACGTCGAGGTTGAGGCCTTGAGCGATTGCAAACCTTCGATCGAGATCGAGCGTGAGGCCGTCACATTCGTCTCTCCGGAAGGTAAAACCTTTGTCGCAAAATTTTAGGACGATATTCGAATCTTGAAGTTGTTTGGACTCGAAAAACTGCGATCTGTAATGCGTTGCCGAAAAAGCGAAGGCTTTACGCTTTTCGAGCTGGTAGTGACTCTCGCTGTTCTTTCCGTCCTCGTCGTCGGCACGATCCCGCTCACGCAGAATGCCATCAAGCGTCAGAAAGAGCTGCGGCTCCGCGAAACGCTGAGGCAGATCCGTGCCGCCATCGACGAATTCAAACGCGATACCGTCGGGGCTTGCCCGCAGGGAGCGATTACGACCGGCAATCCGATCGGCCGTGGCCGCGGCGTCGATGCTCCATCTGATCCTCGAAGCCGCGTCGTCGTCGATGACTGCACAATATTCGACACTGAAAATCTCGACCGCCTTCCTCCTGATCTTGAGACTCTCGTCAACGGAGTTCGGGTTCGATCTCGCGGGATAAACCTGACCGGCGGCCGTGGGATCAGCGGAGACGACATCAACGCTACGGACATCAACAATAACGAAGAGATCATCAAGGTTTATCTTCGAGAACTGCCGGTCGACCCGATGACCGGCGAATCGAATTGGCAGTTGCGATCGTCTTATCAGGAAGCGGACTCGAGTTGGGACCAGATAAATGTTTTTGACGTTCGTTCGGCATCCGATGAAGAAGGCTTGAATGGAGAGAAGTATAGTGATTGGTAAGCTTCGCCAGGCGAAAGGATTCTCGCTGCTCGAATTGATGATCGCGATGTTCATCCTGATCATCCTTTTATCAGTGGCGTTGCCGACCTATCAGCGGTCCGTTCAATACGCTAAAGAAACGGTGTTAAAAGAAAATCTTTGGCAGATGAGAAAGGCGATAGATCAATACGCTTCGGACAAGGGTAAGTTTCCGCCGTCGCTCGATTCGCTTGTCGAGGCGAAATATCTGCGCGAGATGCCGATCGACCCGATCCTCGAACGTGCCGAGTGGAAATCGGAAATGGGAGAAGATACATTGAATCCTGATGGCGAAGGTGGACTAAAAGACGTGAAAAGTATTGCCGAAGGGCATGACAGCGAAGGCAAGGCGTACTCGGAATATTGATCTGATGTTTGATTTCCTCACTCAACCCAATTATCCAAAGTCTGCCATCGGCATCGAGCAAAACGCGATATCTGCACTTCAGCTCCGGCGTGAAGGCCGCGGACGATTTGGGGTAGATCGCGCCGCGACTGTCGAACTTCCAAAAGGCCTGATAACACCGAGCTTCACCGACCGAAATATTGCGTCAGTCGCCGAATTTCAGACGATACTTGAAGAAGCGGTGGTGAACGCAGGCCTGATGAGCCAGAAAAGCTGGTCGGTCTCATTGCCGAGCAGCACGGCTCGGTCTGCGATCCTCACGCTAGACAACGCAGGGAAGGGTCAACTCGACGAAGTGCTTGAATGGAAGGCGGAGCAGAGCTTCGGTGCCCCGGCCAGCCAGCTTCGCATTACTCGTTATCAGATCTCTAACGATCGCGAAGGAAAGCAGCGATATTTCGCGACAGCCGTAAAGCTCTCAGTGATCGATGAGTATGAGACCGCATTCGAGCAGTTTGGCTGGAAAGCGGGCTTGATCCTGCCGCGGGCAGTTGCTGAAACTCGCTGGCTGCTAAATGAACCCTCGGCGATGGATTCGCTGCTTATCAGCTCGCAAGGTGACGGCTTCACGGCGGTCTTGCTTCGCGGCAACGAACCGAGCGTAGTCCGCTCGGTGACGTGTGCGTCGAGTGAGATAGATGACGAGGTATATCGCCTTTTGATGTTCTACAACGACCGTTTTTCGGATGCTCACGGAGGTAACCTCCTAAGCCGACTACTGCTCATCGGCCGCGACCTCGTCCCTGAAAAGATCCGAGCCATCTCAACCGAAGCCTTTGGCCGAACCCTCGCGATAGTCAGATCCGAGGAGGTCGGGCTAAGCCTCCCCGTCGGCTCGCTCAGCTTCGACGACCTCGCCGCACCCGCCGGATTAGCGGCGTTCGGCTGGAAATAGCGTAAGAATTTTCATGAAATTGGGATAAACGGTTCGTCCATTGGGACGAGCCGTTTTCGTTTACGAATCTTTACAGAAACCCTATTGCGCTGGGCGAACAAACCGGTACAGAATGGCGTACAGACCCTTGATCGCATGCCGACTGCAGCCCTTGCATTCAAAGATCACGCCGCCCTGACCGACCTCGAACTGGTCGGCAAGGCCATTGCGGGCCGTGAAGACGGATTCGAAGAACTTGTTCGTCGATATCAGCGGCCTATTACAGGCTACGTTTTCCGAATGCTTGGCGATTATGATTCCGCGCTCGACGTGTCGCAGGAAGTCTTCATCAAGGTTTACAACTCGCTCACCAAATACAGCTCCGAGTACAAATTCTCCACCTGGATCTATCGCATTGCCCACAACGCCGCGATCGATCATATGCGACGCAATCCGGCGGTACAGCAAAGCCTCGAAACCGAATCGCCAGACGGGACGTATCAACTCCAGCTTGAAAGTCCGAACCCATCGCCCGAAAAGGACAGGGAGCGGAGCGAATGGCGGGTTGAGATCGACAAGGTCGTAAGGTGTCTGCCGGCCGCATATCGCGAACTTATCCTCCTGAGACACGCTCAGGACCTCAGTTACGATGAGATCGCCGACGTCACGAGGCTTCCACTGGGAACCGTCAAGAACCGCCTTTTCCGTGCCCGCGAGATGATGAGAACCATGTTTCTCGATCGCGGATTTACCGGAATCTAGACTCCATCAAAACTTTCAAGCAAACTTGAAGCACGTGAAAGATTCGCCTTCAAAGTTTGTGTTCGAGTGTCCCGCTGAAGAGATCGCCGCCTACATTGACGGTGAACTTGGTATGGACGTCGAGAATGCGCTCGAACGACATATGGAGGCATGCGAGATTTGCCGCCGCGAACTCAACGATCAGAAGGGCTTTCTTATTGCCCTCTCGGACACGCTTGAACGCGAAATTCCGATCGAATTACCTCCGAATTTTACAAAAACCGTCGTGATCAATGCGGAAAGCAAGGTCTCCGGCCTACGCGACCGCCGAGAGCGATCGACGGCTTTTATCGTTGCGGCCGGTCTGCTCGTGATTGCTGCGGCTGCGGTCGGAAGCCTCGCGGGCGTCTTCTCGCCGGTCTCTATCGTATTCGAAAAGATCTTCGCTCTCGGTGCCGCTGGGCTCCAGGTTCTAGGCGATTTCGCTTATGCCGTCGGTGCGATCCTCCGTTCGGTGTTACAAACGCAAACCTTTGGGACGGCGCTTGCGTATATAGCGGTATGCTTCGCCGTTGTGCTGATGATCTACATAGGATCTCGCTCACTGAAGCGGTATTTTCGAACCCCGGGGACTTAATTGCGTTGCCGCAGATAGAAACGATCCAACTCAGATTTACCGATGCGTTTGGTCGTGCCTTGTTCCGAACGATCATTGCCGCAGCGGTCGTTCTTCTTCTCTCCGCCGTCGCACTGGCTTCCGCCTCATTCACAACCTCGACGGATAACGAAGATCTCCAGGTCAATGACAGCCCCGAAATGTCGGTGATCGCGGTCGCTAAGACGGTTGTCGTGAAACAGTCAGCGAAGGATGTTTTTGTGTTCGGCGGCGATGTTGTGATCGAGGGCAATGTATCGGGTGACGTGGGCGTTATCGGTGGAACGATCTCTCAGAAAGAAGGAGCGTTCATCGGCGGTGACGTGATCGTGATCGGCGGTGCTTATAAACCGGATAGCCAGCAGCCGTTACGAACGGCTGGTAAAGAGACCATCGTATTCGGCATCTTGGAAGACGAACTCCGCGAGCTTGGCCGCAACCCCGAATCTATATTATCGCCGTCTTTGACCCCGACCTTCTTTGCTCAGCGCGTCTTGTCCGCGCTCTTTTGGTTCGTCGTCACGCTTGGGTTCATTACGATCGCTCCCGGTGCCGTTAGCCGTGCGATCGCAAGGACAAAACTCACGCCCACGAAAATTGCCGCAGTTGGTCTGGCAGGGCTGATCGCGTCGCTTCTACTAGTCACCACCGTTTCTACAGCCTTGCCGGAGTATCTAAGCGTGATCGTGTGGCTGATGGTGGTCGGACTTTTAATGCTCGCCTACCTTTTCGGACGCGTTACGCTGCAGCTTAGCGTGGGCAAATACATTCAAAAACATCTCCTTCCTGGCTACAAGTCCAACGAGACCATAGCCATCCTGATCGGCGTCATCGTCTGGACGATTTTGCTCTCGCTTCCGTATCTCTGGATCTTCGGCGTCCTTACCGTTTTTGCCGCCGGCACCGGATTGGTCATAACTGCACGCAACAATACCTCCGTTCGTCCCGCTTGACGCGACAACACGTTTTCTTACAAATCTTTACAGAATCGGTCAAACCTGTGAGATAGAATCTACGTCTTACAGATTTGGGCAACTTTTGGCTGCCCAAAGCGTAAATCTACAAGCGGTTCACCTTATAAACGGTCATGGCAAGATCAACTTTTTCACTCGCTATAATTCTGGCTCTCGGAGTCGTTTCCGGGCTGTTTGCCCAAGTTAGTCCAAAACCATCGGTTGTGACTGGCGATGTGGTTTCGGTCAGCGACGCAAAGATCGTTATTAAGACGAAAGATGGCGATGTAGAAGCCGCTCTTTCGTCCGCGACGGCGTTCAAACGCGTACCGCCCGAGAATCCGGTTTTGAAGGCGGCAGTAGCGGCTCAGCTTTCAGACATTTCGCAGGGCGACAAGCTGATGGTGACGGGCGTTTTCGGCGAAGACAAGAAAGTTCTTCCGGCACGCGCGGTCTATTTGATGTCTAAGTCTGACATCGCGCAGAAGAACGCGAAGGAAACGGAACGATGGGCGACCCGCGGGATCAGCGGACGCGTCGCGTCGGTCGACCCGGCGACGAATAAAGTGACGATCGAGGTGCGCGGGTTGATGAACACTACTTCGGTTGTGGTAACGCCCAAGAGTGACGCGATGTTCAAGCGTTACAAGCAGGATTCGGTCAAATATAACGAAGCCGTCGAAAGCACAATCTCCGACATCAAGCAGGGCGACATGCTCAGGGCCGTCGGTGATCGCAACGCCGATGGAACCGCGTTTACCGCCGAGGAAGTCCTAACGGGAGCGTTTCAAACGGTCGCCGGCACCGTGAAATCTGTCGATGCGGCTACTAATGAGGTTGTCGTTACCCAAGCGGGAACTAACATCGATATCACAGTCGCGATCACGCCCAACTCTGCCGTTAAGCGATTTCCGGAAGAGATGGCTCAGCGAATGGCGGGAATGGCTGCAATGGGCGGAGCAGGTGTTCAGCCGGGACAGGGTGGAATACGTCCGGCGGGTGGTGGAGCTCCCGCAGGCGGCGGACTGCGTCCAGCCGGAGCGGGTCCGGGTGGCCCAGGCGGTCCGGGAAGAGGAATGGGCGGCGGGCCAGCGGGACGCGGCGGCATCGACGATATGTTCGAACGCTTTCCCGTTATCTCGATCGCGGATCTCAAGCCGGGCGACGTTATCGCGGTTTCCAGTTCGAAGAACGGCAGTGGGTCGAAGATCAATGCGATCAAGCTCTTGGCGGGAGTAGGACCTTTCCTACAGGCCGCACAGGCTCAAGCAGCGGCACAGGGCGGCCGAAGAGGAGCAGGCGGTCAATCTTTCTCGATTCCCGGCCTCGATGGATTTGATTTTTAGATAAAAGATTTATAAACCCCGGCGATTCGCTGAAATTTATTGAATCACCGATAAAAACAGGACTAATACGATGAGATCATTAAGACTTTCCATATTGGCTTTGGCGCTTTCGCTTGGACTGACGCCGCTTGTGTTCGGCCAAACGAACGGCAGTATCGGCGGTACGGTTCAGGATACGCTCGGTGCGGTCGTTACCGGTGCGAGCGTGACGGTCGTCGCGGCTGATGGAAAAGAAAAGACGGCGACGTCAAACCAGCGAGGTGAATTTGCAGTTACAGGACTGGCTGCGGGCACGTATACGGTGAAGATAAAAGCTGCCAACTTTGCACTCTACGAAAACGCCGAGGTCGTAGTTACTGCCGGCCAGCGTGCCGAGCTTACGGTTCCGCTCACAGTTGAGGCGCAGGAAGAGGTGGTTGATGTTAACAGCTCGAATACGGTTTCCACTGACCCCAACAACAACGCTGGAGCGACCGTTCTCGGAGAAAAAGAACTCGATGCGCTGCCGGACGATCCGGACGAACTAGAGGCGGCTTTACAGGCTCTCGCGGGAGCCTCTGCCGGCCCCAACGGTGGACAGATCTACATCGATGGATTCACGGGCGGCCGCCTTCCGCCGAAAGAAGCGATCCGTGAAGTCCGTATCAACCAGAATCCTTTCTCGGCGGAATACGATCGGCTCGGTTTCGGGCGTATCGAGATACTTACCCGTCCCGGTTCCGATAAGTTTCGCGGTAATGTTCAGGCAAATTTCAACGACGAGAGTCTTAACTCTCGCAACCCCTTTGCTCTTAACCGGGCACCGAGCCAGACCCGTGCTTTCGGCGGCAACTTTTCCGGTCCGGTCGTGAAAGGGAAGTCTTCATTCTTTGTCGACGTGAATCAGCGAACGAACGATTCGAATTCAGTAGTAAACGCTTTGATTCTCGACTCTAACCTTAATGCGGTCCCTTTTCAGCAGGAATTTCAGCTTCCGAACGAGCGGTTCTCGATCAGCCCGCGGTTCGATTACGCGATCAACGATAACAACACGCTCGTCGCCCGTTACAGCTATTCGCGTGGCAAATCGGAGAACCAGGGAATCGGCGGGATCACGTTGCCCTCGCGTGCGTCTGAATCGTCGAATTGGGAACACGAATTTCGTATCACCGAGACGATGATCGTCAATCCGACGACGGTCAACGAGACGCGTTTCGAAATGGACTGGGAAAAGAATTCACGATTTGGCGATAACTCTATCCCGGCCATAAACGTCTCGGATGCTTTCTCAGGCGGCGGAGCCACGATCGGTGATTCTTTTAGCAAAGGAAACTCGTGGGAGATCCAGAACTATACGACGACAACGCTTGGCGCAAGCCATTCCGTTAAGTTCGGAGCACGCGTTCGTCGAAACTCGCTTACCGATCGTTCGGAGAGCGGATTTGGTGGAAGCTTTACGTTTGCTGGTGCTCCGGACATTTGGAATCGTCCAACTTGTCCGGGCGATGAAAACAATAGCCCTGACGATCCTCCCTGCGTAATCGTTACGCCCGGCTTAACTCCTATTGCCCAGTATAGAGGAACTATCCTAGGCTTGACCGACAATCGTTATTACCCTATCCAGTATTCGATAACCGTCGGTAACCCCGAGCAGAGCGTCTCGCGAACCGATTACAGTTTGTTCTTCACCGACGACTGGCGTATCAACCCGAGCCTGACACTCAGCGCCGGGCTTCGCTACGAGAACCAGACGAACATCAGTAACAATTCGAATTTCGCACCGCGGTTCGCGATCGCGTGGTCGCCGGGAGCCGGCGGAGCCCGCTCGCCAAAAACGGTTATTCGGGGAGGATTCGGCGTCTTCTACGACCGATTTAGCGAAAACAACACGCTCACGGCTCTGCGTTTTAACGGTACTGAACAGTTGAACCTCGTAATTACCGCCAATGAGGCGGACGCGGCACGGCGAGTCGCCGCCCTTGATCTTCTCTCCCAGCCGATCTTCACAGTCAACGGCGTGACGAATATTCCGTCAGTCGCCGATATTCAGGCGGCTCTTCCGCAGACCAATATTGTTCGTAGGGTCTCGGACGACCTTCGCGTTCCGGTGACTTATCAAGGCGCGATCTCGTACGAGCGGCAACTTCCGGGCCGCACGGTTTTCGCCGCGACTTACGTAAAGTCTCAGACGAACAATATTATTCGTCAGATAAACGTCAACGCACCTATCTGCCCGTCGCAGGCCAGCTGTGCGGGAGCTCCCGTGCCGTTTCCAGAGAGCGGCCCGATTTACGAATGGGTTTCGAACGGAACGATGAAGATGGATCGCCTGAACTTTAACCTGCGGTCGAATTTTAGCCAACGATTCTCGTTATTTGGGAACTACAGCCTCGGCTTTACTGACAGTGACACCGATGGTGGATTCCCGGCGTATACCTACGATCTATCCGATGAGTTTGGCCGGGCGAGCTTCGACACTCGTCACAGCTTCGTGGTCGGCGGCAATTTCAACTTGCCGTGGCAAGTATCGATGAGTCCGTTCATCACCTATAACTCTGGTCGAGCCTTCAATATCACGACCGGCATCGATACTAATGGCGACCGACAGTTTACGGAGCGTCCGACCTTCGCTCAGCTAGGCGCTCGATGTAGTGAACTGGGGCTGACGTATTCGTACTGTGACGTTTCGGAATATGACCCTAGCGAGATCATTCCCCGGAACTTTGGCAGAGCGCCTCAGGCTTTCAACGCAAACCTTCGCGTGAGCAAGACGTTTGGCTTCGGCAAGACCGAGGGCCGGTCGTCTGCGGCAAATACGGGCGGGCAGGCTGGCGGCCCCGGGGCGGGCGGTATCGCTGGCGTCGGCGGACGTGGTCCCGGCGGCAGTGGTCCTGGCGGTGGAGGCGGTCGAATGGGCGGAGGTCCGGGCGGATTCTTTGGCGGCAACGAACGCAAGCCCTATAACCTGACGCTCAGTGTTAACTTCAACAACATTTTGAATAAGGTGAATTTTGCGGCACCGGTGAGTAATTTATCGTCGAGCCGGTTTGGCGAATACACATCGACCGGTGGCGGCTTCTTCGGCGGCTTTGGCCCGGGCGGCGGCGGCAACTTCGGCGGTGGCGGCGCGGCAAATCGCCGCATCGAACTTCAGGCAAGGTTTAGCTGGTAGCCTTGGTTCGATATACAATACGGTGATTGAAATCGGGCGAAGGTTTTAGATCCTTCGCCCATTTTGTGAGGCTGATGAGAATGAAGTTTTTATATGTCGCGATAATCGTCGCTTTCGCTATGTTTTCGATCGACGCACAGAAAGAGGAATTCACCAAAGGCACAAAGCCGCTGTTAGAGGCGGCTGCCAACGCGAAACAAGCTTTCGAAGCCCACGGCGGAACGAAGCTAAAAGGTATAAAGACACTGGTCGTTAAGGGCGGCGTCGATGTGACGGTGCAAACACAATCGCTGCCGGGCGGATTTTCGACTGTCATTTCCGGTGAGAAATACGTGCTGGATATCCAGACAGCGTTTCAGTCGATCAAGCAGACCTTCGACGGCACCAACACCGTCTCGTCGATCAACGGCATCACACTTCCGCCGGTCACAAGCCTGGGCTTCCCGATGTTGCCGCGCTATGGCGACGACGGCTATCTGGTTAGTCAGGTTTCGGGAAAGAAAAAAGGGAAGGGATTTCGCCTTACTGCACCCGATGGTTTCTATACGGATTTTTACATCGACGAAAAGACGGGCCTGATAAGTTCCTACGAATCTGCTTACGAAATGAACGGCCGCACTTTCTCAACCTCGATAGAAGTAGACAAATACAAGGTTGTCGATGGTATATCCGTTCCCGAGCGATACTCCCAGCGATTCGATCTAGGGCCGATCACGGCCTACGCAAGCTTTAAAGCTAAAGATATTTTGATCAACTCCAAGATCGACGACGCGGTCTTTTCGGCGAAGTAGACTTACTTTGCAAATCGGCTTTTCTTCCACCAGTCAATCGTGCGGCTGATACCTTCTTCCAAATCCACTAGCCGTTGATAACCTAGCCATTCCTTCGCGCGGCTGTTGTCCGCCTGCGAATGTTTCACGTCGCCTTTTCGTTCCGGCTGAAAGTCGATCGCGAGATCGTCTCTTCCCGTAACTTTTTTCATTACCTCGGCAAGATCAAGCAGTGAGATCCGCTCGCCGTTCGCGACGTTCATCACCTGTCCGCTCCCGCTGGTTGCCTGAGCCGCCCGGATATTGGCATCGACAACGTTGTCGATGTAGGTGAAGTCGCGAGACTGCAGCCCGTCACCGTAGATGACCGGCGATTCACCCTTCATGTAGGCATCGATGAATCGGGAGATAACTCCAGAGTACTGCGATGATGGATTTTGCCGCGGCCCGAAAACGTTGAAGTAGCGCAGCGAATAAGTGTCGAGGCCGTATACCTGCGAAAAAACGCGGCAATAGTATTCACCGGTCAGCTTTGCCGCCGCATAAGGCGACAGCGGCTCCGGAGCCATCGTTTCGGTCTTGGGCAAGGTCTGCTGATCGCCGTAAGCCGAGCTCGACGCGGCGTATACTACGCGCTTCACACCAGCTTCTTTAGCCGCCGATAGCAGATTGAACGTGCCGTTCACACATGCCTCGTGAGTCTCCAGCGGATTCTCGACCGATCTCGGAACACTCGGGAGAGCCGCCTGATGAAAGACGATCTCGACGCCAGCGACGGCCTTCGTCATCGCGTCCTTGTCCGCAACGTCGGCTTCGACAAACTCGAAGTCGCCGGTGATCTCGTCGAGATTTTCACGAAAGCCGGTTGCGAAATTGTCGACGATGCGAACGTTTGCTCCTTGCCTGATCAATTCGTCCGCAAGGTTCGAGCCGATGAAACCGGCGCCGCCGGTAACGAGTACTGTTGAGGTGAGTGCCATGGAAAGAGTTATTTTGTGTTGAGACCCGAGTTCGAGCCTCCGAGTGATTAAAAACTAACGCCCCACGCCGACGTATTCAAACCCTAACTCGCGCATATCGTCGGGTTCGTAGACATTCCGCAGATCGGCGATCTTCGGCGAGGTCAGCAGAGATTTAACTTTTTCGAGATCCAGCGACCGAAACTGATTCCACTCGGTGAGGAGCACGAGAACGTCGGCACCTTTGATCGCGTCATATTCGTCCGTCGCGTATTCGATGCCGTTGATAAAGTGCTTCGATTCTTCCATCGCGACCGGATCGAACGCCCGCACCTTCGCTCCCTTCTCGATCAACGAATGACAGATGTCGATCGCCGGAGATTCGCGCATGTCGTCGGTTTCAGGCTTGAACGAAAGCCCGAGCACACCGATGTTTTTGCCGGAAAGGTCGCCGACAAGTTTCTCAATCTTCGGGATCATTGCATGTCGCTGAAGATCGTTGGCCTCGATGACGGCGTCAACGATCCGGGTTTCGACTCCGAATTGGTCGGCAACCGTCGTGAGCGCCCTCGTATCTTTAGGAAAACACGATCCGCCGTAGCCCGGCCCGGGATGCAGGAACTTGCGTCCGATGCGGTTGTCCATGCCCATGCCGCGGGCAACGTCGTGCACGTCGCAGCCGATGGCGTCGCATAGGTTTGCGATCTCGTTGATGAACGTGATCTTTGTCGCGAGAAAAGCGTTTGCGGCGTACTTGATCAGCTCGGCGGCTTCGAGCGAAGTGATCACGACCGGAGCCTCGATCAGGTACAGGGGGCGATAAAGCTCTTTCATCACCTCGATCGCTTCCGGCTCGTTGCTGCCGACTACGACGCGATCGGGCCTCATGAAGTCTTCGATCGCAGCACCTTCGCGCAAAAATTCCGGGTTCGAAGCCACGCCAAAAGACATTCCTTCGGGAATTCGCTCCGATACAAAGCCACGCAGCCATTTGCCGGTTCCGACTGGCACGGTCGATTTTGTTACCAGCACCTTGTAACCGTTCATCGCGGCCGCAACGTCCGCCGCCGCCTGCTGGTAATAGCTCATGTCCGGCGAGCCGTCCTCTTTTGGCGGCGTTCCGACCGCAAAGAATACGACCTTAGACTTTTCGACTGCGGCCTTGAGGTCCGTTGTAAATTCAAGCCGCCCCGCTTTAACGTTCTTCTCTACGATCTGGTCCAGGCCGGGCTCGTAGATCGGGATGATGTTCTGATTAAGCTTGTCGATCTTGGTCGCGTCAACATCCACGCACGTTACGTTAATGCCGAACTCAGCGAAGCATGCGCCGGAAACGAGTCCGACATATCCGGTTCCAATAACTGCGATTTGCATATAAGAATGATTGCCCTGAAATGATGAATTCTAAATTATTGCCTCTATTAAAACGAATGCGGGTCATATTGACTTCAATATGACCCGCTCAAGTTTACAAAATCGGACTGTTATAGACCAAAAGACTATCTGGTCGGGCTGACAACAACGGTGTCGCAGTCGTCGTCTTCGCCGCACGGCTCGGGATCCTTATCGTAAAGGATCGTGGTCGCAACGATTCCACCGGCAACAACGAACAGCCACCAAGGCACACCGAAGCGAACCGGCGGGGCCGAGTCGGGGCGGAGGCAAGGCTGACAACCGGTCTGGGCCAAATTGCCTGCGGTTGCGGAAGTTCCAGCGGCAACCTGACGGTCGCTGGTACCTTCACGCATCGTTACAAAGCCAGTGGTCGCATCGACGTGAGTGTGTGAACATTCAACTTCGACGATGAAGTTATTTGCCTGAGTCGAGTCAGCGATGATCGCGGCGTCCTTAGTCGTCATCGTCGTGGCGACGCCGGCGGCGTTCGCAACACGAGCTTTTCCTGACGACAAGATACCGACAATGCCGGTCTCGGTGAAGTTGAGAACAAGATTTGAATCGGCGAGAACCTCAACACGACCGGTCTTGCCGAGGCTGACGATCGCGCTTGAGTTGGCGCCCGTTACGATCGTGCTTCCCGAAACGATAGTCGAGTTCGAAACGGCGGTTTGGCCGTTAACCGTTACCTGGCCGGTGACGGTGATCTCACCCGTGAGCGTATTCGGCAGAGCGATAGCCCACGAAGAGTAAACGCAGAGGACCGCGATGGCCGTCAGCGAGCAAACAGATTTGCGAATAAAATTTTTGCCGAGCATCTGAATTGAACTCCTCCTATAACAATCCTAGGTACATTCTTCGTCCAAAAGAAACGAAGAGCAACTGAACATCAGTTAAATTTTTATGACGAGCATTAGCCCAAGCCTTGGTTTTCGACCCGTGCAGAATGCCTGGTAAAGAAACTCAAAATAACCAGGTCACTCAATCTTTTACAACAATACCATAGTGATGTCAACAAATTGCGGGTCTAAATTGTTCGATTCGAAAGATTTATTGTCGGGGGGGGCGGCGCGACGAGTGGATGAAAATCTAAGTTGGAAAGGCGGATTCGACCCGGATCGGTCCGAATGAGAGGTTTTCGGATGAACACATTGCCCAGTACTGATTTTTCTGCTTTAATTTCTGAAACTCATTCATTTGAAAGGAGATATTCAATGAAGACGACAATTTTCTTCGTTTTTACCTTTGCAATCGCTCTTTTAGGCATCAGCTGTACTGGACCACAACAAGGCAATTCCAATGCTCCGGCCGCTCCGAACGGTGCCAAGAAGATAAAGATCGGTTTTGCGATGGATACGCTTAAGGAAGAGCGTTGGGTTCGCGACCGCGACGCATTTGAGGCCCACTGCAAAAAGATGGATGTCGAGTGCGTCATTACCGTCGCCGACAACCGCGCGGAAAAGCAGGCTAACGACGTGGAGAATTTGTTGACTCAGGGAGTTGACGTTATCGTCATCGCGCCCAGCAATGCGACGCAGGCCGCTTCGATGGTCGATAAGGCAAAGGAAAGAGGCGTTCCGGTAATTAGCTACGACCGACTTATAAATTCCGACAAGATCGATCTCTACATTTCGCACCAGGTGCCGGTGATCGGCCGAAAGATCGCTGAATACGCGCTCGCAAAAGTTCCCGAGGGAAATTACGTAATGGTCTACGGCGCGAGCACCGATAACAACGCCGTTATCATGAAGAAAGAACAGCTCGATGTGCTGAAACCCGCCGTCGACAGCGGCAAGATCAAGATCGTGGCCGATAACTTTACGCCCGACTGGAAACCCGAAGAGGCCTTGAAAATGGCTGAGAACGCCTTGACGCAAAATGGCGATAACATTCAGGCGTTCGTCGTTTCTAACGATGGAATGGCCGGTGGAGTTGTTTCGGCTCTGGCGAACAAGGGCTTGGCCGGAAAGGTCCTTGTGACAGGCCAGGACGCGGCCCTCGACGGACTGCAGCGGATCGCCGAAGGCAAGCAGACGATGACCGTTTACAAGCCGATCATCCCGCTTGCTAACCAAGCGGTCGAATCGGCGATCAAGCTTGCCAAAAAAGAGCAGTTGACGACAACGCCATTCATGAACGACACGCTGAAGAAGGAGATTCCGGCGATCCTTCTCGAAGTAACGGTGGTAGACAAAGACAACCTGATGACCACCGTGATAAAAGATGGATACGCAAAGTACGAAGACGTTTATAAGAACGTTCCTGAAGGACAGCGACCGCCAAAGCAGTAAGGGCCTTTAGAAAAAGGGATACTAAATGGAAAAGGTCTTCATTGCCGCCGACCTCGGCGGTACTAACCTTCGAATGGCGGCGGTCGATTCGGCGGGTAATATACTCTCCCGCGACCGTCGAGCCACGCCGTCTCAAGGTAACCAGGCGGACATAATTGATGCGATCGTCGGTGGGGTTGAGGATTTTCAGCGTGAGCTGACAGGCGACTACGAGTTTGGCGGGTTCGGGGCCGCAATGCCCGCTATCGTAAACTCGCACTCGGGCGTGATCCTGCGGTCGCCAAATCTCCCGCAGCTCAACGACCTAGAATTTTCAAAGGTTTTTGCGGAAAGACTCGGGCTTCCGGTGATCTTGGAGAATGACGCCAACGCCGCCGCCGTCGGCGAAAGATGGAAGGGAGCTTCGCAGGGTGTCCTGAATTCGATCCATGTTACGTTAGGCACTGGTGTTGGCGGCGGCATCATCATTGACGGAACTTTGATCCGTGGTATCGACGGAACTGCAGGGGAAATAGGCCATATCGCGGTCGAGCCCGAGGGCCATCCGTGCGGATGCGGAAGCCGCGGATGCGTCGAGCAATATTCGTCGGCTACGGCGATGATCAGGCTTGCTAAAGAGCTGATGCCGAAATATCCCGAGACCCAACTTCGGTCCGGCTCTGAACTTACGCCTCTGGAAATGTTCGAAGCAGGCGTAAAAGGCGATCGTCTTTCTTTGGAAGTGTTTCGGCTAGCCGCGACCTATTTGGGTATCGCACTCGGCGGGCTTGTCAACGTGCTGAATCCTGAAGCGATCGTGATCGGCGGCGGCGTATCAGCCGGATGGGACCTTTTGATCGAACCTCTTCGCTCGGAGATATTGCGAAGGGCGTTCCCGCATCCGGGTGAACGTGTTAAACTAATGCGTTCTGAACTTGGGGACGATGCTGGTATCCTCGGAGCAGCCTTCCTGGCCTCTGGACGAATCAGGCCTTGATTCAACGACATCGGATATGAATGTATTCCACAAGATCTTAGTGAAGGTCTTCGAAAACACAGCCGGAAAAGACTCCGTTGAGGTGGATTTTGCAGACCTCTTGAAGAAGGAAGGGTATTTCCCCAGCATCGACAGCATTTACAGTCAGTTGCAGGACGAGGGTTGGATTACTGAAGCAGGCCGAAAGCACGTAATTCGCATTACTCATTGGGGCGTTTCGGAAGCAAAGCGGGTGCTTCAAAACTCGCCTGACAAGGTCAATGAGGTCGAAAAGAACTCGACCCGGCTTCTGAATGAGGCTCGAGAGCTGATAATTATGCTTGAAGAGTTTGCGGCCAAACCCGAATCGAAGAAACTGGAAAGGATCGAGAAACGCATAGCTGAGCTTAGTGATCGTTCAAAGGTTATCCGGGAGCATTTGTAGTCGTTTTGCTTGCCAATCAACTAATTCTTTTGTAAACTAACAGTTTGCGACGATGCGTAGCGGTATCGAGTGGGTTTCGTGCCCACTTTTTATTTTGCATTCGTATAAATGGAAACTCGTTCGATCGAAGCCAGGATCAAAGAGATCGCCGTGAAGGCGGCGGCCGACAACGGAGTCGAATTCGTTCATCTTGAGATCGGCGGGACCAAGCGAAATCAGGTGGTCAGGATCTTTGCAGATAAAGAGGGTGGCATAACCATCGAAGACTGCTCGAATGTTTCAAGGTCTGTCGAAGCTGTGATGGATGCGGACGACTTTATGCCCGGCACATACGTGCTTGAAGTTTCTTCTCCGGGATTGGATCGCGAGCTTTACAGCCTCGCGGATTTTGAAAAGTTTGCGGGAAGCCTAGCGAAGATCAAAATGGCTTCGGCGTTCGACGGCCCGAAAGCGCTGAACGGCAAGATCTTACGAGTTGATGGCGACGAGATCTTGTTTGAAGACCGTTCGGCGGGCGAGATCAGTTTTCCGTACGCTTCGGTAGCAAAGGCGAATTTGAAGATTGACATTGATCAGGAATTGAATCGGCGGTAGGCCGAATTTCCGGGTAAATAACAAGAAGTTTGATATGACATCATCGATCCAACAGAGCATCGACATGCTTTGCAGCGAACAGGGCCTTGACCGCGAAATGGTCATCGAGGCAATGAAGGACGCCGTTAAGGCAGCCGCTCGCAAGCAGTTCAAGGCGCAGGACAAAACCGGCGACAGCATTCAGGTCGAGTGGAACCCGGAAGAGGGCGAGGTCGAAGTTTCCGTGCAGAAAACTGTTGTCGAGACTGTCGAAAATCCATCGGCGGAACTGTCGTTGGAAGAGGCCGTTGAAATGGCCGGCGACGAGATCGAACTAGGCGATATGCTGCTTATCCCGCTCAACCGCGACGAGATGGGACGAATCGCCGCACAGACTGCGAAACAGATCCTAGTTCAAAAGGTTCGAGAAGCGATCCGTGAAAAGGTCTACGACGAATATATCGACCGCAAAGGAGAGCTGGTCAACGGTACTGTAAAGCGGTTTGAGCGCGGCGACGTTATCGTCGACCTCGGCAACAATCTCGAGGGCGTGATCATCCGCAAAGAGCAGTCACGCGGTGAGGTTTGGAATCAGGGCGAGCGCATTCGCGTCGTGATCGTGGACGTGAACAAAGATCAAAAGGGGCAACAGCTCAAACTTTCACGAGCGTCATCCTATCGCGTCAAGCGTCTATTCGAGATGGAGGTTCCCGAGATCTATGACGAGACTGTCGTGATCAAATCGGCTGTTCGGGAACCAGGGGATCGCGCAAAGATCGCCGTCACGTCGAACGAACGCGATGTAGATCCGGTGGGAGCCTGCGTAGGTATGAAGGGCTCGCGTGTTCAATCGATCATCAAGGAACTCCGCGGCGAAAAGATCGACATTATCGAGTGGTCTGATGAGCCATCCGTCTTCGCGGCGAATGCGCTTTCACCGGCAAAGGTGTCTCAGGTTCGGATCACCGACATTGAAAAGCGAAAGATGCACGTCATCGTCGGTGAAGATCAGCTCAGCCTAGCTATCGGTAAGAAGGGACAGAACGTCCGTTTGGCGACGCGTTTGGTCGGCTGGGATATCGACATCGTCAGTGAAGAGATCCTTAAGAAAGAGATCGCTCAGCAGATGGGCAAGATGATGGCGTCCGGCGAGGCGGTGCCGCTTAGTGCTCTTGAGGGAGTCAACGCAAATCAGGCAGAAATCCTTGCCGGGAAGGGCGTCGACGACGTCGAGAAGCTTGCCGCCATGTCGATCGACGACCTTGTGGAAGCTCTCGATATCACGTTTGATGACGCTGACAGGATAATCGCCGCGGCTCGTGAAGTTGTCGCCGCTAAGGAAGACTCGGGAGAAGCCGGCGAAGAAGCGGGAGAGTCTGTTGTAGCGGAAACTCCTGCAGAAACAGTTTCTGAAGAAACCGCACAAGAGCCTGCTGAGGACGTTGCGGAGTCTGTCGAAGTGGAAGAATTGTCGGAAGTTGCGGAAGCAGAAGCTGAAGACGATGCTGAGGTCGCTGAGGCTGAACCGGAAGATTCCGGTAACGCCGAAAGCAATGAGGCAGCCGACGACGACAGCGAAAAGGCCGAAGAGGCTCAGTCGTAGCACGTGCGGAGCGTCGTGCACATTTGCGGATTTTCTCCCTAGGATCGGCCTTAAAGCATAAGCCCTGGCCAGGCAAAGTTAACGCAGAGTTATTATGGCAGCAGCGAAGAAAGTCAGGGTTTATGATCTCGCGAAGGAATTGAAGCAGGACGCCAAGCGCGTTATCGAAGACCTGCGCCGCGAGGGAGCGGACGTCAGCGTTCCTTCAAATTCCGTTAGCGTTGAGATCGCCGAAAAAGTACGTCTCAAGTACTTCCCTAAGACCGAGGTTGCTCCGAAGCGGGCGATCAAGGTAATCAAGGCCACCAAGAAAACGGACGAAGCGGGTGACGAGATCCACGAAAGCGTGGCTCCGGATGAAGCACAACCCGTTGAAGCTGCGGCGCCTGAAACGGTTGAACCGGCCGATACCGTCGAGACCGAGTCAGATACGGCGGCGGCTCCAGTTGTCAGAAAGGTACTCAAGAAGAAGCCGGTTGAGGTTGTCGAAGAAGAACCGGTAGCTGACCAGGTGGAAGATTATCCTGCTGTGGTTGAAGAACCCGAGGATGTCGACGTGATCGAAGAGTTGGTAATTACCGAAGAGCCTGAATCCAGAACGGTGACCAAGGTGCTAGCGCCGAAAGTCGTCAAGCCTGCCGGTACGCAGATCAAGACGCTCACCCTGACAAAGGATGCTCTGCAGAAAGGAATCAAGCCCGGAGAGCGCGTGGTTTCAGAGGCACCAACCAAGGCAGGAAAACTCGCCACCGACATCATTGCCGCTCGAAACCAAGGAAGGCGGCCGGGTGAATTCCGCGGCACGCCGGGCGAAAGTAGCAGCCCGCAGACCGTATACACACCGCCAGCAGATAACCGGAGGCGTCCGGGACGCTCCGGTGGACGCAAGGGCCGCGATGCCAAGGGCGGACGTTTCGCCGAGCGCGATCAAGAGCAGCCGCGTCAGCGCACCATCGAAGAGCGGATTGCCGACCAGATCGGCCGTAAGGAAAGCGACGAATTCAAGGCCGTTCGACTTGTCGAGGGAGCTACAATTCGCGAATACTCCGAGGCGCTCGGAGTGCCTCCGCGAGACATCGTCCAACTTCTAGTAAAGAAAGGTATTTTTGCTACGCTCAATCAGCCCATCGGTGAGACGATGGCCGTCGAGCTCGGGATGAACTTCGGCTTCGACGTCAGTTTCGTTCCGTTTGAGGAGATGGTCGTCGAGCAGGAGTTTGAAGAGCTCATTGCTGCCGACGCCGACGACGTGATGGAGCCGCGTGCGCCGGTCGTCACTGTAATGGGTCACGTCGACCACGGTAAAACCTCGCTTCTCGACGCGATTCGCCAAGCTAACGTCGCCGAGGGCGAAGCAGGCGGCATTACGCAGCACATCGGTGCATACAGCGTACTCGTTCCGGGCGGCGAGAACGGCGAGCAGCGACGCGTTGTGTTCCTCGATACGCCGGGCCACGAAGCGTTCACCATGATGCGTGCTCGCGGAGCCAAGGCGACCGACGTTGTAATTCTCGTCGTCGCGGCGGATGACGGCGTTATGCCGCAGACCGTCGAAGCGGTCGAACACTCCAAGGCCGCCGGCGTGCCGATCATCGTCGCGATCAACAAGATCGATAAGCCTGACGCAAACCCCGATAAGGTCAAACAGGGCCTCGCCGGACTCGGGTTGCAGCCCGTCGATTGGGGCGGCGATATCGAAATGGTTCCAGTATCCGCAAAGCAGAAACAGAACCTCGACACGCTTCTCGAAACAGTACTCATTCAAGCCGACATCTTAGAGCTGACTGCCAGCCCGACTCGCCGAGCATCAGGAGTCGTGCTCGAAGCAAAACTCGACAAGGGTCGCGGTGCGGTCGCGACTGCGTTGGTCCAACAGGGAACGATGCGCGTCGGCGACCCGTTCATTGTCGGGCAGTTTTCGGGCAAGGTCCGCGCCATGTTCTCCGATCACGGCGAACTGGTGAACGAAGCGGGGCCTGCAACGCCGGTCGAGATCCTCGGCCTTCAAGGCGTGCCTCAAGCAGGTGACACTTTCCAGGTAGTCGCCGACGTCGAGCGTGCTCAGGACATCGCTCAGCAGCGTCAGATGCAGGCACGCCAGGCGGCGATGCTCAAAACGACCAAACGCGGTATCGAATCGCTCGGCCAGGCTGAGATCAAGGAACTTCTTGTCATCCTTAAGGCTGACGTGCAGGGTTCGGTCGAAGTACTTCGTGCCACGCTCGAGAAACTTTCAACTGAAAAGGTCAAGGTCCGTGTCATCCGAGCAGGCGTCGGTGCGATCAACGAATCCGACGTGCTGCTTGCTTCGGCAACGCAGACTGAAGAGACCGGCACCGCCGTTGTCATCATCGGATTCAATGTCCGGCCCGAATCTCGCGTCGCCGACATCGCAAAGCATGAGGATGTCGACATTCGCCTCCACTCGATCATTTACAAGGTCGAAGAGGAGATCAAGGCCGCTATGATCGGCATGCTCGATGCGATCGAGAAAGAAGTCATTCTCGGCAAGGCACTCGTGCAGGAGACGTTCAAAGTATCGCGTATCGGCACGATCGCCGGCTGCCGCGTTACCGAAGGCGTCATTCGTCGACAAGCCAAGGCTCGCCTCATTCGCGACGGCGTTGTTATCTGGGAAGGCGATATCGCCACGCTCAAGCGGTTCAAAGACGATACCAACGAGGTCCGGCAGGGCTTCGAGTGCGGTATCAGTCTCGTGAACTTCAACGACATCAAGCTCGAGGACGAGATCGAGGCGTTTGTGATCGAGAAGATCGCAGCGACGGAATTGTAGTAATGGCCCGACGACCTGAAAGACTTGCCGAGGCTCTGAAAGAAGAGATCAGCGAGGTTGTCGGGTTCGAACTCGACGATCCGCGGCTTGAGGGTGTGACCGTCACGGATGTTACGGTCGCCGACGATCTTCGCGATGCAAAAGTGTTCGTGCTCGTGCAAGGCGATGAGCAAGAAGTTGCTGGGGCAATGAAAGCTCTGCAAAATGCGACGGTGTTCGTACGTCAACAAGTCGCGATGAATTTGAGTTTGCGCCACGTGCCGCATCTGCATTTTGCTCGCGACACGGCAGAAGAAAACGCAGCCCGTGTGAACGAGCTTTTGGGTGGGATCACGATCACGGGCGAAATAGATGAAAAGACGGAGTAGATCTACGAGTTTCGGATTGCAGGCCTAAGAATAGGAAAGATCGCAAATCGAGAATCGAAGATCGCGAATCGCTTTAGTGTTAAGTCAAGTAGTTGAGTTAATTGAAAACAAGCAGAATTTTGCTATCACGACGCACATCAAGCCCGATGGAGACGGTGTCGGATCGTCATTAGGCCTTTGCTGGCTTTTGCGTTCGCTGGGAAAATCCGCAGAGGTCGTCGTCCGTGGCGATATTCCACTCGCATATCGAAGCCTTCCCGGTGCAGATGAGATCCGCGACATCGAAAAAGTCGATAAGGCTTACGACGCGATCTTTGTTATCGAATGCTCCGACCTTGATCGCCCGGGAATCGGCGGGCTCGACGAACAGTTCACGGTCAATATCGACCACCACGCCACGAGCGAACATTTCGGAACAGTGAACTGGATCGATTCGACCGCATCGGCCGTCGGCGAGATGATCTACAACCTCGTCAAAGCGATCGGCGGACGCGTCACACGGGAGATCGCAGAATGCGTTTACATGGCGCTCGTGACCGATACCGGATCGTTTCATTTTTCAAACACTACCGACCGAACTCTGAAAGTAGCGTCTGAGCTAATTAAAGCGGGAGCCAAACCGGCCGAGATCTCTGAGGCCGTGTATAACAACTATCCGTGGTCGCGGATCGAGCTGATGCGTCAGGTACTTTCTACGGTCAAGCGCGACGAAAGCGGAAAGGTAGCAAGCCTTCGGCAAACGCTGCAGATGCGTGCCGATTCAGAGGCGGTCGATGGCGACAACAACGGCTTCGTGAATATTCCTCTTGCGGCCCGCGACATTCTCGCGTGCGTCTACATGCGCGAGGTTGGCGAAAAAGAATACCGAGTCAGCTTGCGATCGAAGGGCGATGTTAACGTGGCGAAGATCGCGGAGCGATGGGGCGGCGGCGGTCACCGAAATGCCGCGGGGCTTCGCATCGAAGGCGATTGGGACGCCAAAGAGCACGAACTTGTCGAAGCGGTCCGTGACGCCGTTGAACGGGCCGAGGCAATCGCCGCCGGCGACATCACCGTCGCACCCGACGTCTTTTAACTCCTCTGAATGAACGGAAACGAATCAAGTCACGAGACGCGGCCCTCAACTCCGTTCGGATCGGCGTTTCTAAAGCTCGTCCGTTTCTACACGCAAAATTTTCCGATCAATAAAGGCAAGTCACGGTTGATGCTTTTGGCTTTGAAGTTAGTTCCTCATCGTCCGAAAGACTTTGTCGTATCGCTCCGCGACGGTCGAAGATTATCCATCGATCTCACGACCGGAATGCAGGAAAGCGTCTATTTCTTTGGTAAGTATGAACCGTTTGTAACAACATTGGTGGAGCAGCTCGTATTCGAAGGCGATGTCTGTGTCGATGCCGGAGCCAACTTCGGCTGGTACACAACCCTGATGGCGGAACGCGTCGGCCAGACTGGAAAAGTCCATGCTTTCGAGCCTGTACCGGACACGTTTAAGGAGCTTACGACCAACGTCAAACTTCTTTCCGATCCATCAACCGTCATCGCGAATCAGCTTGCGTTGAGTCATACCGAGACGGAAACCGTCATCAATATTTTTGAAGGCGAGCCGACAGGACATGCATCGCTTGCCAGCAAGTCGAAGAATACGACGGGGTTTCGATGTGAAACGGTCCGGCTCGACGAATATCTGTTGAACTCAGGAGTCTCTAACGTCGACTTTATCAAGGTCGACGTGGAAGGCGCTGAACTTAACTTGCTCAAGGGAAGCGGGACGATGCTTGGACAGGCCGTCCCGCCGGTGATCGTGATGGAAATGGCGATCGGCCAATCGCGCCATTTCGGGTACGTGCCCAACGATCTTATAGAGTTCATTCGCTCAAGGGCCGACTATGATTTTTTCCAAATGGATGAGATCGGACGCCGCTTGGAGCCGATCGATCGGTTGGCTGACGACGACCCGGGTGCTAACGTCCTATGTGTTCCCGCGGCCGCTGAAGATCGCGTTCAAGCCGTCGTGAAGCGACATCTCGCAGCGTAGACCTAAACTGCGGCGTCGGCGTCCAATTTCCGATAATCGAAAAATGCAGACCAGGGCCGGAAGGCTGATCATAAACATGATCTACAGCTTGATCGCGTGGCTTTTGCCCGTGACGCTCGGTTTCCTTGTCACTCCTTTCCTCTTAGCTCGCCTCGGTGTCGAGGCATACGGCGTCTATCTCGTAATCCTTGGACTAATCGGATACACATTCACGTTCAACCTCAGCAGGTCGGTCGCAAAATTCGTAGCCGAATTCAGCGCGTCGGGCGACGAGCGAAAGATCAACTCCGCGATCACCGCCGCCTTCATCGTTAGTGCATCGATCGGGATCTTTGGCGGGATCATCGTCGCGTTGTCAGCCGACTGGGCGATAAAAGACGTGCTCCAGATCTCGCCGGAATTTCAAGTGACGGCTAAGGTGGCTCTAATGATCGGCGGTATCGGAATTCCATTCACGCTAACGGGCCAAGTCTTTCAAAACATCCTCTTGGGAACCAACAGGTTCGGGGCACTCTCGGTAATTACAAACATAAATTGGATACTGCTCAACGCCGGAAACGTAGCCCTCGCGCTGCTCGGTTATGGAGTCGATGCCCTGATCCTTTGGACCGTCATCGTCGCGGTCGTTAATTTTTCGATCTCGTATTTTGCCGCCAAGCGAGCCGAGCCAACCTACGGCCTGAAATTAGGTTCGGTTGCCGTCATGATCCGGCCGGTGATGTCTTACGGATCGAGCATCTTTGTTTATCAGTGTTTCGGCAGCCTACTGCTGATCTTCGAGCGCGGATGGCTTACGCGCAGCTTTGGAGCCGAAACGGCTTCGTATTATCTGGTGCCGATGGCGTTGGTTTTTTACTTTAACGGTTTCATGTCGAACCTCACGGCCGCCGTTTTCCCAATGCTAAACGAGCTGCTGGCCGATCCTGAAAAGCTGCTCGAGCTCTACAAGAAATCCACTAAGCTGCTTGTGTCACTGACCGTCCTTTTCATTCTTTCGATATTTTTCAGCGGCAAGATCTTTCTGAGCCTTTGGATCGGCCCGCAGTTTTCAGAAACCAGTTACCGTTTGCTGATCATTCACGCGGTTACCTTTGGGATGATCACCGTAATCATCGCTATTTGGCAGGTGAACGAAGCGTTCAACGCGGCTCGGTTAAACTCCGTCCTCGCCGGCGTTTGGGCGATCGTCACAATAGTCTTGATGGTTACTGTTGCCGAAACGTGGAAGGCTGAGGGCGTGGCGCTGTCGCGAACGGTCGGCGTTGCGGTAACGTTACCCGCAATATTCTGGATAGAGAAGCGTTTCTTGTGGAAGCCTCAATGGTCCCTTTGGGCAAGAATTTTGACAGGCGTCGGAACCGCCGGCGTCGTGCTCTCGCTGATCGAATATTTTGCCTTCAATAATCTGCCGACTGCCTGGATCAGTCTTGTCGTAAGCGTCGGGCTCGGCTCGATCGGGTACTTTCTGGTTTTATACCTTACCGGCTTCGTCACAAAAGATGAGAAAGCTGCGCTATTGCGCGCCCTTCGCTTCGGCAGAGGTAATGTAAACTAGACAAAGGATTTATGTCGGCATCCGTAGAAAAGCGTTACAAATGGCGTCGCGAAGATTATCGCGAAAATACTAAGGGCCTGTTGATGGTAAATACCGGCGACGGCAAGGGCAAGACGACCGCGGCATTGGGCGTTGTTATTCGTGCCGCCGGACGTGGGCTAAAGTGCGCCGTCATCCAGTTTATGAAGTCCAAACACGACCGTTACGGGGAGCATGAATCCTTGGAAAAACTCGGAATCGAGATACACACGATGGGCGACGGCTTTACGTGGGACACCAATGACAAAACGCAGGACATAAAAACGAGCGAGGAAACCTGGGCTCTGTGTGTGGAGAAGTTGCGGAGTGAAGAGTATGAACTGCTTGTATTTGACGAGCTTGTCTACGTGCTGGACTATAAGTTCCTTGATCTGAATGCTGTGCTTGAAGAGATCAGGGCGGTTCGCGCGTCGCAGCCGCATTTGCACATCATCGCGACTGGCCGCAATGCTCCGGCCGAGTTGATCGAGGCTGCAGATCTCGTTACTGAGATGAAAGAGATCAAGCATCCGTTCCACGCCGGAATTTACGCCCAGCAGGGCATAGAGTTTTAGATCGCGGGTTGGAGTTCCAGCTTCAGCTGGCTGCCATGATTAGTTGATAAGCGTAACGCGAGGCCGCCAGAAGGTGGAACTCCGAGCTGTCGTATGAAACACGAGATCGAACGCCGAAAGCCTGAAGGATTGCTCGACTATCTGTCGCTAGCGGTCACAACCTTCGGCGTCGGATATCTGCCGCTTGCACCGGGCACGTGGGGATCGATGGTTGGGGTCGTTATCTATCTCGCAGTTTCATCTTTCGTCACGGCTCTGGCGCTTCTCTTCAAGGTCAATATCAGCGGCTTCGGATGGGAGCCCTTTCTTTCGTGGGTACACGCGATCATCCTTATTGCCTTCCTGCTTTTCACGTTGCTCGGCGTTTGGGCAGCCGGACGCGCGACCGAGCTGCTCGGCGATCTCGATCCGTCGCAAGCCGTCGTCGATGAAGTGATCGGGCAGCTGATCGTTTTCCTTTTCGTTCCGTTCGGCATCGGATGGCCTTTCATCATCGGCGGGTTTCTACTGTTTCGTCTTTTCGATATCTGGAAGCCGTACCCGATCGATTATCTTCAAGTGCTTCCAGGCGGCATCGGCGTATGTGCCGATGACATTCTCGCCGGAGTCTACGCAGGCATTTGCCTCGCGGTCATTTACGCGGTTAGTCTTTCGATATGATCTATCACGTTCTTCCCGGCGACGCTCAGGTAGAAGATTTCAAGAAGACGAGCATTCCCGGCGAGGTGATCGTTTTTCGCGAAGCGTTCATTTCTGGTCCGCTCGACGCCGAGGATACGAACGAATTCTGGGATCAACGCGCCCGATTCATCCTCAGTGAATACGGTGAAGACGAGATCGTTTATCACGAAAAGGTCGCTGATGGCATACTGCGGCTTTCCGAGGTCGAAGCCGATGACGAGGTGCATCTATGGTTCGAGTTCGAATTATTCTGCAGCGTCAATCTTTGGTATTGCCTCAACGAGTTGAAAGATTCTGGAGCGCCGATCTTTCGCGTCGCTCCGATCAATCTCGAACCGGACGATGTGTGGAAAGGCTTCGGCGAGCACGGACCTGATGAACTTGCTGCCGCGTTCGAATCGAGAGTTCCCGTTTCGCAAGATGATCTCGAGCATGGAGCAAAGCTGTGGGAAGCTTTTCGACGACGTAAGGGACCGGACCTCAGAAAGCTGGCCGACTATCGTTCGCCCGCGATGCCTTTTCTAAAGGAAGTTGCCGAGGCGGCTTCCGAGATAGACTCGCAGCCGCTTCACGTCGTTCGCGAGATCAAGTCGGAAGGATTCGCGACTATCGACGAGGTCTTTCCCGAGTTCAAGAAGCGTGCAGGCGTTTATGGATTCGGCGATCTGCAGGTCGAGCGCCTTCTGGACTCGATCTAAGACATATCCTTCTCGTCCATTCCAGATTTCTTCTCGGTAAGGTCTTCGATCGAATCTCGTTGGAATATCCAGCCGCGTCTCCAGAAATAAAAAAGCAGTATGATCGCGACAAGCGCCATCACGCCAAGTGTAGCGAAATATCCGTAACCGGTCTTTAGCTCCGGCATGTTCTCAAAATTCATTCCGTAGATTCCCGCGATCAACGAAAGAGGCAGCACGATAGCCGACAGCACGGCAAGCGTTTTCATCACGTCATTGGTGCGGTTTGCGACTACCGAAAAATGGATATCGAAAAGCCCGCTGACGAGGTCGCGATAACTGTCGCCGAGATCCGAGATACGCTGCAAATGGTCGTGAACATCGCGAAAAAAAGGAAGGATGTGCTCGGGTATCTGCTGAAACTCGCCGTGCGAAATGCGATATAGAACCTCGAGTTGCCTCGCCGAGATCCGTCGCAGCCTCGCAACGCTTCGGCGAAGGTCCATCACTTCTTCAAGTATCGCCGTGTCGCTTCGACGCATGTCGAAAACCCGTTCTTCAAGATCGTTGATCGCCGTATCAAAATCATCGACGATCGGCATGTATAGATCTACGATCTGATCGAGTATCTGATGCAGTAGATAAGCTGATCCACGCGTGCAGGAAAAGTGCGATGCCCTGATTTGGGTTTTGACGGTCTTGAGACTTCTAAATCGCTGCGTGTGATACGTAACGACGTAGTTATCGCCGAGGTATCCGTCCAGCTCTTTCGTCACGAAATTTGTCGGACCAGTTTCACCCGGCTTGATCGCGTGAACGATGAAATAGATATAGCTCGGAAATGCCTCAACTTTTGGCTGGTTTCGCGTCTCGACCGTATCCTCGACGGTAAGTGGGTGGAAGTTGAAAATATCGAGTAGTACGTATTTGGCTTCCTCAACCTGCTCCGCGGTCTCGCCAAGAAAATCGACCCAAACCAGATTCGATTTGTCGTTGAGAAGCTGCGGTAACGCCTCAGCCGAGAAGCCTTCTTCCACCTTATTCCCGCCGTTTCTATATACGAAGATCTCCATAGTCGCGAACTAACCGCAACTATACACGAATAAACGGGATATGCGTCAAACGTTACGGCCGCTTCCTTCGTCTCCGTCGACAGCATCGCGAATGTCATCGCCACCGGGGTTGCGAACCCGTGCGTCTTCGTCTTTTTCTACCGTCTGCTGCGTGCTTGGATCGTCGGGTTGCTTCTCGTCCGGAGCCGACCCGAGTTCCGTTTCCTGCTCGCCCGTTCCGCCATGATGGGTCTGTTTTTGTTCCGTTTGCATACGTTTCTCCTTTGTGCTGACGCCCAATTGCATTTGCCGTGCCCCGAATCCAAAATAGGATGAATGCCCGACACCTTCAATTCCGACATTTCACTAAAAGTTTCGAACGTCACTAAGCGGTTTGGAGATTTCACGGCGGTTGAAGATCTGAGCTTTGACGTGCGTGCCGGCCGCGTATTTGGATTTCTCGGTCCGAACGGAGCGGGCAAGACCACAACGATCCGCATGATCGTCGGCATAACCGCACCTGACGAAGGTTCGATCTCGCTTTTCGGCGAACCTGTGTCGTACGCGACCCAAAACCGCATCGGTTATCTGCCGGAAGAACGCGGCCTATATAAGAAGATGAAGGTCGTCGATCAGCTCAAATACTTTGCGGAGTTGAAAGGAGTGTCGCGGTCGGAAGCGGACAAGAAGATCGATTTCTGGCTCGATCGAATGGGCCTCGGCGAGTGGAAGAAAGCGAAGACGACGGATCTTTCAAAAGGCATGCAGCAAAAGATCCAGTTCATATCGACTGTGCTGCACGACCCGGACCTGCTGATACTAGACGAGCCGTTTTCTGGCCTCGATCCGGTCAACGTTGAATTCATGATCGATGTTTTGTCGGAGTTTCGAACGCAGCAAAAGACTGTGATCTTCTCAACGCACTTGATGAGCACCGCCGAACGCCTTTGCCACGACATCATCCTGATCAACAAATCGCGCAAGGTTGTCGGAGGCAGCCTCCGCGAGGTGAAGGAAAGCTACGGCACGAACCTGATCGCCTTTCGTGGATCGAACGCCGATAGCGTGATCGCAAACAGATCGCTCGTAGACCGCGTCGTATCGCATGCCGACGAGCAGGAACTTCATTTGGCGGCAGGTGTCGACACTCAAGCGGTTTTGAGAGCGATGATCGAATCGGGTGCAAACGTAATGAAATTCGAGATCACCGAACCGAGTTTGAATGACATATTCATCGAGAAAGTGACTGGAGCGGCGAACGGGACGCTCACCGCACCAGTTGAAAAGAATTTATGAAGAAATTTCTCGCGGTCGTAAAACACGAGTACAAAAAGGTCGTGCTCAAATGGTCTTTCCTGATCGGCACACTCATGTTGCCGACCCTGGCGATCGTCTTCACATTTGTTCCGATGATCATTTTCTCGCTTCGCGGCGAGCCGACTCGCATAGCGGTTTACGACCCGAGCGGAAAGATCTTGCCGCGGCTCGAGAAGAATCTCTCGCCCGACCGGATGGTTGAGAAGGCGAAGAAAGCCGCCGCCGATTCGCTGACGAACATTGACGCTTCGCAGGAAGAGAAGATGCGAAATCAAGCGGCTCAGTTTACGCAGTCGTTCGTGTTATCGGAATTCTCCGCGTCCGGTACGGTGGAAGAGGCACGTGCGTCTTTGATCGGCAGCATCATGAATGGAACGATCGATGCCTATCTGATCGTTCCGGCTAACGTTGCCGACACCAACGCTGCGTTCGAGTTTCGCTCCCGGAAAGGCGGCGACTTCGTATCTAACGATACGCTTCGAGACGCTTTGAACGACGCCGTCAGATCTCAGCGGCTAGCCGAGGCGAACATCAGCGAGGACCGGCTTTCCGAACTAAGTGCGCCCGCAAATCTGGACGCAAAGGGCATCGACGAAACCGGTGAAGAAAAAAGTGCCGAAGGTATCATGATCGCATCGTTCGTGATCGGCTTGATGACTTACATCACCCTGGCGATCTACGGCCAGCAGATATTGGGAGCGGTCGTCGAAGAAAAAGAGACCCGCATCGCCGAGATCTTGTTCTCTTCAGCAAGGCCGTTCGAATTGATGATGGGCAAGCTTGTCGGTGTCGGGCTTGCGGGGCTGACGCAGCTCGGAATCTGGGTCGGTACGGTCGCGATCCTCCTCGGCTTTCTCGCCTTGCAGTCTGACATGTCGATGATCATGTCGTCGGTCCCGGCCATCACGCCGTTGATGGTGTTGTATTTCCTGATCTTCTTTCTTCTGGGATTTTTTATCTACGCATCGATCTTTGCACTGATAGGTTCGATGGTTACGACAGTTCAGGAAGGCGGCCAGTTCGCGTTTCCGCCGATCATGATCATGCTCGCGGCGTTCTATTTTTGTTTTGCCGTGATCCGCGACCCGAACTCGACGGTCTCATTCTGGGCGACCATCGCTCCGTTCATGGCGCCGATCACGATGCCCGTTCGAATCCTCGCTGAAATGCCGCCGTTATGGCAGATCGCGCTATCGATCGTCGTAAACGTTGCCGCTATCGCTGCGCTCGTCTGGCTAACCGCACGAGTCTATCGCGTCGGCATGCTGATGTACGGCAAACGTGCGACGATACCGGAAGTGTGGAAATGGATCAGGCAGCCATAGCTTATGCTGGAAGCCATCTTCGAACTCCTATTCGGATTCATCGCCGAGCTTGTGCTTGAGACGGTCGGTGAAATACTGCTTGAGTTCGGCTTTCATAAAACAGCGGGAGCGATCTTGGACGGGACGTGGAACAAGATATTGCTCGGGTCCGTTTACGCGATCGGCGGCGGCGTACTCGGTTGGCTGAGCTTGCTGATGTTCCCGAAAATGGTATTTGCACATGCGGGATTTGCGATCTTCTACTTCGTCGTATCGCCGATCGTCGCTGGCTTCGTGCTGATGACTGTTAGCTGGTTGATCGATCGAGGGATCAATAATTCCGGCTGGCTTCAGCCTTCAAAATTCGCATTCGGCGTGCTATTCGCTTTGGGTTATTCGCTGTCGCGGCTGGCTTTTGCATGAGCATTGAGATCGAGAAGAAATATCGACTCACCTTCGAACGGCAAGAGGAGGTCAAGCGCGAGTTGATCGCCGCGGGCTCGAATTGTGCAAGCAGTGATTTCGAAGAGAACACGATCTATTCGAACGACGTTCTTCGATCCCAAGGTGCAATCGTCCGCATCCGCAAGATCGGAGAACGGTCGATACTCACTTTCAAACGCCGTATCGAAAATCAGTTTGACGTCAAACAGCAGATCGAGCACGAGACCGATATATCAGACGCCGTCGCGGCAGAAGCGATCATCGCGGAACTCGGGCTCATGCCGATCATCGTCTATGAAAAATATCGGGCGACGTGGAAGTTTCGCTCCGTCGAGATCGTGTTGGACGAATTACCGTTCGGCTTTTACATGGAGATCGAAGGCTCGGTGACGGCCATCGAGGAAGCCGAGGTTCTGCTCGGGCTCGAAGATCTCGAAACCGAACACGAAACTTATCCGCGACTCACTTCACGCCTCGGTAAAACAATCGGTGAACTGACGGAGGCCAGATTCAACAAAGAGCTTCATAAATAAAAGAACCGCAATCGTTATTTTTTTCGATCATCACACGGTGGATACGGCAGTCGAATTTTCTTACATCAAAATTGCCTCGCGGGTGTAGAATGTCTGCAAGCAAACCGCAACGCGACGTTCTAACATCGTAAGGTTTGGCAGAGGTGTAATATGGCAAAGCATTTGATCGGATTCGGACTGTTTGCTGCAATACTTGGATTTTTCATCACCGTTTTTTGGATTTTTAGTTCCAAACCTCTGACTGAGGTGTCGGTATTTGAAGCTAGGAATTCGGTTGAGCCGTGGACTTATTGCGAAAAGAAGCGACGTCCGAAGGATGTAGGTGAGCCGCGGGCGATAGCCGATCGGTTGAATGGCACGATCACGCTTTACCTAAATGAAGTCCCCGGAGCGAATGCTGATTTGGATGAGGTCAGCGCAAGCTTTGCGTTCTACGCGGTGCGCGATAACGAGGTTCAGATGTTGGATGTCATTAATGACTCCCTTGTGAAAGCCGTTCGGCGCGATGCCGGAACTAAGTGGACACTCCAGTATGACGCAAGTTGGATAAGAGCGCTTCCGGCAGACGTTAATCTTTATGTTGTGCCCGCCTCCAGTGGCGTTGCACCCGCTGAGTTCTCCGTCAACTCTGCAATGCCGGTTCTTATTAAAAATTAGAAAATATTTCTGCAAGTTCCGAAACGGGGCTCGTTCTTGTCCACATGGGACGGGCGCGAGCCTTTTAATTTTATAAACCTCGGAGCATGGAGAAATATGAGACAGGAAACGACGATCTCTTCCCGGTGGCTATTGAGCCTTCTTTTGCTTTCAAGCGTGATCCTTTCGGCGTGCGGCGACTCGGCCTCGGTTAGCAATGCCAACTCGACAAGCACTACGGCACCGCGGCCGATGGAAGTCGCCGATGCAAAATCTGCAGCGAACTCTATGGCTGGCGCACCGATGATGGATCGGTCGTCGGTAGAAGACGGTACAGCCGGCGAACGATACGCCGAGATCAACGAGAATCCGTTTCTCGAAGCCCGACGTGCTCCGCTTTCAACATTTTCTATTGACGTTGACACCGCATCTTACGCAAACGTTCGGCGCTATCTGAAGAACGGCCAGCTTCCGCCGAAGGACGCCGTCCGCATCGAAGAATTAATTAATTACTTCGAATACGATTATCCGCAGCCGGTCGGCGACGTGCCCTTCTCGGTTTCGCCGAAGCCGCCGTTTGCCCATGGAATACGAAACACAAGATCGTGCAGATCGGCCTACAGGGCAAAAAAGTCTCGCTCGACAACACACCGCCCGCTAATCTTGTTTTTCTGCTCGACGTTTCTGGATCGATGAATTCGCCGAACAAGTTGCCGCTGCTAAAAGACGGCCTTCGGATGATGGTCAATCAGCTCAAGCCGCAGGATCGCGTTGCGATTGCCGTCTACGCTGGCTCCAGCGGACTCGTGCTTCCGTCAACTTCCGTCGCGAACAAGGGCGAGATAATCGCCGCGCTCGACCGGCTCGAAGCGGGCGGCTCGACAAACGGCGGCGCGGGAATCAACCTCGCCTACACGGTAGCAGCGAACAATTTCATCTCGGGCGGAAACAATCGCGTCATTCTTGCTACAGACGGCGATTTCAACGTCGGCACCACGAGCGATGAATCTCTCGTCAGCTTGATCGAAGAAAAGCGTAAGAGTGGCATCTTTCTTTCGGTTCTCGGTTTTGGCACCGGCAATCTTAACGATTCGATGATGGAAAAACTGTCGAACAAGGGTAACGGAAACTACGCCTACATCGATTCGCGTGACGAGGCCCGCAAAGCCCTCGGCGAACAGGTTGCGGGAACGCTGCTGACGATCGCAAAAGACGTGAAGATCCAGGTCGAGTTTAATCCCGCGTTGGTTGCTGGCTATCGATTGATCGGCTATGAAAACCGCCTGCTGGCTAATCGCGATTTCAACGACGACATGAAGGACGCCGGAGAGATCGGTGCCGGGCATTCCGTGACGGCGATCTACGAAGTCGTACCCGCTGGCGTGGCGATAGAAAACGACGGTATCGAACTCAAATACTCCGAAACGCCAAAGTCTGATACACGATTCGCAAACGAGCTGATGACGGTCAAGCTTCGGTATAAAGATCCGGACGGCGATACGAGCAAACTTCTCACGATGGGCGTGCTCGACAACGCAAGGTCCGTCGAGAATGCTTCGCAGAATCTCCGATTCGCCGCTTCGGTGGTGCAGTTCGGCTTGCTCTTGCGTGATTCGAGATATCGTGGAAACGCGAGCTTCGGCATGGCGAAACAACTCGCATCATCGGCAGCAGCGAACGACCTTAAAGGCTATCGCAGCGAGTTTCTCGAGCTTCTCGATCAAGCCAGAAATCTGAAAGGGTAAAAATAGGCCCAAAGATTCGTTCTTGTTCTTTCCTGTTCTTCTTGATCTGTGGTTAAAGTTTTAAAGCGAACCACTGAACAAGAAGAACGGAAGGAGCAAGAACGAAAGAGCGAGAAGAGATCTCCAGCACCTAATCGGAGTTCTCGCCTTCACCAAGCTTGCGCAAGGCGACCACCTGATCGACTATCAGACCGGGTTCGAACGGTTTGGTGAGATAGCGGTGAAAGCCCGCGTCGAATGCCTTCTGACGGCTTTCGGCGGAGGCGAAGGCACTCAAGGCGAGGGCTGGAATGTGGCCGCCTTTTTCAGGCGGAAGCTGACGAATTCGCGAGATAAGCGAGTAACCATCTTCGTCGGGCATTGCGAGGTCGGATATCAAAATGTCCGGACGCTTCGCCCGAACGTCGCTAAACAGGTTCATCGCCGAGCGGGCCGAATCCGCCGATCTTACCGAGGCTCCGCTTTGCTCCAAAAATAACTGCAGCACCTCGCGCGAATCCGGATCGTCTTCAACGATGAGGATGTCAAATCCGTCCAGCCTCTTACCTGTTTCTCGTTCCGGCGCAACCTCGACCGGAAAGTCCGTCGCCGAGCCTGTCGTTAGCGGCAGCGTCACTTCAAATCGAGAGCCGCGTCCGAGTCCTGGACTTTCCGCTGTAACCCGCCCGCCGTGCTTGGTGATAAGAATGTTTGCGATCGAAAGCCCAAGCCCGAGGCCGCCGCTCTTGCGAACCCGCTCGGCATCGCCCTGTGCGTACTGCTTGAAAATATCCGGCAACTCGATCGGATCGATGCCCTGGCCCGAATCTTCGACGGCTACAACTACTTTTTCTTCTTTCGAACTGACCGAGACTGACACCGACCCACCCGAAGGGGTGAATTTGATCGCGTTCGAAAGCAGATTTCCCAGAGCCTGCTGCAGCCTTCCATAATCTCCGAACACAGGAGCCGTGTCGGTGTCCGTCTTAAACTCGTATGCGATGCCGTGAGTCTCGGCGATTGGTCGCTGAGCTTCGAAACTCGACTTAACCAAGTCGATCAGGTTCAGCTTTCTGTATTCAAGCTTTATCTTGCCCGTCGCAACCCGTGTCGAATCTACAAGGTCGTTGATCAACTTGGTCTGTATATTCGCATTCTTTTCGATCGTCTCGTAAGCTTTTTTCCGCGTCGGGTCGTCAACCTCGCGGGCCTGCAGAATGCGCGACCAACCGAGTATCGCGTTTAGCGGCGAGCGTAATTCATGCGAGACGAAGGCAAGGAAAAAATCTTTCGCACGGTTCGCGATCTCCGCCTCGTCTCTCGCGCGTCGCTCGCGTTCGTGAACGCGGTCAAGCTCCTCCGCCGCTATCTTCTTTTCAGTGACCCTTTGAACGACACCGACCATTCGCTCCGGTTTACCGTTCGATTCAAGGTAGGATCGACCTTCGGCACACACCCATTCGATCCGCCCGTCGGAATAGACCACGCGGAATTCTTCCTCATAACGCGAACCATCACGCCGTGTCTCGTCGAAAAATCTTTCAACGAAATTACGGTCGTCCGGGTGAACTACCGCAAGAACCTTTTCATAACTAAGCTCATCGTATGCCGGAATATCGAAGATCTCGTTGCACGTCGGCGTCGAATAAAGCTGCTCGCGAATATGGTCCCAATACCATAGCCCGATGTCAGCCTCTTCGGCCGCTAGGATCAACTCGTCGCTGCGTTTACGGAAGGAATCGATCAGCCGCGAACTATCCGCCGACGTACGCGCCGAAACAAAGATCCGTTTTTCGCCTTCCTTACCTTCAAAAACCGAAAAACTCAGTTCGAGCGGCAGTTTCTCGTCCGCGCTGATGCGAAAATCCAGACGAATGTGAGAATCTGATCGAGCTTTGCCGGTAGCCGCATCCGACCATCCCTTTTCTACCGCGCGAACGTTTGCCTCCGACGTCTGCCAAAAAACCGACTCAGCGAATGGCTGGCGAACAAGCAGCTCCGGTTGAGCACTGGTTTTGCCGAAAATACGGCCGCGAAGATCTAGTATGTTGCCCTCGTCATCGAGAACGCCGTAGAGATCGAAGGAGCGCTCGAAAATTGCTGTGGAGGTCTCGTCGAAACCTTCCATAGCAGTGCTAGGTGTTAAATCGGTTTGGATAGCGGACATCAAATAGCCCGATCGAAAGTAAAAAATCTTATCGTCTTGTCAGAACGGAACCTGAGTATATCTTAGTTTAGCAAATGTGTGCGAAAGGTCTTAGGCCGAGCGGCAGCACGTTCGAAGAACTGCAGGAACCATCTCGAGCAAACCTCAATGCTTCGACAATTTAGGAGGTCATCAAACATCCTGAGTGTATGCAAATAGTGCAACCTGCGAGTCGCCTTTCGTATATCTATTCCAGAACACAGCGTCAATCTACAAACTTCGAGTTGGCATACGTTTTGCCACCTAGGGATTTTAACGGCTGGTACCGCGTCCGATTTTGATACAATATGAATAACACGCTAAACGGAGAATCAAGGGAAGTGCCTAGTAAAGCCTTAATAGTCGACGACGAAAGCTTCACGCTTGAGCTGTTCGAATACGAGCTGAAGTCCCAGGGATTTGAAGTTACGACTGCGTCGAGTGGCACGCAGGGAATCGAGGCTCTCAAAAAGCAGGACTATGATGTGATTCTCACCGACCTCAACATGCCCGACATAACGGGCATTGAAATGGTCAAGAACACCAAGTCCATTCGTCCTCACACCGAGATCATCGTTGTAACGGGTGACGATTCTTCGGAGAAGGCGGTCGAGGCGATTCGCGAAGGCGCGTTCGACTACATACTCAAACCAGTCGATTTCGACAAGCTATTCACATCCGTTCGTAACGCTGTTGAGAGCAAACGGCAAGCGCATATCAACGAACGTCAGGCGGCCGAGATCAAGCGTCTTCGCGATCGACTCTCAAGCCGCACTTCATTCGAAGGTGTCATCGGCGGAGCCCGCTCGATGCAGAACATCTACGAGATCATCGAGAATGTTGCCGAATCGGACGCGAATATTTTAATTCTGGGCGAGTCAGGAACTGGCAAGGAAGTAGTCGCCAATGCGATCCATTATAAATCGCAGCGTTCGAATCAGCCGTTCATCAAGGTGAACTGCTCGGCGCTGCCGAAGGACTTGATCGAGTCGCAGTTGTTCGGCCACGTCAAGGGATCATTCACGGGAGCGAACGCGGACAAGGTCGGCTTCATCGGCCAGGCAAATGGCGGCAGCCTTCTGCTCGACGAGATAGGCGAGATGCCGATAGACTTGCAGCCGAAACTTCTGCGATTACTTCAGGAAAAGGTCTATTATCGCGTCGGCAGTGACAAGCCGCAGACCGCCGACTTCCGGCTCATCTGCGCGACCAACCGCGATCCGTTCGATGCGATCAAAGAAGGCAACCTGCGCGAAGATCTTTACTATCGCGTCAACACGATCGAGATAACTATCCCGCCGCTTCGAGATCGCATCGAAGACGTGCCAATGCTTGCCGAGCATTTTCTGCGCATGTATGGAGACAAGTACAACAAGCCAGATGCGGCATTTGCTCGCTCGGCGTATGATCAGATGCTCAATTATGGATGGCGCGGAAACGTACGCGAGCTTCAGCATTCGATCGAGCGTGCAGTTCTGCTAAGCAAGTCCGGAAGTATCGAACGGCTCGACATCTCTGACGCCGCCAGCTTTGCCGTATCGGCCGGCGCAGGATCGAATGCCGTTGCCGCTATAGGTTCGGGATCACAGAACGGTCAGTTCGAGACGGCTCAGACGTCCGCCCAGCCCTTGCGTACGATCGAGAATTTCGACATCCCGACGATCATGGAAGGCGAGGATATGTTCTCATCGATCGGGAAATTGATCGTCGATCGGCTGCCCGAACCGACGGACGGCGCCGATACGAAGGACGTATTCGACGGGATCGAGAGCGGTGTGGTTCTTGCCGCTTTAAAGCGCACGAACGGTAATAAGCAGGCAGCCGCAAATCTTCTTGGCCTTTATCGTCCGCGCCTTTACGGGATGATCAAGCGACATAAGCTAGAAAATCAAATCTAATTTTTCTGGAAATAAACGAAAAAACGCCGGGCAAAACTCGCTCGGCGTTTCTTTTTGGTGCGGGCGACGGAACTTTCATCGGCTGTTCGAAACGGCCGGAACTTTAACTTCTACATCGATCTCCTGCTTCTTCGTACCAGTCAGAAATCCGCTGTAATATAGGGCGCCTGCGATGATCGCCGTAATAACGATCAGTGCTACGGCCCAGATAAGATTGCTGCCGGTGCTATTTTCTTCTGACATCTGAAATTTGATCCTCCGAGCTTCTTAAAATAGATTTACTACTACTTCTACTACATTCATATGCAACCCCAATGCCAAACGTGGTCCTTGTAAAACGCCGTAATAACAGGCCTTCAGAGGAATGCCGTTTGAAGGTACGCGAGTAACCACCGTAACGAATCAGTACACTATGCAAATCAAAATTCGATAAGCCACGCTACTTTCTAAGTCTTCGCTAATGGCATTTAACTTGCTGTTCGTAGGGGAGAAGTTTACTTCGAATGAGGAGGAAAGATGACGAATTCAAACACGAGCCAAACGCCGCGTCTTACGCCTGAAGAGATCGCCGATCAGGCCAGTAAGCCGGATCACGATCAGATCTACCGGCAGCCGCTTCGGGGTGACGAATCTAAAGGGGACCCTGACGACCGCGATGTCGCAGGTGCGACAGATTACGAAGACACGCCGCACGGCAACGAAGAACGGAAGCATCAAGTGGAAAAGGAGGCGGATAGAAATGACCGACAATAAACTCGAGATCGACGAGGCCCGGCGAGCGGCGAATTACGAAGCGATCAAGTCTGACGTAAAGAACGAGGTCGGCGGTGAGATCGCGTATGAGGCACGGTCGGTAACGTCAGCGCAGGCAAATGATATAGACGCCGTTGCCGGTCGCATGCGCGAGAAAGCGGTGACCGAGGTCGTACAAACCGAGCGGGAGGTCGAGCGCGGACGCTTCGTCGCACGCATCTCTCAGGTCGTCGACTATCTTTTCTTTCTCATCTACGGCCTGCTGACGATCCGTCTTCTGCTCGCGCTATTCGCAGCCCGGCAGAGTGCCGGATTTGTTCAATTCATTTACTCGGTGACCGATCCGATCTACGCTCCTTTCCGTGGCATCGTCGCAAGCCCGTCGACGGCCGAAGGATTCACGCTTGCTTTGCCGGTCGTCGTAGCGATAGTCGTCTATATGCTTGTGCATTTGGCGATCAACGGCCTTCTGCGTCTGATCGCTCACCGCAAGGTCGAGGTCTAGATTTTGTTGTAGTTTCGAGCGGCTTGTAGTACAACTGTGAGTTAGCACAACAATCTAAATCAACGCTAAGAGGAGACTTCTATGTTCGGTCTAATTGGACAGCTAATAGGTGGTTTGATCGTAGGCGTTCTTGCCCGGCTCCTGATGCCTGGGAAAGAGGCATTTCCCGATGGCCCGCTGGGATGGCTTTTAACGGCGCTGCTCGGAGTCGGCGGCGCGTTCATCGGCGGGATCGTCGCAAGGTCGCTCTGG
Organism: uncultured Acidobacteriota bacterium; assembly: GCA_902826795.1. Taxonomy (GTDB): domain Bacteria; phylum Acidobacteriota; class Blastocatellia; order Pyrinomonadales; family Pyrinomonadaceae; genus OLB17. Next base: position 1,452 of record CADEGD010000027.1, on the reverse strand, counting down.
GCTGCCGAGAATTATGCAGCTGGTTGGGTGATGTCCATCTTAGGAGCGATCCTGCTTCTCGTCGTCGTCCGACTGATCTTCGGTGCACGAGCGACCTAAGATATCGACTCAAGACGGCGGAAGTTCCATCTTGATCAATCCATCGAACTGTACGTGATAGGCCACGCCTTTTACAGGTGTGGCCATTTCTTCGTCAGATTCGCCTTCGGAATTGGCGATTCCGACGCTCGCGAAATAGCAGGTTGCTCCGTGGTCTTTCGCGTGGCGGACCAGCCCTTCGAACGCTTCTATGCCCTCTTCAAATCGTCCTCGGCCCGGGTGAATGTCGGTTCTCACAATAAAGAAGGCGAACTCGCCGTCTTTTCTAGCGATGATCTGTGGAGCCGACGCAAGGTCCGCCTCTACGTCTGCCGAATCCAGCATCCATCCATCTTTCTCAAGTTGCTTGTAAACTATTTCTATCCCGAAGGCGTGTATGTCCGCTTTCGTCATCAACTCACGTTTTTCCATTAACTGTATCGTAACGGGCGTGGCGAAGAACTCGCAAATTCGGCTTGCTTCCGGTGGTATTGTTTTTGCATCCAAGTAATGTAAAGGAGGGAATTGTCCCAGATGAAAACATTTAGAAATTTGATCATTGTATCGATGGTGACTGCGGCTGCGTCGATCTCCGCTTTTGCTCAGAGCGAAACTTATACCGGCACCGTTATTAGCTACGGCAGCGGTACCAACATTCGAACGACTTCGAACACCTTCACGCTGAACATCAAAGGAACGATGTCTGACTCTGACGTCGATCGCGCCGTCGCGATCTTGCAGGAAGACGGACAAGACGCGCTGTTGAAATCAATCAGAACCAACGACCTAGGTAATTTCTCCGTCGGCGGCCGCCTCGGGCGCGATCTGATTGGCGTACGAATCGATGAGGCTGGCGGGAAGAAACGTATTCGTGCGATCTTCGAACGCTGGATCAACTTCGGCGAGATCCGGGGCGGCTACCGTTCGCTCGACTATCCGTTCGGCTATCTCGAGATTCTTATCGATCCCGCGACGGGTAAGGGCGAAGGTACGTTTCTTGAGGCGGCAAAGATCCGCTGGAAGCGTGACAAGAGTTCGAATCAATACGTCGTCGAGATCGAAGATTTCGGAACATTTCCGGCAAGGCTGATGGGAATCTCACAGCGAAACCGCACGTAGGGCATCGGGAGATCGGTTTGAAACTCTGATGTACTTTAAATCAGTGTTAACGATCGCGACTTCGTTTCTGTGTTTTCCCTGTATTGTTCCGTGTTTTCTGTGGTTCTGCCTTACGCCTTAACCACAGAAATTTCTTAACGAAGCACCAAGATAATTAGGCCGAGATCGAACGCAAATCGACCTCGGCCTAACAAGCATTAAACACGACTGCCAGCGAAAAAACTAAGGCGCGGGATCGGGCTCTTGATAAGCGTC
>CADEGD010000026.1:36820-56187 GCA_902826795.1 uncultured Acidobacteriota bacterium | reverse complement strand
GATTCCTCACTCGACGAAATGCAGATCGCGAATTCTGTATCGGCTCTCATAGTCACATTTAATCAAGATAACGCTTTATTCGCAATAATCTTTTGCCAATTCCATGAGCCTCGAACCAGTGGACTTCAGCTCGGCGAACTTCTCCATTTATCAAACGAACTGTCGCAAAACCCTTTAATTTACGCCAGCGACCGCGCCCGAATTTTTCCTGAAGGAAAAGTAGAATTCTGATCTTCGAACCGACAGCGATTATCTCTATATCGGTGATTGGGCCGATTACGGTGAAATCACTCACAGCAGCATCATTGCAGGAGCTTCGAGCATTTGCTTGAAGGTCTGCAGGAACTTCGCTCCGCTCGCGCCGTCTACGACGCGATGGTCGCAGGACATCGTGACGTGCATGATGTTTCGTACGACGACCTGTCCGTCGCGGACGACGGGTGTAGGTGTCGAGCCGCCAACGGCGATAATCGCTGCTTCGGGCGGATTAATGATGGCCGTGAATTCCTTGATGCCCATCATGCCGAGGTTGCTGATCGAGAAGGTCGCACCTGTGTATTCCTCGGGCTGCAACTTCTTCGATTTTGCCTTTCCGGCGAGGTCTTTGATCTCGGCCGAGATCTCGGACAGGCCCTTGAGATTTGCTCCACGCACAACCGGTGTGATCAGGCCTTCGTCGATCGCGACCGCGACGCCGATGTCGGCCTGTTCGTAAAAGCGGATGTGTTTGTCCTGATAGGAAGCGTTCACCCACGGATGCTTGATTAGCGACATTGCGGCGGCCTTGACGATGATGTCATTGACGCTGATCTTCGAATCGTCGTCAAGGTTCGCGTTGATCTGTTTGCGAGTCGAGAGGACGTTGTCCATCTCGATCTCGACAGTGAGATAGAACGTCGGGATCGGGCCGATCGATTCTGCGAGACGCGATGCGATAACGCTCCGCATCTTCGAGGTGTTCTCGTCGTGATATGCGGATGCTCCGACGATTGTTGATGGTGTGAACTGTTTCGCGGCAGCCGTCGATTTCTGTGTTCCGCCTGCGAGAGCTTCTTCGATATCGCGCTTGATGATCCGGCCGTTCGGACCGGATCCTGCGATGGATCGCAGGTCGAGTCCGTTATCCGCCGCCATACGTGCGGCGATCGGCGAAACGATCATGCGGCCGTTGGATTCGGATACTCCTGCAGCGGGAGCGGCCGCCTTCGCGGGCTCGGCCTTCGGTGTTTCTGCTTTGGCCGGTTCAGCTTTTGGTTCCTCAGCTTTTGGCTGCTCGCCACCTGCTGACGCAGGCGGTTCTGCCTTTTTCGCCGAGCCATTCGATGAGACTTCGGCAAGAAGCGCGGTGATGTCTTCGCCTCTTTGGCCGACGATCGCGATCGTCTCACCAAGCAAAGCCGTATCACCAGCGCCTTTGAGAATTTTAAGAACCGTACCGCCTTTAAGGGCGGTCATCTCCATCGTCGCCTTGTCAGTATCGACCTCGGCAAGCGTCTCGTTAGCCTCGTAAGAATCGCCTTCGTTCTTTACCCAACGAGAGATCTGTCCCTCTTCCATCGTGGGCGACAGCTTCGGCATTAAGAATTTTTCAGCCATATATTGAATTACGCGGCCAGCTTTTCGCGTAACCTATCTACAAACTCTTCGTCGTTCAGCAGTTCTTCTCTTAGCTCTTCTAATGAGAATCGAGCATCGAGTAGTTCGGGAGGACCGGTGTAGTGGCGTCGCTTGATCCTTCTTAATCCGTGCTCCCGCTCCAAGTCACTGGTCTCTAAGAATTCCAATTTATCTTTTGCTTCGTCCCTCGTCATAAAGCGTTGTCATCCAAGGTTCCGCCTTTCGTGCGGTTATGAATCGAAGCTCCGTCTCCTGCGGCTCAGTAAAAGCGAGGAAGATCAATCCATATTCGCGAGTCAGCCCAATGATGGTGAATCTTATCTCATCAGCCGTCGAGTGAAGTTCATCCAAGTCTTCAATGGCAAATGGATCTTCAAAAACATCGCCAATTTTAGCAAAATCGACTTTGTGTTCGATCAGAACCCTCTCTCGTTTCGCCTCGTCCCACGAAAACTTCATTACAAATAACAAACTTCTTTCACCGCCGCGATGATCTTGTCGACGCTCGGCAGCGCCGCGACTTCAAGGTTGCGGGCATACGGGTTCGGAGCTTCGGCGGTCGAGACGCGTTTGATCGGGGCGTCGAGATAGTCGAAGGCGTGCTCCATCACCTGATGCGAGATCTCGGCTCCGACGCTTGCGAATGAATGCGATTCTTCTGCGACTACGAGCCGGTTCGTTTTCTTCACCGAAGCGACGATGGTATCAATGTCGATCGGTTTGATCGTTCGCGGGTCTATAACCTCGACCGAAACATCGAACTCGGCCTGGATCTTCTCCGCCGCCTGCAGCGCCTGCGGTACGGTGAAGGATCGGGCAACTATTGTGCAGTCGGTGCCTCCGCGTTTGACATCGGCAACACCGAGCGGGATCGTGAAATCTTCATCATCCGGCACTTCGCCCTTCATGCCGTACATCGTTTCCTGCTCCATGAAGATCACCGGATTGTCATCGCGGATGGAGGATTTCAGCAAGCCTTTAGCGTCAGCCGCCGTCGATGGCATCACGACTTTCAATCCCGGGAAGTTTGCGTAGAACGCTTCGAGGGCCTGTGAGTGCTGCGACGACACTTGATAAGCCGAGCCGTTAGGACCGCGGAAAACGACCGGTACTTTAAACTGCCCGCCCGACATATACAGCGTCTTCGCGGCGTGGTTGATGATCTGGTCCGCCGCAAGGATCGAGAAGTTGAAGGTCATAAACTCTATGACCGGCCGAAGCCCCGCCATCGCCGCACCGACTCCGATCGCCGCGAATCCGAGCTCGGTGATGGGCGTATCGACAACGCGCTTGTCGCCGAACTCCTTCCATAGCCCACGCGTCACCTTATAAGCGCCGTCGTACTCCGCAACTTCCTCGCCCATGACGAAAACGTTTTCGTCTCTAAGAATTTCTTCGCGAAGTGCCTGGTTCAGCGCGTCGCGAATAGTAAGAACCGCCATAACTTTAAAAACCCTACGCTGCCGCCAATTCTTCTTGTGAAACTTCATCCCAAGCTGGTGTCAGATCGTGGTAAAGCGTGTCCGGATCAATATCAGCGTAATCTCCCCATCCGATAGTCCTGCCTTCCGTAACGCTAACCGTTCGGAAAACATCGGGATTTGCTCGGATTCCAGCGAAGACGGGGCCGTGAAGATACTTCTCCAAATCGATCTCGCGATCTGTTCCGTTAGTGAACCAGACGCGGACGACGAAATCGTGCAGAGGTTTCACATCAAGTACTCTCACTAATTCCATAACTACCTCAATGGCTCGATCTGCTCGGGTAAGCCACCGCTTGTCGAGACTGTCCAGCGATTTCTCAACTCATCGCGATGCTGGTCTGCCCATTCGAGTACCAGATTATGAGCTCGCCGCGGCAAGCTACCCGCGTAAACCCGCAGCGTTTCGATCTCCTAGACTGCTTCATCCTCGCCGTACCGAGCGTGAAAATGCGGCGGAGCGTGTTCGTTGAAATAGAAGTAAATTGCTATTCCGAAGAATCTGCTTACGCACGGCATACTTTACGCAAACACATCGGTCAGCAGTTCGCTCTCGCTCGGGAACGGGCTTTCTTCGGCGAAGGCTACGGCTTTTGCCGTCTCATCGACCGCTTGTTTCTCGATGGCGTCGAAGTCCTTATCGGAGAAAACCTTCGCTTCTTTCAGGCTGTCTTTAAAGAGAACGATCGGGTCGCGTTCCTGATATTTCGCGATCTCCTCACGCGTGCGATAGTTGCCGGGGTCGGACATCGAGTGACCCATGTAGCGGTACGCGCGAACTTCGAGCAGCGTTGGTGAGCCGTCCTTACGCGCACGTTCGATCGCCCGCAGCGTCGCCTCGCGCACGGCCATCACGTCCATTCCATCGACAAACTCATTCGCCATCTCGAAAGCGTCGGCTTTCTTGGCGATGTTCCTAGTGGACATCGCTCGCTCCTGCGAGGTGCCCATGCCATACTGGTTGTTCTCGCAAATATAAATGATCGGCAGCTTCCAAAGCTGAGCCATATTGAGCGACTCGTGAAAGATGCCCTGGTTAACGGCCGCTTCGCCGAAGAAGCAGAGCGTCACTTGGTCCGTACCTTTGTACTTTGCGGCGTACGCCATTCCCGTCCCGACGCCGATCTGGCCGCCGACGATGCCGTGCCCGCCGTAGAACTCATGCTCTTTCGAAAACATGTGCATCGAGCCGCCCTTGCCTTTGACGCAGCCGCCTTCCTTGCCGTAAAGCTCCGCCATCACAGCTTCCGGCGAGATTCCCTTTACCATCGCCTGAACGTGATCGCGATATGATGTCAGCACCATGTCCGTTGGCTTTAGAGCGAGCATTGAACCGATCGCGATCGCTTCCTGGCCGATGTAGAGATGGCAGAATCCGCCGATCTTGCCCATCCGGTAAACTTCAGCACACTTTTCTTCAAAGCGTCGGCCAAGCACCATCTGATAGAGCATCTCTCGAAGGATCTTTTTGTCAGTCTTCTTGATCGCCTCGAGCTGTGACTTGCGACGCTTCTGAAACTCACTTTTCGCGAGTTCGACTATGTCCGCCTCTGAAGGCGTTTTGCCGTTCTTCTGGGCCGGATTTCCCGCCGCTCGTGTGCGCAGTGCGCCCGAACCGTTCTTCGATGACGGCGTCGTGGCCTTCTTTTTTGTTGCTGTGGCTGTCTTCGGCAAGTCCAAATCCTCCGAACCGCAAGTGATTGCGAATAAATAACTATTGCGAACTGATTATTATAAACGAGCCGGTTTGTTTTGTGCAAAAAGATAGGCGGTGAGATCAGATGAGATCAAAAAGAACGGTTACCTTTAGCTGGGTGAGTCGTCGTAGACCGTCGTCATTGGTAAGCAGATAGTCACATCCTGAGATAGTTGCTGTCGCCGCATGGATTGCATCCGGGGTTTTAAGATTGAGATCGGCGCGCAATTGGACGGCCTTTCTTAGAATTGACATTGATATAGGAAAAAGTTGAACGCGCGAATCGGTGAGAAGGCTTCGTACGCTTCCTTCATGCGATCGTCCCTTTCACGGGTCGGCAATACTAGAGCTTCAAGCAGCGTCAGTTGACTCGTGAGTACCTCGACCTCCAAGCGTTCGTTTGAGACCCAAAGCTCCTGAAGTAGGTGCCAGTATTCGGGATGTTTTTCGACGCTGTAGATTATCGGAGCCGTATCCAAATATATTCGCGATCCCGACGGAAACATCAGTCGTCCCAAGAGTCACGCTCCTCACGAATGTATGAGTCGATCTCAGCGACGGAATGAATGGGCTTTGGAGGCTGGATGTTTCGAAGTATCTCTAATGCGGAACGCCGAGAAGGCGGCTCATCTCCGGCTCGCTGCCTGATGATCTCGGCTAGACGGAGCTGGTCATCCACCGGAAGCGGCCTTATGGTTTGTTGATAGATAGACTCTAAACTCTGCATCTCGACACCATTTTAGCACTAGTTGGCTCATCCGGATAATACATTCTATTGGCGAATCCGGCAGTAAATACTAATATTTATATGGGAATGAAATTGTCTCGCCTCTTAAAGCTTTTCACGCTGTTGTTTGTGTTCGTCGGTTCGGCCTTTGCCCAGAACCCGACGAAATGGATCCTTGAGTCTGATGCGAAAGGGAAGTCACTTGAGGCGGGCGATGCGGTTTCGCTGACGGTCAACGCCGCGGTCGAGGGCGACTGGCATCTATATTCGCTCGAACAGCCGAAAGGTGGGCCGATCGCGACGACGATCAAGGTCGCGGAAGGCAGTCAGTTTGAAATGATTGGCAATGCCCGGGAAGTTTCAAACCCGAAAGTCCAGCCCGATCCAAACTTTATCATTGACGGTAAGCCGCTCGAGACCAGATTCTTTACGAAGGAAGCAAGATTTACTGTAGATCTTAGAGCTCTTGCCGATGCTGCCGCCGATTCGATCGCCCTCGATGTTCGATTCCAGCTTTGTAATGACACCGTCTGCCTTCCGCCGCGAACGAAGAGAGTAAGTTTCACTGGTGAGGAGGATGTTAAGCGAACAGCATTCAGCGCGCCATCGTCAGCCTCCAGTCAGAGTGAACCACCGGCCATTCAAACCACGAACAGCCAAACTCCAACCGACCTTTGGTCTTTCATCTGGCTCGCGGCGACGCTCGGAGCGTTGTCCCTGCTGACGCCGTGCGTGTTTCCGATGATCCCGATCACGGTTTCGTATTTTACTAATCATTCGGCCGGAAGCCGGGCGCGGTCGGTGAGGCTGGCGACTATATATTCGCTAGGAATTATCGCGACGTTCACTTTGCTGGGGATGCTGCTGGCGATCTTCGTTGGAGCGGCAGGGATAAATCTTTTTGCGGCAAATCCGTGGGTGAATATCGTGATCGCCGCCGTGTTCCTGTTTTTCGCCTTCAATTTATTTGGTGCGTACGAGATCACTGTCCCGACGGGACTTCTGACGAAACTCGACAGCATCACACGCTCGCACGAAGGCGAGGGAAGCGGCATTATCGGAGCGTTGCTGATGGGGCTGACGTTTACGCTGACGTCGTTTACGTGTACGTCGCCTTTCGTCGGGACGATTCTTGTGTCCGCGTCGCAGGGCGATTGGCAGATGCCGCTCGTCGGAATGCTTGCTTTCTCAACCGTATTCGCCTTGCCGTTCTTCGTTCTCGCGCTTGTTCCGCAGTGGGTATCGAAGATGCCGCGGGCCGGCGGCTGGATGAATTCGGTTAAGGTCGCGATGGGCTTTCTCGAGGTCGCGGCGGCGATGAAGTTCATCTCGAACGTCGATGTCGTTTGGAAGTGGGGAATCTTTACGCGGAGTACGGTGCTAGCTATCTGGATAGCGATCGGCATTATCCTGTCCCTTTACCTGCTCGGCAAGTTTCAGCTCTCGCACGATTCGAAGCCGGAGCGGATTGGTGCATTCAGACTTGTTTCCGCGATCCTGAGTTTGGCTATCAGTTTCTGGCTGATCACGGGATTGTTCGGAGCCAAGCTCGGCGAGCTAGAAGCATTCCTGCCGCCCGATCTCGACGGCACCTCGTCTTTCCGCGTGATCGGCTCCGGCTCGGACGAGCTCAAGTGGATCAAGAACGACTATCCCGCCGCTCTCGCTCGAGCGAAGGCCGAGAACAAGCGAGTCTTTGTCGACTTCACAGGGTATACCTGCACGAACTGCCGCTGGATGGAGGCGAATATTTTCACTAAACCCGAGGTGAAAGCGGAGATGAGCAAGTTCGTTCTCTCGTCGCTCTACACTGACGGCGAAGGCGAGATCTACGAGAAGCAGCAGGCCATGGAGCAGGAAATGTTCGGCACCGTTGCACTGCCGTTTTACGCGATCGTCGACGCTGACGGGAAAACGATCGCGACGTTCCCGGGACTAACGAGAAACGCCAACGAGTTTGTTGACTTTTTGAAGAAGGGACAGAATTAGCTGGAGATTGACCGTTTGTTGCATTGTAGCTTTAAAGCTACAATGTTGTCGGCGTGCCGGTTGATGAAAGTAGAATACTACGTCACGTCAGATGGCAGCCAGCCGATCGTCAAATGGCTCGATCGGATCAAGGACGCAAAGGCGAAAGCCGCAATCTTCGCGCGTATCGCCAGATTACAACTCGGACTGTTCGGCGGCGCAAAATCACTTAAAGACGGCGTATACGAATTGCGTGTGGACGTCGGGGCGGGTTACCGAGTTTATTACGCTCGGTCAGGAAGCGAGGTAGTGATCCTGCTGTGCGGAGGAAATAAAAGTTCGCAGGCCGCTGATATCGCCAAGGCGAAGGAGTACTGGAGTGACTACAAGAAAAGGAGTAAGTCAGGCTAGCGGCGATTTCGAGGCACACTTGATCGACTCTCTAAAAAATGATCCAAAGCTTGCGAGCGAGTATCTAAATGCGGCGATCACTGATGGCGATATTCGCGTATTCCTTCTCGCCTTAGGACAGATCACAAAGGCTCGCGGTATGTCCAACGTATCGAAATCCACTGGACTTAATCGTGAGAACATTTACAGGATCGTTAGCGACAAAGGAAATCCGAGAATAAAAAGTGTACAGGCAATACTAGACGCTGTAGGTCTGAGATTGCGGACTGAACCGTCGCCTAAGCGTGTTCGCAAAGTCGGATAATTCTATTCATCTGAAAGGCGAGGTATCAGCGGAAGAAACATGGCGAAGAAGGTCTCGATAATTGAACTGATTAGTGGATTGATAGAGATGACGGACGAGGAGTTCGTCTGCGAGCCCGTTTACGATTATCTCAGCAAGCACGATATCGATACCGATTCCATTGCAAAATACATGCATTGGAGCCCGAAGTTTTACACGCGGAATCTTATATATAAAGACAACCGATTTGAGATGATGGCGGTCTGTTGGGAGAAGGGGCAGGTCTCTCGCGTGCACAACCACTGGGATCAGCGTTGTTGGATGATGGTGCCGGTCGGGAAACTGCTTGGCCAAAATTTCGGTGTGGAAGAGATCGACGAGAATCGCGGATATTGCAAGCTTTACGAGACGAACAATTTCGAACTTACCGAGTGTCTCGCCGCCCGAGTCGATCTCGAAGAGCCGATCCATCAAGTGCTGAACCTCGCCGAATACGACGAGCGAGCCGTGAGCATCCACATCTATTCGAAACCATACGACCGATGTCTCTCCTATTGCCGCGACACTAATACATTTAAAGAGGTCGAGCTTTTCTACACCAGCATAGACGGCAAACTCTGCGACGGCGTTCAACTTTAACTATTAACTTTCGAACTGAAAACTGTTAGAAACAGTTGGCGAACTAACAGTGATCAGTTGTGAGTTTTTCAGTTAACAGTTGGAAAATCCGAAGACAACCCGTTTTGTTATTGCGGCATTTTGTACGCTGTATGTCGCCGCGCGCTTGTGGGGATTGACTCATGTTTGTGGTTCGACGAGATCAGCAAACGTCGTCGTGCGGTGAAATCACGGCTTGACGGCGGTGAGCAGATGTTGTTCGCCGATGTCTTCGAAGCCGTTCGGGAAAAGCGGTGAGAGCGGATCGACCTTAACTTCGACTAATCCGGCCGCATTTGCCATCGCCAGATGTTCCGATTCGGGCCGGCCGAAGTTGTGAAGCCCGTAGTTGTATTTCAGTTTTCCCTTCACCGACCGATCTTCTTTCCACGTGTCTTCGGTTTTCCAGTCACCCTCGTTCAACTGAACGTGAAGTGCCAGGCGGCCGCCGGATTTGAGTTTGCGGTGACAGACCTCAAGCATCTTTTCGTACACCTCGCGAGATAGATGTTGTACGACGGCGAGACTGACGATCGCATCGACGCTAGCGTCCGCGATCGACGCGATGCCTTCGGCATCGGCGAGTACGTATTCGAGATTGTCAGCCGAATTAAGCACGCGAGCGCATTCGAGTGCGCCGGAAGAAATGTCGAGCGCCTGGACCCGATCGAAGCGCTTCGCCAAGATGACGGCGAGAAAGCCGGGGCCGCAGCCGTAATCTAAGACGGTTCTGGCGTCAGAGAGCCTTTCTTCGAGAACCGCGTTGAAGTAGGTTTCGCGTGAAGCAAGCCATTCGGCGGATGCTTTTTCGAAGTATTCGGATTCGGGGATCGAGCGGTTTTCCGCCCAGTCGCGATCCAGGAAGTAGTGAGGGCTTAGCGATAGCAGCCGAAAGGCCCACAGCCGCTTCTTTGACGCCGGAGCCCGATCGAGCGCCCAGCGAACCCAACGAGCGCCGAGAAAGGTCTGCGGTTCGCGCCCAAGCGTAAGGCTCCACTTCAGAATTTCCTTAGCCGAGCTCACTTCCGCTTCCACCTTACGCCGTCTTTAGTGTCTTCGAGGATGATGCCTTTTTCGGCGAGCAGGTCGCGGATCTCGTCGGAGCGGGCGAAATTGCGGTCGCGTCGGGCACACTGGCGCTCTTCGATCAAATCTTCGATATCCGCGTCGAGCATCTCCGCTTCCTCCGGACCGAAGATGCCTAGCACGGAATCGAATCGCGAGATCGCGTCGAGCACGGCGTCACGTTCTTCGCCGGAAAGACCTGCCTTGGATAAAGCGGTGTTCACCTCTCGAACCATGTCGTGGATCGCGGCAAGTGCAGCGGCGGTGTTGAAATCGTCATCCATCGCGGATTCAAATCTCCCGATGGCGGTTTTCGCGATCTGCCCGACATCCGCACCGACACCCTCGCTACCGCTCAGGTCTCCGCCTTCTTTCACGAGCTGACGAAAATTTCGAAGCCGCTCGACGGTCGATTCAGCTCCCTGCAGTCCCTCAAATGTGAAGTTCAATTGCTTCCGAGTCGGCACCGAAAGCAGCAAATACCTGATCGCCAGCGCCGAATACCCTTGCTCGCGAAGATCGCGAAACGTGAAGAAATTGCCCTTCGATTTGGACATCGTTACGTCGTCGATCTTGAGAAACTCGCTGTGAATCCAGTATTTCGCGAACTGCTTTCCGGTCGCACCTTCGCTTTGCGCGATCTCGTTCTCGTGATGCGGAAACTGAAGGTCCTGGCCGCCGGCGTGAATGTCGAACGTCTCGCCAAGATACTTCATCGCCATCGCCGAACATTCGATGTGCCAGCCCGGACGCCCGCGGCCGAACGGAGCATCCCAGCCCGGCTCGTCGTCTGGGCCGACAAGTTTCCACAAAGCAAAATCGCGAGCGTCTTCCTTCTCGTATTTGTCCGTATCGATTCGCTCGCTGCCGCCGGTGATGTTACCGCTGAAATTGATCTTCGAAAGCTTGCCGTATTCGGGAAACGCGGCGATGCGGTAATAGATCGACCCGTCCGATTCGTACGCGTGATCGTTCGCAAGCAGCGTTGAGATGATCTCGATCATTTCCGGAATATGATGCGTTGCACGCGGCATCACCTCGGGCCGCTGGTTGCCGAGAGCATCGAAATCTTCGAGAAAATACTGCGTATACGGCGCCGTGAATTCGTCGATAGAAATACTTTTCGCAGCCGCTTCGTTGATGATCCGATCGTCGATGTCGGTCAGATTCATCACGTGCGTCAACTCGTATCCCTTGTACTTAAGATAACGACGCAGAATGTCGCCGAAAACGAACGTGCGAAAGTTACCGATGTGGGCAAAGTTCCATACCGTCGGCCCGCAGATATACATCCGCACCTTGCCGTCTTCCAACGGATGAAACTCTTCCTGCTGCCGGGTTAACGTGTTGAAAAATCTGCGCATTAATTGGCTACGATCTCTTCGGGCTGAGTATAAACAACCCTAATCGTACCTGAAACACTCATCTTTACGCCACCAACCACATACGGAGCAAAATTAAACTGTTTGGCGGTATTCGCTGCATGCGCTCGATTCAGCACGTGACCGTCGACTGACCTTGAGAAAACTACTCGACCTTTTTCATCTACAACAACAAATGCATCTACAGTGACGCCTTCGTAACAAGCTCGTACGGCCCTGGCGGCCGGGGCACATCTGGCCTCAGGCTTGAAGGTGACGCTCGATTCAAGATCAGATGATTCAAGTCGTCGGGCTGGATAGTCAGAGAATTCGACATCATCAACCCGGAGGTCAGACACACCGATTGGGTAATTCGTACATGGAAGCGGACGGATAAAGAACTCAAAGGATTTATCGACCCTGAAACCCATATCCCGAATATAGATCGAGTCGCCTAAAAGGTGCGATAGGCGCCTCACTCGTTCAATTTCAAGCTCGATTTCATTCGATTTTGATTTTCGGCCACCATAGACTTGAATGAAAACTTGAGCCGTCTCTGGATACTTTTTGAGTTCATTTCGGAGTTCAGAGAGTCGGCTCCTCAAATCATCTTCAGTGGTATATGTAAAGTCGTCAATTTTCAGCGGTAAAGGCTGAATACACTCGGGAGCACCAGGATACTCCTGAGCAAAAGACGCCGTCAGGCCGCTGACTACGAGTAGAAACAGAAATAAGGAGGAGATTCTCATGCTACAGGCTTGATATTACTCTACTGCGATGCACCGCTCGAGGTTCCGGTTGGCAGATGCTAATCATTTCCTTTTAGATCCAAGAGCCAAATGTCTGATTCATTCTTGTGGAGCACCCAGTAGAGCAGGCGGCCGTCGCGGCTAACGAACGGACTGCGAGGTGAACCTTCGGTCGGTGCAACGAGGTCGCGTTTCTCGAGAGTGATGGTATCGAGCAGCACGATCTTGTTACCCTCGGTGAAGACTACGTGTCGACTGTCCGGCAGCCACGATGGCACCGCGTCTTCCGCATCCGAAAACCGGACAAAACTGCCGGTTTCGAACGAGTAAAACCCGGCACCCGCTCGCGGCAAGCGAAATCTGCCACCAAGTTTTTTGCCATCCGGCGACCAGTCCCAGGGAACGAAAAGATCGCCGTTTGCGGGTTTCGGCAGCGTCTGACGGGAATAGTCAGGTCCGGCTTTGGTAACGTCGAGAATGTAAGATTCATTCGGACCTGAGAAAATCAGCCGCGAACCGTCCGGCGACCACACCGGAAACGTTGCCGTACTGCCCGTGGCTTTTGACGATGTAAGCTGCGTCGCGTTTCCACCATCGGCGTTGATCATCCATATTTCGCTTTCGCCGGAACGATCCGAAGTAAAAGCGATGTTGCGGCCGTCCGGCGACCAGCGGGAATATCGGTCGAAGGCGAGATCGTTGGTCACGTCGCGCCAATCGGTTCCATCACGGGCGACCGTTACAATATCGTCTTGCGTACGACGGATCAGCCGCATCTGAAATCGCTTTCCATCCGGCGAGAGCTCCGCCCGCGTCACTTCACGGTCGCCCTCGGTTATCAAAGCGGGTGAACCGACGATCGATAGTGTCTGCGGATCGAATTCAACGCCCTGAATGTTCGACTGCAGGTCGCTCTGCACATAGATCATCCTCGAACCGTCGCGAGAAATTAAGATGACGGCTGAAGTTTGAAGGAGTTCTGACCGGTTCGGGCTCGCCTAGCGATCTGCCGGTCTCTTCGTCGATGCGAACGCGCCAGAAGCCCTGATTGCCTCCGCGATTTGTGACGAAATATAGAAACTTGCCGTCGGGCGACCAGACGGGATTCCAGTTCAACGAGCCGAAGCCTTTCACGATCGTTACCGGCTCCCCGCCTTCGACTGGGATCGTAGCGATATCGCTCTGTCCGCTGCGGTTTCCGTAATACCAATATGCGATCCGTTTGCCGTTTGGCGACCACGACGGAAACGAGGCGAGTCCGCGATAAATCTCTCGTTTTTCACCGCTGTCGACATTGATCAGCCAAATCCCGTGATCGCCGCGGGTGCTGACGGTTATCCGATCGCGCTCGAAAGTGCTTACCGCCAACTGCCGCCCGTCCGGCGACCACGACGGGTGATAGCCGAAGTCGGAAACGCGACGAAGGTTTTCCTTCAAGGTTCCGATTATAAATATCCCGCCGCCGTCGCGATCCGAGCGAAAGGCGATCTTTTGTCCGTCCGGCGAGAATGTCGGTTGCGTGTCGTTGCCGGCAAAATCCGCCGTCAGGTTCACCCCGCTTCGCGCTCCCACACGCTGAAGAAAAACGTCGAAGCCAGCCTCCGTCTCGGCGGCATAAACAAAGCTGCTTCCGTCAGGAGCCAAACTCGGAAAATATTCCGGCCCTCGCTGATCGGTTAGCTGAACATTCTGAGCAAGCGACCAGTCGACAACGGCCGCTCGCCGGTATGCGAAATAAGCGTACACGGCTGCGACTCCGACAACGAGCGCCGCAGCCGCGACGATCGCCGGTGCTATCGAGCGTTTAGGCAGCGCCTTTGTCGGAAGATCGTTCCCCGTGACCTCGTCTTCGCCTTCGGACAAAACGGTCGTCTCGGCGACAAATCGGTAGCCGCGTTTGGGCACTGTTTCGATGAACTGCGGCTGGTGGGTGTCGTCACCGAGGATTTTTCGCAGTTTCCGAATGCTGAACGTAAGGTTGCTTTCCTCAACGAACGTTCCGGGCCAAAGCGTATCCATCAGCGTCGATTTTTCTACCACATGGCCGTGACTTTCGACGAGCACGAGCAGCAATTCCAAGATCTTTGGCGGGACCGCAACCGTCTTCCTCTCGCGCATAAGCACTCTTTCGCTGCCGTCCAGAATGAACGGTCCGAAGGCGAAACGCTTTGTCCGCGGTGTCATACGATCGCTAGGAAATTACTAGGAATAAACTCATCGGAAAACTCAAGATTTCAAGTGCAAAAATTCCCAAGATACATCGTGTTCGAGCAGGTACGAATGAATGCCCGGTATTTTATGAAAGAATTTCGTGGGTCGCAAAGGAGTTGTGTCGAAAGGCTCATGGGCGCCGCGAAAAAGTTTTAGGAGAGCGATCATGGTTGTAAGAACTTCGGAGAATGGCTTTGTTTTCCCACTAGGAACTAAAACGCCGTACGGTTACCTCGCAGATTTCGACATCGGCGGTTACGATTTGAAATCGGATCACAAGGAATGGCTCGAAAAAAATATTGTCCTCCGTGAGAAGGCAAAGAGCGGTGCGGGCGTAAACGGGAGATGGAAGATAGAGCTGGTCGGACGTGCGAGCCAGTCAGGTTCAAACGATTTCAACCGCATTTTGTCGGAGCAACGCGGAGACGAGGTCGAAAAATTTCTTAGTAGCCACATTATGCCTCATCGCCTGGAATTCAGTAGGCGAAATCTCGGCGAAAGCATACCGCTAAACGACAGTGAGTATGAGAATGAAATGGATCGCTCGGTACGCGTGCGAGCTGAATTTCTTAGCTGGGGACGCTCGAAAAGGATCGAACCTTTGATACCGGAAATAAAACCATGGCGGCGAACAGATAGAAAATCGGTCGACTTTACGATTCAAGTCCTTAAAGCCAGGGTGGAGGTAAACACCACTGGCCTGCGGCCGATACCTCTCAAGAAGGGCGATATTCAGGTCTGGCTGTTCATAGAGATAAGGGAACTGGGTACTCACGACACGTCGTTCTATGAGTTCAAGGGCAACGGCCCCTATGGCCATTTTGATAAGCCCGGTGGCTGGTCGCGCTGGGAGGGTATGTTCCAAGAAGGCAATAAACATCGTTTCGCAACCGAAGATCCGATGGACGCTGACGACTTCGGCGGCGGGGCTCACATGAAAGTAGCCGATCCTGACGACGGTTCGGCTCAGAACTTTACCTTCGGCCCGAGTGACAGTTTCTTTTTTCCCACGAGAGTAAAGGTCGGAGATCTGACTTTCGGCCGGTTAATTGGGCCGCCGCCGACTCCCCGCAACTTCTTGCTCACCGGCGATGGGCTTGTTACCGGAAAAATGAAGCGCATAACGCAGAAACCGGACTGGGCCCGCTGAAGATTTCGAAAAGTGGAACTTTATTTTGAAGGAGTTTTGAACAATGAAAACCGATCTCATCAGAAGAATCTGCCCGACACTTTCAGTCACAACTTTTTTTGCTATTCTCGCCGTGGTATGTGCACTATCCCAACCACCGATCGTTTCGGACGGACGCAGTATAAGAGGTACTTGGGATCTGGAGGTTCAGTGGCGGACGTGTGACGGTAACGAGCCGCAGCTTCTCCCGACTCCAGCAATGATCTCGTTCGCGGGCGGAGGCGTCGTCACCGAGTTGGATTCGTCGATCTGGTGCGACACGGGACACTGCACGAATCTCGGAGTTTGGCGCCACGTCGCCGGCAGACGGTACACGGCGGCTTACAAGCGTTCCAGGCTGGATTCGAGCAACGGCAACTACTTGGGATTCGTCATCGTCGCGTCGAGCATACTTCACCGCCCTGACGACACGCTCAGCATTACCGACAACATGAGTTTTTACGATCCTGACGGCGTGCTCGGTTCCACGAGATGCCGCACGTCGACGGGAATCCGCTTTACCGGAGAGAATTAAGTTATCCAGCTATCTCTCGGCGGAAAGGTCCAGCAGCCAGATATCGGACTGGGCATTTGAGGCGGTGTAGTAAAGAAGTTTTCCGTCGCGGCTGACGAAGGGGCTGCGGATCTCGACTTCCGGGTTTTCAAGGATCTTCGCTGGCTGCTTCGTCGCCGGGTCGACCAGATACACGGAGTTTCCTTCGCCGTAAACTACGCGGCGACTATCAGGCAGCCACGAGGCAACACTTTCCGAGTTTTCGAGCAAGATCTCGTAGGTCTTTGTCTCGAAAGAATAGTATCCGATGTGACGCTTGTCGCCTTCGGCGATCACGCCGAGCAACTTCTTACCGTCGGGCGACCAGTCCCAGCCGACCAGCCGATAGCGCGGATCTTTTTCTATCGCCTCCGGAGTCTGCTCTAACTGCGTCCGGTCCGGATCGAGCAGCATCGTTGTACCGGCAAAATAGATCGCGAGTTTCGATCCATCAGGCGACCATACTGGAAAGCCCGGCCCGGTCGGCGAACTGGTGTCGAACGTTATCTGTTTGAGTCCGCTGCCGTCGGCGTTGGCGGTCCAAATCTGTGCACCGCCGTTGCGGTCCGAACTGAAGGCGATCCGCCTGCCGTCGGGCGACCAGCGGACGTAGCGGTCGAAAGGCTCGTCATTTGTCGCTTCCTTAAACTGCTTACCGTCGCGTGAAATGGTGACGATGTCATCCTGCGTGCGACCGATCGAGCGGGCGACAAAACGCGAACCGTCATAAGAAAGCTCGGCCCGCGAAAGTTCGCGGTCGCCCTGCGTTATCCAGACGGGCTCGCCGACTGGCTTGCCCGCAACCGCGTCAAACTCGACGCCTTGAATGTTCGCCGTGTTGCTCGTTCTAACATACGCCAGCCGCTTTCCGTCCTTAGAAAAGGTTAGGTGGCGGCTGTAGCTCGACGGCGTGATGACTGCTTCCGGCTGACCTAAAACCGAACCCGAGTTTTCATCGATGCGGACGCGCCAGAAATTCTGATTTCCCGAACGGCTGCTGACGAAATATAGATATTTGCCGTCGGGTGACCAGACCGGATTCCAGTTCGACACCGCGAAGTCTTTTGCGATCATTACCGGCTCGCCGCCCGCCGCGGGAATCGTCGCAATATCCCGGCGGCCGAACGTGCCGGTGTAAAACCAATACGCGATGCGGCTCCCGTTGGGCGACCAGGCCGGAAACGACGCCTCGACATTCGCGAGTTCACGGCGAAGACCGGTCGATACGTTGATGATAGTGAGAGCGTGTTTCGGGGCCGTGGCCCGTACCGTCGGCTGGTCACGGCCGAAGGAACTCACCACGATCTCGGTTCCGTCCGAAGACCACGACGGGTGATAGCCGGTATCGGAAAGCATTCGAGCCTCGCCGCCATTCGCCGGCACGACGTAAATGCCTTTGGCGGTTGAGCGTTCCGAGCGAAACGCAACGAACTCCCCGTTCGGCGAAAACGCCGGCTGCGTATCGTCGGCCTCGATTCCGGGTGTGAGATTTATCCTCTCTCGCGTGCCCACTGTCTGCCGAAATACGTCGAACTGGCCGTTCTCTCTCGCGGCATAAACGATGAAGCGGCCGTCCGGCGAGAGCGAAGGGAAGTATTCGACGCCGGGTTGATCAGTCACGTTTACGTTGTGGGCCGATGCCCAATCGATCGCGGTCGAGGGCTCTGGGCGTGTCGCAAGATAGACGCCGCCAATTATCAATGTCACGAGCAAAAGAGCCGCTACCGAGGTGGCGACGATCGTCGAGATGTTGGGCCGTGACGAGGGACGCAGGGTTCGAACCGAACCGGACCACGAGTGAAGGGAATCAAGCTCACGCTGCACGGATTTCAGATCGCCTCTAAGCTCAGCGGCCGATTGATATCCATCATCGGGCCTCTTCGCCATCAGCTTGGCAAGTATCCGGTCGACGTCCGGCGGCACTTCCGGATTGAGAGCGCTGCAATGGTCCGGATCGGTCGAAAGGATATTGTGAAATGTGTCCTGCTTTGTCTTTCCCTTGAACGGATTCACCCCGGACAAAAATTCGTACATCACCACGCCGCAGCTCCACAGATCGGTACGATGATCGACGCGGTCGTCGGTTACCTGAGCCGGAGACATGTAGGCGGGCGTCCCGATTATCACTCCCTTGGTTGTCGCAAACATATCGCGGATCGTATTCGCACCCGGATCGGTAAGCTTCGCGAGTCCGAAATCGAGGATCTTAGCGTAGCCGTCTTTGCGGATCATTATGTTTTCGGGCTTGATGTCGCGGTGGATGATGCCTTCAGCGTGGGCAGCCGCGAGCGCATCGCAGATCTGTACGGACTTGAGAATGATATTGCGGATCTTAAACTTTCCGTTCATCAGGTCCCGCAGCGTTTTTCCCTCGACAAACTCGGTGGCGATATAGTTCACGCCCTCGTAATTGCCGACGTCGTAAACGGTAACTATGCCCGGATGATTAAGCTTGCCGATTGCACGGGCTTCCTGTTCGAAACGCTTTACGCGTTCGTCGTTAGTGATGTATTCGGACGGCAAGATCTTGAGCGCGACTTTCCGATCGAGCTTTTCGTCAAAGGCGAGATATACCTCGCCCATTCCGCCGGCGCCGAGAAGACGTTCGATCTTAAAATGAGCGATCTTTTTGTTGATGAACGCAAAGGCCGATACTTCAGTCTCGTCATCCGCATTGGCCATGGCCTTGGCGGCAACGTGCATCGCCGAATTGTTGAGAAACTTGTCGGCGTCGGTCTGAGCAGCAAGAAGCTCGAGCACTTGTTCGCGAAGGTCCGTATCTTCGCCGGCTCGCTCGGTAACGAAGTCGACGCGCCGCCCCGCGTCCGTTTCGAGGGCGGCGTCGAGAAGCTCGTCGATCTGTTTCCAGCGGGCAGCGTCCATCGGGGAAGATAACGTTATCGGCAAGTATTATACGGGAAATCGGGAGGAGTATGCAGAAGCCCGCACGAAGTAAGGGCGTAGTCAGTGCAGAAGCCCGCTTAAGTAAGGGCTTAACATTCAAGCTTGTACGTCAAGCCCTTACTGACGTGCGGGCTTCTGCATTTGAGCAGGCCTATGCATCAGTCTTTTTTCAACTGCAAATACAACCACGCCTTGGCCTTTTGCCACTCGCGAAGGATCGTGATCTCGGCCACGCCTAGTACCTCGGCGATCTCTTCGGTTTTCAGGCCGCCAAAGAATTTCATCTCAACGATACGTGCTTTACGTTCGTCGAAGGCCGCAAGCTCCGTCAACGCTTCGTCAAGCGCGACCAGATCCGCGTCGCTTTCTTCGGCGACGAACGCCGCTTCCTCAAGCGAGACGTGATAGACGGGAGCGTCGTTCGCCTTCGGACGCTTGCGGGCAAAATCGACAAGTATCCGCCGCATCAGTTGTGCCGATACGCCGAAGAAATGGGCTCGATTTTCAAACTTCGCG
>CADEGD010000026.1:13885-36810 GCA_902826795.1 uncultured Acidobacteriota bacterium | reverse complement strand
CGTCGTCTGGAGCGTATGCCCCCCGCGCTCGCGGCCCATGTATCGACGTGCGATCTTATGCAGTTCGCTGTAGATGATCGGCGTCAGCTTTTCGAGCGCTTCTGCATCGCCATCGCTCCATTTCTCCAGGAGTTGAGTAACGTTCTGTGAGTCTGCGTCGGGCATTCCGATTTCGAAGGATCGCTAGAAATTTAGCACAGTCGACAGAATCGAAGAAAACCCTTTTAAATGGCGGAGCGGACGGCCGACAAATTTTTTTTCATTTGATGATAGTTTTCGCGATCAAGATCCGCATTGGTTGGTGTCTGGCAAATGTGTGCCGGGGCATTAATTAAATTCCTGCTTAGGAGGCTTTATAAATATGACGGTTATTAATCATGACATGAACTATGTCGGCTGGGTACAGCGTTCGCTAAACCGGATCACAGGCGCTGGCCTCCGGACTGACGGCCAGATATCAAAGCTTTATCGGATGTGGGTGATGGAGTTTCAGTATGGCTCGAGCTGCGGTACCCGCGATGGATCGGTTGACCGGATCACGCAAGACGCGATCATTAGAAACAATCTTTGCGGGAGCACCAAAGGATCGGTGGTTTATGTGCAATGGGTGCAGCAGGCGCTGGGAATTGCCGGCTCGTTTGCTAACGTTTTGCCCACAGGCATTCTGGACAAGCCGACAAAAGATGCGATCAGAAAATTTCAGATCAGCGTCAACCACAAGCACATCGACGGCATTGTAGGGCCAAAGACTGAGCTTGATCTCATCCGAAAGGTTCCCAACCTTGTCGTTCCGGGGTTCTATCCGGGCCACAGCATACCAATGCCCGACCCTGTTGCAGATCGGCTTGACGACACGCTCGATCAACACAACGATGTTCGTGGTATCGATCAGCGCATAGATAATTGGACGAACATGCTTCTTGAACGACTGACGACATCGCCGGGAAGGATTGCCGATCCGGTCAGAAGGGAAGGGACGAAGTGCATGATCAGAAAAATTCAGTTTGGCCACTATGACTATGAGTATCTGACAAAAGAGAATGCATTTAAGGTCGCTCAAGGTCACGGAGAGAAAGGCAAAACAAAAGAAGAACTCGACCTTCCGTACGATCTGCCGGATTCGGAATATAAAGTTGATCTGCCGGTCTCAAAATTCACGCTGAATGCGCGAAATCAGTTGCGCTACAAGGTCGGAAAGTTCAGCAACCATATGGAATCGAAGTCGCTTTTCAAGCACTATGAAAAGGCCGTTGAAGAGCTTTATCGCGAGATCGATGAGGGTATTAAACAGGTAAAATATCAAATCCACAATTCGGGAATTAAGGCGGGATCTTATAAGAAGCTGGAAGAGTGGTACGACAGCAAGATCGGCAACAGCAACAGCATAATTTCCTGCTTTCTTGATCCCAGTGGAAACCCTTGGCTCGGCGGCAGAACCGGCTACTAAACGGCGAAGCGGTCTTCAACTTCGAAAGGAGTTAGGTCAGGCCCCACGTATTCGACACGGGCGCGGTCGGAGAACAACACTTCCCGTGAGTAAAACTTGAGTGGATGGTCTTTGTCGTACAGCTCGCAAAGACCATTCACTTTTTCAACGAACGACAGATCTTCGTTCATCAGCACGTAAGCATAAGCGGTACGCATCCAGAAGATGGTGATCGTTTCGTGATACGGCATCTCCTTTTCCAGGTCGACGCCGAACGCTTTCAGCAAATTAAATATGCCGGCACGCATCTTCGCCGTCGCTCCGTCAAGCGTGTCTTCCTTCAGATAACACAGCGCGACCACGAGATGCTCGGCGTGTTTCCAGTCGTCGCGAGCGATCGTGCCGCTCTCGAAACGCCGAAGCAGGCCGTAGATCTCAGTTTCGTTAGTGTATTTTCGTAACATAATTGCTCCCGAATGCAGAGCCCCGGGCGTTAGCAAGGGCGTAACCGTCAAGTTAAATATCACGCCCTTCCTTACGGTCGGGCTTCTGCAAAAAGAAAAAAGACAGAATGAAACCGGCCTCACTGGCCCGAATCATTCTGTCGTAAATTCGTACCAATATTATAGCTTTACATCATGTTTTGCTGCAATGCCTCGCGCGTTTGAGCCAGGGCGAAATGTCGAATTATCTGCTCTGCGGCATCTTCAAAACTTATCCTCGTCGTGTCGATCGGCAGCGAATCTCGCCCCGGATAAGTGGAGCGCAAATCGTATCGGCTCAGTGAACGCTCAATCGCATCCGGATCGACGAGCTTACCGATCTTCACCCGTGAATCGTTCCCAATCCTTATCTTTAATTCGTCCGGCTCGCATATTAGTAAAACAAGGTGAACCTCGCCGCCGTTGTCTTCAGCACTCGCGATTAGACGCGCAAAATGCTCATCGTCTTCACCAGCCGCGTAAACGAACGTATGAATAAGATCAACGTTCTCGCGGGCGGCCTCAGCGATCATGGCGAAACGGATCGTCTCGATCATCCGCAGAAATGGCCGCGTGCCAAAGTCGAATACCGGCTTAACGCAGTCGATACTGACGTGGTTGTGAAAGAGCTTGAACCCGGTGCGACGAGCAATCTCGGTTGCTATCGTTAGTTTACCCGCAGCCGGAGCTCCGTAAATGATCAGTAATTTCATTTTCATTCACCTCCATTTCGACAAACCGAATAGCCGCACGGGATCGCGCCGGAACATACAATGACGCAAATGAAATCGGGATAAGACAGGACTAACCGATCAGGGAAGAAATATCAGGCCTGACCGACGCGGAATATCGATCTTGAGGGTGTGCTCAGGTGCTTCACCAACAGAGCCCGATAAATGCTCCTGAAATTCTGTGAAAGGAAAGTTCTCGATCTTATATTCTTCGAGGTCTTCGTCGGAAAGATTCAAGATCACCGCGATCGCATTTCCTTCGTCGTCGAAGCGGTGAAACCCGACCACGCCTAGTTCGGCCGATTCATGGAAAAACTCGATCTCGGGCGAAGCGAAAACCGGATTCGATGTTCGCAGGGCGATAAGATTCTTATAAAAGGCGAACAGATCTTGGTTTCTCTCGTGTTCGAGCAGCGTCCAATCGATCTTGATGCTGTCTTCCGAAAGCGGGCGATGTTCGCCAAATTCTTCGCCCATCCAGATCATCGGAACGCCGACTGACGTCATCAAGATCAGTGCGCCGAGTTTTGCTCGCGTATAAAGTTCTTCGTCGAGAATTCCTTTTTCGCCGAGCTTTCGAAACAGACGGTTCTGGTCGTGATTTGCAAGATAATTCGTCGTGCTCGTCGTGCCCGCAAAGCCGAGCCGACGCGGGTCGACAGCGTTCTTGATCTTCTCGATATCGATCGGTTCGCCGCCGAGCTGTTCGAGCATCGCGTACATAAAGCTGTCGTTCCAACAGCTCTCGACCGGCCCGACCGGCTCGGTTATCTCGGGTGTCGGCGGAATGTATTCGGCGACGGTGAAGAACGGTTTCATCTCCGCCATCTTCCGGCTGTGCGTGACGAATTCGTGGAGTGCCTCGAAATTATTGATCTGCTTAGCGGCATCGAATCGAAGGCCGTCGATGCGATATTCGTAGATCCAATAACGGATCGAATCGAGCACGAACTCGCGGGCCGGACATATGCCGAGCTTCTCGTCGATGAGTTCGTAATTGAACTCCGGCCCCCAATTCTGCTCGGGGTCTTTGCCTTCGCGTCGAAACCAATAGTCGTGGTCGATCTGGGTCAGCGGATTGTCCGTACTCGCGTGGTTGAAAACACCGTCAATGATCACGCGGATGCCGCGGGCGTGACATTCGTCGACAAGCTGTTTCAGTTCCGCCGTAGATCCATAGCTGGCCTCGGGTGCGAAATAATGTGCCGGCGAATAGCCCCAGTTGAAATCACCGGGAGTCGTTTTCAGCGGCATCAGCTCGATCGCGTTGACACCGAGATCGGTCAGATAGTCGAGCTTTTCGACGACGTTAAAATACTTTCCGCGTTCAAACGGATCACCTTCGCCGCCCGAAAAATCGCCGACGTGCATTTCGTATATCACGAGATGCACGTTTTCAGGCAGCGGCACGTCGTCCGACTTCCAAACGTATTCATCGACGATCTTCTTGCCGTCTTTGATCTTGAGAATCGCGTTCTGCGTCTCGGCATCGATGTCCGTCGCGTTCGGATCGGTTATTGTTTTCCACTCGTCGGGTTCGTAGAACCAACTCTTTGATCGAATGTTGAACTTATATTGATATGCGCCGTCAGCGAGTTTGACGGCAGCGGAGAAATATCCGTCCTCGCTTTTCTTCATTGCGATTTCTTTCCAGTCCGAGAAGTCGCCCATCACGGTCGCCTCAAGATTGTTCGGAGCGAAAAGACGAAATTGATAATCGTGTTTTTTCACGGCTTGAAAACTGAAACGACTACGACCTTAACACAGGCCGTAGTCGAAATGGTTGTCGCTGCAATGTACGAACTACGCGGCCATGCTGACCATCGGTTCGTGCTCGTCCTCGTGCGAGTTGTCCATGAACAGATATTTCTTCCATTCCGGACGCGACTCGGCATAGTGGCAGAGCAATACATGATCGAGGCCCAAACGCAGCAGCTTCTGCGACGTGAGCAGCGGCATGCGGGCTTGCTCCGGCGTGCGGTTACCCTTCCGCTGATTGCATTTTACGCAGGCAGTGACCAGGTTGGCCGGAGTGCTTTCGCCGCCCTGTGCACGCGGCAAGATATGATCGAGCGTCAGATCCTTTGCGTGCCGGTGCTCGCCGCAATACTGGCAGCGGTAACGGTCGCGGATGTAAACCCTCGCCCGCTTCATGGTCGTCTCGCGTCGGTTTCGACGAACGTTGATGTAGTGACGCAAGCGGATCACGGACGGGACCTTGAAGACCGTCGACGGGGAACGGAGTACGTTTTCGCCGTCGTGCTCTTCGATAAAGACCGCGCCGCGAAACCACAGGCAAACCGCCCGGGCGACACCGACGGTGCCCAGCGGCTCATACGAAAAGTTCAAAAGTAAAACTCGTCCTGTAAGCAAACTCCAGTTCCTCCTTAATTTCTAGGTTAAATGTAATATCAAACGCCAATTTCTGGCAAGCACAATATATTGTGCGTAAGGAAAAATTCAGACCAATGTTTCCCGACCGAAAGATACTATATATTGATGTCCCTGGGCGTGTGTGGCAAAACTCTAACGGTTTTAGTTGGACATCGACCGCATTCGCGGCTATAAACATATTCGTCCACGCACTATTTCCAGCTTCAAAACGAGGTACGAATGCTCAGAAACATCGTCGGGTTTTTTGTCGGTTACGTTGTAGGCAACGTCGTCAATTTCGCACTCATAATGGTAAACATGGCGGCGCTGATGCCCGCGGGGACCGACTTTACGACGCCCGAAGGCGTCAATGCGGCAATGGCCAACTTACAGCCGCTGAACTTTGCGGTAGTATTTTTAGCACACGCCTTGGGCACTCTGGTCGCGGCCCTCGTCGCCGCCAAGATCGCCGTTACGCATAAGCTGCCGATCGCCATGATCCTCGGCGTCGTGTTTCTGCTCGGCGGTGTATATGCCGTCTACGCGATCGCCGCACCGGTCTGGTTTGAGGTGGCAGACCTATTGCTCGCGTATATTCCGATGGCATGGCTTGGGGCAAAGCTCGGCCGGGCCGGCAAAGCGGCCTAACTCAGCTTCCGAATTGCGGTTGGATAAGCCGATTTGCAATGCCGCAATTTCTGCAATCAATCGGCTTCGCAGGATTCTCGGGAACCGCGTTCGGCGACCCGCACGACATGCAGAAAAACTGCGATTTGACGTTCGTAGTTTTCCGGCATTTCTCGCAGAAAACCCTGTAAGAACCTTCCGGGGCGAATAGCTGATTCGAGCACGAACCGCATGCCAAGTTTGATCCCGCCGGCCGTTCGATCTCGACATACTCGTTCGAAAATCCCAGCATTTTGAGCAGTCGATCGGAATCCTGCTGCGTTAGATAGGGAAGCCATGCCTGAACGAACATCGACGTTTTCATTTTGAAATGCACCGGCTCCGGCAAGAGTTCGTGCATGATGTTGAACTTCGGGTCGCGATAAAACGCATTCATTCCTTCCCTCGTGATCGCAGCGAAGAAATCGGCCAAGCGAAAGAAACTAGTCGTCTCGGCCTTCGTTCCTTCAGAACTGCTTGAATATCTGACTGCCGATTGAAGCGTCTGCTGCTGCATTCCATACTGCTGCCATTTCGGATCGAACGCCGATTCCGTACTCGACACCGCACAGATCTCAAGATAGATCGCGTACTTCTTGTCGGTGTCTATCGAAGGCGGAAGATAGGCAGGGAAGCTGCGGTAATAAAAATCCCAATATTCTTTCTGGATGTTGTAGTAAGCCCGCTGGTCGCCACGCGATTGCGCGGCCTGCATCTTATGCGCCAGATCCATCTTGCGAACTTGATAGTTGAGAGTAACGGGAGCCGATTCGTTCCACGTCTCCATACCGACGGCAAAATCGATGTCCGTAAACGCGCCGCAGAAATCGCACACCACATATGGCGACGTGTATGGATTTACCTTCGGGCCGCCGCATTGAATACAGCGAAATTTCTTTACTCGCACGCGTATCAATATAGATATGTGCGAAACGAATCGCTAATCGCAGTTTGGAACGCCAAGGAAACAGGGCATCTGATCCTTGACCAGCGCTAACCACATTATCGCGACCGGCAACAGAGCCGCGATTCGTAGGGCGAAAGACAACGGGTCAAACATGGGCATTTCGGCCTGTCGAAGGCGTGTGAACAAAGGAGCAGCAAGGTATATCGCGACCGTCGGCAGCAACCACAGTATCGTGAACATAACTAACGGAAAGCTCGAATAGCTAAGCCCACCGTATACCAATTGAAGAGCAATAAGGGGAAGCACCAGAAATAGCCCCGCCCCTGCCGCCACAAGTAGCGAGCGGAAGTCGGGTTTCGATCCGCCGCCGGTCGCGATCCACACGCCAACGACGGGAAGTAACAAAACAGTTCCGAACACTACCGCGAGCGCGTTCCATTTTCCCAACGGATTGTCCGCGCTGAAGTATGGGTCTAACGGGCCTAACGGCGGATTAATACCCAAGACCAACAGCGAGATCATGAGAATACCCGGAACGACAAGTAGGAAGCCCAGCAAATAAATTCGGTGTTTGTTAAAGATCGGTTCCCTCATAAATTTTGCATAGATCGCTTTACCGTTTTCCACGGCAGCTCCAGCAAACAAGTTTCCCGCTATATTCAGCTTTTCTACTGTCGAGCTACCCGCTAACGAGTCGACAACGGCCTGCATCATTGAGTCGCCAACGCGCGACCGGAATGAAGCCGGATACAGAGAAAGCAGAAATCGAAAGAACTTGTTTAATTGCGTTTCCTTCATGCGACAAACGATAGTCCCAGCTTTCGCGTCAGCTTCACGAGATGCGAGTAACGCCGGAGCTCATCCTTCAAAGCTATCTCGCCACTGCCGCTGATCTTGTAATAGATGCGTCGGGCATCGTCCATTTTCGGATCGATCCTCGCTTCGCTTTCTTCGATCAGGCCGGAATCGAGCATTCGTTTTATCGATCCGTACAGTGTTCCCGGCCCCATCTTTACTCTACCGAGCGAATCTTCTTCGACCTGTTTCATGATGGCGTAACCATGCCGCTCTTCCGTCGATAGAGCAAGCAGGATATGGAACACGGCTGGCGTAAGATGCTTTTCTTTCACTGTCGAAACTATATCCGCAACGGATATAGTTGTCAAGCGGTATTTTGTCGAGCGGCTTGATCGAGGAAAAGCGTTGTGGCTTCGTCAGCAGGGAAAAAAGATTCGATCGCAAGTTCTTCGAGCGTGATCTCGATCGGGGTACCGAAGACGGTCGTTACGCTCATAAACGACAGTTCGCCGGCGGGCGTTCTTAACTTCAGCGGAACCGCCACGTTGTAGCCAAATCCTTCGCCGTTCCGCGGCCGAACGGCTCCACGCGGCGGCGGATACTCTTTCAATTCGGCAACCAGCGCCGATAACAGCGCGTCGCCGGTGACCTGTACCTGACGTTCAAGATGCTCTATCAGATGATGCTGCCACTCGAAATAATTGACGATGTGCTGCGCGAGTCCGCTCGGGTGCAGGCAGAACCTCAGCACGTTGACCGGCGGCTCGAGCAATTTTGCATCGACCATCGTAGTCAAAAGCCTGGCTGCGTTATTCATCGCGTGCAGATTCCAACGACGGTCGATCGCGATGGCAGGATTCGGCTCGTGGCCTTTCAGGATCACGTCGATCGCCGCTCTGACCGCCGACATCTCGACATCCTCAAGCTTCTTCTCCTGAAAAACAGGTGCGAACCCGGCCGAGGCGAGCAGCACGTTTCGTTCGCGTAAAGGTATCTCGAGCTGCTCGGCCAGCCGCATCACCATCTCTCGGCTCGGCTGCGAACGGCCGGTCTCGATAAAGCTCAAATGCTTCGGCGATATCTCGGTATCGTACGCCAGATCGAGCTGGCTGATCCGCCGCCGCCCGCGCCATTCCTTCAAAAGCTCGCCAAATTTCATAAATCCGTTGTTCAGCATACAGCAAAGCTATCGCGAAAAATATTTCGCCGCGATTACCTTTGAGGTAATTGAGACGGTTACCCGAGACGTGTGATTCTTATCGCGTCGAAGGCACAAGCCTAAAAAAACAAATCACTTCGGAGGAAAATATGCCGTCTTACAAACTATCGAACTTCTTGCGTTACGTACTTTTTGCCGATGCCGCAACTTGCACCGCGACCGGCCTGCTGATGTCCGTTGGCACCGGCTTGCTCGGCGGACTAACGGGTTTGCCGTCGGATCTTCTTCTTTATGCCGGCGTCGGCCTGCTGCCTTTTGCGGCGCTTTTGATCTATCTCGGAACGCGCAGGGAAGTATCGTCGGCCGCGATTTGGACCGTCATCGTAATCAACGTTTTATGGACGCTCGACAGCTTCTTGCTGCTCGTAAGCGGATGGGTCGAACCGACTGTTCTCGGCTACGCGTTCGTTGCATTTCAAGCCATCGGCGTTGCGGGATTTGCCGCTCTCGAATATCTCGGCCTCAAACGTCTGAGCGTGTCGGCAGAAGTCGAGCAGTAATCTACTCTTAGTTGTATTAGACAGCCCCGATTTAGATCGCACTCTGTGATCTAGATCGGGGATTCTTATTCTGTGTTTTCTGTGTCTTTTGTGGTTCTGATCGGAAAGCCAAAACCACATAACTCCTTTACTTCTACTTCTCCGCGGCCCCCGGAGCAAACTGTGCGAGAAACTCTTCGCTCGGCGGGATCGGTTTGATTATATCGATCATCGTTCCGCTCGGATCGCGCGTGATGAAATGTCTTTGGCCGAACGGCTCGTCGCGAAGGCTCAAAAGTATCGGCAGGCCAATCTCTATCGCCCGTTCATACTCCGCGTCCACATCCTCGATCTCAAAGTTGATCAGCAGGCTCGCCGTCTTGCCGCGGCCCGCTTCCGGTATCGTTTCGTGCGTACCGTCGAGTATCGCGAGATTCACGTTATCGTCTTCGGTCGACTGCAGGTGAACATACCAATCGCTGTCGAACGCTTTCGCGAACCTGAAATTATCTACGTAAAAGTTTGCCGTCTCTTCCACGCGGTCGGTCATTAAAACTGGGTAAAATTGCTTGCATTTCATCGTGCTTGTCTCCTTGAAAACATTTACATACAATGTGTATGTACGTTCAACGTAACATACAGGCTGTATGTATGCAAACTGAAAACGAAAGAATTTCAAACCGCAACAGAACCGAGGCGACAAGGGCCGTATTGATCACCGCCGCTCGCCGGTTATTCATCGAGAAAGGCTACGCCGAAACCGGAACGCCGGAGATCGTCGCGATCGCGGGCGTCACGCGCGGAGCCCTCTATCATCACTTTGCCGACAAGGCCGAGCTATTTTTCGCCGTCACGATGGAGGCCGCAAATGAGATCTCCGCTGAGATCGCGAGAAAGTCGAAACGACAGAAAAGCCCGTTAAACTCGCTGATCGCAGGAGCCGAGGCTTACTTTGCCGCGATGTCCGAAGCGGGTCGGGCACGGCTGATATTGCTCGACGCGCCGTCGATCCTCTCGGGCAGTCAGATGCAGGAGCTAAGCAGCGCCGCGGGCGAAGAGGAGCTTCGAGCCGGACTGGAAAACATTCTTCCCGCATCGAAACTGCCGATCGCGGCACTCACCGATCTTCTGTCGGCCGCTTTCGACCGGGCGGCGTTAGCGATCGCTCGAGGCGAGGACAGCAAGCCTTACAGATCTGCGATCAAGTTCATTGTCGAAAGCCTCGCCGAGGGCGGTCAGCGATCCACTTGAGAGATGCTAGACTATTGAATCAAGTCCACACTTGCAGATTCCTCTCTATATTTTAGGAGAAATATTTGATGTCCGTTATCGCCGCAGAATACTTGCGCGAACTCGAATCCGAGGCTCGTGCAACCCGCGAATGCTTGCGTCATGTCCCGATGGATAAGCCTGATTGGAAGCCGCACGAAAAATCGATGCAGCTTGGGTATATGGCCGCTCTCGTAGGCGACATGCCTGGTTGGATCAAATGTATCGTCGAAGACGGAGAGATAAATTTTCAGACCTATCCGCAGCCGAATCCGAAAAATGCGGAAGATCTCGTCGCTCTCTTCGACCGAAACATGGACGCGGCTCGCAAGGCGTTGAAGAGCTTGAATGATGAAGATCTCTCAAAAGACTTCAACCTAAAAAACGGCGACCAGCTTCTGATGTCGACGCCGGTCGGCGAGACGATCAGCTCTACGATCAACCACATGGTGCATCATCGCGGACAGTTGACGGTTTATCTCAGGCTCAATGAGATAAGCGTTCCGTCGATCTACGGACCATCGGCCGACAACCGCGAATTTTAGTTGTCCGCGATCTCCCATAAACATTTTCGGCGAACCTCACGTCTAGCCGTGCCCTCAAACATTTCGAATGATCGTATTCCGAAAGACTCTCATCCTGTTCGCGTTTTTGCTGATAGCGGCAAATAGCGCATCCGCTCAGATCGATCGCGAGCGGGGAACTCTCGTCGTTGCGGTTCCGGTCGACGTCGGGCTCGTCGCGTGTGCCGACAAGCGCTTGTATAATGCTGACGCCGGCACGCTCACTGACGACTTCGTGAAGATCCGACGGGCCGGGCCGAATGCGGTTTTTGCCGCCACTCACACGGTCGGATTTTATGACCGCAAGAGCAGGTTGATGGCGTTCGACGCGTTCAAAGTGACGCAGGATTACGTCGATAAAAATCCGTATCGCAACGACAAGGAATTTTGGGACGGCCTGAAGCTCGCGATATTGCAGCGGATGTTCACTTATCTTTCCACTCAGCCTTACAGCACCTGGCCTGAGACTGATTCCGCCAATCGTGGATTGCTTTTCAACCTGATCTTTTATTCGATCAGCAACGGCAAGCCTTATAGCCAGACGGTGAAGGTCTTATATGAGAAAAAGCGTACTCCGGTAATGACCGTCTTGCCGCCGGTTGCCGAAATCATCGACTCACCACGACTCGCCGGCAAGGGACGCGATGTTTTGAAATATCTCGACCGCACGCCGTCCGTCGCTAACGACCCTGCGATCCTTCGTTTTGACGAGAGAAGGTTCTTAGCATCGACAACGAAAACGCCGGACGCGATCGAATTCGCCCGAAAACTTTTCGTGCTGACCAGCACCGCCGTGCCGCAGGCCCAGGTCAGCCCTACGTTCGACTGCGCCCTGCTCGACCGCAACAGCGGCTATCGCGCCTTGCCCTAAGCGTCGGCGAGGTGATAGCTTTCGTGCTGTGGAGCGATCGTTTCTTTTCATCCTCGGCAGTGCCCGTCCGAACGGGAACACTGAGTTATTAGCCAGGCTGGCGGCGAAGCATTTGCCGCCGGACTTCAGCCAAACGTGGCTGAGCCTGCTTCACGATCCACTGCCGGTTTTCGAAGACATTCGCCATCACGAAACTCGGCGATACGCTGTTGCAAACGAAACCGAACAGACTTACCTCGATGCAACTCTCGCAGCAACCGACATCGTCATCGCCTCGCCAGTTTATTGGTACAGCGTCTCGACCAGCGTAAAGCTCTACCTCGATCACTGGTCCGGCTGGATGCGGCTCGACGGGGTCGACTTCAAAAAACGCATGGCCAGCAAAACGCTGTGGTCCATCTCTGCCCTCAGCGACGAAGATTTCTCCGGAGCCCAACCCCTTATCGATACGCTTCGCCTCTCCGCGGAATACATGCAAATGCACTGGGCCGGCCACCTCCTCGGCTACGGCAGCCGCCCGGGCGACGTCCTCAACGACCCTCCCTCACTCGAACGAGCCGAAGGATTCTTCACCAAGATCACTGACGATGCCGAGGAAGCGCAAGCCTAGGATTTTGAAGTTTTCCTATTTCGTGCATTTCGTTTTTTTCTTTCTTCGATCCTCTTATTCATCTTTTTCTGTGGTTGAGAAATCCGGAAACCACTGATCAAGGGGAACAGGAAAGAACAAATGGAACAAGAAATGAGCTGCGGAAACCGTGCCGGATTCCATCCGCGAAACTCCCCTCCTTACGAAGGAGGGGCGGCAGCCGCTTCGGCTGACGGGGTAGTTCTCTTCCCTCGATCTTCTCAATCATCTTGTTCCATGGCTAACGAACGTTGCGTGTATTCGTCGCCAACGGCGACCGACCTATAAAGCCTAGGGTTGCAGGCTTTGCGGAACCCTAGGTATCGAATCAAAATCAGCCCGTCGCTGAAAGCGACGAAAATTTGGTAAACTCTCACGATTCTCGATTGGACAGTCGCAGGTGCCAGCCGTTACGAAACACATTGTTACGCAAAAGGAACATCACACGGAGCAAGATTTCAAGGACGAATTTCGTGAATTGTGCCGCAAATACGAGGTTGACCTGGACGAACGATACTGCTGGGATTAACACTCGTTGCTCGCCTTCAGCGAGCGGATTTTGTTTCTGACTTACCTAGGGACTCGTTCGCAAAGCCTCTCTTGTCCCTAGGCTTTAGAAGTCCCTCGCCGTTGGCGACAAAACTTTTTGGAGCACCGTGCCGGAATCGAACCGGCGTCATCTGCTCGGAAGGCAGAGGTCCTGGCCTCTGAACGAACGGTGCATGCTTCCCACCAACGGCGACTGACCTATAAAGCCTAGGGTGGAGGCTTTGCGGAACCCTAGGTAACGAATCAAATCGACCCCGTCGCTGAAGGCGCCGAACATTTGGTAAACTCTCACGCGATGCCTCAATCCCTCGTGAAAATCATCGTGCACATCGTATTTTCAACAAAGAATCGCGTCGATCTCATCCGCCCTGAGATCGAAAAAGAACTCTACGCTTACATCCATGGCATAGTCGAAAACAACGGCTCAAGGCTGATCGTCGCAAACGGGACGACGAATCACTCGCACCTGCTCACCTCCCTCGGCCGGACCGATGTGAGCCAACTGATCGGCGATGTGAAACGCTCAAGTTCGTTGTGGATGAAAAAGAAGGGCGTTTCGGATTTCTACTGGCAACGGGGTTACGGGGCGTTCTCGATCGGACAGTCGCAAGTTGCAACGGTTTCGGAATACATTCGAAACCAAAAGATTCATCACGCCGGGCAAACCTACGAAGACGAATTCCGCGGACTGTGCCGCAAATACGCCGTGGAGATCGACGAGCGATATTGCTGGGATTAGATATTTGTCGCCTTCAGCGACTGAAAACTCGATCCGCCCTGCCTGGGGTTCCGTTCGCAAAGCCTTACTCCACCCCAGGCTTTAATATCCGTCGCCGTTGGCGACAAAACTTTTGGAGCACCGTGCCGGAATCGAACCGGCGTCATCTGCTTGGAAGGCAGAGGTCCTGGCCGCTGAACGAACGGTGCGTGCATTCGTCGCCAACGGCGACCGACCTATAAAGCCTAGGGTGGAGGCTTTGCGGAACCCTAGGTAGATCGCGACAAGCATTCGCTCCCTGAACGGGGAGCAACAATACCGCCCTTTCACGGTCAAGGAAATCCATCACCTTTTCTTTACATCCGTGCCTCGTGCAGGCTCAGGATCAGCAGGTCGTCGTCCATTTTAGGGTTTAGGAATGCGATCGTGGTTGATGGTTTGATGTGGTAGTGTTTGCAGAAATTTGCGGCGTAGAGGATGCGGCCGCGGGCCTTTTCGCCATCCTTAGGTTTTAGCCGATACGAGTTTCGCTTTGTAAGCGGTGCCCGCTTGATAGCGATCGTCTGCAACCGCCGGTCATAAAGCATCACGACGGCGTCGGGTTCGTCCAATGCTTTTAAGGTCGGCCAGTTTAGATAAAAACATCCTTTCGGGGTCAACGTCACGTGCGGCCTAGCTCCATCCTGAATACGCGGCCCGTCTTCAAACTCTTCAAATTGCCATTGTTGCTTCATAGACTGGCAGTGTAGCACAGATGCAACGTAAATGCATCCTTAAATTTTGATGGCGATGATTTTTATCCGGCACCAACTACTCAAACTCGGCATATCCAATCGTTCTCCAGCCGAGGTCCGACACAATCGATTCCCACCTGCGTCCGGCGTCTCCCGCTCCGGCCAAGTTTCTCCAGGCCATTCCTACGCGACCCAATTTCGTGATTTTCTTACCCAAAAAGATGCTGCGCCAAATTAAAAAATGTCTGCGCCAAAACGAAAAACTGCTGCGTCAAAAGCGCTACTGCATCCCAAAAACAACTTACGGACATTCAGTTCAGGTTCAAGCTCAGACTTGTAAAGAAGCAAGCTGAAGCTTGAACTCTGAACCTTTACCCCTTAACGCAGATGACCTGCTTCAGCTCGGCGACGATCTCGACGAGATCGGACTGAGCACGCATGACTTCCTCGATGTCCTTATAGGCACCGGGAATCTCATCGACGACGCCCTTGTCCTTTCGGCACTCGACGCCCTCTGTCTGCTTCTTCAGATCTTCAATGGTGTACTTCGCTTTCGCCTTGGTACGCGACATTTTTCGTCCCGCACCGTGCGAGCAAGAGTTGAACGATTCGGCATTACCGCGGCCCTTGATGATGAACGATTTCGCTCCCATCGAGCCGGGGGTAATTCCGTAGCGTCCGTCTTCGGCGTTTATCGCACCCTTTCGGGTAACGTAGACTTTCTCGCCGAAATGCTCTTCGACAGAGACGTAGTTGTGATGACAGTTCACCGTGATCTCAGGACGGAACGCGGTCTGGTTGTTGAACATTCGGTTGAATGACTTCAGCAGCCGGTTCATCATGATCTCGCGGTTCTTCATCGCGTACTTCTGGGCCCAATCGAGGTCGTGCCAATAGGCCTTGAACTCGTCCGTTCCCTTGATGAAGTAAGCCAGATCAGGCGACGGAAGTTCGTTCAGCTTATGCAGCGTTTTCGCGGTCGCGATGTGTCGTTCGGCAAGCTCTTTACCGATGTTTCGCGATCCCGAATGGAGCATCAGCCAGACGTTGTCTTCGGTGTCCAGACAGACCTCGATGAAGTGATTACCTCCGCCGAGCGTTCCGAGCTGGATCATCGATTTCCGCTTACGATCCTGGATCTTCGGGTGAAGATCGTCGAAGGTCTCCCATCCTTCCCAACGCGACGCTTCGTCAACTGACTCCTTGTAAGCGTTGAATCCAGTAGGGATAGCCCGCTCGATCTCGTGTCGGAACTCTGCCATCTTTCGATCGAGAATTCCGCTCTTGAACGGCGTCTTCACGGCCATCATCCCGCACCCGATGTCGACACCGACAGTGGCTGGGATAACTGCGTCCTTGGTCGCAACGACTGACCCGACCATCGATCCCTTTCCAAGATGCGCGTCAGGCATCAGTGCAACGTGCTTGTAAAGGCACGGCAGCCGCGAAACGTTCCGGAGCATATTCTCTTCCTGAAAATCCAGTCCGTGAGTAACCCACGAAAGGACCTCAGCATTCGCTCCACTGATATTTAGTTTGTTGTATGGCATTTCTTCTCCTTATGAAATTTGGCTGACAGGGCGGGGCTCGAACCCGCGACATCCGGCTTAACAGGCCGGCACTCTACCCGCTGAGTTACCTGCCAAGATAGTAGGAAATTGAGACAACTGTGTTTGAGTTTGTTGCGCCGATGTGTTCGAAAAGCGATCCGAAACAACCCAGCACCTTTGCGGAACGGTCATTGCGACAGCCGTTGAGCAAACTAACCTTGCATAAACTTTGACTGTCGCTTTCTATTGGCGGCTCACTAATTCTTTGATTAAAACCGGGGAGGTTAAATGATAAAAAACACATTCCTTACACTCGCATGCACAGCATTCGTGATCATCGGCGCCATCAGCGCCTCTTCTACTCGTGCCGGAAACGGCTTGACAGGGCCTGAACAGACTCCAACTCCGAAGTCATCGCCGACGGCATCGCCGACGCCATGTCCATCGCCGGAAGATCCGGAGAAGCCTTGCCCGGTTCCGAGTCCGAGCCCAATGCCCTCTCCTAAGGCTTAGGCACATTGTGATTCGACTAGTCGCTTGTCGGAGAGTTCTACAGCTTAGAACTCTCCGTTTTTCTTTGGTCGCGACGGAAGGAATCGAACCTTCATCCACGGGTTTATGAGACCCGTGCTCTACCGTTGAGCTACGTCGCAAGAAACTTGGTCCGCCGGGTGAGATTCGAACTCACGCATCCCTCGCTTAAAAGGCGAGTGCCTTAAACCAGCTTGGCCACCGGCGGAAGGCCGAGATTTCGGTAGGCAAACACGGGAGAGGTGAGGCATCGTCAGGCAAAGGACGAACGGGTCCGTTGCGGACCAAGGTGTGTATGAATGCATTCCTTTGCCCTCGCGGCATCGCCATCCCGCGTTTGTTTTGGTAAGACTTTGTATTTTTTGTCGACCGTCACCGACCGGCTCCGAGCTGAGCCGGCCGGGTAGCGTCCGTGGGAGATCAGTGAACGGCAGAAGCCGCACCAGCATGCCGTTGCGTCGACTGCCGTTCGTTGATTGTCGCGACCTCTTTCTCGATCGCGTCGCGAAACGCGTTGACCACCTCGGCGAGTTTGTTAGCTTTGTATAAGCTGTTTTCACGCTCCTCGGCGGTCGCCAAAGAAAAATGGAGTTCGATCTCGTCGCTGCATGAAGCGATCTCGAAGAAGACACGGCTGGTGGCTTCATCGTGCTCGCTGCAGCAACGTACCGCGTCGGTTGTGTCCTCGACCGATGCGATGATATACGCCCTCCAGTTTGTGAATTGATTCAGGAACTCTCGTTTCTGAACGTGATATTTTCTGCTCATTACTTTTCCTCATTCATGTTGCTGATTTCTACGGTTTCGGTTACAAACGCGACTTTCAACAAACTAGAAAAAGCTGAACAGTCACGTCTCGATGAGGTTGCGACTCTTGAGTGCAAACATAGAGTTTCTCCTTGGTGTCCAACAGACATCAGTTTGTTGGCAGTTACATATAGACAAACTTGAAGTTTGTCGGACAAAAGTTGGCGGGACCGAACGGACTCGAACCGTCATCGTCTTCGTCGACAGCGAAGTGCATACGCCTTTCTGCCACGGCTCCGACAGGCGGATCTCAAATCCGAAATTTGAGATTTGAGATTTGGTCTGGGTGGATCGATCGGATTTGAACCGACAACTGTCTCATTCACAGTGAGGTGCTCTGCCAGTTGAGCTACGAACCACATACGATTTTCAAAAGCTAGCGACCCATTCCCAGAGGAATTCTTTTCTCAGGCTCAAAATTATTTCCCTGCGGCACAAAATTATTTCCCTGCGGCACAAAGTTCCTTCCCTGCGGCGCAAGATTGCTTTCCTGCGTCGCAAGATTGCTTTCCTGCGTCGCATGGTTACTTTCCTGAGGCTCAAGGTTAATTTCCTGAGGCACAAAGTTTTTTTCCTCAGGCTTTAGATTATTTCCCTGCGGCTCAGGCGTTTCTTCCCGAGACGGAGAGGCTTTTTTCCTACGATAGTTCTTTTTTTAGTGGAAGGCTTGCGCAGAGTTTTGGAGCAGGCGATCGGATTTGAACCGATGATGAGCGGTGTTGCAGACCGCCGCCTTTGTCCGCTTGGCTACGCCGCCGGTTGGTACACGCGGAAGGATTCGAACCTTCAATATCCGGTTTCTAAGACCGGCGCCTTTGCCGTTTTGGCCACGCGTGCGTGAAGCTTTGCCGAGACTGAGATTTGAACTCAGAACCTTCTGTTTACAAGACAGATGCTGCTTGCCAGTTGAGCTATCTCGGCTGAAGAAAATGGTCCGGGCAGCAGGATTCGAACCTGCGAACACTTGTTTCCAAAACAAGCCCATATAGCCTCTGTGGAACGCCCGGTCATTGATAAGAGTGATGGCTTCGGGTCAAGGATTCGAACCTCGATTTACTGGTTCAGAGCCAGCCGTCCTGCCGGTTAGACGAACCCGAAACACGATTTTGGATTTGGGATTGCGGATTTTGGATTGATCCTCCGAATCGCAGTCCCAAATCTAAAATCCAAAATCTAAAATTGGCGAAGACGGAAGGATTCGAACCTTCAACCCCCTCGTTCGAAGCGAGGTGCTCTACGTTCCGTTGAGCTACGTCCCCGTTTGATCTCAGATCTGAGATCTCAGATCTGAAATTTGAAATTGAAAAAATGCACCGGGAAGGATTCGAACCTTCTGAGCTTCGACGAGCGACAGTTTTACAGACTGCCTGCCTTCTCCAACAAGCGGCCGGTGCTTAAATACGGCTATTCAGTTGTCAAACATCGAAGCAAAAGGAGCGGCTACTCTCGGGCTTCCAATATCCCGGGCGTAACCGCTCCTAAAAATCACCGGACGAATGTTCCTCGCCCTGTTTCGATGTTTTCGGGAGCGGGAACGCCGCTCCCGCTGATCTAATCTGGTTGTTCGGCGCGATCTAGATCGCGCTGTTTGGGTTGATAATTCGCATTTTCGAGGCCGAAGCAGACGCCGCCGTTCCAGGCCAAGCCAAACCGCATATCCAACGCGGTCGGTGTGCCTGTGAGGGCCGTTATGCTATGCATCGATCTTCGAATCATCAAAATATTCCTCTCAAAAAAGTGCTCCGCCGTGCGAAGCAAGTTTGGATTATATGCACAAGTCAAAAATTCCTGTCAAGACATTTTTTTCAAGCCGCACAAAAAAACTAGAAATGCCGATACCCTCCCGGCGGTAAAAGTTCTCGCTTGCCGTCGCGTTCAAGTTCAATGACGCCAACGGTTCCGGTGACCTCGCCGATACGGAAAACGTCGGTTAAATTTAGCGTGGAAATTTTTTCTTGCGGAGCGGTGAAAAGCAGCTCAAAATCTTCCCCTCCGTTGAGCACAATATCCAGCATTGCGTCGACCGAGCCTGCCACTTCCATCACGTCAGCTTCGAACGGAAGCTCATTCGCGACGATCACCGCACCGACGTTACTTGCGCGGCATAGATGCATTAGATCTGAGGATACTCCGTCGCTTAGATCGATCATCGCAGTCACCGCACCGCTTTCTCTCAATTGTTTTCCGATTGCGACGCGGGCTTCCGGTGCGACTTGTTTTTTCAGCAGCACATCCTTAGAGCCCGCACCGATCCTTTCTCCTTGATTTAGCAGTCGCAGCGCAGCGGCAGCTCCGCCCAATGGGCCGGTAACATAGATCGAATCGCCAACTCGGGCGCCTGAACGAACGATTGCGGAACCTGTTTCAACTGATCCCCCGACAGTCGAATCGATCACCAGTTTGTTGGGCGTTCGGGAGATGTCACCACCCGCGAGTTTAACGTCGTGATGTTTCGCGAGCTCGTGCCAGCCGTCGTAGAACCGGTCGAGGAACTTTGAACTCCAGAGGGACTCGGGAATGCCGATCGAAAGTAGCGCCCATTCCGGCGTGCCGCCCATCGCGGCAATGTCGGAAAGCGACACAGCAAGTGCCTTGTGCCCGAGCATTTCGGGCGATGTCCAGTCAAGCCGAAAGTCGATATCCTCAACAAGAAGGTCAGAGGAAATCAACAGGTCTGAGTTCGGATCTTTAGGCAAGATCGCGCAATCGTCGCCGATCAGGTCGAGACGGTACTTTTTCTTAATGTTCTTTATGAACTCGAATTCATTCATTCGTTACTTATATTGACACAAGTTTAATAAATACATAGAATAACGAGGTCTTAGCTATAAAAAACTTTAACGAAACTATGGGCCAAGCGGCTGCAGCAATCCCTGAAAAACTGTACTTCAAGATAGGCGAAGTATGCGATCTTGTCGGCGTACAAGCCCACGTGCTTCGTTACTGGGAAACGGAATTTCCACAGCTTTCTCCACAGAAAAATCGTTCGGGTCAGAGAAGCTATCGCCGTCGGGATGTAGAGATCTCGCTTAGAATCAAGGAGCTTCTCTATGACGATATGTACACTATCGCAGGAGCTCGAAAGAAGCTGCAGAATGAGCTTCGCGAGCCGCCCAAACTCAAGATAGTACATTCTGAGGCGAAGTCGCAACAAAGTACCCCTGAAAACGGATCGCCCGGTCTTTTTGACGGGGATCTGGATATCGAAGGATTTTATGAGCCGCAAGAGTCGCGCCTGGAAAGTGCCGGCGATCGAGAGGAATTTAGTGGCGAACAAGTCGAGGCTATAAGGTCGCTTTCGAATCAATTACTCGAACTCCGGGAAATGCTTAGAAATCGCCACTAGTAAGGGCGATTGTTGACAAATCTCCCTTCCAAACCTAATCTAACACTTGTTTTTCGGGACGTAGCGCAGTCTGGTAGCGCGTTCGCTTGGGGTGCGAGAGGTCGTGAGTTCAAATCTCGCCGTCCCGACCAATAAAAATGGGGCTTTTGAAGAAATTCGAAAGCCCTTTTTTGCGCATATGGTTGCAGTTTTCGGTTATTCCGCGAACGGACCTAGGACTAAACAGTTCTAAATCAATGGTTTAGACTACCTGCTAGCTTCGAAAAAACCGCATCCATCTTGCAACCATCAGGTACTCCCTCGAAAGTGAACCAGAACTGGTCTAGATACGCACCGATCTGGTGCGTAAGCGTTCCGATTCCCCCACCTAAACACCCACAAAACCCCAAAAAAGAGGCGGCTGACAAGCGGTACAGAACTTGCGAATGCAAGACTGGGTTCGATTTTCGGCTTCTTGCCTTTGAACTTGTTAGGGGTTAGTTATGTCAGTTTTCAAAAGATTCAATAGCAAACGTATAACATCTTCCCATCCGGCTTACGCGAAAGCTCGTTGGTGGATGTATAAACGTCTGAATGGAAAGGTCTTTCACCAAGCTATACCTGAGGCCGTAACGAAACAGGAAGCTGAGTTGGCCGAACGTCAGATCATTAAGACCACTTTCAATCACAACTATGGTGTCGCCGATAGCACCACCACACTGGCGTCATTCATTGAGGCGAAATACCGGCCGTATGTCGAGCAGAACAATGTCAACAAGGGTGCAAAGAACCTCTACATAAGACTTTTACTCGGTCACTTCAAGAAGCGGCCCCTAGCCAGCATTAGTCCCCAAGACTGCAGGGACTGCCGATCCAAGCTTCAGACTCGGCAAAACAAACGAAAAAAGGAAAGCGAGCTATCACCATCGTCAATAAACCGAATAATGTCGACACTCTCAAAGATCTTGAGTTTGGCGTGCGAGGAGGGAATACTCGACCGAAACCCGATGCAGTACGTAAAGGCTTTGCCGGAGCCGCCACCCCGCCGGCGATTGCTGAATGAAAACAAAAGCAAGATCTGTGGAACGAATTAGAGAAGGATACGCTGCTCTATCGACTGATAGTCCTTGCAGTGAACCTTCCACTACGGCGCGGACAACTTGTTGCGATCACGGAGGATGTTATCGATTTTGAAAACGAACATGTTTTTGTCATCGGATCGAAGGGAAGACCGCCACGTTTAGTGCCGCTAAACGCCACAGCAACGAAAGTGCTGAAGGCGATGATCGAGGACAATCAGTTGCCATTCCCGGTAAAAGACTTCCGCAAGCGATGGCAAACCGCACTCAGAAATGCCGGAATCAACAAGAAAGGCGGAACGAGGGAAGAGAATTATCACTTCCACGATCTTAGAAGCTATTTCGCGAGTGAGCTTATTCGCCGCAATACGAATCCTCTCATCGTGCAGAATCTGTTTGCTCACTCAGACATGAGCATTACGACGGTATATGCTCAAACAGAGGACAAACTTTTACTTGAGGCGGTGAAGCGACTTGACGGGCTTGAGATAGAACCTATATGAGCCCTGCGACTTGGAATTGGTTTCGATAGCAACGATTTCTTCGCCCAAGCTATTCAAGTCGGTCCGGCCATCCGCGAGGGGCGGTAGGCGATACCGCCAGCGGTCACGATCCGATTGATAAATCAAAATCAGGAGACTGTTCCGAGCATGATGAGCCTCCCTCTTATGTCACCGACCTTCAGTTGAAAGCCTGCCGCTCTAGTTCTATTGCTCGGGGAAAGAGCAGGTTGTTTTCTAAATGTATATGTTGGTGCAGATCATGTTCAAATTTTGCCAGTCTGTGATACAACGCTGTAAAGCTTGGGCATGCTCCGTCGGGCAACTGATAGTCGTTGGTCAGCTCGCGCATTCCGGCAAGTAGATCACCCACTACGTCGTGTTCGCTTGTCATCACGGCAATCGGGTGGTTGACCGTCCCAAATGGCGGGAATGGTACGGCAAGGCCGTTCAAACACCGAAATTCAAGATCGACGATGTAGGGAAAAAGCACCTTTTCTTCCTTCTGCATATGTGGCTCTAGATCAGTGCATACGGCATTGAAGAGGTCTTTCAGTTCCAGCAGATATTTGTAATGATCGCCGTGACGGCTGGCGACTTTGGTAATCAACGGACTTAAGTGAGCGATCTCCTCTCTGGTATACCTATGATGCTTATCCAAGATATGCTCTATTAAACCATTTAGTGGCAGACTCGAAAGAGATTCAATTTCCTTTGACG
>CADEGD010000026.1:0-13875 GCA_902826795.1 uncultured Acidobacteriota bacterium | reverse complement strand
AACACCGACCCTGCGACTCGCTTCGTCAAACGGTCTATCTCCGTGGCAGCAATAATCGATTTTGTACTCTTCAAAGATGCGGGTCGTTAGGGGTGATTCAAGAGCGATTTCGCGAACTGTCTTGCCTTGTACATCGAACATGGTTCATCCTCCAGATGCGATATTCAAGTTCAAGACTAGATCGGACGAAACGCTGAAAACATGATCTCGATCATGTCGGCCGAATTTTCTGCTCAACATGCATCAGGGCCTTTGGGATGTGGGTAGCGGTCGGACTGATCCTCATCGTTATGGGCGTTCAGGCAGACAAAGTCCTTCTCGATCAATATCTTCAGGTCAGTTTGGTCGTCCAAGTTTTGCTTTCCCGAGAGGCTGACTTCGTCGCCGCTGATCCAAGGATCGGCAAGAGTACGTGGAATTCCAATTACGATATTCCCTTTGGAAAACGACGCTACAAACGCGCTGCCGTCGATCTTTTGAAGTGTGTATGTGAGGTCGTTTTCAGGCAAACCTCCAAATCTCACTGTCTCGTCGATCGATCCAAGCCGTCCGAATCTTTCAACTTCAGTTCTGCCCAAACGGAATCGGATTGAGTTTCCTAGTATCCTGAGTTTCATGACGATTCTGCAAAATCCCCTTCATCGAATAATAACTCGAGTACCGGAGCTGACATATGATCTGGATCATCTTAGGAGCGAGGCGATAGAAAGCGGCATTTAACCAACCAGTTTTTTCAGCGGCGTCGTTGATTCCAGAATAATACGGCCACTTGCGATCGTTAGACAGTCCTTCTTGGCCAACCTCCTGACTGCTCGGATCGTTGTCTCCAGAGACAGGCCCGTCATATCCGCAATGTCCTTTCGG
Source organism: uncultured Acidobacteriota bacterium (assembly GCA_902826795.1). Classification (GTDB taxonomy): domain Bacteria; phylum Acidobacteriota; class Blastocatellia; order Pyrinomonadales; family Pyrinomonadaceae; genus OLB17. The sequence goes on along the minus strand of CADEGD010000026.1, from coordinate 13,011 downwards.
CGATAGGCAATTTCTATCGGAAATTCGCCACGTCGCTCTTTAGCGAGGCGGAGTAAAGCCGTCGCAATTCGCTGCTCGGCGGAAGGCGTGGCAAGTATTTGAATGGTTTCGACCTGGTGCCGCAAGATCCCGCACATTCGGCTCGTGATAACCGCGGAGAACTCCGCCGAAGTCTCCATCAACTCCAAAAAACTGTCACGCGGGACGAATAATACTTCACTCTCTTCAGTGGTGATCGCGGTCGCAGGGAACCTCTTTCCATCCATTGCCGGAGGTACTGCAAATGCCTGCCCAGCCTGAAATAACCCGAGAATTACCTCTTTTCCCGGCTCCGGAAATTTGACCATCTTCACCGTTCCGGAAAGGACGATCGGAAGAAACGTAGCTTTATCGCCCTCAGAGAAGATCGTCTGATCGAATCCGTATGACCTGGTAGTTCCCGACCGTACGATCCTATTGGAAAGGTCATGATCAAAACTCTCAACCAAATACTCCATTGGTATTAATTCTCTCGGTTTCGCTCATCATTGTCTATTTTATTGGTGCCGATAACCTTTGCGTTCCCGATTCTCAGCCAAAAAATAGTACGAAGTTGAGAAAAGACAGCTAAGTATGACTCAGATCATATGTGCGAAATGCGCTTCGCTCTACGATTCTCATAGAAGTAAAGGCCACTTGAATTAGCTAACGGAGCATTTATGAAGATTTTGATTGCATACGACGGTTCTGAATGTTCCGAGTCAGCGCTTCGAGACCTGAAAAACGCCGGGTTTCGAGACGAGACAGAAGCTTTGCTCTTGACGGTAACGGACGACTGGTCGCTGATGTTTGCCGAGTCAGATAGTGCAATAGGTGCAGAAGCGCTTAGCGGTTATCCGACCCCGGACGCGATCAGCAGGATCCGCGAAAGATCGAAAATTGCATTTGCTCAAAGCGAGAAACTCGTCAAGAGCGTCGCCGAGCAGTTGCAGAAAGAGTTTCCGGCGTGGAAGGTTCGCGGCGAGGCTGAGCCCGGGTTTGATCATTGGAGCATTCTTGAAAAAGCCGACAAATGGAAACCCGATCTGATCGTCGTAGGATCACACGGTCGCAACATCCTCGGACGGATAGTGCTTGGCAGTTCTTCACTCAAGATCCTGACCGAGGCCAAGTGTTCCGTGCGCATTGGCCGCGCTTCACCGGGCAGAACCGCCGATGACGATTCACCACAGAGAATCGTCATCGGATTTGATGGCTCTAAGAACTCCCAGCTTGCGGTCGATGAGGTCGCACGACGAATTTGGCGAGGCGAAAGTTCCGTTAGGCTCGTAACTGCTATTGAGCTGGCCGCGGCGACTTCGCCAAGCTTTGAAAAAGATCTGATCGAGATCGAAGAAGCAAAAGGAAAAGCTGTCAAACAACTTGAAGCTGTCGGTCTGCACGTTTCGACTCATGTTCAGACTGGTGATCCAAAAAAGATATTGATCGAAGAAGCCGAATCATGGGGCGCGGATTCAATTTTTATTGGAGCACGAGGGCATGGACTTATAGAAAGAATCCTGCTCGGCAGCGTTTCCTATAGCGTCGCAGCACGTGCCGAGTGTTCGGTCGAGGTGGTGCGTTAGCCGTTGAATTTGGATTATTAAGCGAAAGATCTTGAACTACTCGAATTCATGCAGAGGGCGAATTGGCGGTGACCTAATTTTGGTCTAACTTTCGTGCGGCATAGGTCTTGCGAAGTCGAGGCGTGCGAACGAAGTCGAGAGATCAGAGGTTCACGCGGCTGACCTGTTTAGATGAAGCTAATTGAGGTATGTGTCCAGGCCCAACACAGGGCGATTCGTCATCGCGCAGCAGATCGTAAAGGTGGTCTGAGACTCAAGCAGATAAGGGCGATCGGTGATTTGCTCCTAAATCTGTCGCGAACAAGTGCTTAGAATATCGCGCTCAGATGTGTAGAAATTCGCAAACTCTGGTAAATGGCAACTGAGAAGCGAACTTGGGTATGAGTATGAAAACGGTTCAGGTTCCGATGTCTTCGGAGCAGATAGACTATCGAAACCCTACCCTGATCGGCCTTGCGGCGTCAGCTTTGCTCACCGTTCTGGTTATCGTCGGCTCGCGCAATCTTGAGCATTTCGACTCCGTGTTGTTTGGTTACACAGTGGCGAGCGTCGTCGCGTTTGGCGCGATCTTTTTCCGCTATGCACTGTGGCTGCAGCGACCGGCGACGCGAACGTACTTTCTTCGCGGGCTTCAACTATTTTTTCAACGCAAGAAGTTTGCAGCGAATGCCGCGAGTGCCGCAGGTACGGTAGGTAAGAATCTGGTCGGTCAGCATTTTATCTTCAAACGAGGTAAAACGCGTTGGCTAATGCACTTTCTGATAATGTGGGGCTGTCTCATATCTGCGGCCATAACATTTCCATTAGTATTCGGCTGGGTTCATTTCAAACTCGAGGGCGATATGGGATATCGAGCATACCTGTTCGGCTTTCCGCTTCAGTTGATGGACGCACACAGCCTAGTAGCGTTTTTCACCTTTAAGGCTCTCAACTTCACCGCGATTATGGTTCTCGCAGGCTGCGCGATCGCGATACATCGGCGTTTGAAAGATCGAGGAGCGATCGCGCTTCAGCAGTTCTTACTCGATTTTGTTCCGCACCTGTTGCTGATCGCGATTTGTGTTTCGGGGCTTATGCTGACGGTCTCAAGCCACTTTTTCGGCGGCTACATGTACTCGTTCATTACTTTGTCGCATCAGGCAGTCGTGATAATGACGATCTTTTTCCTTCCGTTCGGCAAGCTGTTTCACATCATTCAGCGGCCCGCATCTGTTGGGGTTGAGCTTTATCAGGCACGGTCGAAGGAAATGGAACAAGCAGTTTGTCCGCGTTGCGGGACGATGTTCGCCGGGCAGATGTGGGTAGACGATCTGAAAGGAGTGGTGCGAGAACTAGGCTTCGATTACGAGATGGAAAACGGCCACACGCTTCAGGATTATTGCCCGCGCTGCAAACGCATTATGCGCGGGCTCGCGTACGCCGGTTTGCCGGATACGAAAGAAAGAGTTTTTGTCGGCTCGCGAGTTGAGAGCGAATAGTAGCTTATGTCCAAAGTAGAGAATCTCGACAACATTCTCGACCGATTCGGTCCGCACCTGCACGATGAGCCGTATGGCGGTTGGCAGGCCGATCGCGTGATCGACAAGGTTGTGTCGACGCACTGTCCCTATTGTGCCGTTCAGTGCGGGATGAACCTACTTGTAGAGAAAGATCACGTCGTTGGATTTGAACCTCGCTACGATTTTCCTGTCAACGAGGGACGGCTCTGCCCAAAGGGAGTGACGGCATACCTCCAGGCACATCATCCCGATCGATTAGAATATCCGCTGATCAAGCGGAACGGGATGTTCGAGAGAGCGAGTTGGGGCGAAGCTCTCGATCTGGTCGCTGCCAAATTTATCGAGTTACGGGAAAAGCACGGCCGCGATTCGCTCGCGTTGTATTCGGGCTCAAGTCTGACGACCGAGAAAACCTACGTGATGGGCAAGTTCGCCCGCGTTGGCCTCGGCACGCGTTATGTTGATTACAACGGGCGTTTGTGCATGGTGTCAGCGGCGGCGGGCAACAACAAGGCATTTGGCGTCGATCGCGCCGCGAACCCATGGAGCGACATTCCGCTCGCCGAGGTTCTGTTGATCGGTGGGGCAAATGTTGCGGAGACCTTCCCGATACTCAACAAGTACATGTGGCAGCAGCGTGACAACGGCGGCGTCTGGATCATCATCGACCCGCGTGAAACTGCCACGGCCCGTCAGGGAGATCTTCATCTGCAGCTACGTCCGGGAACCGATGTTGCTTTGATGAACGGGATCCTGCATGTCGTCATCAAGGAAAGTTTGATCGACCAGCAGTTTATCGATGAGCGAACAAATGATTGGACCGCAGCACGCGACCTTGTCTTGGAAAAGTATACCCCGGAATATTGTGCCGAGATCACGGGCGTTCCGGCGGAAAAGATCATTCAAGCGGCGCGAATTTACGGTCGTGCAAAGACCGGTTACGTGCTTCATGCTCGCGGCATCGAACATCATTCAAACGGCGTTGACAACGTACTGAGTTACATAAATCTAGTGTTAGCGACCGGAAAGATCGGTGCAGCGGGCAAAGGTTATGCGACGTTTACGGGGCAGGGAAACGGCCAGGGTGGACGCGAGCACGGGCAGAAAGCCGACCAGTTACCGGGCCAACGCTCGATCATGAATCCGGAGCATCGCAAACATATTTGCAAGATCTGGGGAATCTCCGAAGACGAGCTTCCGCAAGCCGGCGTATCGGTCGTTGAGATGTTTCAGAAGATGCGTGAAGGCGAAATTCGCGGCCTGATGTCTGTGTGCAACAACGTCATGGTCTCGCTGCCGGACACGAACAAGGTTCGTGAATCGCTTGAAGGACTCGACTTTTACGTTTGCATCGACTTCTTTATGTCCGAATCAGCGCGTTACGCCGATGTGGTTCTGCCGGGCACCGCATGGTCGGAGGACGAAGGCGTAACAACGAGTGGCGAGGGCCGCGTCTTGAAGATCAACAAAGCAAGCAATCCGCCGGGCGAGGCGAAACCCGATTGGTGGATCGTCCAGCAGCTTGCGAAAAGACTCGGCCGCGAAAAGTTTTTCCCCTACACCAGCACTCGCGAGATGTTCGAAGAACTGCGCGAAGCATCGCGTGGAGGTACCGCAGATTACGGCGGTATCAGTTGGGAGCGGATCGAGCAAGAGAATGGCGTTTTCTGGCCTTGCCCAACAGAAGATCATCCGGGAACACCGCGCCTTTTTGAGGAAAAATTCTACCACCCCGATGGTCGTGCAAAATTTCACGCCATTGAATACAAGGGTGCTGAGGAAAAGCCCGACAAAGAGTTTCCTTTGATACTCACGAGCGGGCGTGTGGTGTTTCAATATCTTTCCGGCAATCAAACGCGGCGTATCAAGTTTCTCGTCGATCAATGTCCCGAACCTTACGTTGAGATCCATCCGGCAACGGCTCGTGAGATGAATATACGCGACGGCGAGCGTGTAAAGGTGATCTCTCGGCGAGGCGACGGCGTTTTTCCGGCGCTTATTGTCAAAACGATCCGACCGGATACGATCTTTATTCCATACCATTGGGGCGAGCAGTTGGCGGTCAATCAATTGACCAATCCGGTGCTGGATCCCACGTCGAAGATACCCGAGTTCAAAGCCTGCTCCGCTCGAATCGAGAAGATTCACTCTCGCGAGCTGCCGATCTTGGGACAGGGACGACAGGGTGTTTCACAAAGCGAGGTACAAAAGTAGATGAAAGAAACGATGTTCATCGATCCGCAACGCTGCATCGGTTGCCGTTCGTGCGTGGCCGCATGTCGCGAATGCTCGACGCACAAAGGGTATTCGATGATCTTTGTCGATTACATCGACCGTCACGAAACTACGGCGACAATGCCGACCGTGTGCATGCACTGCGATGAACCGACTTGTGCCCTCGTCTGTCCGGCGGACGCGATCAAAAAGAATGAGGACGGCGTCGTGATGTCGGCCCTCAAACCTCGATGTCTCGACTGCCGAAATTGTGTCAATGCATGTCCGTTTGGCGTTCCGAAATACAACTCGACGATGCATCTGCAGATGAAATGCGATATGTGCTACGACCGTTCGAGCGAAGGGCTAAAACCGATGTGCGCAAGCGTGTGCCCGACCGGAGCGATCTCATTCGGGACCTACGAACAGATCGTTCCGCTGCGTCGAACGAAACCGGTGAACGCACACGTTTTTGGCAATCAAGTGGTCGAGACGAAGGTTTATCTGATGCTGCCAACCGATGCTGATGAAGTGAACATCGACGGTTGCGGCGTCTTTGAAGGCAGGGTTCGTTCTGACGGAGAAAAGGGAGACGAATCCTGGTTAGACACCCAGGTTGAAGAGACCGGCAAGAACAACGAGTTCTAAGCGGTAAGAAAAACAAGATGAGTACCGACATAAATAAAGTAATCGAAAAGGTCTTGTCCGATGAGCAGAATGTTCGCGAGGCATCGGCTCCATATGTATCCGAGTTTCCATACGATCGCGACAAGGAAGCTCAGGTGACGCGTCGCGAGTTTTGTAACTTTTTATTTCTGACATCGTCGGCATTCCTTGTCAGCACTGCCGGATTCGCAAGCAAATCTGCTTACGACGCTTCAAAAGAAGTTACATTTACGCCCGCAACAATCGAAGGATCGGCCGAGATGAAGCCGGGGGCCGCACTCAATTTTGTGTATCCGGGCAAAGAAGACACTGCGATTTTGGTCCGATCTGAAGACGGCAGCTATCACGCGTTTGGCCAAAAATGCACACATTTGTCGTGTCCGGTTTTTTACTCAAAGGAGAATAAGCGACTCGAGTGTCCGTGTCATGAAGGCGGATTTGATGCAAAGACCGGTGACGTCCTGTACGGCCCGCCGCCGCGACCGCTCGATGAGATCGATCTTGACGTACGCAACGGTGAGGTGTTTGCGGTCGCACGACGGGTAAGAGGAAGCGAGGGCTGAGCCAAATATGAACCGACTTGATCAGAAAACAACATACAGCGGATCACGGCTGCAGTCTCGCGGTCGAACCGCCGTCGCACAGGCGCGGCTTGCCATGCTCATCATGATCAATCTCGCACAGCTTTGGATCTTGTCCGCGGCGATCGAAGCCGCACTCAGACACAGCCATAAGCAACTATTGGCGCTCGTGATCGCGTCGGCCGTCTGTTGGGTGATCTCGCTGACAATTATCTTATGGTGGCGGCCGGCTCCGAAAACAGGAATTTGATGCGCACGAAACGTCAACTTACTTAATGGAGATCACTACCCCAAAAGGTGCCAACCGAATGCTCGCGATGAACACGCTGGCGTTCACGGTCTGTTTTGCAGCGTGGATGTTGAATGGCGTTCTCGTCACTTTTCTGACCGTCAATCAGGTTTTTGACTGGTCGGCGACCGAGGTTGGCTGGCTGCTTGGCATTCCGGTTCTTACCGGTTCGATCTTTCGGCTGCCGGCCGGAATGCTGACTGACAAATACGGTGGAAAACCGATATTCACAGCTCTGCTCCTTTTAAGCGCGATCCCGATGTATTTGCTGTCGTATGCGAACAGCTATTGGGCGTTTGCTCTTTGTAGTTTCGGATTCGGCTTAGCGGGCGTGTCGTTCTCGATCGGCATAGCCTACACGTCAGTCTGGTTTCCGAAAGGTCGCCAAGGCCTGGCACTTGGCATCTTTGGAGCGGGAAACGCGGGAGCGGCGCTGACGACCCTATTGGCACCAACGCTTCTCAACTCATTTACAAGTAATTCAAGCAACGTAGAGGGTTGGAGACAATTGCCCGTTGTGTACGCCGCTGCACTCGTCATAATGGCGATCGTCTTTTTTCTCTCTACGACAAACAAGAAACCGAATACCGAACCAAAAGGGATCGTTGCTCAATTGGCACCTCTCAAGGATGTGCGGGTTTGGCGGTTTGGGCTCTATTACTTTCTAGTTTTTGGTTGCTTTGTCGCGTTTTCACAGTGGCTTGTGCCTTACTTCGTCAACGTCTATTACCTTCCGCTCGTCACGGCGGGATTTCTCGCGGCCTGTTTTAGTTTTCCGTCGGGTGTGATCCGCGCGCTCGGTGGTTGGATGAGCGATTTTTTCGGTGGCAGAAAGGTTATGTACTGGGTGCTCGGGGCTTCGGTTTTGATCTCGTTCCTTTTGATCGTACCGAAGATGGAAATAACTTCGCCGGGCAAAGGCATAACGGCCGAACGGGATGGAACAATAACGGCTATATCTGAGGGGACTATTACCGTCGGCGAAAAGAACTATGCCTTTAACGCACGAAAAGGCGAGCCTCACAACATTGACGAGGGCGTCTTGGTCTTTCCGTCGAAGGAGGTCTGGCAGGAGCCCGTAGTGGCGGTCGGGCAGACGGTCAAACGAAAAGAGCTGCTTGCAAAAGGCGTAACAAAGATCTATTTCCAGGCCAATGTCTGGATATTCGCGGTTCTAGTGATCTTGCTAGGCACCATTTGGGGTATCGGGAAAGCGGCGGTCTACAAGCACATTCCCGAGTACTTCCCTGAAGAGGTCGGCGTGGTCGGTGGCATGGTCGGCGTGCTCGGTGGTCTTGGCGGCTTCGTTTCACCGATCATTTTTGGATATCTGCTCGATGGAACCGGCCTTTGGACTAGCTCGTGGATGTTTATGTTCTTTTTATCAGCGATCTGCCTTATTTGGATGCACGCAGTTATTCAAAAAATGATGCGCCAGAAGCACCCGGTTTTGATGAAGAAGATGGAGAACTGAGGAAGCGGGAAAATTGAGAGGAACTGAATGAAGTTTTACTTTCTTAAACTTACGATCGCCGGGATCGGAATTGGCGGGGCAATCGCGGTCGGCCTTTATACGTTTGTTTATGCAAAAGGATATTCCTACCTAAGCAATGATCCAAAAAATTGTGCGAACTGCCACATCATGAATGAACAATACGATGGATGGCAGAAATCAAGCCACAAGGATGTTGCTACCTGTAACGACTGTCATACGCCGCACGACATTATCGGAAAATATGCGACAAAGGCAAACAATGGATTTTGGCATTCCTATTATTTTACGACGGACGGCTTTCATGAACCGATTCAGATGACAGAGCGAAGCAGACAGATTACCGAGGCATCTTGCCGCGAATGCCACCAGACAATGGTCGAATCGATAACGGTCTCGCATAACAAAGAAATGGCGGAAGAAGTGTCCTGCATTCGATGCCATCGGTCGGTAGGGCATTTGCATTAAGACGAAAAGGAGGGGCGAAGAACATGAAAGAGGAAACTGATCCAGAACTTAATAACGAAAAATCGAAGTCATCGGATGAAAAGCCGGGGCGATCAAGGAAGATCTCCGCTTGGAAGATTCTCACGATAGTAGCTTTCGTAGCCTTTGCCGCGGCGATCTTTGGGCTCGGAATGCTAACCAACATTATCGAACGGCGAAATGAGGCAAAGAATCCTTTCTTTCGCGTCGTCGAGCTAAACGATGAGATATCTGACCCTGAGGTCTGGGGCAAGAACTTTCCGCTCCAGTATGACGACTATAAGAAAACGGTCGATCAGAAGCGGACTAGGTTTGGCGGTAGCGAAGCGATGCACAAGACTCCCTCCGATGCAGATCCGCGATCGGTCGTTGCGCAATCTCGATTGGAAGAAGATCCGCGGCTCGTCACCATGTGGGACGGCTACGCCTTTAGCGCGGATTTTCGCGAGGAACGCGGGCATGCTTTTATGCTCGAAGACCAGATATTCACCGGACGTCAGGGATTCGTGAAGCAACCGGGAAGCTGTATAAACTGCCACGCGTCGGTCTATACGACATATATGAAGCTCGGCCAGGGTGACATTAATAAAGGTTTTGCGGAGCTAAACAAGATGCCTTTTATGGAAGCGAAAAAGGAAGTTTCGCACCCGGTTGCCTGCATCGATTGCCATAACCCTCAAACAATGGCATTGCGAATAACCCGTCCTGCATTTATGAATGGGATTGCAGCGGCGAAACGTGCTCAAGGTACGGAAAATTATGACGTTAACCGCGACGCAACAAGACAAGAAATGCGCTCGTTTGTCTGCGCACAGTGTCATGTCGAGTATTACTTTAAGGGCGAAGGAAAGGAGCTAACGTTTCCATGGCAGAACGGCCTGAAGATAGAGAACATGCTCTCCTATTATGACGAGGTCAAACACAAAGATTGGACACACAAACAGACCGGTGCGGAAGCTCTAAAAGCTCAGCATCCGGAATTCGAGATGTTTAGCCAGGGCGTTCATTCGCGTGCAGGCGTGTCGTGCTCCGATTGCCACATGCCATACAAGCGCGAAGGAGCGATGAAGATCAGCGACCACCATGTCCGCAGCCCTCTACTCAACATAAGCCAAAGTTGCCAGACCTGCCATAAAGCAAGTGAATCGGAGCTGAAGTTCAGAGCTGAGACGATCCAGCAGCGAACTTACGATATGCGCGGCCTAGCAATGGATGCGCTGGTTCAGTTGATCGCGGACATAAAGCAAGCCCGCGATGCAGGAGCGACAGATGCCGACCTAGCGGCCGCTCGCGACTTCCAACGAAAAGCTCAATTCTATCTCGACTTTGTTGAGGCAGAAAATTCGATGGGATTTCATGCCCCGGGCGAGGCTCTCCGCATCCTCGGCGAATCCATCAACTTTACCCGTCAGGGACAGCTTTCTCTAAGAAAAGATAGCAGTTCAAAGCTTTTCGCCGTGGCTCATCGATAAAGGAACAAATAAATGGCTACCTGGCTTGAAAAATGGACGCCGGAAGATACCGGATTTTGGGAAACAGAGGGCAGTCGAATCGCTTGGCGCACGCTTGTTGTAACCACGCTAACTCTGACAGTATCGTTTGCGACCTGGTTTATGATGAGCGCGATCGTCGTGCGTATGCCGGCGATCGGATTCAACTTTACCCCGAACCAGCTCTTCTGGCTCGCTGCGATGCCGGGATTGGCGGGCGGAACGCTCCGGATCGTGCACACATTCCTGCTTCCGATCGTCGGCACCCGCCACATCGTGACTGTGGCGACGCTGCTCAAACTGATACCGTGCATTGGAATAGGCCTCGCGGTGATGGATCCAAACACGCCCTATTGGGTGTTTCTGGTTCTGGCCTTCACCGTAGGTTTTGGGGGCGGCGATTTTTCTTCTTTCATGCCGAGCACCAGTGTTTTCTTTCCGAAGCGATTGCAGGGAACCGCTCTCGGAATACAAGCCGGGATTGGGAATTTCGGTGTGAGCTTGACACAATTCTTAACGCCGCTGGTAATCTCGGTCGGGGTCGCCGGTAGCACTCAGACCCTTCAGAAACTGGACCAAACGAAGCAAGTTATTTCGTCCTCAAATGTCTGGCTCCAAAATGCGGCGTTCATTTACGTTCCGCTGCTTATCATCTTTGCAATTCTGGCGTGGCTATTGCTGAGAAGCGTGCCAATAACGGCGTCGTTTCGCGAGCAACTCGATATCTTTAAAGACAAGCACACTTGGTTTTGCACGATCACCTATATGATGACGTTCGGTGGGTTTTCCGGCCTCTCGGCTGTATTTCCACTGCTTATCGCCACGCTATATGGAAAGTTCCCGAACGCTCCTGATCCATTGGTCTATGCGTTTTATGGGCCGCTCATCGGGTCGGCCAGCCGCATCGTTTTCGGATTCGTCGCTGACCGCGTCGGCGGTGCGATCCTCACACAGATCTGCGGTCTCGCGAAGATCGCGGTCTACATAGCAATGATCGCTCTCGGACTGTTCACGCCGACATCGATGGACCAGTTCCCCATGTTCGTAGGTCTGATCCTGGCCTTGTTTTTCTTTACCGGAATGGGAAACGCCGGAACATTTCGTCAATATCCGATAATTTTTGGAGCGAATCCGCGACAGGCCGCCGGAGTTATCGGATGGACCGCCGCCATCGCCGCTTATGGCCCGTTCATTTTTTCAGTTTCGATCGGAGCGGTAACCGCCGCATTCGGGAACGCGCTTCCATTCGTTTACGTACTTATCGCCTTTTTTGCCTTCGCCACTGCGATCAACTGGTGGTATTACACGCGGAAAAATTGCGAACGACCGAGTTGATCCAGTAGAGACATTCCAATGCATATCAAATTCATAACGTTCGCACTGACAGTAGCAATAGTCTTTATTCTCAGCATTAGGATCGGTGCCCAGACGCCCGATGGCACACCGTCGGCAATTGAGATGAGTGCTCGTGTAAAGCAACTGGAAAATGAGGTTGAAACAATGCGTCGCGAAATGGCTGAGCTGAAGTCGATGCTCGGGAAAAATGCATCAGCTAAGTCAGCCGATCCTCCCGCAAAGCCTGAAACTCGGCCTGTGGAAGTTGCGACAACTGAGGTAAAGCAAGCTCCCCAACCGAAAAAAGATCTGGGTATCGATGTCGGATCCGCGCGGATAACCCCATACGGGACGATCTACTTCAATGCGTTTGGCAATAGCGGCGGAACGAATAACGCCGACGTTCCACTGTTTGCCACGCCGACGGGCAGCGGCAATGTAAGTGCAAGCGTCCGACAAACTCGCCTAGGAGCGCGAATCGAAGGGGCAAGAGTTGGAAACGCACGGCTCTCGGCCATTCTCGAAGCCGATTTCTTCGGCGGTTTTCCATCGGTCGGGATTGGGGAGAACTTCGGTGTTGTTAGGTTGCGGCTTGCAAACGCAAGGCTCGATTGGGAGAGGACATCAGTAACGGTCGGACAAGACTGGATGGTCTTCGCTCCCGTCAATCCGACCTCGCTCGCCGCTGCCGCAATACCGCAAATGGCCGGAGCGGGAAACAATTGGGCGCGGCTGCCCCAGATCAAGATCGAAAGAAAGATCACGCCGAACTTTACCTGGCAAGGAGCTGTGCTTGCACCGCAAACCGGCGACTTTGCCACAAATGCCGCGTTCTTCATCCAGCCTACAACGGGTGCAGCATCGCGCGTCCCTTTCCTGCAAAGCAGGATCGCGATTAGCGGCAAAAATTGGCTTGGCAGCAAAAAGTCAGGAGCGATAGGATTTTCAGGACACTACGGAAGATCGCGCGTCTTTACGGGTGCGGCCAATGTTAGAAATGACATAGATACATACGGCGTTGCTGTCGACTGGAATCTTCCGCTTACAAACCGTGTTGGTCTTTCCGGTGAAGCATTTTTTGGCGAAAACCTCGGCGGCTTTCAAGCTGGTGTCTTTCAAAGTTACAACAATGATTTTGCCTTTAGCCAGGGCGTCGCTTTGACCGCCGGTGGCGTTCGTGCGATCAGGACGCGGGGCGGATGGACTCAGATCGGTTTGACTCCGCCGACACTGAGCGATCGATTGACTTTTTATGTAACGATCGGAATTGACGACCCTGAGAATCGAGACCTAACCAGCGTCTCTCGACGCGACTGGCGTACCCGCAATCTGGCATTTGCCGGGGAGGCGATTTT
>CADEGD010000025.1:5312-57955 GCA_902826795.1 uncultured Acidobacteriota bacterium | reverse complement strand
CGTCCTCGGTGACCTCGCGAATCGTTTCTTCGACAAGATGGAGCGCAGAAACCGGCATAAGACGACCGAGAATTGCAAAGAGTCGCTCTTGAACCTCCCCGTTATCGTCAAACACAATGCCGAACAAATTCAACAGTAGAAGTAGAAGCGGGAACAGAGCAAAACAAAAGTAGAATGCGACCTGAGCTGCGTTTCCAATGACATCGGTCTCAGTCACTTTTGCGACGATCATTCGGACAATCTTCTTAAGATCTTTTGGCATCGGGTAAGCGGTAACGAAAACAAGATTGAGCCCCCAATCAGAAGGATTCAGTAGTCCGCGATACAGACAGGTGTACATTTCCGAGGAAGTGTAACTATGACGGACCGCAATGACTCAAACTGATAATTTAAGGATCGGAACCTGCGGATTTCGTACTTCTAAGGACGTTTATGCTCAGAGGCTGTCTTCGGTCGAAATCCAACAGACCTTCTATTCGCCGCCATTGGTCTCGACGGTCGAGCGTTGGCGGTCGGCCATGCCGCCGGAGTTTGAGTTTACCCTCAAGGCTTGGCAGCTGATCACCCACGAATCTTCGAGTCCGACCTACCGCCGACTAAAGATACCCATTACCGACAAAGAGCTGCAGTCCGCAGGCAGTTTCAGATGGAGCGGCGTCGTGAGAAATGCGTGGGACACCATCCGAGCTACTGCTAACGCACTACGGGCTCGGACTGTACTTTTCCAGTGCCCGGCGAAGTTCACGCCGACGCCAACGAACATCCGCCGGTTGAGAAAGTTCTTTTCGTCCGTCGAGCGCGACAGCCTGAATTTTGCGTGGGAACCACGGGGCGAAGCTTGGAGCGACGCGATCATCGCAAGCCTGTGCGCCGACCTCGATCTATGGCACGTGGTAGATCCTTTCGCACGCCTGACCGTAACACCAGATAAATGTTATTTTCGGATGCACGGTCGCGTACGCTGGCGGTACACGTATGAGGCAAGTGAGCTCGAAGAACTCTCGACACTGATTCCATCCAATAAGCTCGCGTATGTGTTTTTCAACAACGTCTCGATGATGGAAGATGCACAACTTTTTCAGCGAATTACGCGCAATAACGAAATTGTCTAGCTGTTTGCTCTCAACTTTCTTGTGTATTCCTGCTTACATCCGGCTCCTGAGGGAATTTGTAGAATTATGCGGAGAGTGATCAGGTATGAGTAAAGGACAAACAGCAAAGGAAAGCTTAAGAAATCTATCCGAACGCGGTTTTGATGGAAACACTAGCGAGGTCGCACTGGTCTTAGGGCGGGAACAGGAAGAAATAGACGCGATACTTGCGGACAAGATCTCAGTTGATGAAGACCTTGAAATGAAGGTATATGGCATCGCTGACGAACGCGGCATTGCGATTGGTGAAAAACCGACGGGAGGGCAGCAGTAATGCAGCATCCGGTTGATGGCGTAGTAGGACCGCTAATTCTATTGACTGACCCCCTTTCCTTTCAGGACAACCAAGCACTCGCAGAGTGGCTTGAAGACCACGAATTCATTTCATATCGTGCGGTCGACGCTTGGGACGCGGTCGGCTACATCTCGGACTTTACGCTAGGCTCATTTCCTGATCTTATAACGATACCAAGAAGTGAGAACGACGATGCAGCAAGCTTGCTCAGTTTAATGAGGAACATTTCCGGTAAAAGCGTCGTCCTTTCGGTGTTCGATTATTCGAGAGAACCGGCCGGGCGGCTGCGGTGTCTCTCGCTTAAAGAAATCGATGCGTGGCTTAGCGTTCGGGGACATCGGGGAGACGCTTAACGCCACCGAGTCAAACGCCAAAGTCGCCCGAGCCTTCTACAAAAATCCGGTGTTTGAAAGCTCATTTCCGGATCCTTTCATACTAAAGTTCGGCAACACGTATTACGGTTACTCCACAGGTATTGCCGGGTCGGGAAACCTGGCCTTTCCCGTGATTCGATCGCGCGATCTGGTAGAATGGTCGGCCGTGGGTGGGGCGATGGGGCTTCTCGATTCAAACCCGCCGCACTACTGGGCTCCCGAAGTCACATATTCCAACGGACAATTCTACCTTTATTATAGTTGCGGAAACGAGGATCGGATGGAGATCCGAGTGGCGACGTCCCTACAACCCGATGGCGGATTCGTTGACAGCGGCATCCGCTTGACGAAAGAAAAGTTCGCAATAGATCCGCACGTGTTCATCGATGATGACGGTGAGCCGTACCTCTTCTACGCAACTGACTTTCTAGCGCACACGCACATCGGTACGGGAACGGTTGTTGACCGTCTCCTTGACTGGTTTCAATTAGAGGGACGGCCCAAGCCGGTGACCCGCGCCCGATTCGATTGGCAGGTCTATGATCCTAGGCGGGTTGAAAAAGGGAATGTGCGGTGGCACACGGTCGAAGGCCCTTCGGTACTTAAACGCGGAGGGACATACTTCCAAATGTTCAGCGGTGGAAATTGGAAGAACCAAAGTTATGGAGTCGCATACGCGGTTTCGGATCGAATCTGTGAGGATCAGGAATGGTCACAGCCTATCGATGGAAAGACCCTCATGCCGATTCTGGGTTCGAGTGATTCATTAGTAGGACCGGGGCACAATAGCGTCGTTACAGGGCCTAACAATCGCGAACTCTTTTGTGTTTACCACAGTTGGGTTCAAGGTGAGCGACGTATGTCCATTGATCGCCTGGATATTGTCGGAGATCGGATGCTTTTGCTAGGTCCGACGACAACCCCGCAGATGAGGCCATTTAAGGCTCTCTCCGGGTCAATAGGGGATAGTCCAATAACTTTCGAGGATATATCGCCGAATTTTCTGCTCGACGCGACTCTGCGGTTAAAGAATCAGGAAAGCGAGGTGCGAATTGTATCGACCAGTGGGCTAATCAATTTATCTATCAATGTAAATGGAGCGTCCTTCGACACGTCGAACAATAAGAACGCATTTCCCGAAGAGGTAACACCTTTTGAGTTTCAAAAACTATCCATTGAGAAAAACGGCAGCCGGATCACGATATTTTTGAACGACCAGATCTCGTTAGGTACCCTCGCAGATGACGCGGAGGACGATGTTTCGCTGGCCATATCTTCTAACGAGGTCGACCTGCTGAATGTCGATTTAACTGAGGGCTTCGTCGATTTGTTCGAGAACGGAGAACCCGACTGGTCGCACGTCGACCTTCAAGATCAGTCATCCATCGATGTCAAAGGATCGTACTTCCCTGACTTTGAGTTTGCCGCAAACATTCGTTCCTCTCCCGCCGATTCTCACCATACATCCTACGGTTTCGTACTGCTTTCGGCTGGTGATCGAGTCGAGGCCCGGTTCGACGTCACCGCGTCTCGCCCTGCCGGATTCTCAATCAACGGGTCTATAGAAAGTATTGATCTTCCGGCATCATTCGTCGCTTCAGACTATCAACAATTCAGATTCGTAAAGATCTCCGATAACTTGCGGATCGAGGTTGAGGGCTTTCATCTGGCAACAATAAAAGTTAGCAGCGAGCCGAGTCGAATTGGCATCGTTACAATAGGGGGCTCTACGACGCTGGAAATGGTCAGAGCCGTGCGTATAGGCTACTGAAACGATCACTCTCCCGGGAATCGTAATGAACAATAACAAGGGGTTGCCACACAACGACCTTTCCGGTATTTCGACGCTGCCTGACGATTTCCTGTGGGCTGCCGGAATCGAGAATACGTTTGTTCCGCAAACCCGTCCCGGCCATCGGTCGCTGGACGAATACGAACTGATGGGACATTACGACCACTGGAAGCAGGACCTCGAGTTGATAGGTGACCTGGGAATTAAAGCTATCCGATGGGGCGTTCCCTGGTATAAAACCGAGCCGTCACCTGGGAGATACGACTGGCGGTGGACCGATGAAGTGATATCGTGGATGGTCGAGAAGTATCGGGTGCGCCCCATCATCGACCTGATGCACTATGGATGCCCGATCTGGCTGCAGAAAGAGTTCGCTAATCGGGATTACCCGCGATATGTAGCCGACTACGCCGCAGAATTCGCATTGCGTTATAAACATCTGGTCAGTTGGTACACGCCATTAAACGAACCGATCATCAACTCGATGATGTGCGGACTCCGCGGGTTGTGGCCACCGTATTTGAAAGGTGATAAGGGTTATTTGCGCATTATGCTGCAGCTCGCAAAAGGCATCGTGCGGACTGTAAAGAACATAAAGGCGATAGACCCCACGTCGGTGATGGTCCATGTGGAAGCAACTGGCCTGAACCGCACGGTGAGTGACGATCTCAGATCGCTCGCGCGCGAGGAGGAGATGCGCGGGTTCCTGTGTCTCGATCTCATCTCAGGAAAGCTTGACCATAATCACGAGCTTTTTTCATGGCTCGTGCGAAACGGAGCCGTTCCGGAATCTTTGGTGGAACTGGAACAGAGTCGATGTAAAATCGACGTGCTGGGCCTTAACTTCTACCCGCAATGGTCTACGCGCCAGCTTTTCATCGACAAGAAAGGCCGACTCGCATTTCGAGAAACAGAGCAGGAAGGCGAAGGGTTTGCAGAGCTTATCTCGAAATACCATCAGCGATATCAAACGCCGATCATGGTCACGGAAACAAGCGTCATCGGGTCGGATGAGATCCGTTCGCGATGGCTCGACTCAAGCTTGTCGGTCATCAAACGGATGCGTGGCGAAGGTGTACCTGTGATCGGGTACACGTGGTTTCCAATGTTCACTATGGTTGACTGGAGGTATCGATTCGCTGAGGACGCCATCGAGAATTACTTTCTCGAACTCGGCTTATATCGGCTTAACCGTGAAAGATCCAGCCCCCGCTGGATAGCTTCTCCGTTAGTGGAGCAGTTCAAACGCCACGTGGCGGATTCGTCGGCCAGTATCGGGGAACACCGTGGCGATCAGGTGATCTCGGAAGCTCCGTCCGCCGACCGTACTTGATAGAACGCGGGTTCGTGGCCAAAGACTCGACGATAGTCGTCCGAGACGGCTTCAAAAAAATGTTCTTTAGCCTCATGTGAAACCAAATTGATCGTGCTGCCGCCAAACCCGCCACCCATCATCCGCGAACCGAAAACCCCGTCGACATTTCGGGCTGAATCAACCAACTGGTCGAGCTCCGCACAGCTCACTTCAAAATCGTATCGGAGGGATTCGTGAGACTGGAACATCAGTCGTCCAAAAAGCTGAAGATCCCGCTGGTCGGCGAGAGCCCGCGCTCCTTCCAAGGTTCTAAGATTTTCCGTCACCACGTGTCTCGCCCGTTTGATCTGAACGCTCGAAAGTTTATCTAGTGCCCGATCGATCTCTTCAAGTGAAACGTCGCGTAGATGAGTTAAACCTGGATTGGCCAGTCGAAGCACGTCAACGGCCTCTTCGCATTCCTCGCGGCGCAGGTTGTACTCGCTAGCAGCGAGCTCATGGTGAACGCCCGAGTCGCAAACAATTAAAGATGCGCCGGTGAAATCCAGCCCGATGTACTCGACCGTGAGGTTACGGCAGTCCAGTAACATTGCGTATCCCTTACGCCCGGATGCGGAAGTAAATTGATCCATAATTCCGGACTTAGTACCGACGAACTCGTGCTCGGCTGCCTGACCCGCCATTGCCAAATCGAGGCGAGAGATGGGGATCTGGTTAAGAGACAGTACCGAATAACCAATAGCTACTTCGAGTGCGGCTGAAGATGACATTCCGGCTCCGATCGGTACAGTCGATGCAACAACGATATTCGCTCCGCACCTGATCGGGTTAGTCCGACTTAGAATTTTGATCGTCCCTTTGACGTATGCGTGCCAAGTGTATAACTCGCGTTGCGGCAACCATTCGAGGTCGAATTCAGAATACTCATCTTTATCCAACGCATATACCGCAAACTTTCGATCGTCTCTGGCCGCACACGCGACGACGGTTTGAAGATCGATAGCCGCCGGTAGAACGAAGCCGTCGTTATAGTCAGTGTGCTCGCCGATCAGGTTTATTCGTCCTGGAGCGCGAAAGATACGCGGCTCGCCTTCGAACCGGCTTCGAAATACTTTCTTTACCGATGCTACTAAGTGCTCCACTCGACTGGCTGGATCAGCTTGCTTAACTGTCGTGCTGTTTCCTCGGGCAAAGCGTCGTTTATAAATACGCCCGCTCCGATCTCGCTTCCGGCTAGAAACTTGAGCCTGTCCTGCGCACGGATAGGAGGGTAGAACTCGATATGGAAATGATATAAGTCTTCGTAGTCGCCGCCGTCTGACGGCCTCTGGTGGAACGCCATAACATAAGGAAACGAAACATTGAAAAGCCTGTCGAACGCGGACAAGGTCTGCTTCAAGATCTCAGCAAGGTAGAAGTCTTCTATGGGCGATAGTTCTTCGATAGACGCAACGTGCCGCTTCGGATATATGTGAACCTCGTAAGGATATCTTGCGAAAAAGGGGATGAAAGATACGAATCCGTCATTCTCGATGACGATCCGTTTCCCGTAGTCCTTTTCCTCTTGAAGCACTGAGCAGAATAGACACTGCCCGGTCTTCGCATGATGAAGCTGGGCCGACTTGACCTCTTTGAGAATGATCGGAGGCACAAATGGGTAACCGTAGATCTGCCCGTGAGGGTGATGAAGCGTTACGCCCATTTCTTCCCCCTTGTTCTCGAAGACAAAAACGAAATCGATAAACTCAAGATTGTCGAGCTCGCGAAAGCGATGTCGCCATACGCTTATCAGTTTGAGGATCTGCTCGGGCGGTTGATCGGCCAACGTCGAATCGTGATCCGGCGTATAAATAACGACCTCGCAGACGCCGCTAGAAGGGGCGACCGGATAAAGGTCCGATCCCTCGAGCGACGGAACCGGCGGGATGAGGGTTAGAGACGGGAACCGATTCTCGAAAGTGACTATATCGAACTCCGGCGATGGTATCTCGGTCGCGAAACCGCCGTCGCTAGTTGGACAAAGAGGACAGTAATCAGCGGGCGGAAGAAATGTTCGCCGCTGCCGATGCGTTGCGGTGATCAGCCATTCGCGGAGGACGGGATTATACCTGAGCTCGGACATTGCCCTCCTCTTCTTCGTCTGGAGAAAATGATGTGATCAGCGATGCGGGCATTATCGAACCGTCAAAGTAGATCAGGTAACGGCCGTCAGAAAGCAGAATCCGCCTCTCGACGAGTTCAACGACAGGCAAATTCTGATCGGCCTCAGCCGCCGACAACTTCATACGATTGTTTTCGAAGCATTAATGACCACGCGGATTCGATAATTCGATGAAGATCCTGATGCTGCGGCTTCCATCCAAGTTCTTGTCTTATTCTTTCGCTGCTGGCGATCAACGTAGGTGGATCGCCTTGCCGTCGGGGTGCTATCCTCCGACGGATCGGACGGCCTGTGACTTCTTCGACGGCGGTCAGAACTTCCTGGACCGAATAACCCAAACCGCCGCAGCCTAGGTTATAGACCGAGCTGTTTGACGAGAAATTCAATGCCAGAATGTGAGCTTTCGCCAGATCGATAACGTGAATATAGTCGCGAACGCAGGTACCGTCGCGAGTCGGATAGTCAGTTCCGAATACATCGATCGACTCCATCGCTCCTGCGGCAGCCCGAAGGGCTAGCGGTATTAAATGCGTTTCCGGGTCGTGACATTCGCCGTGTTCATAAGTCGCGCCTGCCGCATTGAAATATCTCAGCGAAACGTGCTGAAGCCCGTTTCTCTCGTGGAACATCTCCAGCGCTTTTTCAAACAAGAGCTTGGTCTCTCCGTAAGGATTCGTAGGATGGGTCGGATCATCTTCCTCGATAGGCTGCTTCGCCGCCTCTCCATATACTGCCGCAGTCGAAGAAAATACGATCTTGTTGACCTTACACTCAGCCATCGCTTCTAGGAGAACGAGGCCGCTCTCGACATTGTTTCGGTAGTACTTTTTTGGAAACTTTACCGACTCTCCCACGAGCGAATACGCGGCGAGGTGTATCACCGCATCGATGTCAAAGCGTCGGAATATTTCCCGCAGAAGGCCCCGTTCGGAAATATCTCCTACGATCAGCGGGACACCTTTGGGAACTGCACTCGAGTGTCCCTTTTCAAGAGTGTCGATCACGACCGGACGCATGCCTGAGTTCAGACACTCCTCTACTACGACGCTTCCGATGTAGCCTGCACCACCCGTAACCAAAACTTTCATACTGTATTCCTCCTTTCAGAGCTCGCAGTCTTACTGCGCTAACCTATACGCAATGGACAATTCACGCTTTCGCAGTTTCATAATGGGAGGGTTCGAATGCTCTACCCACAAGGATCGCAGAGGACGACGTCTGGACTTGATCTCCTCTACCCGGCACGACGAGCTCGCGTATGCTGACTATCAACGTGCTCTCGATCACAACATCCTCACCGTCAGGGACGGTGTTCGTTGGCATCTCATCGAAACGGCTCCATTTCAATACGATTTCTCGAGCCTCGAAGGGCAAGTGAGAGCTGCAAACCTGAGCGGGATCGAAGTTATTTGGGATTACTTTCATTACGGCTTTCCCGACGATATTGATATTTTCTCTGAACACTTTGTCGAGCGTTTCGTGTCATTCTCAGTGGCTCTAACGCGATATCTAAGCGAAACTTCTAAGGGTAAACTGCATGTCTGCCCCGTCAACGAGATCTCATTTTTCTCTTGGATCGCTGCCAACAAAGGTCAGTTCGCTCCGGCCGCTAAGGGCCGCGACGAAGAGCTGAAAAATCGTCTCGTTGAAGCATCCATCGCGTCGGTGAAAGCGATTCGTGATGTAAATGCCGCCGTCACGATAATGTTCACTGAGCCCGCGATTCACGTCGTACCTCGTGATGATTCTGCCGCTGCTCGACGGTCCGCCGAATCCTATCGCCGCTCACAGTTCTCGGCACTCGACAGATTGGAGGCAGCCGCTACTCGCGAATTTCCGATGAACGACATAATCGGGCTCAACTACTATTTCCACAATCAATGGAGACATCCAAGCCGACGGAAGATCGATCCCGGACACCGCCTTTACCGACCACTCAATGAGATTCTCGCCGAGTTTTACGAGCGTTACCGACGGCCGCTTCTAATAGCCGAAACAGGAATCGAAGAAGACCGTCGTGCCGAGTGGTTCCGTTACGTTTGCGACGAAGTCGCAGTCGCAATTTCGCGCGGAATCCCGATTGAAGGTATCTGCCTCTATCCGATCGTCAATCACCCAGGCTGGGCTGATGATCGCCACTGCCACAATGGGCTCTGGGACTACGCGGACGAAAGAGGGCATCGTGAAGCTTACCTTCCTCTATCAGAAGAGATCACCTTCCAGGCTGCCCGCTTCGCAGAAATTCTCAAAGACCGATCCGAATTACATTGCGCACCTTAACCTACGGTTTCAAGATTTCTGAATCCGTTGCCGTTCGTGTACGCTGCACCCAGCTGCATTGTGGCCGCGGCCTTTCTTTTCTCGCCGACCATCTTTCCGTATGTCGTCAGCGCCTGTGCGACTACCTGATCCATGTTGTAGTACTTGTAAGTCGCGAGACGCCCGACAAAATGGACGTCCATTTCCGCGTCGGCCAGTTCCTTGTACTTCGCGTACAGCTCTGCATTTTCCGGCATCGGTATCGGGTAGTACGGATCGCCCTCTGCTTGAGGATATTCGTACACAATGCTCGTCTTGGGATGGGTTTGCCCTGTCAGATATTTGAACTCGGTAACGCGCGTGTAGGGTTGTTCGTTCGGATAGTTCACCACGGGTGCAGCCTGAAAAACCTCTCGGTCATGTGTCTCATGTCGGAACTCGAGCGATCGATAAGGCAATTTCCCATACCGGAAGTCGAAGTACGAATCGACGGGTCCGGTGTAGATCATCTCGCGATAGAAGAACTCATCCTGCAGTTCGCGATAGTCGCAGTTCAGTAAAACCTTAATGTTTGGATTATCAAGCATTTTCTCGAACATTCGCGTGTAACCATGTCGCGGCATTGCCTGATACGTATCGGTAAAATAGCGATCATCACGATTTGTTCGAGTCGGTACTCTTGCGGTCACCGATGCATCGAGCTCGGACGGATCCAAGCCCCATTGTTTTCTCGTATACCCTCTAAAGAATTTCTCGTACAGCTCCTTGCCCACTGCCGAAACGACTACGTCCTCGGAAGTAGTAATGCTATCGCGCGGCTCTTTGATCCGGTCGAAGAAATCCTGAATCGAAAGCGAATCGAGATTGAGGCCGTATAGGCTGTTGATCGTATCCAAGTTGATCGGGATCGGTACCTGCATCCCATCAACCGAGGCAAGAACCCGGTGCTGATATTCACGCCATTCCGTAAACCTTGAGAGGTAGTCGAAAACGTCTTTCGCGTTCGTGTGAAAAATGTGCGGACCGTATCGATGAACCAGGATTCCATCGCTGTTGTATTCGTCGTATGCATTGCCGCCGATGTGAGGCCGGCGGTCACAGATCAAAACCTTTTTCCCTGAGCCATTTGCTAATCGTTCGGCTAACACCGATCCGGCAAAGCCAGCTCCTACTATCAAGTAATCGAACATCGTATTTTTCCCTTTCCTTGATCTATGTCGCGAAACTAAGGCTGGCGGATCGCCCGATGGCCACAGGTTTCGCCGCTCGCACGGGCTTTTCGGAGATTCCGTTAATCAGTCTGTTCATCTCTTTGCAAGTCTTATCCCATGACCTCTCTGACAAAAACATATCCACTTTGAGTAGCCTCTCAATCTTGTTTGAAGACATGACTCGATCTGCGGCAGTTACAAAGTCGGTCGGTCCGTTCACGACCTCGACAAGGCCTAACTCGCCATACGGATGGATCACATCGGTGATCGCCGTCGATACCACCGGCAGTCCGGCTGCGAGATACTCGGGCGTCTTTGTCGGGCTGATGAATTCGGTAGACTCGTTAAGAGCAAATGGCATCATCCCTACATCCCACCCGGCAAAGTATCTCGGCAGGTCGCGGTAATCCTTCATTCCTAAATAGTGGATGTTCGGGTGCCGAGGAAGAGTTTCGGGATCGATCTTCACCACGGGCCCTAACATTATGAAATTCCATTCCGGCCGAAGTACGGCCGCTGAGGCGACGAGATCCAGATCGAGCCGTTCATCGATCACGCCCGCGTACCCGATACGCGGCCGGCCGAGACATGACTGATCAGGCACTTCATCGTGAATGAATAAAGCCTGACGAAAGTGAGCAGTATCGATAGCAGAAGGAAACTCGTAAACGGCGCGGTGCTGGTCTTTTTTCGCCTTGTACAAACTGTTCCCGCCTGTAAAGACAAGGTCAGATAGTCCAAAAAGTTCTTGTTCTAGATCGACAATTCCGCCCGGAGCGAACTTGAACTTGCTTAGCTCATCCATGCAATCGTAAACGGTAGCGATCGCTTCACACTTTGTCGTCCAATCGATCATCATCGGTGTATAAAACCAGTGGATCGCCTTTCGACACTCATATTTCTCAGAAAGTGCTTCGACAAGATGTTGCATCAGTGCTTCTTCCGAACCGCCCAAGTTGCGGGGAAGCTTCGGGACACAACGTACTACGTTCTCCTCGACCTCCGAGAAAACCCATCCTGTCTCGCCGTCGTGATGAACTGGCTCCTCAATGAAAAAGACACGTCGACTCTTCCCGAATCGACTCATAAGGTGCTGAGGCCGTTGGTAAACGAAATCCCATCGAAGGTGTGAGAAACAAAGAATGTCGGCGTTCGCCAGGTCATTGCTGTAGTTTGATTGCATAGTCTTAAAGTACTGAATTAATAACGCTCCGACCGCAGCTCGCTATAGCAGTCGCAGGCCGAGCTTATAAGTCGATCGCGATCCAGTATAGAAACGCCTCCACGTTTGTAATCGATCATCCCCGAGTTCCGAAGATCCAGGGCAATGCATGTGACGCTCGGCCGATAGACACCAAGGGCTCTCGATATTTGTTCGTGAGTTAGATTCAGTACCTTCTTCTCGCTGAGTTCATGCACTAACAAAAGCCACGTACACAGACGTTCCTCAATCGAGTGATACATATTGCACACTGCCCGTTGAGAGATCTGGCGTATGTAACCTTCAAGAGACGCGTAGAGCAGCATAGGCAGCGTCGGATCCAAGGCCGCCTGCTTTTTCAACAGAGCACTTTCCATTCGAAGCGTGCTCCCCGCCTGAGTAACTTGCGCACAGTTCGCAATGTGCTGGGCGTCATAGATAGCCTCTATTCCCAAGGCACCGTCGCGGCCGCTAATCGCAACCTCCACCATCCGGCCGTCATCCAACATGTGCAGTTCAGAGATGATCGCCGATTCTGGAAAGTAGACATATTCAAGTCTGTCATCCTGTTGAAACAGGAACTGTTCCCGATCAACGTGAAGACGTCTTAAGTGCGGTGCAAGCCGTTCACGGGTCTTTACAGGAAGGTTATTTAGTAACCGATTGGTTGTGCGGAATTCATGCACAGGCCTTTTTTTCGCCGCTCTTTGTTCGTGGTAACCTGGCAGAAGGTACTCACTTTCCCAAGTAAGCGTGGCTGTCGGACTCAAATCGTTTCGAAACATTTTTCTCCTTCTCTACGAACTTTCGTAGACAAAACAGTCCTAAAATCACAGGGGGAAGCGAGTGTATTCGCGGGTCAGTAGGCTCGGTATATAAGGGGACGGTCCAAAGACCGCCCCACCCCTTGTTCAGAGCCGAAACTAAAGAAGGAAACGTAGGCAATTTCGATCAGTCCAAGTTCGGCTTTGACTAATTATCCACGGTGACCGGTGAGGACAATATCGGGAAAATGGTCATCGGCGGTAGGGGTTTTCCCTGATGAAGGGTTGAAAAATACGCTGAATAAAAAAGGGCTCAATGAGCCCTGTAATGATCATCTTGATCGATGCCGGTGATCGTCCTACCTGAAGAGTTGATCGTGGCTATTTTCGATTCGATTTTGCAATCGTCAAAAGCAGACTATCAATGGCGTGAAGTTATCGAATATCGGGAAGTTCACTCAGGACTAAGGGAAAACCCTTGCATTATTCCGCTTTGAGCCAATCCTGAAGGACCGCGAATCGGACGATATCGATCCTGCTCGTAAATCCCAGTTTCTGCATTGCGTTTGTTTTGTGTGCTTCGACAGTCTTAACGCTCAGGTCGAGCCGAGCTGCGATCTCCTTATTGCTGTATCCGAGAGCAACCATTCTCAAGACCTCCTCCTCGCGGTTCGACAATTCACCTGAACGCTCGCCTCTCAACGGAGCCTTCCCAGCGTAGCCTCCTAGCACGCGTTGCGTCAGACTTGGATCCAGAAATGACTCTCCACGGGCGACTGTGCGTATCGCATTGATGAGTTGCTCCGGGGCGCTCTGTTTCAGCACATATCCGTTCGATCCGGCACCGATCAGTTGTCGCAGATATCCGTCATCCGTATGTCGCGTAAGGGTTAGAATACGTAGCTCCGGCTTTACCTTTCGAAGCTCTTTAGTTGCCCTGAGTCCGTTCATCCTCGGCATGGAAACGTCTATAAGAAGTAAATCGGGACTGAGTTGCTTTACCAGTTCTATCGCCTCTTCCCCGTCTCCGGCTTCACCGATCACCTCCATATCAGGTTGTCCCCTGATAAGAAGCTTGATTCCCTCGCGTACCGTTTGATGATCTTCGGCGACGAGAATTTTAAGATGATCACTCATAACTTTGTCCTCTGAAGGCCGGAGCATCTACCGGGATCCTAAGGTAGATCGTGGTTCCGGAGCCGGGAGTAGATTCCATTTCGATTTCGCCGCCGATAAGCTCAGCACGCTCCCTCATGCCGGCGAGTCCCACGCCGTGTTTGTCTTCCGGCCTTCGTTCCAGGGAATCGAGGTCGAATCCCACACCATTGTCTTCAACGATAAGGACCAACAGTCGGCCAACCTTTTCAAGAATCACTGAGACGCCTTCCGCTTCGGCGTGCTTTATTACGTTGTTCAATGCCTCTTGGGCGATCCGATAAACTTGTGTTTCGACATCCGATGAAATATCCAGTTCCTCTACGCCTTCGACATGAAAATCAGCGAGCTTATTGTAATGACGGGACCATTCGCCGACGAACGTCCGCAGTGCGTCAGCCAGCCCCAGCTCGTCCAGAGCCGTGGGACGAAGCTGCCACGTTAGAAAACTGACTTCGGAATCTAGAAGCTCGGCAATCTGTTGAAGGCGTACCACACGCGCGTAGAGTTCCGGTTGATCGACACATGTATCACTCAGCGCGGCAAGCTTAAGGCGAAGGGCCGTAAGCCGCTGGCCCAGTTGGTCGTGAAGATCACGAGCAATTCGTTTACGCTCCTCCTCCTGCGTCGTGACCAACCGTTGGAGCAATCGGATCCGCTGTCGTTCGCCGCTGAGGCGTTTGTTGGTCTGCTCGCGCAAGGAATCATTTGCCGAACCTAGCTCCTGGGTCCTCTCCCGGACGCGGTTCTCCAGTTCCTCGTATGCACGCAGCAAATTCTCTGCCTGGAGACGTTTTTCGGTGAGGTCCGTGGCTATCTTTGCGTATCCGATCAATTCGCCCGTCTGAAACAGCGGCGCCATTACCCCGCTCGCAAAGAACCGCGAACCGTCTTTTCGCATGTGCCAGCGTTCGTCAGACGCCCGACCGAGTTCGCGAGCGTTACGCATCTCCTTTTCCGGAACTCGAGACTTTACATCTTCGGGTGTAAACAACTTTTCTGCTGAAACACCAATGATCTCATCCTCCGCGTATCCGAATATATTTTGTGCTCCCGGGTTCCAGCTTTCGATTATTCCCGCGGGGTCCGTCGATATGATCGCGTAGTCAGTAAAGCTATCGGTCAGGACTTTCATCCGTTCTTCCGTCGTACGGAGGAGTTCTTCAGAGCGTCTCTGGTCTGTCAAGTCAGTTACCAGCGCGTAGAATCCTGATACTTCCCGTTTCCCGCTGAGATCTGGAACGTAAGAAACATGTACGAAACGCCTTCCGGCCACTTTGTAGTCTAACCATGTTTCGAAATCGACACGCTCTCCGAGCAGCGCTTTCTCTATGAACGGCCTTAAGCGTTCAACCGCCGCCGGACCCAAAACGTCAGTCATTGTGTAGCCCAGGATGCGCTCCTCTTCCCGACCGAACCACTGAGTGTAACGACGATTGACGAAGAGATAGCGGCCCTTTCGATCAATATATGAGACGAGCGCCGGAATGGAATCGGTGATCATCCTAACCTGCGTCTCGCTTGCTCGAATCCTTTCTTCGATCGCCTTCCGATCGGTGATGTCGATATTTACTCCGTACATCCTCGTGGGACGGCCATCGTCGGAGCGCTCGATAGTGGCGGATGACGCTATCCAGCGAATCTCTCCGCCTTCTTTCACTATTCGGAATTCGTCCTCAAAGTTCGTCTCGGAACCGCTGAGGATTTCTGCGACCTTCGTCAGCGTCTTGGTCCGATCGTCCTCGTGAAGATGGTCGGGCCAAAACGATTCGTTCGGATTCTCATCGCGCGGCTCAACACCGTAAAGTGCCCACATTTCCTCCGACCAATACGTCAGGCCGCTAGCGGCACTCCAATCCCAAATTCCAACGCCGCCAGCTTTCTGAGCCAAGCTAAGTCTTTCAGCTGTATCTCGGATCGTTTTCTCCCCTAGCCGACGCTCGGTTATATCTAGATGCGAAACCACTGCTCCTCCCCCGATAAGCTGGCTGACGGTTATTAGAAACCACCGCTCGGCGGTCGGGGAATTACACGGGTATTCCAATGAAAACGATTCGGCATTACGGTCAAGCACGTCTTTAATGCCTTCGTAAATCGCCGCCTCATCCAGTGCGTTCTCGGTCGCCGCCTTTTCGCAGACGGTTAGATAGTTCATACCCAAGCTCGCGCCCTGAATCGATCCATCCCCTTCATTTTCCGCCGCGAACGTTCTCCACGCCGAGTTCACTAGCGTGATCGTTCCTTGCTGATCCAAAACGGCTATGTGAGCAGGCAGCGAGTCTATGACGCTCTGATTCAAGTCCCGGCTTTCTCGTATTCGCTCTTCAGCGATCTTGCGGTCCGTGATCTCAAGAACCGATCCGATATGTCCGAAAAACTCTCCAGTGTGTGAGAACCTCGGATGCGCACTGCAAATCATCCAGCCGTAAGACCCGTCAGCGCGTCGAAGGCGATGTTCGGTGTAGAAAGGCTCGTGCCGCTCGACCGCGGAGGAGAACTCTTTCATATCACCTTCGCGGTCTTCGGGGTGAATCGCATTCGCAAAGCCTGGTCCGAGTCCCGTTTCCTCCGTTTGCCCAGTGAACTCGTACCAGGATTGACTGAGGTACGTGCATCTTCCGCGCTCGTCGGTTACCCAGATCATTACCGGAGCATGATCGGCCATGTTGCGAAATCGGGCTTCAGATTCCCTAATGGCGATCTCGGCCACCTTGCGGTCCGTTATGTCGTAGGAAACCGCGAGAACGGCGTACACATGTCCATGATCATCTCGGAGCGGCGTTCCCCGCGAAATAAACGTCCGCCCGTGAGCCGCGTGCTCCTCGGTAAAGTGACCTCCGTCCAGCACCGCCTTGTAGTTCTTGGCGTAGTCGCGCGCCATCTCGGGGGCTAAAACTTCAAATATGGTACGACCCACCAGATCTTCTCGCCGGACCTTTGCGGCTTCCAACGCCTCACCGTCTGCCAATAGATAACGGAAGTCGCGGTCGACGACGAACACCGCACCTCCCGGTAGATTTTCGATCATCACGCGGAAGCGCTCTTCGCTCTTCCTCAGTTCTTCTTCTGCTCGGGCCCGCTCGAGGCAAGTCCATATGCGTGAGGCAATTTCTTTTACCAGCTCGATTTGATCCAGGCGCCAATCGTAAGGTTCCGAACGATAAAGACCGAATGTGAAACACCATTTTCCTTCACGAAGAAGGGGCACAGTAATGAAGGAACAGATGTTAAAGGACAGAAATACTTCAGGTTGAGTAAGTGGATCGGCTTGAACGTCTCGCACCACGCAGACCTCACCCTTTCGTGAAATGCGTTGAAATTCCGATCCGATGAAGTCTTTTATCCTGTGCGGCCCGAATGTTTTCGGCATGTCTTCAGCGTGCCAGCCGTAGTTGACAGTGCCTGTCTCACCCGAATTGTCAATGTCAATGAATAGGCAGAGAGATAATCCGAAGTGCTCGGCTATCTTTGCTCCTAGCTCGTCCATTGTGACGGCGATGCTGGAAAGTTCCGCCAAATCTTCGTTGATGCGGGTTAGGAAGGCGAGATTGGACTCGTGCCGTTTTCTCTCGGTAACGTCACGGAAAACAATTGCTACCCTGTTGCTTCGTCCACTGCCGACCTT
This sequence comes from uncultured Acidobacteriota bacterium, assembly GCA_902826795.1. GTDB lineage: Bacteria > Acidobacteriota > Blastocatellia > Pyrinomonadales > Pyrinomonadaceae > OLB17. The sequence continues at coordinate 40,652 of CADEGD010000025.1, read as the reverse complement.
TGACGCATGTACGTCGAACCAGCGATCCATAGGCTCTGAAAAGTTTTCGAAGCGAACCGTTTTTCCCGTGCGGGCGATCTCACCATAGGTCTCGATCCAAAATGGCTCAAGGTCCGGAACCAACTCTAAGGCAGTCTTCCCAATGGCATTAGCAAGTCCGGTTGATTGCTCAAAAACTGGATTAACTTCTAGAAATCTGTAATCCACCGCGTGTCCCTTCTCGTTGAAGAGCACCTCGACAACGCAGAAACCTTCGTCGATCGATTCGAAAACCGTACGATAGTTATCTTCTGAAGTTGGTTCTGCCAACGGAGAGCTAACCTGATCAGGGTGTGTTCTTTGGTCGAGCACCTCTATTGCTGTGCCCGCCACCAGAGTTCGACCTTCCGAATCGGTGATGGGAAACCTGGTAACTGAAAAAGATTGATTAGTGCCTTTTCGAATGAAAAATTCCTCAACGGTTCGCACTGCGGAACCTTTGCTCAAAGCCATCTCATCGTTGCGATTAAAGCGTTCAGCTATCTCCTTTGAGAAAAGGTCAACATCTTTCCGTCCTAATATCGACGACTCCGCAACACCCAAGGCCTCGGTCAGGGCAGTATTGACGAAAACGTAGCATCCGTTCCCGTCCTTCGCCCAGACCAGGGCAGGGAGGTCTTGAACGAATTCTCTAAACCAAGCTCCGTTTTCATCAAATGGCTTCATAGGAACGTGAATCTATATCCTCGCTACGTCGATTGCAATCTGGCGCGTCAATTAGTGTTCCAAGCAGAGATCGCCGCAAAGCTTGTTTGCGGCGATTGGATAGTAGGAAGATCACGCCTGCCTTGCGTGGTTGTAAGGACACTAGAATACCTCGCATTCGAAATACGAAAGTATGCTGTCTAACAATCCAAATGCTTCTATCTGAGTAATCTGTGGTCGTATGTAATGCCTTCACCGGGACCCGATGAAACTGTATTGATATATGACGTTTTGGCGCAATAACGGCTTGTCTATAGTGCTATTTTCAATTTTCTTCGCGTCCCTTGCGGGTCATTATTTGACGGGATGGTCGCAATATAATGAGGAGAGATCGGAGCACGGCTCGGCCTCTATTGCCGCTCATGAATATGCCTTCGAGGGACACTTCTTACAAACACTCTTCGAAAATTGGGAAAGCGAATTTCTTCAAATGGGCGCATATGTGCTGCTGACGGCATTCCTATTCCAACGGGGATCTGCTGACTCGAAACGCCCCGGAACGATCGAAAGAGTTGATACGATCTCGGACTCTTCCCAGGACGATCCCGAAATGCCGTGGCCCGTAAGACGGGGTGGTTTGGCACTAGCAATTTATAGTCACTCTTTGTCTATTGCACTGTTTTTTCTTTTCGCTCTTTCATTCATCCTGCACGCGGCGGGCGGAGCCAGTGCCTACAATGCCGATGCGTTGGCTCACGGGCAGCCAACCATCAGCACACTAGAATTCCTCCAAACATCGCGATTTTGGTTCGAGTCTTTTCAAAACTGGCAAAGCGAATTTTTGTCGATCGGCATGATGATCGTTCTGGCTATCTTCCTTAGACAGCGCGGATCGCCAGAATCGAAACCGGTAGATACACCTCATCACCAGACTGGTACAAATTAATCGGCACAGTACTTGCCGCGAAAGGCTGAATTGTTACTTCTTGGAGGTCTTACGCAATGCCTAGGGCAGCTCTCCCGAATCGGATCGCCGCTGATTCGGCTCTTTTGATTATCGATCTAGTCTCGGATTTCAAATTCGAAGACGGTGGAGTTCTTTTTGAGAGGTCCAAGCCCCTCGTAGAGCGCCTTGCTGTTTTGAAGAAACAATTTTACGAAAACGGTTCTCCGGTCATTTTCGTCAACGACGAGTTGGAGAATGTCACCGGAACCTTACCGCACAGGCTCGAACTACTCCGCCGACGTTCGGACAAAGCCGATTACGTACTCTCTCGCCTTAGGCCGGATGAGAGATCACACTGGATCACTAAGCCTCAGCGTTCCGGATTCTTTGCCACCGGACTTGGAAGCCTTTTGCTGTCACTTAACAGCAGTTCGGTTACGGTCACCGGACTGACTACGGACATCTGCGTTCTGTTCACGGCTCACGATGCTTACATGCGTGGATATTCCGTCTCGGTACCAGCCGACGGCTGTGCTGCCGTAAAAGATTCATACCATGATGACGCACTAGAGTTTCTCTCTCGCGTGGCGGAGGCGGATACCCGCCCATTACACGAGCTTCGTATTTTTAGCGAAGGTACCGAAATGACTTTCAATGCGTCCCGCGCAGTCTCAACGCTGCTTCCCGGCCTATCCGCTCTATCACAATAAAAAAGGGCCAGCCAAGCGGCAGCCCTTAAGTCCTCGAGTGTGGTTTCTAACTAGGACCCGCCTGACGCTCGCTTACTGGACTCGGTCCGCGAGCCGCTGGCTTGCTGCGTGGAGGAATTTTGATCCGTCGTTGTTTCCTGCCTGACGCGAATATTGTTTTGCACGTTCTTTACGCCCGAACACTCCTCGGCGAGGTCTTCAGCCATCCTTTTTGCGCGGCGGTCGCTCACCTCGCCTGACAGCGTCACTTCCCCGTCATCAACGGAGATCTCGATGTTCGACGCATCTAGAAAATCGTCGTCGGAAAACCGCTCGCACACATCTTCTTTTATCCGGTCGTCCGAACGCGTATATCCTTTAGGGCCTTTACCGCGCATCGAGGAAGAAGACTCTCTTTCGCCGAAGCTTTCCGCCCCCCTTCCTCCATAGCCGTAGTCCGACCGCTGACTGATGCGTCCGTAGCCAGTTCCGCCTTCGCCGCGACCCTCTCCCGATTCGCGACTCCCGCCATAGCCCACGCCCCATCTTTTGAGATCCAGCTACCTCGCTGTTGTTGACCCTGCATTGAACGAAAATCTCCTTCGCCGCCGCCGGAAGAATCAGCCTCGTCGCCGCGGCCGCCAAACGACGAAAAGCCGCCCCCGCCATATGGTCTGCTTTGCAGCGTCCCCCGGCCTTCCGTATTGTCCCTGTGTCCGGAGCCCCCCTGACCCGAATAGTTGCGACCTCCGCTTTCACTGCCTTCACTCGATGAATACGCCTCCCCCGCGGGGCTCACCGATCTGAGCGGCCTCTTCGCTCTTCTTCATAACCCCCCCCCCTGTTCGTAATTTCTGCGTTCGTGCCGCGACTGATACCTGTCCTGATTTCCCATTTATTGTTTCCTCCGAGTTTCCACTTAGAAAGTTGATATGTAATTACGCTGAACTCGAATAGAGATTGATCATTCGAGCGAAAAATAGCTGGGGGCGTACTAAGAGGGTATCGATTAGAAACAGGTTCGACTGTTTTGGGGAATACCAATATCAAACAGTTGAATGTTGTAGTGCGTATGGGACGCTACAATCGAGACTGAACGTCTCGATTACCATTTAGTACCGTTGGGGTCTTCGAAAATCGGGCGGAAAGAAACTTCCCGCTCCGGGGACAAATCTAGACATCGGATCCCGACACCAGCTACCTGAGCGTGGAATAGATTCTTATTTCACGCTCAGCTTATATGCATACCATTGGCAAATCGAGGAGAGAGATTGTGAGTTCAAAGAATAGATCTGAAGAACAGAAAGGCGACCGTCCAGAGAATCCGATGCCGGAACAGGAGCAGGAGCGGCCTGGCATCGAAAACCTTATGGATCCGTCGCCGCAGTTCCTTGCCCCTAATTATCGCGGTTCGGAGAAGCTCGCCGGCTGCGTAGCATTGATCACAGGCGGCGATTCCGGGATCGGACGTTCCGTAGCCGTTTTGTTTGCACGTGAAGGAGCCGACGTTGCGATTGTTCACCTTCCCGAAGAGCTCGAAGACGCTCAGACTACAGCAGATCATGTGGAGAAGGAAGGTCAGGACTACCTGCTTATCAGTGGAGACGTCCGGTCGTCCGATTTCTGCAAGGACGCGGTAGAGCAGACCGTCGAAGAGTTTGGGAGGCTCGACATTCTCGTCAACAATGCCGCATATCAGCACCATCAGAAATCTCTCGAAGACATCACCGACGAACAACTGAAGCGTACATTCGAAACAAATATCTTCGGCTACTTCTACATGGCAAGAGCCGCTTTATCTCATTTGCCGGAAGGCGGTTCGATCGTTAACTGTGGTTCTATTACAGGACTCGAGGGCTCAGGCGACTTGCTGGATTACTCAGCCACCAAAGGTGCGATCAATGCGTTCACCAAATCGCTCGCTCAGAGCTTAGTCGAAAAGAAGATCCGCGTTAATTGCGTTGCCCCGGGCCCGGTATGGACCCCGCTAAACGTCGCTGATAAGGATGCGAAAGAGGTTTCAAAACATGGCGCGGATACGCCTCTCAAACGACCAGCTCAGCCAGAGGAAATTGCTCCGGCGTTTGTATTCTTCGCCTCGAATGCGGATTCGAGCTACATCACCGGCGAGATACTTTCGATACTGGGCGGTGAAACGACTGCCGCATGATTGTATGCCTTAAGGCTTGTCTTTTCTACCAGCGGTGGTTCGCTTGCCGGATTCGATCTTCTCCGTTATTTCCGACGAAGATTGATCTTCCGACCGATGCTCCACATGAGTGTCTTCCCGCGTCCGAACGTCCGGCTCCGAGTCCTTCCCATCCTTATTGCTCTGCTTCTTGCCCGAATATTCTTTCTGGCCTGCATTCGACGGACGACGACCTGTTTTTTCTGAATTTCCCATCGTGTCAAGATTGAACGTCACTCTACTGTAGAAAGCTGTACGCCGTCATACACGGCCGGCATTTCTGAGATAGATCCAGACACCCGTGACGTTGCTGATTAGCAGCATTGAATTGGTTACGATAAATACGATATCTCCGGTGAGAACGCTGTAGAGGATAAAGCCGATCGATGCAACGATCTGCCCGGCGAACAACAGTTTCGAAACGCCCTCGTTCGATTCCGTCTTCCACTGCTTTCGTACTTGCGCGATGATCGTCGCCAGCAAGATGAGAGAGCTGGCCCAACCTATAATCTCCGTCATTCTTTATCCTCTTTCTCGGCAAGAATATTCTCCCGCTTGATTTCTACACGGAGACGCCGGTACAGACTCATAAATTGATTTGCTATCCATGGGATGACGAAGAAAGCCAGAACGTTCCCCCGGAAGTCGTCGATCAGGATGCGGAAGCCGCTGAAGATCAGAAACAACAAAGTTACCCAGTGACTGAAACAATACTCGCATGTGAAAACATAGAAGAACTTCCTTTCGAAGATGCTCTGCGCATTAGCCACGCGTCTTTCGCAAACCTCTCGCATCTCTTTGAAGATCTCTTCTTGCGTGAATGTCCAAGAGACGCTGGCTACCGCTAGGCCAAGCGTGATCATTCCGAATATCTGCTCGTGCAAATTCATCCACGTTAGATGCTATTGCCTTTAAATAAAGGTTCTGTAAGGTCTGGTACAAAGCTGAGCCCCTAACGGGAGCATCATGGGTTCATGAGAGGACCAGCACGAATACTCGGACACCAGATGCATCCGATGCTTATCGTTTTTCCGCTAGGACTGCTTTCCACGGCGGCTATCTGCGATGTGGCATTGCTAATAACCGGGCGGGAGACTCTCGCTTTGTTGGCTTATTGGCTGATACCCGCAGGCTTGGTCGGCGGCGTGTTGGCAGCAGTGGCCGGACTGATCGACTGGACGGCTATTCCCTCGAACACGAGAGCTAAGTCGGTGGGTCTCCTGCACGGGGGCGTAAATGCCGTCGTCCTGATCATCTTCTTTATCAGCTGGTATCTTCGGCCGGTACCGCGATCGATACCCGACACTTTGTCGATCTTACTTTCAATAACCGGTGTCCTGTTAGCCCTGATCGGCGGATGGCTCGGCGGTGAACTCGTTGAGCGTTTAGGGATCGGAGTACATCCGGGAGCCAATCCCGACGCGCCAAGTTCGCTTAAAACTGATTCTGCCACTTCAACCATAATGGAGGCCGAGAGACTATGAAGCTAAAACCTGTCAGTGAACAAGTGATTGTCCTAACGGGCGCGACGAGCGGCATTGGATTGACAACCGCCAAGATGGCAGCGAGACAAGGGGCCCGTCTTGTCCTGAACGCTCGAAATTCCGAAGCGTTGGAAAGTCTCTGTCGCGAACTCGATCCGACCGGTACCAGAGTTATTGGCATTCCCGGAGATGTATCGAGTGAAGACGACATGCTCAAGCTGGCCGGTGAGGCGTTGAACAAGTTCGGCAACTTCGACACGTGGGTTAATAACGCGGGCGTCTCTATTTACGGACGACTTGAGGAAGTTTCACTAGCCGACTCTAAGCAGCTCTTTGAAACCAATTTTTGGGGAACAGTGATCGGATCGCTGGTTGCGGCTCGAAACTTGAAAGTAAATGGTGGAGCTCTTATAAATGTGGGCAGTACGCTATCGGATCGGGCGATCCCGATCCAGGGAATGTACTGTGCGTCGAAACACGCGGTGAAAGGATTTACGGATTCGTTACGCATGGAACTCGAAGCCGAGAATGCTCCTGTCTCTGTGACGTTGATAAAACCATCGGCGATCGACACTCCGTATAAAGAACACGCAAAGAACTACCTCGGTGTTAAACCCGAGAATCCGCCGCCCGTTTACGCTCCGGAAACTGTCGCAGATGCGATTTTGTACAGTGCCGAAAATCCCACACGCGATTTATTTGTCGGCGTCGGCGGGAAGATCATATCGGCGATGGGTAACTACGCTCCGCGAGCCACAGATCTAGTCATGCAGTCAGCGATGATCGATATCCAGCAGACGGATCTGCCTCCTTCGGATGAATTTGAAGGCCTTTACGAACCTAAAGACTCAAGACTTCATACTCGGGGTGGTTACGGCGGACACGTGGCCGAAACTAGCATCTACACCAAAGCGTCGATGCATCCGGTGATAGCGGGATCGATATTGGGATTAGGCATCGGCGGCCTTTTGTATGCGCTCGGCCGTCGGTACGCCCAACGCAAAAAATAGCCGGCCACGAAGGACCGGCTATTGAATGATCGATTAAACCGAGCGTCAGATCGTTTGGCAGCCCGGATGACCACAATCGCATACGATTTCCGTTATGTCTTCCGCGACTGCATCGCGACAATGGTCGCTACAGTATTCCGAATCTCCCGCTACACCGCATACACACATTTCGTGTTCACATTTCTCGCTTCCTGCGATAGTATCCTCCTTTGTACCGCCACACTACTTTCCAGATCGGCGAGCCGATCTCGACCCCGATGCTTTCTGAAAGTTGGCTTTTTCTGTCTCTACTCGCTCTGCGAGAGTTCTCAAGGTCTCCCTATCTAACTCGTCTTCAGCCAAAGAGAACGTTTCGTTCTCTTCTTCCTCCACATGGTGTTCGACGTTTTCTATCAACACCTTTAGTTTGGCCTTAAAGACATCGTCGCTACCTTTCAATTCCGAAAGTTCAAGCAGCAGCGTTTTCATCTGTGCGTGTTCCTCGACACCTTCGCGAACGATCTTCTGAAGTTCTTCGCTGCCTACCTCAAGAAAATGCGGATAGACGATCACCTCTTCTACGTGTGCGTGGACGTCCAATTCCGACTTGATCTTCTTGAACGTTTTCTCGTGGTTGGCATCTTCGTCTGCCTTAACTTCCTGGAAGTATCCATCGACAACTCGATGGTCTTCCTTCAGAAGTTCAAGCACATCGGATTCGCCCCGACCAAATAAACCTCCGACCGCCGACGCGACCCTGCCGACGATTCCGCTGCTTGAGGTCGACTTACCTTGATCGGACTTTTTGCTCGATCGCTTTTTAGACGACGAGTTGCCCTTTGCGGTGCTGGTATTCGATTTCGCGGAACCGCTCGAGGCCGAGCGACTGCTTCCTTTCTTTGCTTCCTTGGCGGTCGATCCGCTCTTAGCGGTGCTGGTACTTTTTGTATTATCCGACTTTGACGCAGCTTTTTTTGATGTCGAACCTGTCGTGCTGTTCTTAGTCTTGGATGTGCCCGATTTAGACGCGGACGAATTCTTCGATCCACCCGTCTTTCGGGCACTGGCTGCTGTGGATTTTGTCGACTTGGCTCCGTCCTTTGAACCAGACGACGACTTAGTTCCGGCGGCTTGTTTTTTCGAAGCTGCTTTCGAGCCGGATTTAGAGCCGCTGCTCTTTTTTGATGTTGTTGTTGCCATCCCGTTTTCTCCTAACGATCAATGAAATCGATCAGAACCGGCCACTTTCACGAGCTTGTTGTAGACGCCGAGAAGCAAGAAAGGCGCGACCCACTGTCCCACAAATCTTGACTTGTCATGGTTTCCCGAAAATTCGAGCACCGCCGATGCTCCGATCGCACCGACCGCCGCCCACAAGAAGACATCTGACGGTAATCGCGCCGTCTGCTCTTCGATCGTTCGTGCTACGACGCCCTCCGAGTGCTGCACGCTTTCCGGTTCACTCGTGGACTGGTTCATCCCTGCATTGGTTTGGGTTTTGGTTTGCTCCGATTGTTGGTTCATTCTCTATCCTCCCTGGTCTGAGTCTTTCTATGCAGAGTTTAGTGACGAGGACAATGAGAGTATGTCCGCGTGAATACACTTGTGCGCTGTGCGCGGAGTGTCGGCAGTCGTTGAGCAGAGTGTCGGCAAGAAGACAATCACGCTACGTTGAGGTGAGTAGAGTTGATCTCAAACAAAGAACGCTAGGAGCGAAAAAATGGCAACAAAGAAAGATGAAAAAGAAGTGAAAGACAGGAGCCCGGAGGAACGGAAGCGATCGACGCTCGAGTCGCCGGATAAACAATCTGGTGACCAAGGGGTGATCGGCGAGATTCAGCAATCGGGTCGCGAGATCGCTGAAAGATCTATCGGTGCGGTTGGCAGTCGAACCCGAACAGCCGCGTCCGGTTACAAATCCGAGATAACATCAGGGCTTTACTCGCTGGCTGACGGGCTTAGGAAGACAAGCGAAACTTTTCAAGAAAATGCGGACGACCAACCCCTGCCGGCCGCGGGCGCGAGATATATAGAAGACCTCGCCAATAAGATCGAGTGGGTGTCCAATTACTTCGAAGGCAAGGATCCCTCGGCCGTCGCCCAGGATGTCAAGCGGTTCGCCCGTGAGAACCCGACGATATTCGTAGGCGGCGCGTTTGTAGTCGGCTTCGCAATTTCGAGGCTTTTTAGAAGTGCGACACCTACTGGGGCGCCGCAAAGTCGAGCACGAGCATGACGGACCGGCCCCAAGCATTGAGGACGACCGACGAACGATCGATAGGCGAACTCTTCGGACAGCTCGCCAGCGACACAGGTAGCCTTGTTCGCCAGGAAGTCAGGCTGGCGGTTGTTGAGACAAAGCAGAACGTGAAAGCGGTCGCGTCCGCATCCGCTTGGCTGGTGTCTGGTCTTGCCATATCGATCTTATCGGTACTGGTAATGGTCGCGTCGGCAGTGTTGCTTCTCGCTATTTGGGTACCGCCCTGGGCAGCGGCCGCTATCGTAGCTATCGTACTGGCCGCGATTGGCTTGGGTATCGGCAGCCACGGATGGTCAGTACTTAAGCGGGCTGAATTTGCCCCTGAAGATTCGATCGAATCGATAAAGGAGGACGCCGAATGGCTGAAGGAACAGATCAGGAATTAGATGACGCGCCGCCACCGGATGATGTCGAGATCAAAAAGATAAAGGAAGAGATCGAAGATACGCGCTCGCAAATGGGCGAAACAATAGACGAATTGCAGGAGCGTCTGAGCATTCCCGCTCTCACGGCGCAGATAAAGGGAGAGGTTTCGGAACAGATCTCGTCGGCGGTCGAATCAACTAAGGAGATTGTGTACGACGAGGCGATCAAGAAGGTGAATAAGATTATGAACAAGCTATCGGAATTGGGAAATGCAGCCGGGGGCGTTCTACCCCTCTTGTTGATCGGGGCAGGTACCGGACTGATCGTGATGAATAGCGGTCGAAAGGCTCCGCTAAGCACCAAAGATCTACGCAAGGGTTCGGCGAGCAAGGATGTCAGAGCAGAAAACGGCTCTGCGAACATCTCGACGCTTGGTGAGGTGAAAGATGCGGCGTCGAGTGCTTACCATCGCGTTGGCGATGCAGTCTCAGCGACGGCTTCGAAGGTGAGCGACATGGCTGCTTCGGGGAAAGAGACCTACGTAAACTACTATGACCGTAATCCTATCGCGGTCGGCGCGGTCGCTGCGGCGATCGGGCTCGCGGTCGGTCTAGCTCTTCCGCTAACCGAAACAGAATCGGAACTTCTAGGCGATACGGCTAGTTCGGTTCGCGACCGACTTGAAGGTGCTGCCAAAAGTACGGTTGAAGGCATTAAGGAAACGGCCGACGAATTTCTCGAAAAGGTCGCGGATGTGGGCAACGATCCGGCAGCTGCGGCGAGGAGCGGAAAATGAGAGCACTACGCTGGTATGGGACTGGTGATGTCAGAGTCGAGACGGTTCCTGACCCCATCATCGAAGATAATCGGGACGCTGTCATTCGAATCACTTCGACTGCGATCTGCGGTTCCGATCTTCATCTGTACAACGGCTTCATGCCAACTATGGAGGAAGGGGATGTTCTCGGTCACGAAAATATGGGAGAGGTCGTAGAGGTCGGCTCCGAGGTAAAGAACTTAAAAGTGGGAGACCGCGTCGTCGTGCCGTTCAACATTGCTTGCGGCGAATGCTTCTTTTGCAACAAGCAAATGTATTCGCTCTGCGACAGGTCCAATCCGAATGCCGAGATGGCAGCTAAGGCGATGGGACATTCGCCGTCCGGCATGCTCGGCTATTCACATATGCTTGGAGGCTATTCAGGCGGTCAAGCCGAATATCTAAGAGTTCCGTTCGCGGATGTAGGCCCGCTGAAGCTGCCGACCGACCTACCGGACGAGAAGTTGCTATTCCTTTCAGACATATTCCCAACTGGCTATATGGCCGCCGAGAATGCACAGATCGAAGACGGCGACACCGTAGCGATATGGGGATGCGGTCCTGTCGGTCAGTTCGCTATCAAGAGCGCATGGATGCTGGGAGCCGGCCGCGTCATCGCGATCGATAACGTCATAGAGCGACTTACAATGGCCGCAAATCAGGGCGGAGCGGAGACGATCAACTTCGATGACGTCGACATCTATGAAGCGTTGATGGAAATGACCGAAGGACGAGGGCCGGACCGCTGTATCGACGCCGTCGGATGCGAAGCTCATGCAGGCGGCACTCTTGACGGAACTATCGATGCAATTAAAACCACTGCCTTTCTTGCTACCGACCGGCCCCATGTGCTGCGGCAGGCGATCATGAGTTGTCGCAAAGGCGGAAATTTGTCGATCCCGGGAGTTTACGTCGGTTTCGGCGACAAGATCCCGATCGGTGCGGCGATGAACAAAGGACTCACCATCAAGCAGGGACAAACCCACACGCATAAGTACATGCCGCTGCTGCTTGAAAAGATTCAGTCCGGCGAGATCGATCCATCGTTTGTTATCACTCACGAGATCCCTCTCGATGATGCTCCGCACGCGTACGAGACATTTCAGAAACGAGAGGAAGGATGCATAAAAGTAGTACTGAAACCCTAATGCCTTCGCAGGAGGAAACGACCAGTTATGCGTAACTTCAGATCACAGTTGTCAGCGGCATCGTTCGTCATTGCGATCTATTGTCTTTCGTTCGCCCTACTTTCCGCTTCTCTGTAACTCCGCATACATACGGTTTGACAATGCGGCGATAGATTCATACTTCCGGTCGAATCATCAAATACCAACGACTGGAAATGGCGGCCACGAAGCACATTGTTTTAGGGTGTCTTCCTCAAAGAGAGACAGACATAAGGCTTCGCGGCCGCCGAAATCTATTTCGTCAGGAGAAACTATGAGAAGACTTTCTATTTCACTTGCCGTCGTTGCTTGCGCAGCGGGGCTCTCAGGCTGTTCGGACATGGCCACGAACGGTAACGGTAATCTTCGAAATTCGAACATGAATACAAATATGTCGAATTTCAACGCCATGCCCACGATGTCGCCAACACCCTACTCAAACATCAATACCGTCAATACCATGAATATGAATTCCAACATGAATTCAAATCGCGGTTCGAACTCAAACACCAATTCCAGTACGAACTCGAACGCTAATACGAACCGTCCAGTTAATCGAAACGGCATCTAAGCCAGGGTATCGGGGGGGGCCGTACCGGGCTGCCCGATAGCCAGATCACAGCGATGCTTAATTTCCGCGTCGCAGCGGAAAACCACCGATGTGGGTTTCGCGATGTACCTGCGTGTTGTGGAACCGACGGATACGAGGACAAAATAGTGGAACGAAATCCAAAGTCACAAAACGCAATCAAGCTACTCATTGCCGATCACAGTGAAGTAGAGAAGATGTTCAAGGCGACGGAGACCGCCGGACGGGACGCAAAACGCGAAATTTTCCTTGAGATCAAGACAGCGCTAGAAGCGCATGCCTGGATCGAAGAAACGATCTTTTATCCCACATTACAGTCACTAGGCGATGAAAAGTTGACAGAGCTGACGTCGGAAGCGATCAAGGAACATGTCGATATGAAATGCTTTCTCGGCGAGCTCGCTGCAACATCTACAGATTTTTCTAAGTTTGAGCCCTTACTCCACAAGCTTATCGAAGACGTTAGGCACCACGTCAAAGAAGAGGAAGGTGAAATGTTTTCGATAGTAGAGAAAAGGTTCTCAGCAGACGGTCTGAACACTTTAGGTTCGTCGATGGAAGGAGAGAAGAAGCGATTCCAGTCATCAGCAGAAACAATTTACGGTTGAGCGGAAGAGAAGAGGACAGAGACGATGGCAACAAAGAAGAAGAACTCTAATATTTCGAGCAAACAAATTAATCTTGAAACGAACAAAGAGGACGCGGCCGATGAGTTCTTAACGACGAATCACGGCGTTAGAATCAACGACAATCAAAATTCTCTAAAGGCCGGCGATCGCGGCCCGACATTGCTCGAGGATTTCATAATGCGTGAGAAGATCACCCATTTCGATCACGAGCGGATACCGGAGCGCGTTGTTCACGCTCGTGGATCGGGAGCTCACGGTGTCTTTCAACTCTATGAATCAATGTCGAAATGGACGAAGGCGGGCTTCTTGCAGGACCCTAAGGTCGAAACGCCAGTGTTCGTCCGCTTCTCGACCGTGGCCGGCTCACGAGGATCGACGGATCTTGCTCGTGATGTGCGAGGCTTCGCCGTCAAGTTTTATACAGACGAGGGAGTTTTCGACCTCGTAGGTAACAATATGCCGGTCTTCTTTATTCAGGATGCCATGAAGTTTCCGGACCTTGTGCATGCCGTGAAGCCCGAACCGCACAACGAGATGCCTCAGGCCTCCGCAGCTCATGACACTTTCTGGGACTTCATCTCGCTAATGCCGGAGAGCGCCCACATGATCATGTGGGTAATGTCCGACCGAGCGATTCCCCGTTCATATAGGATGATGGAAGGTTTCGGCGTACACACTTTCAGATTCATTAATGAGCAAAATCGATCGACTTTTGTAAAGTTTCATTGGAAGCCTTTGCTCGGCGTCCATAGTGTCTTGTGGGACGAAGCTCAAATCATCTCGGGACGCGATCCAGATTTTCATCGCCGCGATCTGTGGGAAGCGATCGAAACCGGAGCGTTTCCTGAGTGGGAACTCGGAATCCAGCTTATCCCCGAAGCTGACGAGCACAAATTCGAATTCGACCTCCTCGACCCGACAAAGATCGTACCCGAGGAGCTGGTTCCGGTTCGCCGCGTCGGGAAATTAACTCTTAACCGAAACCCTGACAATTTCTTTGCCGAGACAGAACAGGTTGCCTTTCACGTCGGCCACATCGTACCCGGCATCGATTTTTCCAATGATCCACTGTTGCAGGGCCGTCTTTTTTCATACCTTGATACTCAGCTAAAGAGACTCGGTGGCCCTAATTTTCACGAGATACCGGTCAATAGATCCATCGCGCCTGTCCACAACAATCAACGCGACGCTCAAGCTCGGCAGACGATCAACACCGGAAGAGTGAGCTACGAACCCAACTCCCTGGCTGGCGGCTGCCCGTTTCAGGCATCTGTAAAAAATGGTGGTTTCGCAAGCTTTCAGGAACGGGTCGACGCATCCAAAGTTCGTGAACGCAGTGCGAGTTTTCATGACCACTTTAGTCAGGCGACTTTGTTCTTCAATAGTCAGTCAGAAGCTGAACAAAGGCATCTGATCAACGCGTTAAGGTTCGAACTCGGAAAAGTCGAAGTTCAGGCGATCCGTAAACGAATGATCGGTATTCTATCGAAGATAGACGCCGGGCTGGCTTCCGCCGTCGCAGAAGGACTAGGATTGCCGGTTACTAAGCCGGAGAGGCCACTAAATCAGTCCTTTGGCGCCGACACGAATCCAAAGTCTGTCCAGCCTACCGATGCATCGTCGACGATCGAAGTGTCGGAAGCACTTAGCATGGAAAATACGGTCAAGGATTCTATCAAGTCCCGAAAGATCGCGGTCCTGATCGCTGACGGCTTCAACGGCGATCAGGTTTCAGTCGCAAAGGAAACGCTTCTCAAACAAGGAGCAGTCCTCAAAACCGTGGCTCCGCACTTGGGGGCAGTCCTTGCGGCCGACGGAAAAGCGTTACCGGCTGACTTCAGCTTCTTTACGACCGCTTCAGTATTATTTGACGCCGTGTATGTTCCCGGCGGCTCCGGTAGCGTCGAGACTCTTGCACAGAACGCAGATGCGATCGAGTTCGTAAACGAAGCTTACAAACACTGCAAGGCCATCTGTTCCGTCGGTGAGGGCTCGAAGTTGCTGGAAGAGACGCGCGTACCTACGGACGGTAGTGACCGTACGATCATCATCGCCGAGACCTATCCTGATGCGAATAACGGTTTCGTAAAGGCGATAGCTCAACACAGGAATTGGGAAAGAGGATGAAAGGACGGAGCCAACACGTTAGGGATAGACTACCGAGGATCTTCTACCACGACGCCCGCACTCGGCACCAATCTAAATCATCATTGCAAACAGGTCGGAACCAATCTAGTTTAAGATTGGTTCTTTTTTTCGTATAGAGTTTGTTTCCGGGAACCTTTAGTGGGAGTTTTCTGTGAGAAACCGTCTCTGCCCGCGCGAGTCTTGACATTCCTTATTAGATCATTAGATCACCGAAACAATGTCGCCGTGTCGGCGGCTCCGACCGGTGTCTGGGAGCTTATGCTTCCCGTTGGGCGAAATCGCGAGGATACCCCCCGATCCGTCGCCTAGAGGACTATTCGACTTTTGCCCCGCTACGCCCCGCGCCGGGCCAATCAACTTGCCGTCCGGTCACTCGCGGGTGACTATTCGTGACTCGACGCGGACACCCTGGGACTCAACTACTCTAGTCGCAATTATTGATTTGGTGGAAAGTGACATCTCCTAACCGCAACTGTCACTCTCCACCGCCTTGATTTGGAGGATCAGCGGCGGTGTTGTTTCGACTTGATCAATTTTGGTAAGTTGATCGGGAGTTCCCTTTCCGTCGTCCGAACCTGTAACCGGATATGCGGATTGGTCGAGCCGTTTCACCGCCTCAAGAAGAAGCTTGTCATCCGTCTGGGCATAAACTGTCGTGATGCTCATATCGGAGTGGGCAAATAGGTTCTGAACAATTAGTGGGTTCGTATTTCTTCGGATCAACTCGCTAGCAAAGTAGCTGCCAAGATCGTGGAAATGATAGTTCTCTTCTCTTGTTCCGCCTCGCCTATTTATTCCCGCGTTTCGGAGAGCCGTGTGCCAACGTTTTCGGAAGTCTGTAACTGGAAACGGAAGCTGTTTGTCTTCGATCATTGCCTTCAATATTTTCGTCGCGGTGGCGTTGAGTGGAACTAGACGCGGCGGCCTTCCCTTCGACCCGATCACTAGCACGTGCTCGTGTTCGAAATCGATAACATCTTCGGTGATCGCGACCAGTTGGCCGCGACGAAGTGGAAGATTCACCGCTAGAACGATGAGCCGGTAGAGTAGCTGACCTTTCTCCAACTCATTCCATAGATCGGTCTTTTGTTTCTCATTGAGCAATCGTCTCCGCGGCGGCGGTTCCGGTAAAGCCTTCACATACTGCATCGGATTGCGATCAAGAATTCCCTCTTCGCACGCCCGGCTGAAGATCTTCGAGAGCGTGGACAATATGCGATTGATCGAGGCGGGTGAAAGCTCGCTTTCTTTCTTACGTTTGTTCTGGCGAGTCTGTAACGTGGTCCGGCAGTTCCGACAATCTTGAGGAGTAATGCTCGCTAGTGTCTGCTTTTTGAAGTATCCCAGCAAAGTCTTATGTAAGGTCCTTCGCACCTTTGTTGACATTATTCTGCTCGACGTAAGGTCGGTACTTCTTCTCAATGAAAACCGCAAGTGTGGTGGTTTTGTCGGCAACATCATAGTTGTGATTGAACGCCGTCTTAATGATCTGTCGCTCAGCAAGTTCGGCCTCTTGGCGGGTCGCAGCCTCGGGAACGCTCTGATGAATAACTTTCCCTCTTAACCGTTTGTAAATCCACCATCTTGCTTTGGCGTAGTCGGGATGAGACGAAGAGATGCGCTTACCCTTGCATCTTTTGTAAACAGACATATTGGTCGGAACAGAAGCTCTTACGACCTTAACAAAGGCGGCTTCGACCGAGACTTCGCAAGTTCCATTCCGTTGCTTGTTAGCCGCTTGTTTATTGGGTTTTGGGATGCAAGGGGAGGAAATCGGAGCGCTTTTGCACCAGTTGTAGTGCGGCAGTTAGCCAAGTGGATTAGGTCGAAAAGGCTTTTGAAGATGGTTGCAAGATGAAGGCTCTTTTTTCGACGATAGCGTTTTCGTAAGTGGAACGATTACAACGGTTTTACAGATTAGCCCTCTCGTGGCATTTTGCAACCAACAAGAAGTGGGGCTTTCGAATTTCTTCAAAAGCCCCATTTTTATTGGTCGGGACGGCGAGATTTGAACTCACGACCTCTCGCACCCCAACCAACCTGAGGGCGAATCACGGCTTGTCAAAATCGATCAAAACCAATCAAAATCGGCTCGCCCCGTGTAAGTAATAAGCTATGAAAAGGAATGCGTTGGGAAAAGTGCAACCATCTTGCAACCATCTTATCAAGATTATTCCCAATTAGAACGTTGATAAATCGCCCTTGCGAGAACATCAAAATAACACATTTTGATCGAAAATCAACACCAATTTTGCTGTTGAGTATTTTGCGACATTTTCGGAAAACAAATCTGACGATACCCCATCTCCTAAGTCATTTTGGCTTATTAACAAACCGAGAAGTCGGTGTCCGATTTGCGGTACTTTTTCCTTCTCGCCTACCGCTTTTTGTATATTTGAGTAATTTTGTCTGAGATGCCCCCCCCTCTTTTTATGTTGGTGCATCCCGACATTGTTCATTGACAGATGTCACCTTACACCACATTCTTTGAATGATGGATAAGCATCAGTTACCTAAATTGAAAAAACTTGGGGTCTTTACATTGGATCAGGGTAAGTCCCTGGGAATTAATCAGCAAGACATATCCCGGCTTGTCGCTGCAAAGGAGCTCGTTCGCCTCGGTCGCGGAATCTATCTTCATCCAAAGGCATCGCTGGATGGCGATGTCGGATTCCAGATCGCTTATTCAAAGTTTGGATCCGATTTTGCGATTGGAGGCCTTTCGGCTCTTTATCATTACAATCTTGCCGAACAGGTGCCCGGGGAAATATGGGTAATGGTTAGTCCGGAAAAACGAACCCGAGAAGCGGGTTACAAACTGATTCGAACAAAAACAAGGCTCGACAAGCAGATCATATATGAAAAGGGCTATCGAATCGTCACAGTCGAAAGGGCTATACTAGAGGCTCTAAAATTCATCACGAAGATAGGTGTACGAACGGCCATCAAGGCCGCGAGAGAAGCTCTTGCAACAAGAAGGACTACGGAAGCAAAGCTTGTAAAAGCAGCAAAAGAACTTGATCTCGAATCGGTACTTGCCAAACATCTGGAGGTCATCGTGCCATGAACTCCAAAGCAAAATGCACTTCAGTCGGCGAACCGTGCTTCCTCGTATCTAAGTCAGAAATAGATAGTTTGATTCGTTGCTACACTTCGCCAACATTGGCGAGCAACCGTCACGACCAGGTCTCGCTATTCGTGACGATATCACCCCCCAAAGACACGCTCTCTCTTACTCGCCATCTTTGCCGATATATATTGACATTATCAGAGTTATTCGTCATACTTGACGCATTATGAGATTCGATACAACCACGACCGATCAAGCGATACTTAAAGAAATAGGGGAACGTATTGCAGGTGTTCGATTGAATCAAAACTTCACACAAGCCAACCTAGCAGAGCAGGCGGGAGTGTCAAAACGAACAATTGAACGCCTAGAGGCGGGCGAATCGGTTCAGGTTACAAGCCTGATTCGGCTCCTCCGCTCATTAGGGCTTCAGCAACGGTTAGAGGTACTTTTCCCAGAACCTGTTGCAAGCCCGATAGCTCAACTGAAACTTCAAGGGAAAAACAGGCGACGAGCCTCGACGAAGCGATCCCCAGATTCCACGAACAAGGTTTGGAAGTGGGGGAATGAGTCATGACAACGCTGGCTGAGGTCAAGCTGTGGGGGAGCACCATCGGGGCTGTTTCGCTGGAGGACGGCAGCGACGTGGCCGCCTTTGAGTACGCGCCGGAATTTATGAAAAGCGGTATCGAGGTCTCACCGATCGTGATGCCGCTCACAGGTTCAATATACGTATTCCCGGAGTTGCCACGAGTGACCTTTCACGGATTGCCGGGTTTGCTCGCTGATTCACTACCGGATAAATTTGGCAACTCACTCATTGACGCTTGGCTCGCGACGCAAGGCAGATCCGCTGATAGTTTTAATGCGGTGGAAAGGCTCTGCTACACGGGCTCAAGAGGTATGGGAGCCCTTGAGTTTTTTCCGAGCAAAGGACCTAAGGAAACTGCCTCTCGTAAGATCGAGGTTGATGCCTTAGTCAAACTAGCTTCCGACGTTTTGAACCAGCGAAGCGGTCTTGATACTACGCTTGACGACCCCAATTCTCTCAGGGATATCCTCCGCGTAGGAACTTCTGCGGGTGGAGCCCGGGCGAAAGCGGTGATCGCGTGGAATCGAAAAACCAATGACGTGAGATCTGGACAAGGAAAGGCCGGCGACGGATTTGAGTATTGGCTTTTGAAGTTCGACGGCATCACCGGGAACCGCGACAAAGAGCTTGCCGATCCTCAGGGCTATGGAGCGATCGAGTATGCCTATTATCTAATGGCACTAGAGGCAGGAATACAGATGAGCGAATGCCGCTTACTCGAAGAAAACGGCAGACGGCATTTCATGACAAAGCGATTCGACCGGAAGGAGAACGGCGAAAAGCTGCACATGTTGTCCTTGAGCGGTCTAGCTCATTTTGATTTCAACAATGCCGGCGCATATGGTTACGAGCAAGCCATGCTCATCATGCGTCAGATTAAGCTCCCAACATTAGCTATCGAGCAGATGTTTCGCCGGATGGCATTCAACATCCTTGCGAGAAATCAGGACGACCATGTCAAGAATATTGCTTTTCTGATGGATAAACAGGGCATTTGGTCTCTTGCTCCCGCCTTTGATGTTGCGTACAGCTTTAATCCATCCGGAGTATGGACATCGAGTCACCAGATGACCATGAACGGAAAACGAGATGGTTTTTCGAGGGATGATTTCAAGGCATGCGGCGACGTAGTGTCGCTTAAACGCGGTCGTGCAGAGTCAATCGTTGCTGAGGTCCGAAAGGCAATAGGAAAATGGCTGGATTTTGCCGAAGTCGCAAAGGTCACCCAATCATGGAAAACGCAGATCCAAGAGAATCTGCGTTTGGAGTTGTCTTCGATGTGAGCATTACTGTTGCCGATTTGAAGTCCTTGAACGCAATCCCTTTTAGCTGTCCTCACCACACTCTCGACCATCGGTGACGGTACATGTGGATAATGTTACTAGACAATATCAACTCATTTTGGGTGGATAGATAGCACATTCGTCGCTTTTATTGCAGCAGCTTTATTTCGTCTTTAGGAGGCCTACTATCGAATTTTTGAACAAGCTTGCTGCCGTGATTGTTGTCCTTGCGGGAATCTGGTTGATCGGCTTGGCTACGGTCGCCTTTGCAAAACCGGGACGAGCGAAGGAATTTCTCAATGCTTTTGCCAGTTCTGCGTTCACGCCTTTCTTAGAGGTTTTACTTCGAATAATTGTTGGGACGGCGTTCGTCATCTATTCGCCTCAGATGAAGTTTCGATCGTCCTTACGGTATTTGGGTGGTTGTTGATATTGACGAGCGTTGTTCTGTTGTTCGTGCCGTGGAAACTGCATAAACGCTTTGCCGAGTGGTCGTTGCCGTTGGTTACCAAGCGCATGACGCTCTTTGGCTTTGTTTCTTATATCGGGGCGATGATCATACGATGTCCATCATCATCACAAATCTCGCCTTTGTCGGCAACTCTGAAACCGTCCACGCCTCGAAGATGGCAATTCTCCTAGCTTCGCTCACCGCGGGAACGGTCGGATTCCTATGGCTCAAACTTCTCGGCAACCCCGAAGAGTCTGACGAGGACATTGACGCGATGGATTTTCACGTGACAGATGCGTGAGGTTCGTCGACGAACTCGCGACGGGAAAGAGGATAATACAACATTTGAAAAAGTAGCGTCCCTATTCAAGTTAGTGGTGTAATGTGACATTCTCCGTTCATAGATATCACTTTTCACCGCGTCGTTGAAGGACGGATACGCGGCAGGCAACGATGAGTTGAAATCTCCAAAATTTACGGTATCCCAACGAGGTTTAAGACGGTCCTGCCGGTCAGGCTGACTAATACGCAGCCTAGGATCATCAATAAAAGACCGGGTCCGAATAAGTCTTCAAACTTAACTCCGCCCTGGCCGAATACCATTGCATTCGGTGGAGTGCTTATCATAAAGGAACCCCGAACGACGCGGACACGGCGATCAATATCGCCGTCGATGGCGAGGGTATGAGCGCTGTAGCTAAGGGAACAGCAAGACTGCCGTTGCTGTATTGCTCATCAGCGCCGAAAGCATCGCGCTCGTCAAACATAATAAAAACAAGGCGAACACTGGGCTGAAATCCGCGAAGGGCACGTTATCGGAAAGATTTCTGATAAGTGCCGACTGCTCCAGTAGTCGTCCCAAAGTAATCCCTCCTGCTATCAAAAGAAGAGTGGACCAATCAATTTTCAGAAGGTCTTTTTTCGTCAGAATGCCTGCCAGAAAAATGATCGCGGCTGATCCGAGGGCGATTATCGCTGCGGGAACTCCATGAAGAGGTTCGATCAGCCATAGGAGGATTGTTCCAACCAAAACTATCAGGAAACCGACCCGGTGAGGTTTGTCGTCCGGCTGGTGCTTCCTTTTGTCGATTAAACTGTCCAGTCCCGTCCGTTTCTCTTTCCAACTATTTTCAGTTTGCCGCGAACGCCACAACAGGAATACGTAGCTTAGGGTCAACATACCGATCGTCAGCGGAAAAGCGAATGCCATCCAGCTCAGAAATGAAACCGGCTGCGTGGCTGAGATCGAAGCGATGGCGATCGCATTCGGGCCTGTGCCGATCGGTGTGGCGATCCCGCCAAAATCCGCTGCAAGAGCCACCCCGATCAGAAGTGTGCGCCGCAAGATATGATCATTGTCGAACTTTACAAGAATCGGATGCAGGCACGCCAGCACCAGCGCTGCAGCGGCTATATTCGACATCCACATTGAAAGAAACGCCGTGATCAATATCACAAAAAGCAGAAACTTCTTGAAGGACCGCCCGGAAGAGTGAAGGGCAAATCGAGTAAGACGTTGATCCAGCCCATTGCGTTCCGTTGCGACCCCCAGCACGAAACCTCCGAAGAACAACGCCATGACGGGATCGACGGCCCACGACAGAACATCGGACAGAGCAAATCTGCCATCGATCGATCCGAGCAACAGCGGCACAAGAGTCCATAACATCAGAGTCGGGACGAATGGTGGGACTATCTCGCTTATCCAAAGAAGCAGGCATACGCCAGCTATTGATACAACGCGGGCGTAGAGCGTCGATTCAATGAAAAGCTGCGGAACGACGATCAGGACGATAGCAGTAGCTGCAAACGCCACCCACCGCCTCATAATTTTCTCCCTGCGCGACGCTTGTCTTGAATAGAGCAAATCCGTCCAAGAAGGATTCTGCCAGCCTTACGCCGACTTGACGGCAATCTTCGCGGCTTCTTCGGCTGCTTTTTTCTTGAGAGAGATTTGCAGCACGCCGTCTTTCAGAATTGCCTCGACGTCATTCGTCTCGACTTCGGTTGGCAGCGTGAGCTGACGGCAGAAGCGGTTGCTTTGCCACTCGCTGTAGAACGTGTTTTCGTTTTCATTTTTCCCCTCCGACTTTGTCTCGCCGCACAGGGTCAGTAGGTCGTCCTTGACACTGATCTCGATCTCATCGGGTTTGAAACCGGGAACGGCGGCACGGATGTTTACCGTGTCTGGCGTTTCCGTTATGTCGACCGGCGCCGGACGCAAGACCTCGGCTTCGGCTTTGAACCAGTCATCGAGCGGCGTACCGAAGCCGCCATTGCGATCGCGGAAAAAGCCGAAGGCCCGCTGTTCGATGTCCTTCATCATCTCCGTTACTTTTTCGAACATCTGGTCCGCATCGACGAAACGCTGCGAGATCGAGTCGTTGGTTGTTTTTGTCATTGCTGTTTGTGTGGTCATCATTGTTTCCTCCGTTTGTTTAGTTCTTAGGTTGTGCGGCCTCGCCTGTAGTTGGGCCGATCGCCTACTACTTCGCTTCCTCTGACCGAATGCTACCCGCGTACCTAGTGATATCTCGGTTTGCGGATCTCGACATCTTCCGGAGAGAGTAAGTCAGACGCCAATTCGCGAGCATGGTCAATCATCGTCGCAGGCTTTCTCTGAATCGCCGGTGATGGCGCAACCATAGTCTTGTTCGGTGTCGGATGGCTTACTTCATGCGGAAGCACTATCATCATCCCCGCAAAGACGAGGCCGAAAATTACAAACCCGAACACCACCGCAGCAAGCGAGGTAAAGTTCCCGCTGAGGAAAAGAATCAGTGCCGCAATCGCGACGATCGACCAGACCAACTTGTAGATTTTTGTAAGCATGATGATTACCTCCTTCGAAAAACATCGCTTCTTGTGCAGACCGTGACTGGTCTCAGAAGACAAGGTCGCAACAAATATGCCATCGCTGACATCCTGCATTTACGGGCTTTTCTAAATTGCCGGTGTGAGAAAACTCACACAGAATGACGACCGCCGTGAAGATTTTCGCGGGTGAGGTCCGGAATAGTAAGGACGGGAAAGGAAGAATGTGCCTTCTAAAAAAGATGCAGGTAGGAGTTCAGTTTGTAGGCGGGTAAAAAGTTGGTGAGACAGCGAAGTGTGTACGATTCGCGATTCAAAGAATTCCGCGTGTACGTTTCGTGTCGGACTGAGCAAATGCAGCACTGAATTTGACCTTCCTGGTCGAACGGCCGCTCGTCTCGTCCGGCTTGATCCGGTAAACAACCTCTCTGTTTTCGCGGATCCACATATCCATCCAGCGGATGCTGATCGCGGGTGTCAAAGTCGGATTGGCTGAACGAACAAGCTCAACGGCCTTCTCCCGCTCTTTTCGATCCGTCACTCTGTTCGCGACCCCGTGAACGATCACGCTTCGCCAGTCATCGTTTTCGCGGACCTCCTCGACCTGCAGACAAATGTTTGAATTGGCGTCAATGATTTCGGTTTTGTGGCCTTCGGTGGTGTAAATGTAGATACTCGCATCCTCATAAACATAGTGGATCGGCACAACATAAGGCCGGTCATCACGCGTACACGCCAGATGCCCGTAGCCAACCCGTTTCAGGACTTCTTCGATTTCTTCGTTTTCCATTTCTTGTACTTCTGTCATCGCGGCATTCTCCTATCACAAAATCATAGTTCTCGGCCAACAAGACGACGCCATCCTGTCAGGTAACGCACTTTATATGCGCAAGCAACGTGCCGCGGGGCGAATTATTGTACTTCTCGCACTAAGGCCATAAATCTGAAGCCCTTAGCGACTAAGACCAGACTTCAGTCCGCGGCTTACTTTTAGGTTCCGTGAGAATTTTCATTATTCGCTGTGACAATTTTCACGGCTTCGTAGAAAGCAGGTCATTGATATCGTCCTCAAAACCCCCGAAAAACCTGGCCTTCTTTCAGCGGCGACTTCGGTACGCCTGTTGCACCTTGTTTGCGCGGGATATAAGTATTTCGCGATAGCCACAAGGCGAATTCACGTGATAGGAGCGAACGATAATGAAGATCTGCATATCGTCCGGGGCGAGTATCCTGTCAAACCCGGCCTGGTCATCGGGCATGAACCTGTTGGGGTAATCGAACAGCTTGGCGAAGGGGTGACGGGCTACGAGATCGGTGACCGTGTCTTGGTCGGAGCCATCACACCTTGCGGGCAGTGTCGCGCTTGCCTCTCGGCGCAATGGGCGCAGTGCGGACATGGCTCCGACTCGATGGCGCGATGAAGGTTGCGATCAAGCCGTAGACGCTATGAACATTCCGACGCTCGAACATGAACACACGCCCGAGGCGATCTCGGCAAGGCTGGCTCAACGTGTCAGGCAAAACTATCTTCGCGATTTCGTCTATGGCGGGATTGACGGAGCCGTGACAACGTTTGCGGTCGTTGCGGGCACGATGGGAGCGAGCCTTTCGACCAGGATCGTTCTGATCCTCGGCGCCGCGAATCTGATCGCCGACGGTTTCTCCATGGCGGCGTCTAATTTTCTCGGAACGCGGGCCGAGAGGGACGACTACAGACGCCTTGAAGAGGTCGAAAAAAACATGTCGAAGTCGCGCCCGAAGGCGAACGCGAAGAAGTTCGTCAGATCTACGCAGCCAAGGGATTTAACGGACCGGACCTTGAACGCGCGGTAGAACTGATCACAGCCGATCGTGAGCGGTGGGTGCAGACGATGCTGAGGGAAGAATACGGCCTTCCCCGACAAGTTCGCTCTGAGTGGCTTGCGGCTCTCAGCACATTTACCGCGTTCGTTATTTGCGGCCTTGTTCCGCTCACTCCTTTTGTTTTTGGGTCGAGCGATGCCTTCTCGATATCTGCGGTCTTCACGGGGCTGGTTTTTTTCTTCATTGGATCTACAAAGGCTCGTTGGTCGACGGCTCCATGGTGGCGTTCCGGTTTTGTAACTCTTCTTGTCGGCGGACTGGCAGCGTCGCTTACCTTTATCGCGGGATGGATACTAAAAAACATCGGCCAGTGAACATGGACATGTCAATAATGTTATGGAAGAACTAACCCTTGACCGCATCCAGTGGGATGGGCCGCCATACGCAGTACGATATCTTTGAACGCTCAGAACGCCGTTGTCGCGATCTCAGCCTCCATATAGCCGATGAGGACGCCCATCGGCTCGATGAAGGTGATCAGCGTCTTTGTGCCGTCCTCCTCCTCGATATCGATAACATCGCCGTGAGGCCCGTCGGCCGCGAGGAAGGCGACTCTCGACGGATTGTTGATCGTGTGCGTCTGATGCGAGTCGGAATTATCTCCGACGGAGATGTCGAACGACGTACGATCACCTTTCGTCTCCACGGTTATTCCGTTCAGCGGCAATCCTTCGGTCAACGTTTGATCGCCCATTTCCGGACTCAGCACCTCGATCCTCGTCTTCCATTCAAATCGCCGCTTGCTCAGAGTTTTAAAGAAGTCGGTCCAATTCTCTTTCTTGATTTCAAAGTCCATTTTTGTGTTCCTCCCAAAAGAATGTTGTGCTGTGGTACGTGCTAAAGAATCCCCGGTCTGCCATAGCCCAAGCCGAACTTGCCGGCACCTTGCACGATCGAGCCGATCTTTTCAACATCGGTAGTGATCTCCTTTTTAATTGCCTGAGTCCCCTTTAGATTTCGCTCACACGAATCCGTATCGCAAAAAGCATACCCATGGGCCGATTTGCCATAACTTGCTACGAATACTGAAGTTACAAGAATGGGACTTCTCGACGCTCGACCATTGCCGCGAGAATTTTCACAGAGGGTCGCGCGGCTAAGATCACAGGCCGAATTTTGAATATTCCGTGGTATTTCGGTTCTGCTTTTCAGTGAGAAAAGAAGGAGGTGAAGACAGCGCGCGTGGGTCGGTTCTAAAGGAAGGACGCCGGAGCGAACTGCAGCGGGCAACCTGACAGCCACCTTTCAAGTGCTGCGGATCTTATTGCCCGTGCCTTCTCCGCCAAACAGCGTCGTGTGCTTCCTTTGCCCAGCCCCAGAACCTGCCTGTCTTCAGGCGGTACAGCGAGTCGTCCCAGATGCCGTAGTGGAGATAAAGCGAGTCGGGGCCAGCAGCGTCGATGATGGTGGCGATCTCATGGTAATAGAACTTTGCCGGTTCCATACCGTTGATTTCAGAAACGATATTTGCGGCCGCAACCTCCGCCTGCCGGACCGCCATATGCGCCAGCTTCGGTCCGTTGAATGATACGATGTCGCCGGCCGCGTAAGCATTCTTGAGGCCTTCGACACGCATCAAATCGTCAACGATGATGAAGTTGTGGTCGTCCGTGATCGCCATCCGGCTTAGCGCGGCGTTGCCTTGAAATGGCGGCACCAACATCAACAGGTCGCATTTGATTCGGTGCTTGTTTGCCGAAATGACTTCGTTGAATGAGATCTCGCGGATAGGGACGTCGTAGTGAACACTGATATTGTGACGCTCGAAAGCTGCTTCGAGTTCCTTGTGAAGATTCGCACCCCCGAACGCGTCCTCGACCGATTCGGGAAAGATGACCGAAACCCGAATCCTGTTGTCGCGCATCTGGCTTTCGAACTGTTTGGCGAGGGCAAACGCCGTCTCGCATACCGGAACGGGCAGGCGGGCATCCGGGCACATTCCGACAATTATCTTTCCTTCTCGAAAGTTGCGAACCAACTCGCCAAACCTCAGCGCTGCCTTTACGCCAAGCAGATGCTGCGCGTTTTCGAAAAAGCCGGGCGTCTTTTCGGTCGCCAGTCTCCGCCCCGTGGCAATGACCAGATAGTCATATCCGATCTCTCCGTCGAGGTCTTCGCCGGCCACATCCACTTTTCGCCTTCCATGGTGGATGCGAATCATCTCGCCTTGTACAAATCGAACGCCCAGTTCCCGGAGTCTCGCTGACAGATCGAAAATGATGTCGTCCGACTCGCATTTACCGAAAGCGAGTTGCACTAGCGCCGGATAAAAGGTGAAATTCTTGTTTGGCGCGACCAGGGTGATCTGGTGAGAATCATCGAGCGCTGCGGCCAATTTTTCTGCCACAACCAGTCCGGCAAATCCGCCACCCAGTATCAGAATTCTTGCCATAACTCTCCTTCTCTTCACAGCGTCTAAACGCACGAGCGAACGCTGAGTCCGGCGGCCCGGCGGCGCTACTTAGCGATCAGCCATATCGAAATGAACGGGATAAGAAAGAAAAGGACGATGGCGAGCTTGAAGGCTGCAATCCCCGCAAAATTGACCATGTCGTACGCTTCAACAGTCGCGGTCTTGAACCATCCCTTTGCCATACCGAAATGCCAATCGTGCGCAAAGCGGAAGACAACGGTCCAAAGCAGCAGGACTCCGTAGCCGATCAGCGTGCAGTAACCAAAAAAGGTCTGTAGTGTTTCAAGATTCATTTTCTTAACACTCGCACTTTGCTGATTACGAACTTCCATTTTTGGATGGCCGCACAACCAGGACAGAGCATGGCGCGTGGTGCACGACAGAATTTGAGACCGAACCGAGCAGCGCCCTTTGCCAGAACCCGTAACCGTGGGAACCCATGATTATGAGATCGGCCCCCCAGCTCTCCGCCTCCTCGACGATCGCCTGCTTCGGCGAACCCTTCACGACTCTCGTCGTCAGCCCCACGGCGAGTTCGGGGAACCCCTTGCGTATCTCGGCCTCAGCCTGGGCGACGGCGTCGTTCGCTTTTTTCAATGAGTCCGCATCAAGGTCGCGCAGATACTCGGCCGACACGGCGAACGGCTCAGTAGGCGCGTATGCAGGCTCCGCCGCGGACATGATCCTTATCTCGGTGTTCTCCGACTCATCGAACATCTCGCAGCATTTCGTGATCGCCGCTTTGCTAAACTCCGAACCCTCGGTTGGCACTAATATTTTCATCGCATTTTCTCCTTTTCGAATCCAAGATCGAATTCGGTTTCTTTGGAGATTTGCAAGCCTCATACCGTGTCAGATTCCTATGCCAGTTTTCTCTCGTTTCGCGTTTTCACAGGCTCTTTGCACCGACTATGAAAAACTTTTGAGGAAAGCGAACTGAAGGATCTTACAAATAATGCGAAAAACTCCGTGCCGGTGTGAGGAATCTCGCGGTTCTCGCCGTTGCGATCAAAACTTCTATTCGGTGAAACGTCGATCAGACCGATGTCGGCCAGCGGCAAATCGAGATCGGCGATTGGCATTTGAGTTGCTCACCATTATCGCGGAGAGAACCACAATGAAAATCACCGGTGAGACGGAACTCGAAAGGGTACTGATGATCAACGAAGAGAAAATGCTTGAGACTCTCGCTTGGCTCGCGCCGGAAATCGGACTTCTCCAGCAACCTCATCCGCAACGGTCGATCTTAGGATCGGTCACCGTCGAGCAAGCCGCTCGGATCGCACGAGTACCGCTTTCCGAAATGCTGTACGTTCTCAATCTCGCCGCCGGCGAGAGCGAGGAAAGATTGTCCGAGGAGCTGCTATCAGGAGCGGACGCAAACGCCAGAATGTGACCATCCGGATCCATACTGTACGCGACAAGAGGCCCCCAATCTCGCCGATTTAAGGGACTCAATTCCCGTCCCCCCGCCGCGATTGCCCTGGCATGAAACGATGCTGGATCTCGGACGATCAAATACAGTTCGCATCTAGGAATGCCATCGGCCGATGATGGAGCAGGAATGCTGGACTCCAAAAGGCGAACAATCCCCTCCTCCGGCATGAGCCCGAGAATGCATCCGTCGCCGAGCGTGAACCTCATCAAGCACCGCCGCATAAAAATCTCTGCTTCGCCGTTGGTCTGCCACGTAGAGGATAAAATGAGCTTTCATCGCATTTTGTCGTCTAAGGACCGGCCATTACGGCTCAAAACGCAGAATCGTCGTGTTACCTTCCGCATCGGTAACATCAAGTCCGTCCTCGCTCCCGTCGGGACTGAAATGCGCCTTCAGGTTCCGAACATTCCTCACCACGTGCTGAAAATCTTTGAGAACGATCTCGATCTCCGGCATCTCGCTGCGGGCATCGATATCGATCCCCTCAAGCGGCAGACCGTCTTCCAGCCAGTAGTCATTAACGCATTCTGGGCCAGCCTCGAAAACTCCCAGGCGCGTCGCACGACCATTGTTTTGTTCCGCATAGAACTTCAAAAAGCTGCTCCAGTCATGTTTTCTTTTCGCTATCATTATTCTTAAACCTCCGCATTTCAATTAAGGTCCCGCAGTCGTTCTTCGAGAAGCTTCGCCGAAACGGTCAAAAAGTCGTGCGCAGTTATCAGACCGACGAGCCTCCCATCCTCCGTCACCGGCAGGCAGCCGATATTCTTCTCGCGCATCAGCCGCAGCGCTTCAAGTGTCGGCGTCTCGGGCCTGACGGTGATCAGGTCGCGTTTCATCACATCTCGAACGGTCACCTCCCGTTTTCCGTTCGATTCGCCGACGGCCACGAGCTCGAGCAAATCGCGATGCGAGATAATGCCGATCAACTTTCCCTCGTTATCTTCAACCGGGACATGCCGAACATGCCGCCATCGCATTAGGCTGGCCGCCAGGTCGATCAGGTCCTCGGCGCGGACGGTGAAGAGATCGGTGGCCATAAACTGCTCAACCGTCTTGTAGTTGTCGATCCAATCCGACGTCCTTGGGATCTCGGCAAGGGGCCATCGATGGACCGGTTCGCCGGCCTCCTGATTTATTTTCATGGCGGCCGTAAGACTTCGCATCCGGACGTTACGCTTGGCCGCCTTGTCCATACCGGCGAGCGATTCAAGCATCCATTTCGAGCCAGTCCTCTCGAATGTGACACGTTCCTGCAATATACCGAGATAGGTTTCGATGCTTTCCGCATCGACGCCAACCTTCGCCAGGCCCTTTCGCGCTCGTGGAAGCAGCTCGTCAAGGATCAACTCTTTTGCCGGCCGGGTGTTACCGTCGAGCCAAACGATCTGCGACTGTAACCCGAAGCGCGCCGCGCTGAAGAAGTTTGTCTTAGCGTCATCGAACGCCATTTTGTCGGTGACGTCTGCGAACTCATCAGGCAAGGCCATCATCAGCCCGAGAAAGAAAGCGGCGTTCGCGACCTCATCGACGACGCTGGGACCCGCCGGGAGAAATCTGGCTTCGATCCGCAAACCGGGAACACCGTTCGTGACGCCGTAACACGCTCGGTTCCACCGCCAGATCGTGCCGTTGTGCATTCTCCACGCATCGAGACCTGGAATTCTCCCTTCTTTTAGAGTTTCGAGCGAATCTTCTTCCAACTCCCTCGTAAAGATGATGCGGAACCGGGCGACGTCCTCGCGAAACACATCCAGGATCGAATCCTTCACCCACCCTCTACCGAATGTTACGCGGGCCGGCCGACCCCGCTCGTGCTGGGTCGGTGATCGCTCATCGACCGCGTGCTGAAAAAGGGCGAGTCGCGTCTCCTGCCACAGACGATGACTCAACAGCACCGGCGAGTTGACCGCGGCCGATAATACGGGAGCAGCCACGACCTGAGCCCAGTTGTAAAACTTGATGAAGTCCGATGCGCCTACTTGAAGATGGACCTGGAAGCTGGTGTTGCAAAATTCGATGAACGTGTCCTTGAGATGGAGCAGCAGTTCGTCCAGCCCTTTTATGTGGATCAGCCTTTCCTTTCCATGAAGTTCGGTAAGGACGCGGTTCAGTTCGAGATAGCGGGCGTTGGGGGTCAGGTTGCTTTCCACGAGATCCGATTTTTGGATCGTCGGCAAGATCCCGCAAAGAACCGCGTCCGAGCCAACCTCGCGTGCGGAGTGTCTAACGGTATAAACGACTTCGTTTAGCTCCTGCTCCAGTTTGCTGAGGCACGCTCCCGAAAATTCCAGCGGAGTCAGATTGGCCTCGATATTGAAACGCCCTATTTCAGTGGTGAGCCGCTCGTCGCCCGCCTTCTCCAGCACCTCGGTCACCACCGGCGACGGCCGCATCGCCGAATCGACGAGGAACATTTCCTGTTCGGCTCCGATTCTCAGGACGCCTTCCTCGACCTGCCCGTCCGCAAGCATCTTCTCGAGCGCTTCAAGATCGTTCAGAACGGCTTTTGTAAATTGCCGCATCCGCGCGTCGTCCGATTTCATCGAAACCTGCTTATCGCCCATCCGCTGCTCCTTCCAAGGGTCGATCGCGACCTGTAAACGCGGAGTGCAAAATATGTGCCCGGACTCACTTATCGACTGGGCCAGTATTTATCGGAACGAAATAACCTAAGGATTCGCAGAGTGACGAAAGAAAACCGCAAGAACCGTGGAAAAACTCGCGGTTGGCGTCATGATTCCGCAAGAGTAGCGGCGAGAACTGTAAGGAGTCTTTCAGCCGTAAACGGTTTGATCAGGTGGGACGTCACATTGAGACTTTCAAGCTCGGCGGTTTGCTCGGCGTTTAGGATGCCGCTCATCGCCACTATTTTCATTCCCGGATTGACTCGCCGCATCGCTCGGATCATGCCCGCTCCGTCCAGTAATGGCATCGCCATGTCGGTGAGGACGATATCAATATCATCCTTGTGTTGAGCATAGATCCCAAGCGCATCTGCGCCGTCGGTTGCAGTTAACACTCGGTAACCAAATTTCTCCAGAGTTGCTTTCGTGATCTCCCGAATATTGTCTTCGTCGTCAACAAC
The DNA here is from genome assembly GCA_902826795.1 of uncultured Acidobacteriota bacterium. Classification (GTDB taxonomy): domain Bacteria; phylum Acidobacteriota; class Blastocatellia; order Pyrinomonadales; family Pyrinomonadaceae; genus OLB17. The sequence continues at coordinate 8,685 of CADEGD010000025.1, read as the reverse complement.
GAGTACGAGTTCGCCATGTCCCTGCGAATACTTGGATAAGCCGTCGCGGCGATCTACCTCGGACCTCGTCTCGATCGAAGGAAGATAGATCGAGAACTGGGTTCCTTTACGCGGCTCGCTGTATACACTGATAAAACCGCCGTGGCTTTTTACGATGCTGTGCGTTGTCGACAGTCCCAGACCGGTCCCCTTTCCGACTTCCTTCGTTGTATAAAACGGATCAAAGATTCGAGCCAACACGTCCGAATTCATTCCAATACCGGTGTCGCCGATCGTTATCAAAATGTAGTTTCCGGGCTCTGCGTCCGGATTCAACCGGGCATAGTGAGCATCGATCTCAAAGTTCTTCGCCTCGATCCTGATCGTTCCACCGTTCGGCATAGCATCACGAGCATTTATGCATACGTTCATTAAGACTTGATGTATCTGGGTCGGATCGGCGGAGATCGGCCAGAGGTCCGGCTCTATATTGAACTTCACATGAATGTTCTTGGGCAGCGTTTCACTAAGAACCTTGACCAGATCCTTAACGATGTGCCTGACCTGAACGGAAACGCGCTCCCCGTCCATTCCGCGCGCAAACGTGAGAACCTGTTTTACCAAGTCCGATCCTCGCCCGGTATTCTCACGGACCATTGCCGTCCACCGGGCGAACTTGCCCTCCTCGTCTTCGAGCTGCATCATCTCCACCGCCATCAGGATGGGCGACAAGATGTTGTTCAAGTCGTGGGCGATCCCGCCAGCTAGCGTTCCGATCGACTCCATGCGCTGGGCGCGAAGCAGATGCTTTTCCGCCCGTTTTTGATCCGAAATGTCGGTGTGGACGACGAGGATATAATCCGGCTCGCCGTGTTCGCCCCGAACGAGGGTCCAGCGGGCCTTCACGTCAATCGTTCTTTTGTCCCTCGTGAGTCGAACGGCCTCGCTACTCCAAGTCCCGGTCTCGTCGAACTTCGAACGAATCTCGTCGAGCTCCTTCCGGCCGTCCGGAAATAAGAGTTGGGCAATATCGGTGCCCATTACCTCAGCCGTTTCCCAACCGTAGATGGTCTCTGCTCCTTTGTTCCAATAAATGATTCGGAAATTAAGATCGCAAACGATAACGGCATCCTGGGTCTTGTTAAGAAGTTCCGCCTGTTGCCGGATACGCTCCTCAGCGAGCTTGCGTTCGGTGATCTCGTAGCGGATCGCTGTGTATTGAAAAGGCTTGCCGTTTTCGGCGACAAACGGAACGATCGTGGTGTCAACCCAATAGATCGAACCGTCCTTCGCCTTGTTGCGCAGTTCGCCGCGCCAGACCTTTCCGTTTGCGATCGTGGTCCAGATATTTCGAATAAATTCTTTCGGATGATAGCCGGAATTTATTATTCGGTGGTCTTGCCCAACCAGTTCTTCCCGCGTGTATTTCGAGATCTCGCAGAATTTGTTGTTGACGTAAGTGATCCGACCGAGCTGATCGGTCGTCGCGACGATCGCCGATTCATCCAATACGAATTTCAGATCGGCCAGTTCCTTTAGCAGATCTCGGTCCGTCGACGCGTTATCCTCGTCGATCTTTCTGGCTGTGTCGCGGTTCTCCATTTCTATTTACGCCGATTCCTCGGCCGCCGTTGACTCATAATCACCCGACTTCTTCAATTTATATCGAAGCTGGTCGCGCGAAATATCCAGAAGCTTTGCCGCCTTGGTCAGGTTCCCGCCGGTTCTTACCATCGCCTGTTTTGCGAGCTCGACTTCTACCGTTTCGAGTGGAATGCCGTCAGGCGGCAACGCGAACGCAACCGAATTTCCGTCGGTCGTTTTCAGCCCCCCGACGGTCAGGTCGGCAGGCAAGTGAGCGGTCGTAACCATCTCGCCGTCCTCGAGGATCGAGGCTCGCTCGATAACGTTCCGGAGCTCGCGCACGTTCCCGGCCCAACGATAGCCCCTGAACATCCTCGCGACCTCGGGCGAAAGGCCGCGCAGTTTAACACCGCGTCGTTTCTGATTTGCCCTCTCGATGTAATGCTGGGCGAGGAGCAATACATCGTCGCCGCGTTCGCGAAGCGGCGGTATGTCGATCTGGATTACGGAAAGTCTGAAATACAGATCAAGCCGGAAGCCGCCCTCCTCGCTCGCCTTCTTGAGATCCTTGTTCGAGGCCGCGACGATCGTCGCGTGCAGAGGGATATCCCTTAATCCGCCGACCCGCCGGAAAACCCCTTCCTCCAGCACACGAAGAAGTTTGGCTTGAAGGGCGAGCTCCATTTCCCCGATCTCGTCCAGGAAGATCGTCCCGCCCTGCGCCTGCTCGAATAGACCTTCCTTTCTCTGCTTCGCATCGGTAAATGCGCCCTTCTCATATCCAAAAAGTTCGGACTCGATCAGCGTCGCTGGCAAGGCAGCACAGTTTATTGCGAGATACGGGGCATTCGCCCGCTCGGAGGCGTAGTGGATGGCCTTAGCAAAGAGGTCTTTACCCGTTCCCGTCTCGCCGTGCAGAAGGATCGTGGGAATATCGGAAACAGCGACTCTTTGTGCAAGATCAATTGACTTTTTCAGGGCGGCGGATTCGCCGATTATCTCCGAGAAACTGAAACCGCGGGATCGTTCTATTCTAGCTTGCTTAACCTCGCGTCTGAGTTCCTTCGTTTCCAGCGCGTTTCTTAGGGTTACCCGCAATTCCTCCATCTTCACCGGCTTGCCGATAAAGTCGTGAGCACCGCTTCTAAGGGCGGTGATCACATTCGGAACATCGACATTCGCGGTTATCATCACCGCGATCGTGTTCGGTCGTTTCTCTTTGATGTCGCTGAGCACATCAAGACCGGAGCCATCCGGCAGATCGATGTCGAGAAGCGCGATGGCTGGCTCGAGGTCATCAAAAGCCTTTTTCGCTTCCGCTACATTTTCCGCTTCAAATGTTTCATATCCCCACGAACGCAAAGCTTCCCCCAACGCCATACGAATAAAGCGCTCATCGTCGACGATAAGGATCTTCTCGGACAGAGGCATTTGCTCTTTAAACTAAGGGTTTAGCGTCGAAACCGGCTAATGTTGTAATTATACGCCGTCTGGTAAATTTTACTCGCCGGAAGTGTGGATTTTTTCGCGTCTCACGAAACTGAACGCACCTACGGTTCGTGCATCTTGTTAGGACTATTCGACTTAACTCCCGGCATAGGTATTGCGCTCCCTGAACGTGTCCGCGATTTTTGAGGCTCAGAGGACGTATGAAAATTCTAATTGCTTATGACGGATCTAGCTGTTCTGAAGCGGCCCTGGATGATCTCGTGCGTGCCGGCCTTCCCGAGTCATGCGAAGCACACGTAATGTCGGTGGCCGAGGTATGGCTTCCGCCCCCGGACGGCAACGGCGACATTACAGGCATCAA
>CADEGD010000025.1:0-5302 GCA_902826795.1 uncultured Acidobacteriota bacterium | reverse complement strand
ACTCGATCCGGAGTCGGAGCGAATGATCGAAAGACGCTATCAACAGAACAAGAGGAGGGTCACTGAGGCGGAAACGCTTGCGAACCATGCGAGGAAACGACTTCAAGCAATGTTTCCCCGGTGGCGAGTCAGCGCGGGTGCTACAAACGGCTCTCCGGCGTGGGAGATCCTTGCACGTGCCGATGAGTTTAAGCCGGACTTGATCGTAGTCGGTTCGCACGGGCGGTCGGCGATCAGCCGTTTCTTTTTGGGGAGTATCTCTCAAAAGGTTCTAACCGAAGCGCATTGTTCGGTTCGAGTGGCACGCGGTCGCGTTGAGGTAGATCCGACGCCCGTGCGGATCGTGATCGGCTTTGACGGATCGAAGGGAGCTTTTGCCGCGGTCGACGCGGTTGCCTCTCGCCCGTGGCGCGATTACAGCGAGATCCGTCTTGTGGCCGCGATGGAAGAAGTTCATCCATCCGCTGTCGGGAGATTTATTCCCCCGATGGAACATTTCGTTGAGGAAGTTAACGAATCGGAGCGCGAATGGATCGAGAAGCTTGCCGAAAATGCATTGATAAAACTGCTGAATAAGGAAGAGGTTTCTGCGACGCTGCATCTACACGCTGGGAATCCTAGGAGTGTTTTGATCGAAGAAGCCCAAAAATGGAATGCCGATTGTATATTCGTCGGTGCAAATGCGTTCGGCAGCCGCCTGGAGCGGTTTCTACTCGGTAGCACATCCGCGGCCGTGGCGGCAAGATCTCATTGTTCGGTTGAAGTCGTCAGGACATGAATTCTAAAGGACAAGAACGCCGCAACCCTTTATCTATAGCGGTACGTTTCTCTACCTTCTCGCAACCTTGCTGCTTATTTGTTTTCGACTCTCGCTGGCTCCAACCTTCGACCACTAGCACCGAACAGGGCGCATGATGAACAACGGCATCTGAGACGGAACCAAGCAACGCCCGGGACCAAAAGCCGCGATCGTGGGAACCGACGACAATGAGGTCGGAATGCCAATCCTCTGCAATTTCGACAATGGCTTGTCCGGGGTCTCCCATCAACACTTCCGACGTGGTTGCAATGCGTGGAAGTCGATCCTCGATCGTCGCTCGGGCATTCGGTCCTCAAACTCCGCTTCTGCAATAGCCGACGGCTTGAATTTTGCAGGCTCAAGCGTCAGGTAATAATCCAAAAAAAACAAACAATGATAGGCGTTATACCAAAATTTCATTCCGTTGTCCCAAACGCTCTCGGGACACATCTTGATCGCAACCTCGAGCGTGTCGATAACTCGCTCCGAACTGATTCCAAAACACTTCTCTGAGCTTTATGTCCATACATCAAATTATGGCAAATCCTTTCGCCTTTTCCTCTCAACACGATACCTCTAATTGACACTGTTAGGATTCCTAACTACTCTTAAACTGACAGCAACGTCAATTTACAAAAGGAGTAAAAATTATGAGTAAATCAGTTTTCTATCATGCGGGATGTCCTGTTTGCGTTAGTGCTGAGCACGACATTGTTGATCTGGTTGGTGCAGATAATGTGGACATTGTTCACTTTGGCGAGGATATGTCGAGATTTGACGAAGCGGAAAAAGCGGGCGTGAAATCGGTTCCGGCGTTGGTTACGCCAAACGGCAACGTGCTTCACATCAACTTCGGGGCATCTATGGCGGATGTCAAAGGTTAGACAATATTGCCCTATCGGGTTACGGCAACTCGATAGGGCTTTCGCTTTTTTGGGAATCAAAAAATTATGCAAGTAGCAGTTTGGGACACATACGTTACAAAAAAAGACGGGAGCATTATGCACTTTGACATTATCGCTCCGTCGGAAATAAAAGACGGCAACATTATTTACGATTACGGCTTGGAATATCTGCGGGAGAAAGGTCAGGAAAATCAGCCTTTAACCGCCAACGAATGCAATTTTTGCCACGTCGAATCCGTTAGACCGCAATGGGCGGAATCGATCGAAAGGAAAGGTTATTTTATTCTTGAGATGGAAAATTGCAGTTAATGAAAAAATCTCCGTTTGATCTGGACCGCCAAAATAAGAGCGTCGAGAGCAAAATCGTCGCGTCGCTGGAAAGAGTGTCGCAGGCGTTTCGGGTTTTGCTTTGGAACGAAAGCAAGGAATTTTCTCTCAGTCCGATTCAGGTTCAGGTGCTGATCTTCTTGCTCCACCATTCGAGCGAAAAACGAAAGGTCAGCTATCTCGCCGACGAATTTAACATGACCAAAGCGACCATCAGCGATTGCGTTAAAACACTCGAACAAAAACAACTTATCAGTAAAGAATACGAACCGCTCGACACCCGAAGTTTCATTATTCACCTAACCGAATCCGGCACGAGCATCGCCAAAAAGACCACGTTTTTCGCCAATCAAATACAAATCCCGATTGATAAACTGCCCACATCCGCCAAAGAAAATCTGCTTTCGAGCCTGCTGGAAATCATCCGCCATCTCAACCAAACCGGAGTCATTTCGATCCAAAGAATGTGTTCCACCTGCCAATTTTACAATTCCGACAATGGACATTTCTGCCAGCTTCTAAACCAAAAACTCGCCGACACCGAACTCCGAATCGACTGTGCCGAACATATTCCCCGCGTTATATCACAAACATCGTAACCTCAAGCACCTTCAGGCAAATTCCCTTTGATAAATCTCGCTTCCTTTATCAACAAACTCCTCCGCCATTTCCGTCATTCCGACTTACCAAGATGCATCTTCTTCAACAGAATAAAAATGAACCTTATTTCATGCCAAGGAGTAAGGTTCAGTGGAAAAGCAAATGGAATTGCTAGAGCGGTTTACAACGGGCGATGTCGAAGCATTTGAAACATTATTTCAGCAGTATCAGAAAAATGTTTATGGATGGATTGTGCGAATCGTCAGAAATCCGACCGCCGCGGAAGAACTCACGGTGGAAACCTTCTGGCGTGTTTATCGTTCTCACGCCCGATTTGATGCGACGCGAAGTTTCGAGGCTTGGACGCGACGAATTGCGACGAATCTTGCTTTGGACTATTTGAAACGAGCCAGAAATGAAGTGGAATTCACCGAAAATATTTCATTTGAATCGCCGACTGATCCTGCCACTCGGCAAGACACACGGAAGCAAATTCAAGAGGCGTTTAATCAACTCCCGCCAAAACTTCGTTTGACGGCAACGCTGGCACTTGTTGAAGACGTCCCGTATGAGGAAATCGCCGAATCGCTCGGCATTCCGGTTGGAACTGTTAAGTCGCGTGTTTTCAAGGCTACACGCCTCTTGCGGTCAAAGTTGCGAGAATTAGGTGGAGAATTATGAATGAGAGTCGGAACGAACACTTTAGCAAAATGATAAGAACCGCCATTGAGCCGATTGGCGTGCAGGAACTAAAAAAGGATTTGTGGCATCAGGCACAGGTTAAATTACCTCAAGCGGGAATTTCCGTATCAGTATTTGACTGGGTTCTCGCCACGCTTGTTGTGATTTTGAGTTTTTTTGTGCCGGAAGCATTTCTCGTATTGCTGGCACATCTTTAAAACAGGAGGTGAAGTATGAAAACTTATCCATATCTTCGGGCATACATGGCGGGTATTACTATTCCGACGATGATGCTGATTTTGATAATGATCGTCTTTACAATTGCCCGTTACATCTTCAATGTTTCAATTTCCGTTGAGAAAATAATAGTTTTTCCGATGGCTATCGTTCCGAATTTGTGGGGGCTTTGGAATATTTTATACATTTACCTGCGGCGCTATCGTTATCTGCCTATCGGTTTTCACGGCGTTGTTTTGGCTCTGGTGCAAGTTTTGCTCGCTTTCGGAATCGCCAAATTGGTGAGTTTTGAAACTCCCCAACTGATGACAAGCATTTTTCCATTCGGACTGCCGATCGTTGTGGTTGTCTTCTATCTAGTGTGGAAGCATCTGGTTGCTTTTCTCAACGCAGTTTTGGGAATTGAGTGAGTTATTTTCAACTTAAATAGTGAGTTATTTTCAACTTAAATAAGGAGCATTTCAATGAAAGATATAAATAAAATCAACACGCCGCCGTATGTCAGGTATCTTGGTCGTTTGACCGGATATTTCCCAAATTTCGATTTTTCGTTTATCAAACCGGTCCGGCAAAAGGCCGTCGAATTATTAAATCTCAAATCCGGCGACCGGTTTCTCGATGTCGGTTGCGGTTCAGGCGGGAGTTTTCCGTATCTCGTTCGTGCTGTTAGCCCGACAGGTGAAGTAATCGGTGTCGAGATAAGTCCCGAATCAGCAGGTAGTGCGAGGAAACGAGCCTCAACAAACGACTGGGAAAATGTTCAGGTGATTGAATCCGATGCACTCGACATTCACCTGACAGATTCGTTCGATGGTCTGTTGATGTTTGCCGCCGCAGACATCTACGCCTCAAAGCAAGCACTGGAAAACATCCTTCCGTATTTAAGAGAAAACGCACGAGTTGTCGCCTTCGGTGCAAAACTCTCGTATCATCGTTTTGGAAGGCTCTTAAATCCGATATTAAAAACGCTTTTCAAATTATCTTTCGCAACCACGCCCAAGCCCGACTACGAACCTTGGCAAGTTATAGCAAAGTACGTCGAAGGGCTTGAGATCAAAGAGTATTTCTTTGGACTGATGTTTCTTTGCTCCGGAAGGACCAAAAACGCCTTGGGTAATTCCATCGAAACCGATGCCTGATTGGAAATTAGTTGTCGCCATGTTCTAGTGACGCTCCCACGCCTCGTCAGGCAAATCGCCTAGATAAATCACACTTCCTTTCTCGTCAAATTCCTTCGCCTTTTCGCCATTCCGACAGCGCGGGATTCTTAGCTATTGATCTGCGGATCGACTGTGATGAACAAACCCCACCCGATGGAACACAGACATCACAACCTTAAGATACTCACATTACGGCTCAAACCCGAAACAGCAAAACCGATACTCATTCAGTATTCACGATAATCTCAAACTGAGGACGGTTGTTGAGCAACCTTTCGAGTCAGAACGAATATGCTGCTCCGAGATTTACGTGATCTGCCTGCTTCAAGCCGCTGAATAGATAGGTCGTGTAGAAGCGTCGAAATTCGAGAGCGAGAGAAAACTGTGGAGTCCACTTGAATATCGCCTCGCCCGCAAATGCGAGATTGCGGGTACGCCAGTCGCGGCGAGAGACGCTTGTCAGATCCCGGTTTTCAGGATCGTCGATCCCGATCGTTCCATAGAAAGTCAGACGATCGTTCAGTGTCGGCGGAGTTAAGCCGATCTGAGTCCATCCGCCCCGCGTCCTGATCGCACGAACGCCACCGGCGGTC
>CADEGD010000024.1 GCA_902826795.1 uncultured Acidobacteriota bacterium | reverse complement strand
CCGACGGCCTTTCCGAAGAACTGCTCAACGTGCTCTCTAAGATCAACGGGATAAGGGTTGCGGCGCGTACGTCGGCGTTTTCTTTTAAAGGAACGCAAACGACCGTCGCCGAGATCGGGTCGAAGTTGAACGTGTCTTCGGTGCTTGAGGGCAGCATCCGATTTGCCGGTAATCGCATCCGTGTGAACGTCCAGCTAGAGGACGCGACGAACGGCTATCAGCTTTGGTCGGAAACCTACGACCGGACGCTCGACGATATTTTCGCCGTGCAAGACGACATTGCGCAGGCCGTGGTCGAAGAGATCCGCGAACACTTCCTTGGCGAAGAGATCGACGCTGAGGACGCAAAGCAGATCGAGGGCGAAGTGGCGGAAGCGATTAGAGGTCGAGCGGCCGATCCGGAAGCTCATCGGCTGCATTTATTGGGCCGGCATTTTCTCGACCGGACCAATCGCGAGGACGGCCTTAAGGCGATCGCGTATTTCGAGCAGGCGGTGGAGATCGATCCGAAATTCGCTCTCGGATGGGCAGCACTTAGTCAGGCTTTGTGCGTAGGAGCGGGTAAGGCCTGGCTTCCGCTCGACGAAGCTTATGAGAGGGCGCGGCACGCGGCGTCGCAGGCACTTGAGGCCGAACCGGAGCTTGCCGAAGCCTACGCCCAACTCGGACGCATTCAGGCGGCTTATGACCTTGATCTCAAATCTGCAGCGGCATCATATGCTAAGGCCCTGAGCCTTGAGCCTCGCAATTCAGTGGTCGCGGATGGAGCTAGCATCCTGGAGTTAAAGCTGGGCAATGTTGACAAAGCTCTTTCGCTCAGCCGGTCTGTGCTTGATCAAGATCCGCTGAGTGCCGCGGTTTGGCACAACCTCGGGCTTATCTCGCATAGCTCCGGGAAACTTGACGATGCGGCCGCCGCATTTCGCAAGGCGATCGAGCTCTCGCCCAATCGTCTGGTTAGCCACGCGATACTCGCGACCGTTTTGCTCGACCAAGGCCTTGAGGCTGAAGCTCAGGAACAGGCGACGTCTGAACCCGATGAATTTTGGAGGACGTGGGCGCTCGCGATCATCAGTTTCAGGACCGGAAAGCTGGACCGAGGCGAGAGGCTGTTTGAGGAATTGGAGCAAGCCTATGTAGCGGGCGACGCATTTCAATTCGCCGAGGTTTGTGCGGTCCGCGGAGAATTCGACAAGGCTTTCGGATGGCTTGAGCGAGCGCTGCAAGAGCGCGACCCCGGCATCACGCACGCCCGAGTCAGCACACACCTCCGCCCGCTTCATGCCGATCCGCGGTGGGACGCACTGACCGAACGATTGGGACTCTAGGCCTTGTCGTCGTCCGAATCTTTCGAACGCGTATTCGGCTCGCGAGTATTGGGCTCTCGGGCGATGCCTGTGTTGGGCTCGCGGACAAGATTTGTATTGGGCTCACGATTCTCTTTGAGATCGTCGTCATCGTGCTCAAGTTCGTTGTTCATCGTTTCTTTCCTCTTTGCAGTATTCATACCCTTTACACCTTGAATGCTAACCAAACAATCGCGGCAGCCGACGCTGCAGATTCTTCGGCAACAATACTTCCATTGCATCGTCAACCGTGACGATTCCGGCTATATCGCCCTCGTCATCGACGACTGGAAGAGCTAAGAGATTGTATTCCGAAATGATCTGCGCGGCCTCTTCTGCAGTGTCCGCCGGATGTGCGTATCTAAAGCCGCTTCTCATCACCTCGGAAAGCTTCAGCCGCGGATCGGCGAGTATCAACGACCGCAGCGATATGAGCCCGACCAGCTTCCAGGAATCTTCACGCTCGACGACGTAAAGATAGTAGATCATGTTCGGGGTCTCGGCCATCTCGCGCAGGCGGACGATGGTTTCGCCGACGGTGAGGTCCATGGGCACGTGGACGAACTCGGTCGTCATCAGTCCGCCGGCCGTGTCGTGCTCAAACTCCATTAGTTCAGCGACATCAGCCTTTTCCTCGTCGTCCATCAGGTCGAAAAGCTGTTGAGCGCGGTCATCGTCCAGCTCGCTTAGTACGTCGACCGCGTCATCAGGCGACATTTCTTCGAGGATGTCGGCAGCCCGTTCGTCGTCCATCTCTTCGAGGATTCGAGCCTGAGCCTCGGTCGACATCTCTTCAAGCGTGTCGGCCGCGATCTCGTCATCGAGACTTTCGACAACTTCGGTCCGATGGATAGGCGAGAGCGATTCGGCAAGCTGCGCGATCTCGACCGGGTGGAGTCGCGAGAGCTTATCTTTCGACGACTTAAGCTGCACGGTAACGGTCGCTGTATCGGTCGCAAGATAGCCGACGTCGGCCCAATCGAGTACTTCTACGGCGCGGTCGTTGCCATAGAATCCTTTCGGCATCAATCGGCGAAGAAAGCCCTGGAAACTTACGTCGGCGCCGGTCACCCGCCACCGGTCGCCGGTATCGATGATCTGCACGTCGTTTACGCGAACGACCCGCTTGCCGTCTACGTCGATAAGCTGATTGTCGAGCACGTCCTTATCGAGAAGGACCTCGCCCTCGCGGCGCTCGAAGGGCGTTAGATCGAGCTTGGCGGTGCTAAGCTTCGCGCCTTTTTCGTCGATCTTCGAGATGTTGCGGCCCGAGACGAAAAAATCACGGCGGCGAAAACGGGCCACGAGGCCAACCACGGGCGGATAATCTTCGCTGCCGTATCGCACGATCACGTCCTTGATCGCGGCGATCCTCTCGCCCCGGAAATCAAGTATCGGCCTTCCGACGATCTGCGATACATACAGCATTTCCAACAAGATAACTCAATTTGACCGAATGCGATATAGCGGTTTACAAACTTTGCGTGGGGATGGTATTCTTTCAGTCCGCTGTGTTGTACAGCGTATAACGACTAGTCGACTCGTACAACATTTCTCGCCCGGTTATTCCGACTAATTCCTGCAAATGTCCAGATCCAGCCTCATAATCCTCGCAATATTAACACTTAGCGTCGCCGCCTCGGCTCAACGCGTGTTCGACAACTTCGACCGATCGCAAGGCGTCCAGGTCGAACTTCCGCCTGCTCCCGCACCTTTGCCCGTCACGAGAAGAGTGAAGAAGAATGGACGCTGGATGGTGATAACGGAAGATCCACTGATAAAGAAGACGGCTTCGAGCCGTCCGACGGCGAGCGTGACCGATGGACTTGCGACCCGCGAACGCGGTTACAACCCGAACGGCACACGCCTCGCGATGGGAACGAGCACACATCTGAAAGGATTTACGACAGGCGTGCCCGAACACGACTTGCACATCGTCGATTCAAGCCGCCGATACAGGATCGATCCGCTGTTGATCTACGCCCAAATGCACCAAGAGTCGTCGTTCAAGATCCGTGCGACTTCGTATAAAGGAGCGAGCGGATTGATGCAGCTGATGCCCGCGACGGCCCGGCGATTCGGCGTGACGAAGATCTACGATCCGAAGCAGAATATCGAAGCGGGCGTTCGATATATGCGTTGGCTTCTCGACACCTTCAATCAGGATGTCGTGCTCGCTCTTGCGGGCTACAACGCCGGTGAAGGCGCCGTGATGAAGTACGGCTATCGCGTTCCGCCCTATCGCGAAACGCAGGAATACGTCCGCCGCATCTCGACCCGATACGCGATGATCTCTGACGGACGATACGTGAATAATGCCCGAAGCGTAAACGAAAACACGGCAAAGGTCGTCCAGAAAGAAGCCGCTCCGCTTACAGTTGAAGTCGATGCGGTTACGATCCGCACCGCCGACGGCAAGATGATGCTGATCAATCAATAAGTTTTTCGCGAACGTTTGTTCGCCTCTACAAACAAGTTGCTGGCCCGAGTTTCTCTCTTCTCCACTTGTCTTCAGCGACATACGGCCCTTGATCGATATCAGGGGTCGTTTTTTTGTCTTTGAAATGCGTAATTAGCCGGCTAATATCGATAAACACTGACTATTGGTCATGCAAATCAACCATTCAACGGTTAAGATACATATATGTTTGAGCGTAATCTCAAATCTCAAGTACGGGAAGCACTTGCCGACACACCGGTCATTCTGCTGACTGGAGCACGGCAGACGGGAAAAAGCACGCTCGCCAAAGATCTTTCCGACAGTGAATACAAACCGGGATATTTCACCTTCGACGACCCCACGATTCTGGCCGCGGCAAAGGATAACCCAAAAGCTTTTCTGGATGGAATACCGATACCGGCGATCTTTGACGAGATCCAGCGGGTGCCCGAGTTGTTTCTGCCGCTGAAGGCGGCGGTGGACAAGGACCGAAAGCCCGGGAGTTATCTTTTGACAGGTTCGGCAAACGTACTCCTGCTTCCGGCAGTTTCCGATTCGCTGGCGGGACGAATGGAGGTGCTAAACCTGCGTTCCCTTTCTCAAGGTGAGATCGAGGGACGGCGCGAGAATTTCATTGACCGCGTCTGCGCGGAGAAATTCCAACCGGCAAAGCCTCAAAAGGCCGAGGAACGCGAATCACTTTTTCAACGCTCGTTGGCGGGCGGATATCCCGAAGCGATCAGCCGAGGTTCAGAGGCGCGGCGGGAGGCATGGTTTCGTTCTTACGTAACCACGATACTCCAGCAAGACGTTCGCGACTTGGCAAACATCGACGGACTGACGGATCTTCCGAGGCTGTTATCGCTCCTTGCGGCACGCGCCGGAGGGCTGCTGAATTATGCAGAGGTTCGCGGAGTTCCGGCCTTCCGCAAAGCACTCTAAAAAGGTATGCGGCCCTGCTAGAGCAGATATACCTGATCGAATACCTACCGGCATATTCGGGAAGCCTGAAACAGAGGCTTGTAAGGTCGCCCAAACTATTCATCAGCGACACTGGCCTGCTCTCGCATCTGCAGGGCTTGAACTGGGAAAAGATAAAGTTTGAAAAAAGCCTTGCCGGGCCGCTGATCGAGAGCTTCGTCTATCTTGAACTGAGAAAACAATCGGCATGGAACAAGACGCGCGTGAACCTTTTCCACTTCCGCACCAGTTCCGATCAGGAGGTTGATCTTATTTTGGAAATGCCGGACGGAACGGTCGTCGGCATTGAAGTGAAGTCCGGCTCAAGCGTCGGAGCCGGCGCATTCAAAGGTCTGCGTGTAATGGAAGCCGCCCTTGGCAAAAAGTTCAAACGCGGTATCGTTCTTTATGCGGGCGACGCGAGTGTCCTTTTTGCCGAAAATATGTTCGCGGTTCCGATTTCGGATCTATGGAGCTAGCTGGCGAGGTCTTCTTAAAAAATATCTCTTTCCATACCTGTGAGCCGCGGTGATACGCGTGGAGTGGTAGTGTCTTGCCCGCGTTTCAATGTGGCTGGAGCCGTTACTCACGTGCGGGCTACTGACTCTGGAGTCCTGTGAAGGCAGGATGGGGTATCATGTTCCGAACAATTATGTATTGCAACAAATGCGGGACTGAGAATCCGGACGTTGCGTATTTCTGTAAGAAGTGCGGGGATGCGTTTGGGGGTGACGAGGAAGAGACGCGGGTGGCGGAGCGGGTGAAGACCGGATCAGATACTCCTTCGAACCCGAATCGAAACGCGGGCGAGGACGTACGTTGGAGCGAGGCGACGAGGATATTTGCGATCAACCCTACGGTAAAGTTTGTGGCGCTTGGGTATGTGCTGGCGGTGATCGCCGCGTTTGCGTTGGTCGTATTGTTGACGGCGTTCGTTCCCGGATTTGTGCCGCTGATCGGCGTGGTAATCGGGCTGCTGTTGCTGCTGGTGCCGGTTTATTATCACGTGCAGGCAAAGATGGTGCGCTATTCGCTGATGGACACGACGATCGAGATCGACCTCGGTCTCGTCTCACGCACGACGCAGCACATTCCGCTTCGCCGCGTGCAGGACGTGACAGTGACGGCGTCGATCTGGCAGCGCATGCTCGGCTACGGAGATATCACCATCGACAACGCGAGCGAAGACGGCGGCAAGGTCGTGCTCGACAACATCGATATGCCGAAAAAGTATGCAGATATGATCCTGCGGCAGATGCGCGCCCTCGACCGATAGACTGAATTCAAACAGGATGAACAGGACAGTCAGGATGACGATTGATCGGAGCATCCTGTAAATCCTGTTTATCCTGTCTTAATCTATTGTTTTATGCGATCTATCTTCATGACCGGCGGGGCCGGATTTATCGGGTCGGCATTCGTGCGATTGGTGTTGGAAGAACAACCGGATGTTTCGATCGTCGATTACGATGCGCTGACGTATGCGGGTAATCTTGAGAATCTGGCGGGCGTCGACGGCACCCGGCACACATTTATAAAAGGCGACATTTGCGATCGCGAGGCTATGTTGGCGGCCGTTCCGGACGGGTGCGACGCGATCTTTAATTTCGCGGCCGAGTCGCACGTAGACCGGAGCATTCATTCTGCGGATGAATTTTTGCGGACGAACGTGATCGGTACGCAGGTGCTGCTTGATGCGGCACGTGCAAAAGGCGTGCGGCGGTTCGTGCAGATCTCGACGGACGAGGTAATGGGAACCTTGCCGGACGACAGCGACGATTACTTTACCGAGGCGTCGCCGCTACAGCCTAATTCACCTTACGCGGCCTCGAAAGCGGCGGCGGAATTTGTGGTTAGGGCGGCACAGGAGACACACGGCGTCGATGCTGTGATCACCCGATGCGGAAACAATTATGGCCCGCGGCAATTTCCTGAAAAGCTGATCCCGCTGATGATCGCAAATGCGATGAACGACGAGCCGCTTCCCGTCTATGGCGACGGCCGCAACGTGCGCGATTGGATCTATGTCGACGACCATTGCCGCGCTATTTGGTCGGCTTATGAAAATGGGCGCTCGGGCGAAGCGTATAATATTGGATCGCGGAACGAGCAGGAGAACATCAACGTCGTTAAGGCGATACTTGACGCTCTCGGCAAGCCGCACGACCTTATTAAATACGTGACCGACCGCCTCGGCCACGACCGGCGATACGCTATCGATCCAGCAAAGGTCGAAACGGAACTCGGTTGGAAGCCGCAGACGACGTGGGAAAACGGACTCGCCGCCACGATCAAGTGGTATCAGGAAAATCAATCCTGGGTAAACCACATTCGCAGCGGCGAGTATAAGGAATATTACAAGGCGATGTACGGCACCGCCCTCGGCTAAGATATTTCTATTTTGAGAACAGAAGATCAAGCGCTTCGAACAGCGTGATCATATCGGCGCTCGGCTCTTTCATGGGCGGGCCGGTCATTCTGATCTTGATAAAGTAGTTGTTATACGGAAACAGATAGATTCGGGAATCAAGGTCGCGTCCGCCGGCTCGTAAAGCATAGAGAACGTGCAGGCTTTGAACCTTTCCCTTTGTTCCGCCAAGCGTGACCGTTTCGTTCTTTACTTCTTTCGCAGATTCGTAAGAACCTCGCTCAACAAAGGCGAGTATTCCGGCTTGGGCCATCTTTACTTCCTCGGCAACGGGCCCTTTGAGCGAATTTGGAATTGTTTTTCGCCCGCCGTGGTAAACATAGACGGTCACACGGCCTGACGGCGATTCGTAGTTGTGGCTGTATCCCATTTCAGGCGTCGGATACTGCTGCCTTTCGCTCAGCTCCCAGCCTTCGACCTCTGGAAATGCCACATCACCAGTGAACGGCGTTTCGCGTTCGAGCTTCAGCGGAGTCGGAGAGGCAGCTGGTGACGGCTTACTTTGGGGTTTCTGCGCATCAACGGAAACTGCAAGCAGAAAAGCGGCTACGGTTAGGAGAAAGAGTTTAGAGTGTATTTTCATTAAGTTATCCTTTAATAAAAGGGTCGTGAACGGAATACGAAAGCATATCGTGAGTCGCTAACCAGCGTCAATGATTTTCTTCTATGCGAATTTTAGTTACCGGTGCTAATGGAATGGTTGCACGCGCGACCGCCGAATATTGCCGATCGATCGGCGACGATGTGGTTGCGCTTTCGCGAGCCGATCTGGACATCGCGGATCTCGCGTCAGCAAGGGCAGCGGCCAACGGTTATCGGCCTGACGCGATCATCAACTGCGCGGCTTACACGAACGTTGACGGGGCCGAGACGGAATCTGAGGAATCGTTTTCAGCCAACGTCACCGGGCCAAAGAATCTCGCCCTCGCCGCGCTCGAATTCGGCTGTGGGTTCGTGACTATCTCGACCGATTATGTGTTTGACGGTGCGTTCGACGGTTTTTACACGCAGCGGCATCAGCCGAGCCCGCAGGGAGTTTATGCGACAACGAAACGCCGCGGCGAGATAGAGGCGTTGACGTCGAACGCCCGAACGATCGTCGTTCGAAGCGGCTGGATCTATGGCCGCGGCGGTACAAATTTTTTGAGCGTGATGGGCGATCTCCTGCGTGAAGGAAAGCAGGTCAAGGCGATCGAAGATTCATACGGAACGCCGACTTTCGCGGGCGACCTCGCTCGGCGATTGCGTGAGCTTGCCGAGCTCGACCTGCCCGGAATATTCCACGTTACCAACTCAGGCGAGGGCACATCGTATTTCGGATTTGCCGAGAAGGTATGCGAGCTTGGCGGATTTGATCCAGCACTGCTACAGGCCGTTTCTCACGCCGACCTCTCGCGGCCGGCACCGCGGCCGGTGAGCTCGAAGCTCGCTTGCCTATACAGCGAAAGGTTTGGCCTAGCCCCAATGCCGGAATGGCAAGACGGACTTCGCCGGTTTCTCGCTACCAATTCTTAAAACTTCAACTTGTCCGGCTCGGTCTTGAGGACAAGCTTGATCATCTCGCCCGCGAGGGCTCGTGCGGTCTGCAGGGACTCGGCGTTGCCGGACTGTTTCGCTTCCATGTAAGTAGCCAGCGGCAATGCACTGAAGCCGACGAGTAGATCATTGATCGTGGTCTTGTCTTTGTTCGAAGCGGCAGCGAAATCGGGCACGGCGTCGATCGATTGGTTGACGGCGTCGTAGATCGCCTTTACGGTTTCGTCGCTCGGATCAGCCGAATCGTGATAGACGGTCGACATCGCTATGAGAAAAAATGTCATTCCGCCCGCGAAATTATTGTTCCAGCCCTTAGCCGTCGCTTCCTGTTTGTAGGCAGCGTTTATAGCTTCGATCACTTGTTTCAGCTGAGCCCGATCGGCCGCGTCTTCGAATAGAGTGTCGGATATGGTCTTCGCCATATTGACTGTCGAATCCGGACGATAACGGCCGTAATACTTCGGTGCAGGCGGCGGAGGCGAAACCTGGATCTGCTGCGAACTCGCGGAAGATGATCCAGACGACGAAGAACTACTTCTGCGGGCGTTCGCCTCGGCTTCGCGAACCTTTGCTTCGCCCCACTTCTTCACCATCGCGGACCGCATCATCGATTTCTGAATGTTCATCTGTACGGTGTTGTACAGATTTTGAGTGGCCATTGCGTAGCCGAACGAGCCGTGAACCTGGCCGTAGCCGGTCATATACGAGCCGTTCCCCATCGAATAGAACTGCGCGTCGGCGGTGATAGCGGTGGCAAATGCGATTGCAACTACGGCAGTCGGGATCAATGCAAGTCTTAATTTCATGTCTTCCTCTTCTGAGCTAATTGATCTTTGCGATCACTTGACCAAGCGCGTTTTCGATCGCAGATCGAGCGGCATCGTCGGGCGATCCGGCCGATTTTTGCTTGAATGGCTGTCGCGCAATGACAGTCTTTCCATCCTTTTGATAAGCGGTTACAACCACGTCGACTTCCGAGTCGCCCGCCTTGGCCGCATCGGTATTTCCGGTAACCTTGCCAAAGAACCCGCCGATCTTTGCCGCCTTCGACTGCTTAGCCGACACGATCTCGACCCCGATAACGTAGTCGAATCGTCCGCTCGCGACCTCACTCAAAGATATCGGGCTCGCGGCGAAACCCCGGTTATTCAGCAGCCCGGCAGCGTTACGCAGAAGTGAATCTTGATCGACTTTGCCCGCTCCGCCGCCGATGATCGGACTCAGTCCAACCGACTTTCGTCCCACCGGAGCCGGGATCGAGGAGGGAGGTGACGGTCGCGGTTGGCCTTGCTGCCCGGCCATCGACATCATTTCAGACATCGACGGCATCGCGTAGAGATCCGATGAATTGGCGGCGAGCCGGTAATCACTTCCGACATCGAAGAGGCCTGCGCTTATCGGCGATCGCGAGATCTCAAGTGTTTCGGTCCGGATGCTCGATGCAGCGTTTCCCTTTGCGTCAAACATCGTCATCATGCCGTCGAGTAAAAACCCGAGTCGAGCGGTACCGCTTCGCTTCATGATGATCCGATCGCGGCAGTCCGGACGCGACGGCGAGACTGGGGCATCCGGCAGATCGATAGGGCAACTGAAATCCGCCGAGAAGTCTGCGTACCATCCATCGATCTCCATTTTCGATGTCTGCGCTCCGCTGCAAGAATCAGCCGACGACGCCATCGACTGGCTGACTTTCAGATGTCGCGCCGTCAAGCCGAACATCTGCTTTCGTTCGCCGGTGTCGATCAAAGAGTAAGTTATCGTCACAGTCCCGCCCTTTCGAGTTGTGACGGCTGTCGCCTTGGCAGGCGTCGCGGCGGTGGTTGTATCGTCCCCGAACGGCTCGGCGGTATAGAGTTTTCTCTTGTCGTTGACTTGCAGCGTACGTCTCGCGTCACACTGGGTGATCGTCGCGACGTTCGGCATCATATCCGCCATCTGGGCCGCTTCGCCGGCCATCGTGATCTTCGTCTCGCGACGCTCACGCGCGCCCTTGATCATTCGTGTCTGCTCGGTTCCCTGACCCGAGACCGTTACCCGCTGACGGACTGTCACATCCGCAAATGCCACGGAAGTAATAAAAAAGATTGCGATCGTTAAGGTTGTAAGTTTCATTCTGCGCATGTCTGTCTCCAGACAAACTACGCGGAGCGAAATAGGAAAACGGCTCACGCCCGATCTAGTTCAGACATCCAGAGCTCATCTTTCATCGAGGACATACGAGGTCTTAAAGTTCCCATCAGTTGGCCTGGTCCGAAGGAAGCGCGGCGAAATTAATGTCGTACCAGGCGGCGACGTTGGCGAAGTATTCGCGGTTCCATCCGAAGCCTTCGGCTTGATAGATGCGTCGTTTGGCGTTCATGCCGACCGCGTCGATGCCGAGGTTTTGGCAAAGGTAGATCGAGCGGGCGAGGTGAAAATCTTGCGTGACGATGATCGACCTTGTCACCCCGAAATCCTGCTTTGCACGGAGGCAGGAATCGTAAGTACGCAAACCCCGATCATCGAGAACGATGTCAGCCTCGGGCACGCCGAGTTCTACCGCAAGCCTTTTCATCACTTCGGGCTCGTCGCCACCGCCGCTCATCAGCAGTTTCTTTGCTTTGCCAGCCTTGTATAATTCGACCGACGTGATCACTCGGTCATACAGCATGTCCGACGGCTCACCGTTCCGAACGCGAGCACCGAGAACGATCGCGACGCGATCTTCAGCGGGAACGCTGTCAATGTCGTTGAAGATTTTGTTGGTCGAGTATGAGCCGACTTGAAGATTGACGGCGATGATCGCGACTAGCGTAAAGAGTCCGAGGATAAGGAGGATGATGAAGAGGCGACGAACGAGGGGCCTTTGCTTCACTTTTGCTTCTCCGCTATTCGCCTTCTCAACTTGTCGAAGTAGCGGAAATCTATCGGCTCCTTCATTAGCTCAGATTCCATTCCATCCAGAATCAATCGGCGAAGACGTACACGATCTTGCTCCTTTCTCACTAGCTCTCCCACATACTCGCTGCTGTTCGTGTAATCGCCCTCGGCGACTTGCGAATCTACGAAAGACTTGAGCGTTTCGGGCAGAGAAAACTTCATGATGCTCATTAGTCGAAACTAGCATTTATGGCAAAGCTTGCCAATATCCGTATTTTGCTCGTCAACCGAATTAAAGGTTGAGAAAAGCAGCGTAAGCAACGCACCGGCTTAATTTTTGCCAGAAGTTCAGAGTCTCTTCGTCAACTTCAAATCGTTGAAGCGGTTCGGTGGGGTCATTTCCCTTCCGAGCCCAGTAAACAATAGCCTTGAAGTCAGATCGATATGTCCAGTTCGCGTGTGCGACCGCATTCCGAAAAGCACGTACCGGATTATTACTCAGGAACCTTGAACATTTCCTTGCGGCAGAGCCAGGCTTAGAAACTTTAGACAGAACCCGGAAACAAGATTCTGGAAGGTATACAAAGCAGATATAATTCTGAGTCAATGCTTGCGCGCGCGTCACTCGGGGATCCCCTTGTATTCCGCTAGCCATTTCCATCCAACCCTGAAATGCAATCAATTCCTGAATACGATCTTGAATCGGAATTGGGGAAGCCGCCCTTATCTCCGTCTTTTGCTCCAAGGTCAAGAATCGAACATCTGCGGAAATATGCGTTGCTAGCTTCGAAGCCACATCTGGAGCTAATCCCAGTTCATGCATAAGCCTTCGGGAGTATTCACCCATCTGCTCATTGATGGTTTGCCAACTTATCCGTGCCATTTCTCATACAATTCCTTTCGTTCTAACCGTCGCCTTCTCGATCCTATCCTGCATAATCTCGAAACCGATGCCCGGGCCTTCCGGCGCCGTGATGGTTCCCGCCGTAGAGACCTCGACGGCGGGTTCGATGATGTCCTGGTGCCAATATCTCTTCGAAGCGGAGACGTCGCCGGGCATGGTGTAGCCGGCGAGGGTTGAGATGGCGATGTTGTGGGCGCGGCCGATGCCGGATTCGAGCATGCCGCCGCACCAGACGGGGATGCCCGCTTCGCGGCAGACTTTCTCGACCAGTTTCGACTGCGTGTGGCCGCCGACTCGGCCGTTCTTGAGATTGATGATCTTGCCGGAGCCGAGTTCGATCGCCTTGCGTGCGTCGTCGTGCGACTTGATCGGTTCGTCGAGGCAGATGGGCGTTTTGATCTCGCGTTGGAGCTTGGCGTGGTCGATGATGTCGTCGTAAGGCAGCGGCTGTTCGAGCATCATCAGGTCGAATTCGTCGAGGCTCTTGAGCTTATCGATATCTGCTAGCGTGTATGCCGAGTTCGCGTCGCCCATCAGTTTGATATCGGGGAAAACTTTGCGGACGGCCTTGATCACGTCGTAATCCCAATGCGGTGCGATCTTGATCTTGATCCGCTGATAACCGGCCTCAACTTCGGTCGTTATCTTCTCGATGAGCTGCTCGACCGAATCCTGAATGCCGATCGAAACGCCGCATTCAATGGTTTGGTTCACGCCGCCGAGATGTTTCCAAAGCGGTACGCCGAGCTTTTTTGCTTCGAGGTCCCAGCAGGCCGTCTCGATCCCCGATTTCGCCATTCGATGGCCGCGAGCCTTCTTCATCAGGTCCCAGATGCCGGCGGCGTCCGCAACCTCTTTCTCGACGACCATCGGAGCGAGCACGTGCTCAATCGTCACCCACGCCGAATCGGTCCATTCATCCGAATAGCCGGGCTCTTCACCGCACGTAACCTCGCCCCAGCCCTCGGCTCCATCGGTATCCTCAACACGGACTAGAATGATTCGGCGTTCGTATGTACGGCCGAAGCTGGTCTCGAAAAAATGGACGAGCGGAAGGTTGATCTCGACGAGTTCGATGGAGTTGATCTGCATGGCTAATTTGGATACATCAGATTAGTTTCAGTCGCGACCGAATGCAATCCAGACTCCTAATTAAACTGAGAATTGGCAACTGAAAAACTGGCAACTGTTGGAGAAAATTTCCTAGCAGTAAGAGTTTTGTCAGTTACTAGTTGAAAGTTATTCTACGATCTCGAACTGTATGAACTGAGTCGCCGTCCGGTATTTGCCTTTCGCATTAGCGTCGGTGATGTCGACCTGAAGGGCGTACTCGCCAAGTTCCATCTGGGAAGCTAGACGGAGAGAGCTCATAAACGGCATTGCCCCGTCGACAGCCGCAAACGTGAGCGGCTTTTCATCGCCGGTAAAAGCGACCTTGCCGTCTTTATAGAGAGTCACCTTCGACGTCAAACCGGTTGGAAGTTTGAAATTGTGAACGGTAAGGCCGAAGTTCACGATCGAGCCGGACTTAAACTGGCGGAGCGCGGTATCGATGAGCGGTTCCGAATCGCCGGCGACCGGCTCGCCATTGTTTGCGACGCGTTTTTCATACGCAGCCTCGGACAAATTCTCGATCGCGAGGCCGGATAAAGTCAGCCGCTTTTTCTTCAGATTTGGAACGTCGACATACTGATTCGCGGAGCCGATCTTGTTCGTCACCGTATCTTTCAATGCGATGCGGAGCTGATAAGCTCCGGGTTTTTTAACCGGAAACGCCAGGTCGTAAACGAATCCGCGTTCAAGGAATTGCTCATAGCGTTCCTTGCTCAGGGTCATGGTGTATGACTTTGCGACCTGATCTACTGCTACTCCATTGTCGCCAAAACCGACTGCCAGCACCTCGAATGTCGCAACCTTTTTGCCGTCAGCGGTATCTGTAAACGAAATATCTTTGGCGGAAACATGGAGCAGCGAGCGTACGTATCCGGTCTGATCTTTCTGAACACCGAAAAGCGAATTGAGCCTGACCGCGATCTCATTAACGGCGAACGGCGAGGTCAGGGCGTACACCAGGTTTCCGCGATTCGCGTCCGGCGTTTTCGCCACGTTTTCATCGCTGACGCCGAAGAATCCGCTGCGGTAACGAACCCGTGCTCCCTTGCGAAGAACTTTGATGTCGAGCCGATTGAACCTGCGAACCTTAGGATCGAAAGTTTCATCTTCTGGCTCGTAGGCAACAAGATAATAGCTTTGATCGTCCAGCACGCGCCGAATGCCGCCAGCAAGATCGTTATTGTTGATGACCGCGAATCCGCCCGTTTGCCGAGCCAGATAAACGAGCCCATCCTGCGTTTCGCGAAGGTCATTGGCACGATCGCTCTCTGCCTGGCGGATCTCTTCGGGAGAGCGGCCAGATGTGTTATCCGCCGCCGTTAGCCCGGTAACCTGCAATCCCCGAGGGTCGAGCGTGTAGATAACGACCGACGAACGATTCGCCTGGTCGATCAAGGTGCGAAGGGACGCCATGATGCGGGAAGCTTCGACCGTACCGGTCGCATCCCGATTAAAAAGCCTGAACCCGTCGGAAAGAAGCATTATCGATTTTCGTCCCGGCAGCTCCGACATTCCACGAACGACGTAGTTGACGGCACCGAGCGTTCCGGTGACGAAATAGTTGGTGCGAAAGTCGTTGAACTCGCGTTGCTGGCCTTCAGGTGTCCGCTCGCCAGCTTCTGGTTCTGGAGTCGGCTCGGTCGGCGGTTTTGCCTCAAGCGGAGCGAATGCACCGATGCCGCCCGCACCGTTCGGATTCCACCGGACCTTTTCGATCGCCGCGTAGAGCATTCGCTTGTCAGACGTGAATTGTTGAAGCGCTCCTATGCCGGCACCGGCCCGAATGATCGCGACGAGGTCGCCTTCCTGCATCTGCTCATCCACAAACTTCTTCAGCGCCCGGCGGACGTAATACGTGCTCTCAAACGACAGCGTCAGATCGTCTACGACCAGCGCGACCGTGCGGCGAACGTTTTCCTGTTTGATCGGAGCCGTCGGAATGACCGGGGCGTTTTTCTCAACCTTGACCGGCTGTTCTACGCGTTCGCGGACGTTGGAGACGAACGAAAAATTGCTGATCGGCTGCTTCTTACCGTTCTCATAGATCTCCAGCTCTTCCCGTTTCAGATCGGTAATGATCCTGCCGCGCGAATCCGTCACCGTGACGTCGACCTGTATCAGTGAAGTCGTGATCTTGACGACATCTTCATCGACGGGCGGAGTTGGTGATGCAGAGGGTTTCTGGCCGAGAACAACTGGGGCTGAACCGACTATGAATAGCAGCAGGAGTTTCTTTATCATTTCTTTTATTGGCAACAATAGGCGGTCGACTTATGCCTTATCATTATAATATAACGTTACATCTTGAGGACGGTTGCAAAACATCTTAAGACCGTCCAAAGATTAGCCGAGCAAATCTATATATGCCCGAAATCAGCCGTTTCTTCGGTATCATAATTAGAATGTATTGGGAGATGAACATGCGTCATCACGCTCCACATTTTCATGCTTACTATCAAGATTCAGTTGCCGTATTTTCCATCGAACCCGTCGAACTGCTGGCAGGTGAATTACCACGTCGCCAGATAAGGCTCGTCGAGGCCTGGGCGGAGTTGCATTAAGCCGAGTTGAAAGACGTATGGACTCAGATGAGCGTCGGCGAACCGGGTCACGCGATCAAACCGCTGAATTAAAGAGGACCTTATGATTTACAAATTTTATCGTGTTGTAGCATTTGAAATAGCAGGACCACACAAACTGTCGGTCTCGTTTGATGACGGATCGTCACGAGTAATCGATTTCTCTACCGTTCTCGTTGGACGGCTCTACGAGCCCCTTCGCGACCTGAGGTTATTTGAACAGGTCAGGATCGATCCAGAGGTTGGTACCTTGATATGGCCGAACGGAGCCGATTTCAATCCGGCGATGCTACACGATTGGAACTCTAATTCCGCCGCCATCGCGCGGAGCGCCGCTGAGATGGATTCAGTTTCGGTGAGTTGACTTGATACTCCTCGGATCCTCCGTGGTTTAAGTTAGATCTAGGCTTATTGAAAAGACTATGCGCTGTAGGCATTTACGAATCTCCATCGGGCTGTTTCTCTTCCCGGTCATCTTCATCACCGCCTGCTCGGCTCAGGCGGGAGATACGTCGCTGGAATCGCTGAGGCAGTTGACGAAGGATGGAAAGCTGCCGGCCGAATCGGTTGTGGCGGGCATCGAATCGCGGTATGCGGGGAAGAAAACGGGCGCGTTGGCGAAGCTGCTGCGAGGCCGGATCAGATTTGAGAACAAGGACTTTGCCGGTGCGGCGACGATCCTTGATTCGCCGGATTTCGCGAAGCTGACTAAGGTTGCGGACTACGCAATGTGGCTTCGCGGGCGGGCACTGCAGCAGGCCGGCGATCATCGGACGGCCAAGTCGGTTTTCGAGAAGCTCATCGCAGACCATCCGGACTCGGTGCGGACTCGCAACGCGAGGATATTGTGGGCTGAGTCGGCGATCAGCTCGGGCGATGCGTTGAAGGTTCCGGCGTTTCTCGCCAACGAGATCGCCGATCGTGACGCCGCCGCTTTGCTCGTAACGGCGAAGGCGTACGAAGCCCTCAACGACCAACCGAATGCTGTCACGTTTTATCGACGTACTTATTTTTTCGGTGCCGGGAGCGGTCCTGCGAAAGAAGCCGAGACTAAATTGATCACGTTGACCCAGCCGCTTACGCCAGCCAATGCTGAGGAGATCGTAGCTCGTGCCGGGAAGTTGTACGACGCGAAGAATTGGGTCGAAGCGGATAAGGCTTTCGCGACGCTGGCGGCGAGCTATCCTTCGGCGCTGACGGCTGAGTTACAGCTTGAGCGGCTGGTGACTCTTGCAAACGCGAAAAAGATGGCTGAGGCTCAAGCCGCCCTCATGGCTATTCCCGAGAGCTCTCCAATAAAGGAACAAGCTCATTACGAACTCGTAACCGGATATGCAAAGAACAAACTGTGGCCTGATGCTCGACGAACCGCCGAAGACATGCGGCGGGCATATCCGAACGGCAAGCTTACGGTAAAGGCGTGGGTCGATGCGGGCATCGCAGCACGAGACGCGAAGAACAAGGGCGAGGAGCAATACTTTCTCGGTGCCGCGTTAGCGAACTATCCGAATGCGATCGAGGTTGCCCAAGCTCAGTTCGAACTGGCGTGGCTGGCACACGAAGCGAATGATTATGCGCGGTCGTCGCAAATGCTGATCGAACATCTCGCGCGTTACGTCGACAAGGATACGACCAATCGCGGCAAGGCTGGGTATTGGGCCGCCCGTGATGCTCAACGCGCTGGGAAAACTGCGGAAGCATGTGCATTGTATGACGCGGTTATCTATCGCTACTCTGCCAACTGGTACGGCTACATAGCTCAGCAGAGAGTGGCGGCGATGTCTTGCCCTAGCCGTTCAACGCCTGAAGGCGTCACTCTTGCAAAGGCAGTGGCAAATCTGAAGACCGTGACCGTCGCTCCCGAGACTTCCGGCCCGGCCGAACTCGCACGAGCCGAAAAGAGCGAAGACCTAAGCACGATCGGCTTGTTCGATTGGGCGATCGACGAACTAAACGAAGCAAAGAAGACCGCTCAAAACTCGCCGAAGATCAATCTTTCTCTCGCGAAGCATTACCGGTTCAAGGGCGACAACGTGAACGCTTTGCTCTCGCTTGCGAAGAGTTATCCGGATTACGCACAGATGTTTCCCGAGGAAATGGGCCGCGAGGAATGGGAGATATTTTATCCGCACGTCGCGTGGGATCAGATCCGGGCTTGGGCAAAAAACCGCAATCTCGACCCGTATCAAGTTGCTGGCCTGATCAGGCAAGAATCGGTTTTCAACCCGCGGGCTCGTTCACACGCGAATGCTTACGGGCTGATGCAGCTTCTGCTTCCGACGGCCCGGATCGTCGCACGCAAGTATGGTTCGACGGCGAATCTTTCCTCGGCTGACTCCCTATATCAACCGGCGCTCAACATCGAGCTCGGCACAGGATATATGCGTGATCAGCTCGATAAATTCGGGAAGATCGAATATATGGCAGTCGCCTATAACGCCGGGCCTGGGCGCGTTGCCCCATGGCGAGCGACGCTGCCGATCGAGATGGATGAGTTTGTCGAGGCGATCCCGTTCAAAGAAACAAAAGGCTACGTGCAAGGCGTGATCCGCAACAGCGAACAATATCGCCGCCTCTATGACGAGAACGGAAACTTCAAACCGAACGTCGGCACGCGTCCGATCCGCGCCGAGATCGACTCCAAACCCCGCGATCAGTTCGCAGCGGAGAATCCGGAGATCGTACTTGACCGGACGAACGACTCAGAGTAGTCCGCTCCTCTACCGACAATCGAACACCTAGCCGAAAAAGTTGACCGAATTTCGCCGGTCGGCGCTATCATTATCTAGAAGTTCCATTCAAAACATAACTAGCTGCAAACCGAGGGAGGGTCGACAATGGCTAAGCTCAGTGTGAACCGTAAGCAGTACGACGTGGACGCGGATCCGAACACGCCGTTGCTGTGGGTGATACGTGACGATTGCGGGCTGACGGGTACGAAGTTCGGTTGCGGCGTTGCGCAGTGCGGCGCGTGTACCGTTCATGTGGGCGGCGAAGCAAGGCGTTCGTGTGTGACGCCGTTCAAGGCCGCCGTAGGTAAAGAAGTCACGACTATCGAAGGCATCTCGCCCGATTCGACTCACGCGTTGCAGAAAGCGTGGATCGAGGCGGACGTTCCGCAGTGCGGTTATTGCCAATCCGGCCAGATCATGTCTGCGGCGATACTGCTGAAAGAGAACAGCAAACCGACCGATGCCGATATCGACGCAGCCATGAGCGGAATCATCTGCCGCTGCGGAACGTATAACCGCATTCGCGATGCGATCAAAAAAGCGGCGATCGCGGGAGGTGCGAAATGAACTTTGATTATCCATTTGGCTCGGCTGGCTCCGTTGAGGCAGAAGAAGAACCACAGAACACACAGAACACACAGACCAGGAAAGAAGAGATCGACCGGCGCTCGTTTTTGAAAGCAACGATTCTTGCGAGTGGTGCACTGTTTGTAACTTCCGGATTTCCGATGAGGTCTCGCGCGGAGGATAAGCTCGGTATTGCCGAGAATCCCGCAGCGGAGTTTCGTCCGAATGCTTTCATCAAGATCGCACTGGATGGCAAGGTGACTATCACTGTCGGTCAGGCGGAGATGGGCCAGGGCGTATTGACTTCGCTTCCGATGATCGTCGCGGACGAACTCGAAGTGGATTGGAAAAACGTGAGCTATGAGCACGCACCGCCGGGAAAGGAATACAACAACCCCGCCTTCGGCGCGCAGATCACAGGCGGAAGCGCAAGCATCAAAGGGCTCTTCGATCCGCTTCGAAAATCGGCTGCCGGCGTTCGCGAGATGTTGGTCGCCGCGGCGGCTCAAGCCTGGGGAGTGCCGGCCGGTGAATGTCGTGCGCGCAACGGCGAAGTGTTTCATCCGACGTCGCGAAGAACGGTCAAATATGGAATGTTGCTCGATGCGGCCGCTAAAATAACTCCGCCCGCCGAGCCAAAGCTGAAAGATCCGAAAGATTTTAGGTACATCGGCAAGAGCGTGAAGCGGCTGGATTCGCCCGAGAAGGTGAACGGCACCGGCGTATTTGGAATTGACGTTAAAGTTCCGGGACTGTTGACTGCGACGATCGCCAGATCGCCCGTGATCGGCGGAAAGGTTGCGACTGTCGACGATACAGCGGCTAAGGCGGTCAAGGGCGTTCGCGGCGTGTACAAGCTCGACAGTGGAGTCGCCGTTGTCGCGGATAATTATTGGGCCGCGACGAAGGGCCGAAAGGCTCTCAAGATCACGTGGGACGAAGGCAAGATGGCGGGCGTGACGAGCGCTTCCCTGCTTGCCTCGGACGTGGCGGCGGCGAAATCCGCGAAAGGTATCGAGGCAAAGAAGACGGGCGACGTTGCTGCCGGTAAGGCTAAAGCCGCGAAAACGATCGAGGCGGTTTACTTCACGCCTTATCTCGCCCACGCAACGATGGAGCCGATGAACGCGACGGCGGACGTTCGTGCGGACGGCGCCGAGGTGTGGAGCGGCATTCAGGCTCAGCAGGTCGTGCAGGGAATGGTCGCGAAAGAGCTAGGCCTCACGCCTGAAAAAGTGAAGGTCAATAACACTCTGCTTGGCGGCGGATTCGGCAGGCGTCTTGGCGATTATGTGATTGACGCCGTCCGGCTTTCGAAGCTTTCGGGCAAACCGGTCAAGGTAGTCTGGACGCGGGAAGACGACATGGACCATGACTACTTCCGGCCGTCGGCATACAACGTGATGTCGGCGGGAATTGATGCCGCCGGAAAGCCGGTTTTTTGGCAGCATCGGCTTGTTACTCCGTCGATCATGGCGTCGCTCGGACCCGGACTGTTCGGATTCGCTCAGCCGCCCGACCGTCTTGACGATTCTGCGACCGAAGGCGCACACAACTTACCGTACGACACCGAAAATCTATTCGTCGATTGGGTCCGGACCGAACACGGTGTGCCGGTCGGTTTTTGGCGTTCTGTCGGTTCGTCACATACGGCATTCTCTACCGAATGCTTCCTCGATGAGGTAGCGCACGCGGCGGGCAAAGATCCGTATGAATATCGGATGTCGCTGCTCGCCAAACATCCGCGCCATGCCGGAGCCTTGAAGCTCGCGGCTGAAAAGGCTGGCTGGGGCAAGGGGTTGGCAAAAGGCATGGGACGCGGCATCGCCGTCCATGAAAGTTTCGGTAGTTACGTCGCTGAAGTGGCGGAAGTCTCGGTAGATAAAGACGGGCACGTTAAAGTTCATCGCGTCGTGATCGCATGCGATTGCGGACAAGTCGTTAATCCTGACACGGTTGTCGCGCAGATGGAAGGCGGCATGGTCTATGGACTCACGGCGGTTCTTTACGGCGAGATCAACATAGAAAATGGCGGCGTAAAACAGCGAAACTTTTACGACTACAAGATGCTGCGGATGAACGAGATGCCCAAGGTCGAGGTGTATATCGTCCCGTCAACCGAGAAGCACGGCGGAGTCGGCGAGCCGGGCACACCGCCGATCGCTCCGGCGGTCGTCAACGCGATCTTTGCGGCGACCGGCAAGCGGATCAGAAGCCTACCGGTAAGGCCGGAGGAACTTCGCGGGTAAGAATGTATTCCCCGCGAAATTAGCTAAAGAACGCGAAATTTAGGAATCGGACTTTTCACTGATGATCCTGACCCGCGAAGCTATTTTTTAGCGATTTTCGCTTATTTCGCGGGCAAGAATTCCGGAGATGTCTTTATGAGATTCTCAAAAACTAACAATCTCAAACTCGCCGTTATCGGCATTGCCGTATTCGCTCTCGCCGGATTTGCATGGACCGGTGGATTAGCTCCGAGAGTGGACAACACCCTTGTCGGGACATTGGGAGATTCCGGTCTTGATCGGGAAGCGGTTTCGATCGCGGCATTCAATGAGACGGCGAAAGTATTCTTTTCGGCGAGGTGTGCCAACTGCCATCCCGCCGGAGATACGCCGACGCAGGGCGACGAGATGACGCCGCATACCCAAGGCGTGACCCGCGGAAAAGATGGCAGGGGCGTCTACGGGATGAAGTGTACGACCTGTCACCAAAACGAGAATCTTGACGGTCCGCATCTTCCGCCCGGCACCACCAAAGACTGGCACATGCCGCCCGCGCCACACAAGATGCCGTTCCAGGGCCTGACCGCCGGTCAACTCTGCCGTAACTTCAAAGATCCGAAACAGAACGGCGGATTTAAGACGGCGAAAGAGGCTATGGAGCACGTTCACAAGCGCGATGCACTCGTGATGTGGGCGTGGGAGCCCGGCAATGGCCGATCAGTACCGCCTATGAGCTTTGAGCAGTTTGACGCCAAGGTAAAGGAGTGGGTCGATAACGGCGCCGCGTGCCCGGAGTAGATTAGGGAAAAATGCGGAAGCCCGCGCGTTAGCAAGGGCGTAACTTCCAACTTGAATGTTACGCCGTTGCTAACGCGCGGGCTTCTGCAAATAGGTCGCGAATGAAAGAGATCAGGGAAATTTTGAAGAAGATCAGCTCGCTGCCCGCAGGTGAGAAAGCGGTACTTGCGACAGTAGTCGATCTGAAAGGATCGGGTTATCGGCTGCCGGGTGCGCGGATGCTGATCAAGGCAAATGGCGATACGACCGGAACGGTTTCGGGCGGATGTCTCGAAGCGGACGTTCTGGAGCGGGCGAAGCGTGTTCTCGAAACCGGAGTCGCCGAAGTTTTTAAATACGACACGACGGCTGACGAGAATTCGGTTTTCAGCCTAAATATGGGATGCCGCGGCGTGTTGCGGATCTTGATGGAAGCGGTAAGTGCTAACTCAAAGACGATAGCGGCGATACGATCGGTTTACAAAAAGCGTAAGCCTTATTTCGGAGCGGTCGTGATCCGTTCCGAAGTCGATTCGCTTCCGGTCGGACGACGGATCGGAAACGGCGAATCGCTTGAAGAGCTGCCTTCGATCGGCGACGATCTTCGGACGTTCGCAGATTCCCGTTCGAACTACGAGACGATTGCTTGCGAGGTCAGCCAGAAATTTATCGAGGTCGCGTTCGAGCGCATCGTGCCGCCTGTGCAGCTCTACATCTTCGGCGCCGGTGCTGATGCCGTTCCGCTGGTGGACGCGGCCCATGCCCTCGGATGGGAAGTAAAAGTTTGCGATCACCGGCCCGCATTTCTGACCAAAGAGAGGTTTCCGAATTGCGATGAACTCGTGAAACTCGATCGCGACGCCGCACCGGAGTGGGAGGTGGACGATCTCACTGCGTTTGTCTTGATGAATCACAACTATGATCGCGACAAATCAATGCTGACGGGAGCGTTACGATCGAAAGCCTTTTACGTAGGTGCGCTCGGGCCAAAGCGGCGGACGCAACAGATGATGGAAGAGCTTGGAAAACCTTTTGCGGATGTCGAGCTTTCGCGACTGCGTGCTCCGTCGGGATTGGACATCGGCGGCGATACGCCCGAGGCGATCGCGATATCCATTGTTGCCGAGATACAAAGCGTGCTGAAACATCGAAACGGCGGCCCATTGCGCGACCGCCAGGCGCCGATCTATGACCGAAAATAGTGTCGCCGGGCTACTGCTTGCCGCCGGTAGTTCATCGCGGCTTGGCCGGCCGAAACAGTTGATCGAATACGAAGGAAAGACACTCATCCGCCGCGCCGCTGAGACTCTGATAGAGGCCGGTTGCTTGCCTGTCATCGTAGTTCTCGGTGCGGAAGTCGACGGCACGCGGCAAGCGTTGGACGGACTTGCCGTCAGGATCTTCGTCCATCAAGGATGGGAAGAAGGTATGGGGTCGTCGATTGCCTTCGGAGTTCGCAGCCTGCTTGAAACTGAATCGGATCTCGACGCGATCCTCATTTCGACCTGCGATCAACCGAAGATCTCAGGCAGCGATCTGCTCGATTTTCTTGCTCAGTTCTCAACCTCTCGCGCCTCGATCATCGCCGCCGAATACGAAGGTGTCCGCGGCGTTCCGGCGCTGTTTTCCAGCGAGGTCTTCGACGATCTTTTAAAGCTTTCGGGCGACAAAGGTGCCCGCGATCTGATCCGCGGTCGTAACTCAATCGCCATATCGCTGCCTGTTGCCGCATTTGACGTCGATAAACCGGCCGATCTTTAGCCCTGATTCCTTTCCGAATCTCGCAAAAACCGCTTGATCGACCTGTCTTTTCTTCGTGGCGGCATTACGAAGCCGTCGGAAAGAAAAGGCAGGAGCCCGCAGCTATGAGCAGAAGAAGCGTGATTAATTTTCTCAGAGGACCGGTGCCGACACGCGTCCGATTCACGATCCCCACGAACAACGGAAATCTGTCGGTTGATGGTTCGACGTTTCGACGTGTTGCTGACGCGATCGATCGAGGTTCCGTTCATCTAACTGTCGTCGAGCAATCGCAAATGCCGTCGAGCGGCGCGGGAGCTCTCTACTACAGCGCCGCCAGCACGTCGACCAACGCCGCGGCATATCCGACGCCGATCCAGATCGCCGCCAATTCGCTCTACTGCCAGCCGCTGCACGGTCGCGTACAGGAAGGAATGCTCATACACGAGGCGGTTCACGCATCGCTCGACCTAACGAGAAGCGGCGGAATTTTGACAGTTTGGGACGAAGCCGCCTGCTACATTGCGGAGATCCTTTATTCCCGACGAATGGGGCTAAGCCGCAGCCGAATAACTTCGCCCAGTCGTGTAGCAGCGATGCCGGCGGTTGAAGAGATCATCGCTACAGGTTCCGCAACAACGGCGAGCCTGAACAGCCTTTACGCTGCCATTAAGGCTAATCCGCTTTACACGGAAAATGCTGGTGTTTGCTACGTTCGCAATGGATAGAAGATCACTTAAAGGCCCTCTTTCATCGAGGCATTAAAAAGGGTCACAAGCCGAGCCGATTCGCGTTTGAAGGTGGCGGCCGTGTCTTGAACGGGCTTGAGTCGAATGTTCACGTCCTTGTCGTTGTCAGACATTTTTATCAGCTGAGCGGCGGCGAAATACATCCGAGTTTCTCGCTGCTCTTCGCCATCGGTCTTCACAAGGCCGAAGACGAGTTGGCCAGTCGTGTTGAATAGAAACTCGCTGATCGTTATCGAAGCCGCACGCTTGGTTGTTACGTTGATCTTCATCAGCCGGTCGGGATAAGGATTTTTTTCGCGGTCGCCGTAAGTGTAATAGAACTTCGCGATGTGCGAATAAGTACCAACCGCCGGATACTGATTGCCCGTCTTGTTTACCGTAAGCTCGACAACGTAAATCTCTGAATACGGAGCCTCGCGTTCGGCAACCTCAATAGCGCTGTTCGTGCTTGTGTAGAGACTTCGAATATCGTCGATACGTTTGTCGGTTTGGCTGTGGACATCCAGTGACAGCGGAACTATTAAAAGAGAGAGCAACAGTGCGATCTTTAGGCTTGGATTGTCTGATATACTTTTCATCGGATTATGAATGAGATCATTTTTCTGGTCGAGAATGCAGTCGAGGGCGGGTACACCGCCAGAGCACTCGGACAGTCAATATTTACCGAAGGCGATGACATTGACGAGCTGCGGTCGAATATCCGCGATGCCGTCGGATGTCATTTTGATCCAGCTGAAAAGCCCTCAATAATCAGGCTGCACTTCGTGAGTGAAGAAGTCCTCGCCGCATGAGATTACCTTGCGATGTGTCGGGAGCCAACTAGTGAAAGGGCTTCGAGTTCTTGGCTACGAAGTTTCTCGTCAGAGCGGCAGTCACATAAGGGTGACGACAGAGAAAAACGGGACTCATCACGTAACAATTCCTAACCACGATCCAATCAAGCTTGGCACTTTAGCCTCGATCCTTGATGATGTTTCCGCTCACCACAACCTTAGCCGAAATGACCTTCTAAAGTTGCTAAACATTTAGCCATCTCTACAAATTCTTCAAAACATAATCCGTCATCATTGTGTACCAATGATGTACTTGCGCCGGATTTGCGATGCCGTGGCGTTGGGTCGGGTAAAGCATCAGGTCGAATTGCTTTCCGGCTTTTTGGAGTTCGAACACGAGCTTGGTCGTATTCTGCATGTGCACGTTATCGTCCATCATTCCGTGGATCAGCAGCAGGCGACCGTGCAGATCTTTTGCTCGACGATGTACCGCCGTACCTTCATATCCCGCACGGTTGTTTTGCGGCGTGAGCATGAAGCGTTCGGTGTAGATCGAATCGTAAAGAGCGTAGTCCGTCACCGAACCGCCGGCGATGCCCATCTTGAAAGACTTGCTGTGCGTCATCGCATAGGTCGTCATAAATCCGCCATAGCTCCAGCCAAACAATCCGATCCGTTCGGGATCGACGAACGTTAGCGATCTTAGATAACCAACGCCGTCCTCAATGTCTCGAAGCTCGAGCTCACCCAGGCGTTTATAGATCGGCCAAACCGATTCTTCGCCTTTGCCGCTGGCCGAGCGATTGTCGCACACCCAGATCACGTAACCTTTCTGAGCCAGCATCTGAAACCACATGTAGCGGCTCGCTCCCCAACCGTTGCGTACCTGCGGCGCGTGCGGCCCGGCATAGGTGTAAATGAGCACTGGATATTTCTTTCTCGCGTTGAAATCGGGCGGGCGGATCATCATCGCCTCCATCTCGAATCCGTCGCGAGTTTTTACGTTGAGAAAATCCGTCGAGCCGAGTTTGTATTGCGCCAAGGCGTCGACCTGATTCTCATTTATCGAGCGGACGAGCGTTCCATCCGATTTGTGAAGCCGCTGTTTCGGCGGCGTATTCACGTCGCTCCAACCACATACGTAGTGTGTGAACGTCGAATTGAACAGTGCCGAGTGCGAGCCTTCGCCCTGCGACAGCCGCTCGATAGTTCCGTCGGCGATCTTTACGCGGTAGATATTAACCGCGATGTGGCCGTCTTTCGTCGCAGAGAAATAGGCCCAAGTATTATCGGGATCGACGCCGAAGAACTCGCGGATCTCCCACTTGCCATTCGTAAGCTGACGCGTCAACTTCGCGGTTCCGTCGTACAGATATAGATGGCGCCATCCATTGCGGGCCGATTGCCAAATCCAGCTTTCGTTCGCGTCAGTCAGAAATGTCTGGTTATCATAGACCTCGACCCAGGCGGGTGATGTTTCTGTTTGCACCTTCATCACTTTTCCGTCCGGCCCAAACGCATTTACGTCTAGGAAGGTTTGTTCCCGATTCAGTGCCTGAAAAAAGACTACCTTGCTCTCCGGAGCCCACGCGACCCTCGCGATCAGCAGGTCTTCAGGTTTGTAAGCATTCAGATTTGCCCACCGGACCGAATCGCCGAGGCGTTGGACAGCAGCCGGAAGACGACCGCCGATACCGGGAATGCGTCCCGCGTTAGGAATGAAAGAACTTCTCGACACGTCCGCGACTCCGAGACGCACGGTCGGGTTCGGATCGCCGGGCTGCGGATAAGGCGTGTTCTCTATTACCTGGTCAGTCACGGTGTCGTTGACGATAATGAACGGCGGCACCTTGGAATCGTCTAACCGCAAGAACGCGATCTTCGACGAATCCGGTGACCACCAATAGCCGCGTTTGTTGCCGCGTCCATAAAGTTCCTCTTCGTAGACCCAGACGAGAGCTCCGTTGTAGATATTCTTGCTGCCGTCGCGAGTCAACTGCTTTGTACGGCCGCGAGCAACCTCAACCACATACAAATTGTTTTCGCGAACGTAGCTGACCCACTTTCCGTCCGGCGAGAAATCCGCTTCGGCTTCTTCATCCGCGTTATCCGTCAGCCGCTTGAGCTGACCGGTCGCAACAGTGTAATGCCAGAGATCGTTTGCGTGCGTAATCAAGATCGCCGATTCGCTTTTATCGAACTGCAGCGACACTGAATTCGAAAGTCGAAGCGCGTCCGCCTCGGGTACTTTGGCAACCTCGACCAACGTTGCCGCAAATCGCTTATCGTCGTAAAACGGAGTTGCCTCGCCGGTCTCGGCGTTTACACGCACGAGCCTGCCGTTCTGCATCTGCCGGAACGATCGTCCGTCGGTCGTCCACGTGATGCGAACCGTCGAGCCGCCAAACGGTACACGCACGGCAGGATCGGGGCTAAAGATCTCATCGACGGTAAGTAATTTTTCTTGAGCGAAGACGGCCGTGGCGAGAGCCGCAAAGACGAGTGCGAAGACGCTTAGCTTTCTCATATAAAATGTCGGTAAGCCGAACGACAAAAGAATATGCAATCTCGCGCTTCTGGGCAAGAGAGTCTTACTCGTCGTCCAGGCTTCGCACCCATTCGCGAAATGAGTCCTCGTAGACGAGCCACCCTAGTGACGTTGGGCTACTACCAGCTGTTTCGAATGTCCCGTCTTCAATGAGCCTCAAAAGCATGGTTCGCGATGGCGGTGGAACTATGTACCTTTCTTTCCTCATAATCCTTTCGATCTCCGACAGTCTGACTTTCGGTCGTATCTTTGTTTCATCTCTCTGCTGCATAAACTGGACCTCACGTTCTTCACGGATTGCACGTTTTACGTTTCTCTCACGCATCTCGCGAATCGATATGTTCATTTTTCCTGCCTCTCGATAGTCTGATCATGGCCGGGCGATATGTAAGCGGCGACAACAAGTCAGATCAGTCTGCGTCGTCCTATATCGCCCGACCGTTCTACTATATCCAACGGATGTATATCCGTCAAGAGAAAGTTGCAAGTATGAAACAAGAAGATATCAGCAAGGCAGCGGCGATCGTGAACATATTTGAGACCGGCAAACCACACGGCAACTATTCGGCGATCGCGGTGCTGAATGACGGTGCGGGCGTCTCTTACGGCATCAAGCAATTCACGCATCGCTCGGGATCGCTCATGCAGGTCGTCGAAAAATATCTCGCAACAGATGCATCAGCCGGAAGCGAAACCTTGCAGTCTCGATTGCCGATCCTCCGCCGCTCGACAAAGCTCGCGATCGACACACTTGCCGGCGACTCGCGATTCAAGGAAGCGCTCAAAAGCGCGGCAGCGACAAAGGAGATGCGAGCCGCACAGGACGCGATCGCGACCGAGCGATATATGAAGGCCGCGATCGATGAATGCCAGGCGTTCGGATTCACGCTGCCGCTGTCGTTCGCAGTCGTTTACGACTCGATCGTGCACGGGTCATGGCGGACGCCCGCCGAACATCTCGGACCGGTTCGCGATGAGAAGACTTGGATCAGGCTTTACGTCGAACACCGCCACGAATGGCTCAAGAGCATCGCCCGGCTTCGTACGACGACCTATCGAACTAACTTCTTTCTTAAAGAGATCGCCCGCGGCAACTGGCAGCTGGAACTGCCGATGAACGTCCACGGCTATTTATTACGAAACTCGGACCTCCAACTACCCGTCGAAACCCCACCGACTATCCAGCCAGAACCCGACCAGAAAAGCCGCGACGCAAAAGTCGTCGCGGCTCCCACCACGACCGCGGATGCGGCGAAGGCGGTAGACGCGTTGGAGAGTAAGGTGAAAGAGATTGCGGCTAGGGTCGATCAGGCCGAGCGGATTATCACCGCGACAACGACGCGGACCGACAAGGCAAAGTCGCTGTGGGCAACCATCGCGGGAACCTTGTGGCAAATGATCTGGGCGATCGGCGGATTCTTCGCGGGCGTTCCGCGAGAGGTTTGGCTCGTCGTCGCGATCATCGCCGGCGTCCTCGTCGCGCTCTTTATCTATCGGCAGATTACACTCGGCAAGCTTCGGGAAAGCTCAGAGTTCAAGCTTTAGCTTGCCTCCGTTCGACCCGAATCGTCTCGCCGCAGACGATAACAAGCTGAAGCTTGAACTCTAAACAGTTATGAATGACATAAAGAACATCTTCATCGCGTGGATCAGCACGTCCACTTCATTGTTCGCGGCGATCGAGCTGAAGACCGTGCTCGCGATCATCTCAGCCGTCGTACTGCCGATCGTGTTTTTCTCGATCGGAAAGACTGTAGACGTGATGCTGCAGATCCATATGAAACGGCGAGAGGAGGCTGCCCGCGAAATACGCGAAAAGCCGCGAAAGGAGATTTTAACGCAGGGGCCGAAGTGAACGCAGAGGTTTCCAAAAATTACCCTCTGCGTTCTCTGCGTTCTCCGCGATCTCCGCGTTTACATTCTCCCTTTAGCGAATTTCGCAAATTTCGCGGGCAAAAATCTTATGACCACACAAGCCAAACTGATCGTCGCCGCGGCGGCGGGGATCATCATCGCGGGACTAGCGATCGCGTCACTCGTCTCCAACCACAAACTCAACCGGCTCGAAGGCGAGGTGACGCGGGCGAAGAAGGCGGCGGACGAGAAGGAAAGCCAGTCTTACATCGCAGAGGCCAAGGCGGCTGAATACATAAAGAAGATCGAATATCTCGAAAGCGAACTAGCGGCGATCGCATCAGTCGCGAGGAGACAGGATGAAGAACTTAAGAATATCAGCGGCGATGTCGGTGCTGCTCGGCGTGATGTCGAGCGTGCCCGTCGCATACGCGCAATCGACACCACGACCGGCGAACTCTGCGCCCGCCTCGCCAACCTCGGCCACCCCTGCCAGCAAGAGTGACGCGTTTACGCGTTCTCCGGAAACGGCTAAAGCCGTCACTCTTACGAATGCGTTTGCCGCTGCGGTCGCGGAACTTGAAGCATCGCGTCGGCTGATCGATCTGCTCGAGCGAGAGAACCGTCTGTTGAAAGATCGCCTTGAAACTGAGACGCGCAACGTCGCTATCCTATCCGAAATAAACGCGAGCAGAAAGGCCGAGAGCGACGCGCTCAAAACCGCACTCGCCGCTAAAACTGAGACGCTCTCCGCCAAAGACGAAGTGATCGCCGCACAGCAGCGGCTGATCGATTCACTCAAGGCAAAGAAGTCGTCACCTTGGAAACGCCTCGGCGACATCCTGATCGGCATCGCCGCGGGTGCGGTGCTGAGATAACAGATTTTCGCCCGCAAAAATACGCGAAAGGCCGCGAAAAAGCTTTCAACCGCGAATAACGCAAATGAACGCGAATCTTTTTCAGGCAAGGCTATTAGCGCTATTCGCGTAGATTCGCGGTAAAAACTTTCGCGTTGTTTCGCGTATTTCGCGGGCAAAGGAAGAAGATATGAACCACACACTAGAACAAGCAATTGACCAGTTTCGAAGCCAGGCGGCGCGGTATCGCAAGAGCCGTCGGTATTACGCTGGCGAGCAAGACCTGAACTTCGCGAGCGAAAAATTCGCGAGCACGTTCGGTAATCTTTTTCGCGAATTCGCGTTGAACCTTTGTCCGGCGATCGTCGACGCCGTGCGAGACAAGCTGAAGATCGCCGAATTCGCGATCGAGGGTAAGAGTGACGCGTTTACGCGTTCTCCTGAAGCAACGGCTGAAGCCGTCACTCTTACCCGCCAGATTTGGCGTGAGAACCGGATGTCGATCCGCTCGGGCGAAGTGCATAAAGAGGCGCTGAAGAACGGCGATGCCTACGTGATCGTCTGGCCAGTTGCCGACGGCCGCGTGCAGATAGTCCCACAATCGGCCGAGAGCTGCACCGTGCATTACGACGAGAACGAACCCGGCCAGATCGCGTGGGCGGCCAAAACGTGGCGCGATGCTGACAAACGAACGCGTCTCAATCTTTTCTTCCCCGACAGGATCGAAAAGTATGTCGCTGAAGACCGGCACGCGCAATTCATTCCGGATGCGAGGAGCTTCACGGTTCAGAGTGCGAGCCTTAGCTCGTACAAAAATGAGACGGGAGAAAAGTTACGCGATGAATCGCACACGCTGAACAATCCGTTCGGCGTAGTCCCTGTTTTCCACTTCGCCAATAACGCCGACATTGGCACGTTCCGCCGCAGCGAGATCGAAGATGCAATGCCGGTTCAAGACGGCCCGAATAAGAGCGTGCTCGATATGCTGGTGGCGATGGAGGTCTGCTCGTTTCGCCAGCGCTGGGCGGCGGGAATCGAAGTGCTGAAAGATGAGACTACCGGCAAAGACATCCCGCCGTTCAGGCTCGGGATGGAGAACATCTGGTATGCCGAAAACGCCGACGCTCGCTTCGGCGAATTTGGAGCGACCGACCTCGAACAGTTTTTGAAGGTGAAGGACGGGTTCCGGATCGACATGGCGTCGGTCACCGGGACACCGCTGTATTACCTTATGCCGCAGATCCGCGGGTTTCCGTCGGGCGAGAGTTTGCGGAAAGCTGAGACGCGTTTTCTCGCCAAAGTCCGAGATCGTCAAGAGCAGTTTGGGGCCGTTTGGGCTGACGCGATGTCGTTCGCACTCAGGCTTTCCGGTTTTTCAGATATCTCCCTGTCGACCCGATGGGAAGATCCGTCACCCGCGAACGAACGCGACGTGCTAGAGAATCTGCGCCTGAAACTCGAACTCGGCGTGTCCCCTGAGCAGATCCTCCGCGAAGCCGGCTACTAAGAATTCTTCACGGCGAATAGCGCTAATCTTCGCGAATTTCAGATTTGTTCTGTGCCTTCCTCTTGTTCCGTGGTTCTGCCTTTAAAACCTTAACCACGGAATAAGAAGAACAAGAGGAAAAGACGCGGAATAAGACATTCGCATTTTACCGGAGATTCGCGGTTGAAAAGTTTTCGCGTTTTTTCACATGCAATAACAAAACTATGAACAACGAACAACCAACCACAGAAAACACAGAAGTCACAGAACCAGAGGCGGAAACACGACCGTTAGGGAGTGTGTCCAAGACGGCCGACGAACTCGCGGCCGAGAATGATCGACTCATGGCAGAGCTACACATGCGTGCTGCCATATATGATATAGAGTCCCGGCTCGTGAAGGCCGGTGCGAGGTCACCGAAGCTGTTGGCAGCGCAGTCGAAGGAGAGCTTTCAGTTCACTGAAGAGGGCGGTCTAACGAATGCCGAGGCGGTAATCGATCATCTTCGAAAGACCTGGCCGGAGCAGTTCGCTACTCCTTCTATCGACGCCTCTGCCGGCCGCGCATCGCGTCCAACCCTCACTAAAGAAGCCCTCGCCCGGATGACCCCAGCCGAGATCCAGCGACTCGATTGGAACGAGGTGAAAGCTACACTCGCAAGCTAATTTAGCCTGCGAAATACGCGAAAAGGCGCGAAAAAATCTTACCGCAAATAACGCCAATGAACGCGAATCCTCCTTCGGAACCCACCGATCCCTCCCGATCGCAGGTCAACTTTCAGCAAGTAATCATTAGCGATATTCGCGTGATTAGCGGTTAAAAAGCTTTTGCGCTCTTTCGCGTATTTCGCGGGCAAGTTCAGGAGAAAAATAAACACTATGTCACTAACATTCATCCCTACAGTATGGGCGGCGAGGCTGCTCTCGGCATTGGACAAAGAACTCGTATACGGACAGACGAATGTGTCTAACCGCGATTACGAAGGAGATATACGCTTAGCCGGAAATACGGTTAAGATCGCTTCTATCGGCGACGTTACGATCGGCGATTACGAGAAGGATACACCCATCGGCGACCCCGAAACGCTCACCGATTCGGACCAGACGATGGCCATCAACCAGCAGAAATACTTTCACTTTTACGTCGATTCGATCGACCGGGCGCAATCGATTGTGAACGTGCTCGATGAAGCGATGAGGCGTTCGGCGTGGAAGCTGCGCGACGCGGCTGACGCGTACATCTCCGGATTGATGGACGCGGCCGTTCCCGGCGGCAACCAGATCGGCTCGCTTGTTACGCCCAAGGAACCCACGGCTGATGACGCCTACGAGTATCTCGTTGATCTCGGCGTGTTGCTCGACGAATCGAACACACCGCTCGACGGCCGATTTTGTGTCGTCCCCGCGTGGTTCCACGGCCTGCTGCTGAAAGACGACCGTTTCATCAACGCCGGAACGCTGCGTTCCGATCGTGCCTTGGCTAACGGAGCGGTCGGCGAAGCGGCCGGCTTTACGATACTGAAGTCCAACAGCGTGCCGAATACAGCCGGCGAAAAGTATCGGATCATCGCCGGCCATCGCATCGCCACCACCTACGCCGAGCAGATCCTGGACCTGCAGACTTATCAACCGGAACAGCTTTTCGGCGATGCCATAAAGGGACTTCACGTCTACGGAGCCAAGGTCGTCCGCCCGAGTGCCCTGGCTTGTTTGATCGCGGACAAGAGCTAGGAGACTAGCCCGCGAAACACGCGAAAAGACGCGAAATAGTTTTAACGCAGAGATCGCAATGACCGCAGAGAGCCTTTCAAAAGAACACAGCGTAATCAGCGATCTCCGCGTTTAAATTCTCCTTTAGCGGTCTTTCGCGTATTTCGCGGGCAAAATTATGGAAACACCCAAAGAAAAACTGAAAAAGATAACCGCGTGGGACGTCGGGCCGGAGTTGACTGACACCGAGATAGACGAGCTGCTGCTCGAGAGCAGCGTCGTAGATAAAGAAGGTAACGCACCAGCGAGCGAAGACTGGTCGCCAACTTACGATTTGAACGCGGCGGCGTCTAAAGGATGGCTGATAAAGGCGGGCCGGGCGGCCTCGACCACCGAAACCGAGCCCGATAGCGTTAACGTCACTGCCAGAGTTTTCGCAAACTGCCTCCGCATGTCGCGAGTCTATTCCGGTAAACGGGCGGCGAGCGTGAGCAGCGTTTAGCTCAGAACTAGCAAAAGGGACGCGAAAACCTATCAGGCTCGCGTCCCTTTACCCTTGGGGGAAAACCCACTCGGATGGCGGGCAATATTGAAATAAAAAGGGGCAGTTGGCGGCAATTGTTTACGTTGTTCACCCGAAACAAGCTCGTCCTTCCTACCCCGTTCGATCAAGCGTTTGATCATGTGAGGCAACGCTTGAAATCGATATCAAAGATTAGCGGCCGGATACCGTCTCCCACACCGTTACCCGGCCTGTTACCGCTCAAGCCACTGGAGGGGTTGAGGGCAAATCCAGAACGGCTTCGACAGCTGCCGCTAGCCAAACATGGCGTTAAACGTCAGTCAGACGACTAATGAATCCAATTCTCCAGACTTTTTTTAATATCGGCGTACTTTAATCCTGTTACCAGCAAATTGCAAGACGCAGGAGGTAGGAGCCGTTTGCGTTATCCGCGGAAAAAAAGAGTGGAAAGTTGGAAAAAAAGTTTTTGTGCAAGCTTCGAAGATGACGGCCGTTCCTCTAATTGTTATGGAAAAGCAATACGACAGCCCGTTAAATAATTTGAAGGTGGCGAGCCCGTGCTCGGCGGATTGGGATCAGATGGCAGGCGACAACCGAAAGCGGTTTTGCGGAGATTGCAAGCTGCACGTCTACAACCTTTCGGGAATGACGACCTATGACGCGGAGAACTTGCTGAGGCTATCGGAAGGCCGGCTATGCGTGAGATATTTCGAACGTGCCGATGGCACTGTGCTTACGCAGGAGTGCCCCGTCGGCTGGGCGGCTGTAAAGCGTCGTTTGTCGGTCGCCGCGGCTGCTGCGTTCGGGCTTTTCATCAGCCTGGTCGGCCTGTTTGGTGTGGCGTCCGTTTTCGGAAAGAAGAATGTGGTAATGGGCGAAGTGATCCCTTACGCAACGCCCACGCCCGAGCGCGAAGCATTAATGGGAGCCATCGCCATGCCCTCACCCACGCCAAAAGCATCGCCTTCGCCAAAAGATCAACCGCTAATGGGCAAGCCGGTGATCAATCCGGAGTTGAAAAAGAAGGTCTTGAAGCAGGCTGGAGCTTGACGGTTTCGCTGGTGTTTTGAAACGCAGAGTCCGCCGTGATCGCGGGGTTGTTCGACGAACTCTGCGATCACTGCGGACTCCGCGTTAAAAAATCCTTACTCTTAATTTTTCACGTAGTAACCCTGGCGAGCTCGCAGCTTATTCGACGCTGGGTTCTTAAGCGAGACGGCGAGCTTTACGAAACGGCCCTCCGGAAACTCGGCGTCGGAATAATATTGGACGAGATATTGTGCCCTAAGCTCATTGGCAAGCTGACGAAAGATCGTTTCGAGCGTGGTCGCATTTCGTTTCATGTTGCCCGAGTTCGCAAGCGTGTCTTTCGTGTCGATCGGCAAGAACTTCGGCAAAAACGCCGTGCCGCCGGTTTCGAGTGCGAAACGCTCCATGTTCTCCTGCCCGAACATGCTCATCTGATTTAATTGATAAGAACTTCCCGCCGGATTGATCGAATAAAAAACCG
Source organism: uncultured Acidobacteriota bacterium (assembly GCA_902826795.1). Taxonomy (GTDB): domain Bacteria; phylum Acidobacteriota; class Blastocatellia; order Pyrinomonadales; family Pyrinomonadaceae; genus OLB17. The sequence goes on along the minus strand of CADEGD010000024.1, from coordinate 26,929 downwards.
TATCTCCATCCTGCAGCGACTTGCCAATGCGAACGCGCTCTTTGAGGCTCGCTTCGTTACGGCTGTTGACGGTAAGTTGATAGAGCGCTTTCGTGTCGATAGTGTTGATCTTTTCACCGGCCCGTTTATAGCCATCTTGAATCGCCCTTGCTACGCGGGTGCTGTTCGTATCCTCACCATCGGATATCACGACGATCACTCGCCGCGTTCCGGACGGCGCGTTCTTTGCGAGGTATTCCGAAGCAGCCGCGATCGAATCATAAAACGCCGTGAATTGTTTTGTCGGCGTGATGGTGCGAACCGATGCGATCGCCTTGTCGCTTGTATCGCGGCCGGCAAGCATTACTGGCGAAGCACCGATCGTAAAGACAGTCGCCCGGTCCGTCGGCTTCAAAACATCCTGCAAAAACTTCGCCGCCGTTTCCTGTTGAAACTTGAACATCGCATCCGTCGAAGCCGAAACGTCGAAGAGCAAAGCGATCTCGAGCGGCACGACGTCCGCATTCCCTACGTTATCGATCTCCTGCCGATTTCCTTCTTCAACCACCGTAAAATCGTTCTTGCCGAGATTCGTCACCGGGTTGCCGGCCGCGTCGGTGACCGACACCGGAATTACGACCAAACGCGATTCGATCTTGATCTCTTGATCTTCGAGCCGAGGAGTAGGCGTTGCGGTCTGTGCAAAGGAAGCGGAAGCGAAAGCGAGAAGAAGTGCGGTAAGGCTGAGTAGGCGTTTCATAGTGTTAGGCGGGCTAAGTTCCGTTTTCGTGTTGTTTCGCTAACTACACGAAAAAGCTGCGTCAAAAAATAATAAAGAGAGTGGATCATCTTCGATGTCGATCCACTCTCTTTGATTCAAACAAATGACAAACTAGTTGCCATTATCCGTCGCAGGTGCCGGCTCGGAAACCGGACGAACTTCAACGTTCTGGTTCAAGCCGCGGCTGACAAGCAACTTGACTTCAACGCGTCTGTTCTGCTCGCGGCCCTCGCGGGTCGTGTTGTCGGCAACAGCCTGCAGTTCGCCAAATCCAAACGACGTTCCGATGCGGCGAAGCGGGATGTTGTGCGTTTCGACCAGGTAATTGATAACCGAGCGTGCACGATTCTCGCTGAGTCGCTTGTTCATCGCGGTGCCGCCTTCGGCAGATGCGAATCCAGTGATCTCAACTTCATAGCCCTTCAAGGTCATAGCCTGCTGAGCGATCGCATCGAGCTTCTGCTTGCCCTCGGCTGAAAGCACCGAGCTGCCTACGCGGAAGTTAACCGTTTCGGTCTGCTGAACGACATAGTCGTCAAGAGCAGTGATGCGTTCGTTGGTAGCATTGACACCGGCAACCGCCGCATCAGCCGTTTCCTGTGCCGCACGAGCACCGCCGCGTGCTGCATTCGAGATAGCCATCAACTCATCGATCTGGCCGGAGACGCGTTTTGCATTCTCTTCAGCCGCCGTCAGGCGGGCCTCAGCCGGTCCAACTCGTGTGTCGATCGACTGTGCGACCTTAAAGTCGTCTTTGTCGAAGCGGATCTTGTTCGCCGTAAGGCTGCCCGATCCATCTCCACGTCCTTCGACTTCCATGTAAAGGCCACGGACGATCTGGGTGCTGGCAACTCGATCGCCACCGCCGAAGAATCCGCCCTTGGTCTTGATGCTGCTTTCCGGCGAGATCACTACGCGAGTGTCAACACCGGTTGTGTCGCGCAGGACGAAAGACTGATCGTCATCCTTAGCAACGACCGCTCCCTTCAGCTTATACTTCTGACCCGCAGTCAGCGTACGAAGCTGCGCATCCTGAGCAAATACGGCACCGGCGCTGATAGCGACCGCCAATAACATTCCTGCTAGTTTTTTCATACTCATTTGAACTCCTCGCGATATCAAGATTATTGCGAACCCTGCGATAGACGCTTGAACGATGTCGAAGGTTGTATCATTTCAATACAAAGCCTTCGTAATCTCCCCGACAAACACCCGTCAAATACCTAACGCGGATTTCCGCTGCATGCTTCTTAACAATCGCCGTGCCATTTCTGGTCGGCACGGCAAATATTATCCTAATTGACTGATTCTAAAATAATTAGCGAAATCGGCTGTTCGAGTGATTAGGAAGGAGGACGTTCGGTTTCTATACAGATCGAACGCTTTTAGATTAGGCTATGTCCTATTCTGTTGCATCTGAAGGGCGGAAAGATCCGCCAGCAATGAAAATACCTCAAGTACTACGTGAGATAATACACGATGAAGCTGATAAATCAAGAAGTTTTTTAGCCAGCGATCAGAGTGAGAATTCGGCCGTCTCAAGGTATTCCTTCATAAACGAGAGAAACTTCTCTGCATCGGCTCCATCCACGATGCGGTGATCGTAGGTAAGAGCGAAATAGGCCATCTGCCGGACCGCAATGTAATCGTCGCCGTCTGGCGTGGTCAGCACCTTCGGCCGCTTTTCGATCGTGCCGACGCATAGGATCGCGACCTGCGGTTGATTGATGATCGGCGTACCGAACAATCCGCCGAAGACGCCCGGGTTTGTGATCGTGAATGTTCCGCCGGTCACTTCGTCAGGATTAAGTTTCTTCGTTCTGGCACGATCGGCAAGGTCGTTGGCTGAAACTGCAAGGCCCGACAGCGAAAGCGTGTCCGCTTTTCGGATGACGGGAACGATCAATCCCCAATCGAGAGCGACGGCCATGCCGAGATTGATGTCGCCCTTATAGATAATGTTTTCGCCGTCAACCTGTGAGTTAACGACCGGAAACTTGCGGATCGCGTTCGTTACCGCCTGGAAGATGAACGGCATGTAGGTCAGCTTTGTGCCGTAACGCTCGGCGAATCCGGATTTGTTCTTGTCACGGAACTTAGCGACGTTCGTCATGTCGATCTCGTAGACGCTCGTCACGTGTGCCGACGTCTGTTTTGAGAACGTCATGTGTTCCGAGATCTTTTTGCGCATCACCGACATCTTCTCGACGCGGTCGCCAGCGACTTGAGCGACCGGTGCGGCAGCATAGGTAGGTGCCTCTTTTTCAGTAGCGGGTGCAGGAGCCGCGGCAGGAGTTGCGGAACCCTTTACGAGCAAATCTTCAGGACGCAGAGCTGCACCGGTTTCGAGGAACGACATTATGTCCTGCTTGGTTACGCGGCCGCTGACTCCGGTGCCCGGGATTCGCGTGATATCGATGCCGTGTTCTTTCGCAATACTTCGTACGAGCGGACTGCTTTTCGTTCGGCGAAGATCGTCAACCGTCGCATCCGACCCATTCGAGCCTGCGGATACTGCCTTGACCTGAGGAGCTTTAACGTTAACCTCCCCACCCGCTACCGCAGGTGGTACTGACGACGGAGCATCCGCACTCGCTACCGCAGGTGGTAATGACGGAGCCTTCGACTTAGAATTTACGGCTGCTCCCGCCGCTCCAACGAGAGCCAGCACGGTTCCGACCTCGACAGTCTGGCCTTCATCGACGCTAATAGACAGAAGCTTGCCCGCCGCGGGTGACGGAACTTCGGCATCAACCTTGTCGGTCGAGATCTCGAGCAGCGGCTCGTCTTTCGCGATATCGTCACCAACCGACTTTAGCCACTTCGATACGGTTCCCTCGGTAATCGATTCGCCCATCTGCGGCATTACGACCTCTGACGCGGTTTCTGCACTAGCCGACGACGCCGAAGCGGATGGAACCGAATCGGCGATTATCGTCGGCGCCGGAACGTCCGGAACTTCGGACGGCGCTGCCGGCGGCTCCTCAGATTTTGGAGTTTGGACTTCGGCCTTTGGAGCCGCAGCGACTTCGCCCGCTGCTCCGATCATTGCCAAAACAGTTCCAACTTCAACCGTCTCACCTTCCTGATGGCGGATCTCTAAAAGCGTACCCGCAGACGGCGACGGAACCTCTGCATCGACCTTGTCGGTCGAGATCTCAAGGATCGCCTCGTCTTTTTCGATCGTGTCGCCGACGGCCTTAAGCCATTTGGATACGGTACCTTCGGTGATCGATTCGCCCATTTGGGGCATGACAACTTCAACGCTCATAGTTGCTCCGTCGCGGTATAAGTGCGGATTATAACTGCTAAACCCAAACTATTAGGATACTAGAACTAAGGGTCAAAAAAAAGGAAGCCGCCGGCTAGCACATTCAACTCTTTGCGTCCTTCGCGGCTTTGCGTTGAAATGCGGAAGGATTAACGCAAAGACCGCTAAGGCCGCAAAGAGTCGCCAAGTTTTTCGATAAGAAAGGATTCGACCCGGTCGAGGCCTTGAATTGACGATGGGATCGTGAGGGAATTGCCGCGCTTTAGATCGATCGTCAATCCACCGCCAGCCGGCTCGCTCACGCCCGAGACCTCGGGCCACTCTATTGACCGGTTACGATAGACAATACCGTTTGAATAGATGCTCACAGCGTTTCGTTTCTGCATCCACCAGCCGATCATTGTAAAGATCTGCACGATCAGAAATCCGGTCGCGAGAACGAAATAGAGAAAATTCTGCCAAACGAGGTAAAAACCTAGAGCAGTTAGAAAGAAAAGAAACGACAACGCTGTGACGATCGCCGCGCGTTGAAGAAACGCGGGCGATGTCGAATGAACCGCTAGCAGTTTTCCGAGTTTAGAGTTCAAGAAGTTTAGAGTTCAAGCTTCAGCTTGTATTGTTTACCGTCGCACGACCCGTTGCAACAAAGGCAAGCTGAAGCTAGAACTCTGAACCTATCTTTGGAGCTTTGAACTCAACTATCCGGCTCGTGTCGGGTCGATCAAAGCTTTCACTTCGGAAATTCTATTTGCCGGAAAGCCGCTTTCGAGCGCGTGTTCTTCGATCAAAGCTTCGCTAGGGGCGGTGTAAACGCAATAGAGCTTGTCGTCCGTTACATACGAATGGATCCACTGGATGTCACTTCCGAGTTTGTTCAACACACTGCATGACTTCTGCGACGCGCCCATCAGGTCATCCGCCGACATCTTGCCCGCCCCAGGAATTTCACGTTCGATCACATATTTAGGCATCAAGTTTCTCCATCGTTCGATATCTGGATTGTCGATTCGAGTTGAAATGTCAGATAATATCAGATATTCCAGATCCGATTTATTTCTACAACCTATGAGAAGAATTCGCGTTTTCGTTTCTATCGCTGCTCTCTCGCTATGCCTTTTAGACGGTGTCGACGCCCAAACACGGCCACAACTTACCGCCGAAGATTATGCCCGTGCTGAAAAGATGTTGATCTACAACACTGCGCCGCTGGTCGATCGAGCGGGAGTGAGGCCAACGTGGCTGCCGGATGGCCGGTTTTGGTATCAGGTGCTTACGGCGACCGGTCGGGAATACGTGATCGTTGACCCTGCGACCGGCCAAAAGCGAGCGGGTGCAACGCTCGAGGCCATCGGTGTGCAGCAGCCGGCCGCTGCCGTCCGTCCGATGCGAGTCGGTTCGGAGCCCGGCGTCATTTCGCCCGACGGGAAGAAAGAAGTCTTTATCAGGAACTGGAATCTCTTCGTGCGGGACGTCGCGACGGGACAGGAAAAGCAGCTCACGACCGACGGCGTCGAAAACTTCGGCTACGCCACCGACAATGCCGGCTGGCGTAAAAGCAATCGCCCCATCCTCATATGGTCGCCGGATTCGAAGAAGGTCGCGACCTATCAACAGGATCAGCGGAATGTGAGCGACATGTATCTCGTTACCACGAATGTGGGTGAACCAAGATTAGAGTCGTGGAAATACCCTTTGCCGCAGGACAAAGAAATTATCAAGATCAGTCGCGTCATAATCGACGTAGACGCGGCCACGACCGTTCGGCTGAAGATCGCACCCGACGACCGCCGGGGCACGCTTTGCGACGACATCTCCTGCGGCGGTTCATTCGACGACAACGAATGGAGCGCAGATTCGACGAAGCTCGCTTTTGTTTCATCCACTCGCGATCACAAGTCGGCTAAGTTTCGCATCGCGGACGCGGCGTCTGGCGATGTTCGAGAGGTGTTTGACGAGACGGTCAAGACCCAATATGAATCAGGCCAGGGCGAGATCAACTGGCGATATTTTCCGGCAACTAACGAAGCGATCTGGTATTCCGAACGCGACGATTGGGGACACTTATATTTGTATGACCTCGCCACCGGACGGCCCAAAAATCAGATCACGAAAGGCAATTGGGTTGTTACGCGGATAGTGAAGGTTGACGCCGGCTCGCGGACGATCTGGTTTGAAGCTAATGGACGCGAAGCAGGCCGCGATCCTTATTTCTCGCATTTTTACAAGATAAATTTCGACGGCAGCGCCTTGACCCTGCTAACCCCGGAGGACGGCAATCATCAGATCGCACTTTCACCCGACGGCAAATACTTTGTCGATACATATTCAAAACCCGATGTACCCGGCGTCGTGGTGCTGCGCGACGCGAGCGGCAAACAGATTGTCGAACTCGAAAAGGCTGATGTTTCCCGGCTCCGGGCTGCCGGCTGGAAACCGCCGACACCGATCAAGGTAAAGTCGCGCGACGGCAAATGGGACCTCTACGGACTGATGTTCACGCCGTCGAATCTAGACCGTTCGAAAAAATATCCGGTCGTCAATTACATCTATCCCGGGCCGCAGGGCGGCGGAGTCGGGACCCGAAACTTCGGTCCGAGCCGTAACGACAATCAGGCACTCGCCGAACTTGGATTCATCGTTGTCGTCATAGATGGAACGTGCAACCCTGATCGCTCCAAATCTTTCCACGACGTGTGTTACGGCAACATGGCCGACAACACGCTCGAAGATCAGATCGCCGGTCTTCGCGAACTTGCCAAGATGTACACCTACCTCGATCTCGACCGCGTCGGCATGTGGGGCCACTCGGGTGGCGGCTATGCGACCGCGGCAGCGATGTTCCGCTTTCCCGATTTCTACAAGGTCGGCATTTCCGAATCCGGCAATCACGATAACCGCAATTACGAAGACGATTGGGGCGAAAGATACATCGGCCTGATGGTGGGGCCGGATGGTAAGCCAACGACGGAAGTGGATGACTCTAAGGTGAAGTCGAACTACACCGATCAGGCGAATCAAAACTTTGCGAAGAATCTAAAAGGCAAGCTGCTTTTGGCCCACGGCAACATGGACGACAACGTCCCGCCGTACAACACGTGGTTGGTCGTTGATGCTCTTACCAAAGCCGGTAAGGATTACGACCTGATCGTCTTCCCCAACGCCCGGCACGGCTACGGGGGCGACAGCTATTACATGATGCGTCGGCGTTGGGATTATTTCGTCGAACACCTACTCGGAGCGACACCGCCGAAGGAATATAAGCTGACTCCGAAGCAAGACCCCAGAGCTTCGGCGAGATAATTTATTTGAGTTGTTTATCGATCTCCGCGGCGATCTCGTTGATCTCTGGCTCGGTCGCGGCACCGTACTTCGTAGAGAGTATGGTGCCGTTCTTTCCTACGACAATGATCATCGCCTTGTCTTTTTGATATCCCAGCGAGTTTGCAGCCTTTCCGCCCCAGTCCATCAACACCGAATAGCTCGTCTGACGCTTGATCAAACGCCTTACAAGCCCACGCGCATAACTCGGAACGCCGCCGAGCGACGCGATGCCGAAGACGTAAACTTTGTCTTCGTATTTCTTGTAGATCGGCTGCGACCAACCGTCAATCTGCCCCGCACCCTTGCGATCTCCGAATATCAGCACGACCGGCCTGTCGCTCGGGAAATTGACCTCGACGTACTTATCGTTCTGATCCTTGAGGCCGAAATTTGTGACGGTCGTCTGTGCGTGCCCGGTCGCGGTAAACGCGAAAATAGTGAGAAGCGGAAGGACTAACGCGAGCTGGTTCATTATCGATTTCCCCTGTTCGAAGATGCTTGTTCTTGGTTCGGCTGGGAAAGCGATCTGGTTTCGTGGCAGCTCGCTGCTGGCGTTACTCGCCCGCCTCAGAAAGAATTGCGTTTCTTAACTGCTCTGAAAGATAGAGTCCGAGTTTGTGCAGGTGGTTCAACTCCTCCGACACGCTCGATATAAGCCCTCTTCTTTTCATCAAAACTAGCAGTCCTGACGTGCCCATCAAACCTATTTGCAAAGTTTCCGCACAGCGTCGCGCCGCTCGGTCGTCAATCAGAGCGACATAGTCTTCCTCCGCAAGTGCGAAACTCAGCACCTCGGTCTCACCATCCCCCAGATTCCAAGCCACGACTTCGCTCGAAGCTGATACTTTAACGACCGATAACCAGGTTTGACGGGCGGTGAGAAGTTCATCAGATGCAGAATCCTCTCCGCGTTTTATCTCGATCGCAACTGCCAAAGGCATGACGACTTCGTCAAACAACACGGGCAGTAAACGCAAAAGTCCGCTTTTGCTCAGGAGAATGAAAGGCGATGCGTTGACGACAGCTTTATTTGTCGACATTACGGAGGTCTCGCGCGAGTTCTTCGGGTGTGATCTGAAGCGGAGAAACACCAAAACGGGCAAGAGCTTCAATGAACGCCGAGCGGGTAAGTCCAGCAACCTCTGCTGCCTTGCCTTGTGAGAGGCGTCCTAGTTCATACCATTTGACAGCTGCGGCAATACGCATCTCGCTTACAAATTCGTCGGGTGACTCGCCGAGAGCGGCGAAGGTAGTCGCCGGTATTTCAACGGATATCGAATGCATACCAAGGGCAGTATAGTCTAATTTCGGTCAAGCTGTTTAGTTTCGTCCTCACTCTCGTCGTCGAACAATTCCCCGACGGGCGTTCGCGGAGGCGGGAGTTCGGCGGCGTGTCCGGCAATCTCTTTTTGGAGCTGTTCAACGGCGGAGCGGCCTAGTTCGAAATCTTCGCGGATGAGCTTCAGCGTGACGCGGCCGTTTTCGTTCGGTAACGCGGCAAGGGCGGAAAAGGTTTTGGTGCGGATGACGACCTTTGAACCGATCTTCAATATTCCTTTCTTGAACTTGATGTCCAATATTTCGCCTATCGGCAGCCGCACTTCTTTTACGCCGCCCGGAATCAGGCCCAGGAACTTGGATTCAAACTCCAGCACGATGCCGGCCGCGGAAAATTTCGCGACGCCGGAGTAGGACGTCATTCCATGGGACGATTCGGTCGAGAAAGGTACGCTGGTGAATCCTTGCTGCATTAGATCAGGCGACTGCCTCGTCTTCGCCGAAGTCCATTGTATCCATATCCGTGTCTCCGGCGTTAGGCTTGCCGAGTAGTTTCAGCCAGATGAATCCTGCGGTTCCTGCAGTCAGCGAGGCGAGCAGGATCGCCATCTTCGACGCATTGACGGTCGACGAAACGATGGCTGGTGCGCCGCCGACGAATGCCAGATTCGTAATAAAGATCGACATCGTAAAGCCGATGCCGCCGAGCAGCCCGGCTCCGAAGATGTGTTTCCAGTTCAGGTCGAGCGGCAGACGACAGATGCCGATCGCAACCGCGATGAAAGCCAGCAGCGTAATGCCGATCGGCTTGCCCGTGACGAGGCCGAAGATGATCCCGAGGCTGTTGCTCGACGCGAGTTCGTTCATCCAATCACCACCGATCACGATGCCCGTATTGGCCAAAGCAAATACCGGCAATATCAGAAAAGCGACCGGCTTGTGAAGGAAATGTTCAAGCCTGTGCGAAGGCGACTCGACGTCGTCCTGCTTGTGCGTAAATGGTATTGTGAACGCCAGCAGTACACCGGCGATCGTCGCATGCACGCCGGACTTGAGCATGAAGAACCACATAAACGCTCCGCCGATCAGGTACGGGATCGTCGACATCACGCGAAGGCGATTCAGCACGCCGAGCAGCACGAACATTCCGAGAGCAAGCCCTAGATATCCGAGCGACAAGTTTGCCGTGTAAAAGATCGCGATGATGATGATCGCTCCGAGGTCGTCCATCACAGCCAATGCAACTAAAAAGACTTTCAAAGAAGCCGGCACCCGGTCGCCAAGCAACGCGAGTACGCCGATCGCAAACGCAATGTCGGTCGCCATCGGAATGCCTATACCGGCTTGAGTTGGCGTGCCGTAATTGAGCCCGAAATGGATGAGTGCAGGAATGCTCAACCCGCCCGCAGCGGCGACGATCGGAAGCAGGGCATTCCGTATGTTCGACAATTCGCCAACGTACAACTCGCGTTCGAGTTCCAGCCCTATCAGCAGAAAAAAGATCGCCATCAGCCCGTCATTTACCCAGTGCTCAACGCTAAGCGGACCGACGTATCCTTGCCAGAAGCCAAGATAGCTCGGGCCGAACGCAGTATTCGCAGCGATCAGAGAGATCGCCGTGCAAACGATCAGGATGATCGCACCCGACCGCTCGTTCTTAACGAACTCTTTGAAGGTACTCGATAGTTTTCTGCTGGTTTTCTTTATCACTCTCTTTTAATCTTTTCGAAATGCATCGCACGTCAAGCCGTCAAGCTTCGATACGAAGACGACACCAAAACGGTAGCCTAAATAGACGCTGTCCATATTGACCTTTTCGACTTGGTCGTTCGACGAGTGAAGAATGTCCTGCCAGTTCGAAGAAAGTCCGCTGAGCGTTATTGCCGGAATCTTTTTCTCAACGAAGGAAGCCGAGTCGGAGCTCGCACCTTCAATTGCCACAGCGGTAAAGTTTATCTTCGATTCTTTCGCAAAGTCTTCAGCAAACTTGACCATCTTCGATGACGAAGCATTCCGCAGCGCCATCGGATATCCCTGGCCGAAGCTATCGAAGTTGACCATCGAGCAAACGTTTGTTCGATCGGACTCTGGCATGGCCTTAACCATCTCTCGCGAGCCTTTTAGTCCCTCTTCCTCTCGATCAAACGCGGCAAAGATATAGCTCTTCTCGGTTTCCATGTCTTTGATCGTTCGGTATATATGAGCAATTATGGATACTCCCGTCCAATTATCGGTGACGCCGCATCCGCTGCCGGTGCGATCAAAGTGAGCGCCGATCACGATCGTTTCCTTCGACTTTCCAGCCTTTTTCACGATCACGTTAGCCGCCTTTTCTTTATCGAAAGTTTCGAAAACGATGTCGGCTTCCTGCACTCCTGAATCGAGAAACAACTTTTTCACGCCTTCTCGTCGTTCAGGGATCTTGCACGGGACACTCTTTATCGACTCTTCAACGAGCGATTTGGAAGAGAACGGATCTTTCTTTGCGGGTGTTTCGATGACTGGTTGGATAGGCTGACCCGACGCGGCAAAAACCAGCGTGAGCAAAGCGACCGGAATAAATACTGTTTTCATAGGATTGAGGCTCGTCCGCGTCTATGATATCGTCATCGCGCCTGCACGAAAAGTTCTCTCCCATCTTGCCGAACAGCTTGACGCTGCTTAATAAGGAGGACCCATCAATGATTCGATTTCTAAAAGCGTGTGTGATGACGTTTTTGTTATCCGTGCCTCTTACGGTGAACGCCGTGGCTCCCTCAAACGACGCTGCCGAGCAACCACAAGGACCGCCCGCATGTGTTAAGGCGATAAGTGCGAACATGTTGATCTCGCCTTCGAATAGTTTGTACTCGGTTTGGGACGGCAACCGCGGTTTCGAAGGCTGCTGGAGTTATTTCCCGCAAGGGCCTTGCCGAGCGATCTATCGCGACAACAACGGCAACTACACCATTTGCGGACAATGTGACTCGTTTGGCAATCCGGGTTCGGGACGCTGCAGTCGCATTAGCTCGCAAACGTTGAACATCGGCTATTGGTGTTCGTAAAACTTTCCCGCGAGATCATTCCCGGTCGTTCTAGGCTGGGAATGATCGCCTACTTTAGTTTTACGACGATTCCTTTTGCACCGACGGCCCATACCGCTTTCTTGCCCTTTGCCGCAACCGCGTTCAGATTCTCATCCCCGATCTTTTTCCACGTGCGGCCGCGATCGTATGAGATATCGGTGCCGTTTGTGCCGACGGCAATCGTCGTTCGGTCGTCAATGTATGTAACGGCTGACCGATATCCGCTCAAGCCTTCGCCTTCAAGCCAGGCCTTTCCGCCGTCCCCGGAATACGCGACCGTATTGACCGCATCCGTCGGCTTTTCATAGTTACCGCCAACGATAGTACCGTGCAATGCATTTCGAAATGCGATCGAAAATACGCCGCTGCCCGCGGTGCCTTTAATGATCGGAGTATTCGCAAACGTCCACGACTTACCTCGATCAATCGACTTGAAGACACGAGCGTCACTTCCGCCCGAGACCAGAAATACATCGCCGTTCGCGGGGTTGATGTAAAGACACGTTCCGCTTGCGGCAAACGCAGCCTCACCATCCTTCGCGGCCGGCAGTTGATTGCCGACAATCGGCTTCCACGTCTCGCCGTCGGTCGTGTTGATCAGTACGTAATGCCCGTCGACAGGATCGCTCATCGAGATGCAGTTCTTCGCATCCCAACATGCGATCGCGTCGAAGAACGCCTTCTCATTCGCATTACGAAACTGCTCTTTCCACGTCTTTCCGCCGTCTGTAGTCTTATATATTCGCGAGTCGGCTCCGTTGCCGATGCTCAGGATGTACGCCGTATTCGCGTCGAACGCCTCAATATCGCGGAAGTCGAGCTTCTCAGCTCCCGGCACCGCGATCACATCCCACGCCTTTCCACCGTCGATCGTCCGTATCACCGTCCCGCCCGTGCCGCTCGCCCAAACGACCTTTTCACTCACGACCGAAAGCCCGCGAAAGGAAGCAGTCGTGGTCACGGTCTGCTTAACCCACTGAGCAGAAATCGTAATTGAGATAAGATTGAGCACGAATAGTAGAGCTAAGATCCTCATACCTTTTTGGTTTCACCTTTAGTTTTCAGTTTGTCCCGAAAGATGTTTGGGAAATACTGAGAGCCGAACCTAGCAATTGAAATCTTGCGCGCTGTTAGGCCTCGCAAGCGAAGTATTCACACGCGTTTTTAATCCCACCGCCGATCAACCGAATATCGGTCAAAGGCTGCGTCGATACTTACGATCGGCATTTCCTCAACAAGCGACTGTGCCACAAGCATTCTGTCGAACGGATCGCGATGATGAAATGGCAACGTCGTCACTAGCGAAGAGTGTTCGATCGCTATCGGAAGAAGCTCAAAACCGTTGATTTGCAACTGGCGTGGAAAAAGATAGTTGAACGGTTCAGCAAGTGACATCTTGCCAATGCTCACCTTGATAGCTATCTCCCAGATGCTTGCGGTGCTTACGAACTTGCGATGTTCGGCGGATTCGACCAATCTCTTCGCCTCGCTGCTAATGCGGGTGCTTCCTGCAATAAACCAGAGAAGTGTGTGGGTATCTAAAAGAAGGTTCATTGACGATATTCGTCGAAGTCTTCGAGCGGCTCATCAAAATCATCCGCCAACGTGAACAAGCCCTTTGCGCTGCCGAACTTTGGTACTGGCTTTTCGTAACGAACGCCGACAAGCCGTGCAACCGGTTTGTCGTTTTCCGTGAAGACGATCTCATCCCCATTTACTACGGAATCGATAAGCTCTGGAAGGGGGATGGTTGAATTTTTCTCAATGTTCAACTGATGCATCGGACTGCAATTTTACCACATCCGTAGTGCGGGGCGTTTCAATTCAATAGACCATCCTCGCTCGCACCGTGCCCTTCACATTCTTGAGTATCTCGAACGCTTCCTGCGAAAGCTTCGATTCGACATCGAGTATCACGTAGCCGATCTCGTCGTTGGTTTTCAAGTACTGGCCAGTGATGTTGATGCCGCGTTTTGAGAGGCGTGAGTTGATGTCGCCGAGCACGCCCGGAATGTTTCGGTGAATGTGCAGGATGCGATGCGTTCCGGCTTGCGGCGGCAGCGACACGGGCGGCACCGTGTGAGAGCCCTCCGAAGTGCCGAAGTCGAGATATCTTATAAGCTTGGCGGTAACGTCGAGGCCGATGTTGGCTTGTGCTTCTTCGGTCGAGCCGCCGATGTGCGGCGTCAGGATGACGTTCGGCAAACCCTGCAGCTCACACGCAAACGGATCGCCGTTCTTCTCCGGCTCTTCCGGAAACACATCGATCGCCGCTCCGGCAAGTTTGCCGGACTTCACCGCCTTCCCGACGGCCTTCAGATCGACAACGTCACCGCGGCTGTGATTGATCAGGACGCTGCCCCTACGCATCAACTTGATCCGCTCCCAGTTGATCAAATCTCGAGTAGAAACATCTGACGGAACGTGCAGCGTGACGATGTTTGAGCGTTTTAAGAGATCCTTGAGATCGGCGACCTGCTTTGCATTCCCGAGCGGAAGTTTCGTGGCGACATCATAGTAGAGCACTTGCATTCCCATAGCTTCGGCTAAGCCTGAAACCTGCGAACCGATGTTTCCGTAGCCTACGATTCCGAGCGTCTTCCCACGAAGTTCGAAACTTCCGCTCGCGTCCTTCATCCATTCTCCGCGATGTGCGGCCGCATTCTTATCCGCGATCTTGCGGATAAGCATCACGCTCAGGCCGATGATCAGTTCCGCAACCGAGCGCGTGTTTGAATACGGTGCGTTGAATACTGCTACGCCTTTTTCGGTCGCGGCCTTCAGATCGACCTGATTTACGCCGATGCAAAACGCACCGATCGCCAGCAGCTTGTCCGCCGCTTCGATCACGCGTTTCGTCACCCGCGTCTTAGACCGAATGCCGAGCAGGTGAACCCCGCAAATTTTTTTGATCAGTTCGTCCTCGCTGAGCGCACCTGAGACGCGCTCGATGTTTGTATAGCCGGCCGACTCGAGTTCGCGGACCGCTGCGTCCGAGATGTTCTCGAGCAGAAGTACCTTTATCTTGTTGCGTGGATAAGAAGTTTGACCTGATGGCATCGCTCTGCTGAAAAAGACGATGATATCAGATTCAGGCGGTGGCCGCAGATGCCGCTCGCGCGCAGTAAACACGGTAATCGATCTCCTGAAAGATCGTGTCGCGGCCTTCGATCTCAGCGAGCAGCGAGCGTTGATACTCAGTAATCTCTTCGGCGTCGAGCATCTCGGCGAGAAGGTTGAATCGATGAATGTGCGATTGAAATCGTCGCGACGAATATTCAACCGTCGTGCCCTGATAGATCTGGAACGCCCAGTCGGAAGATTGGGCGAGCAGAAGTTCGCGGGCCATTTGATTCAAGATGCGCGTCGTAAGAGTGATGGCGTCAGCCGTTTCCCCGGAACGCCTAAAGGCGTCACTCTTACCGCGATCTGCATATTCGGTCATCCGCCGTTCGGCGTCGTGCTGATATGGATACATCCACGAGTTTCCTTCATTGAGCCAGACTTTGAAATATCCGGCCTCGCCCCAGCTTGAGGCGGTCGGCTGCTGGATCTGGATCGGCGTTTGCGAATCGAGAAAATCGCCCGGCGTGATCGCGGCGATCTCGTTCTGGTCGTAATGAAGCTTGCGGAAAAAGAAATCGATGAACTGCGGCCCCTCGAACCACCAATGCCCGAACAGCTCAGCGTCGTATGGCGATACGACGAGCGGAGCATGGCCCTCGAAAGTCTCCCGCAACATCCTCGCCTGCTTCATTCGTTCGCCGATGAAGTGCATCGCGTTCTCCGAAACCTTCTCGCGTGCAAGCGAAGGACGATACGGCGCCTTGCGATTCTGCGGCACGTCTTTGCCGGTGATCGCGTGATACTTCAGCCCGAGATGGCGCCGCGTTCCGTCGGCGTGAAGATGCGGTTTGAGATATTCAAACTCCGCGTCCCAGCCGATGTCGCGATAAAATTCTCGATAAAGATCGTTGCCGGGATAGCCGATCTCCGCCGACCACACTTGCTGACTGGTTTCGACATCGCGAGCGAATACGGCTACGCCGTTCGGGCAAACCACGGGAGCGTGAACGCCGTATCGCGGCCGCGGATCGCCATAGAGTATCGCGTGCGTATCCGAGATGAAATACTCGATGCCGTACTCCTTTAGCAACTGCTCGACGCCCGGCTCATACGCACATTCCGCTAGCCATATGCCGCGAGGCTGACGCCCGAAGTGCTTTTTGTAATTTTTGACCGCGATCTCGATCTGCGCTCGGCGAGCTTCGGGCGTCGAGATCAGCGGCATGAAGCCATGCGTCGCACAGCACGTGATTATCTCGAGCACGCCTTCGTCCTGAAGCTCGCGAAATGCATTTATCAGATTTCTGCCGTAACGGTTATTCCACAAATCGAGCGAGGCCGAAAGATTTTCGACGTACATCGCCGCCGCCTCGACAAATTCCGGAGATTCATTTTGAGTCCGTTCGAGTTCTTTGCGCGCGAGTTCGAGCAGGTTTTCCAAGTGCCGCGTATATCGCGATTCGAGCAGCGGGTCGGCCAACATCTCGCACAACGGCGGCGAAACGTTCATCGCAAGCCGCGGCTTCGCTCCGGCTTCGTGAAGGTTTTGAAGTAAGAAGATTATCGGAAGATAGACTTCGGTGATCGCTTCGTAAAACCAGTCTTCCTCTAAGAACTCGGGATACTCCGGATGCCGCACGAACGGCAAATGGGCGTGAAGGATAAGGCTGAAGTACCCAAGGGGCATGTTGTATTTTCAGCAGTCCACCGCTTACCAGCGGCGGTTCTCAACGGCTCGGACTCGAGGGCCTCGCAGATCCGGCAACGGTGAACTCTCTCAATTCTAGCGGGATGCGGCGGCGTTTCAGCGTCTTCGGGAAATGAACAAGGCTCGAGCCGTACACGGCGGCGAGTTGTTCTTCCTCAACCGCTTCATCGTCACCAAGATCGAAATGCTCGCGGAGGGACGAGACGGCTGATTCGTTCGACAAGCGGCCCAGATTCGCCTCTAGCAATGCAAACAGAGACGCACTGATCTTCCATCGCAGTTCCTCGATCGGCACGCCGGAAGCGAGAGCGAGCAACGCGTATCTCAACTCCTCGACCGTAAATCCTTCGAACGAAACTTCGCCGAGCAGATCGGAGAACGCGTCTCGTGTCGCTATTTCGACAACGATAGGATCGTCACCTGCAAGCGCCACTTCGTATGCGTCTTGCTTAAATCCCGAGGCGTCCAAAACCTGAGCGAACGTCTCGGCGTTTACCATCCAATCGGCGTCGGTCGCAACGCGCGGGCTTGGACTCTTCCTCGGCGTCGTGATGGTGTTCGAGAAAAGGGCTCGAAAATATGGTCTGTTGGGGGCGTAAAAACCGATCTCAGCTCGATAGGTCGAGTCCGCATCGACCGAAAACCACCAGTTTCCCTCGGCATCGACGGGATGTATTTCTTCAATGTCGCGCGTCTGATTAATAAGCTTAAGAACAAGTGTGTAGCTGCCGCGATCGTCGCCGAACACACGATGCAGGATCTGCCACGGATTGTTCTTCAGCGACCAGTAGAAATATACCCGCGTTGGCGTCTGCATCAGAAGGCGTGCCCGATTCTCGCGAGCTAGAGTCGGCAGCTTCGGCTCACGAAGTTCCTTGAATGCCGGGGAAAGTTCTTCCTCAACATCCACCAGCGATTCTTCAACGAGCGCCGCGGCGATCCGCGCCGTGATCTCGGCCATCTCGTCACCCGTTCGCAGCAGCTCGCCGGATGAAACCGGACTCAACCCTTCAGACCCCAAATTCTTTGTCGCTTCAACCATGTAAAAACCGCAAAATTCCGTTCGAAAATAAAACGAAATTATGCGGCTTTTGGGCAAAAGTTACAAGTTTTGCTAATTACTTTTGGCCGTCTGCGTTTTGGGCTTACCGTTTGAAAGCGACTGGATCTTGATCTCGATCTTGCCGATCGAAGCATGGACCTGCGATCGCACCGGAATGCGGCGGGCATCGTCCGTGATCCAGATGATCATGCTGCCCTTACCCTCGATAAGTCGTCCTGTGCCGAAAATTTCCGGCTCAACACGAAAACACATTACCCGGCCGATCTCGGTCTTCTGCATTTCGCGTCGCGTTACCCTGACCGGCACTTCGTATACGAGGCCCGAATCGCTGATCTTAAGATTGAAAGCTTTACCAACCGCAAGCGGCAGCATTCGCAGGCTGTAAACGCCCGAGATCAGATCGTGAGTAGTGCCCTCGATCTCTGACGCGATCTTGCGGGGCGGCTTCATCGGCTCTTTCGGGTCGGTCTCGATCCATGTCACCCGCTTGTCGCCGTAATCAAAAAGGGCCTCGCTGTCGCGGACACGTTCCTTTTGAACGTCGTGTTTGACCGTGCGGATAACGCGAAAATCGGTATCGTCGATCGTCGATTCGAATTTCTGAAGAAAGGAGAAACGGAACAGTTTCAGAAGCGTTCCCTTCGACTTCGCCTCCGCTTTGATCAGATAATCGTTTCCGTCAACGCGGTCGACAGTAAACTTAAGATCCGCTACCGCGATACCTTGAATGATCTTGCTCACCTTGCCTTCGTAGGTAAGCGTTTCGCCCTCGTTAAAGGGCGGAGCAGACGGCTGTGCCAACGTCGAATTTCCCAGCACAAGGGCTGCTGATAGTACAAAAACGAACGATAGGAACCGCTTCATATAGAAATCAAAATAGATAGGACTTGATTGCAAGAAACGCCGAAGCCGCGAGAAGGCCGATGGCCGCGTTGTATTCGCCGTTTTTCAAGTATAGCCGAAAATCAAAGCGTCGGTCAGATTTTTTCCACGGCGTCAGCCTCGGCACCAGCAGCGGAACGTTCGCGGCATACTCTCGATATTGCTCTCCCAGACGCTGCCCGAGCACATCTGCTTCGACGTTCATCACCGGGAAATAGATGCTTCCGATGTAGGCCGCGATCAGCAGGAACAGCCACCATGAACCGGACGCGATGCCGAAACCGAGCGCGATCAAAAAGGTGCCTAAGTACAGCGGATTTCGTGTATAGGCATACGGACCCGAGACGTCAAGCTCGGCTGATTTGCGAAGGTGTCCGCACGCCCAAGCCCTTACCAAAACACCAACTGCGGCTATCGAGATGCCGGCCGCCAACGTGATCGGAGTTGGCCGGGAAAATACAAGGAAAACGATCGCGATGACGAATCCTGAAAAAACGCGGATCCGTTGAAGAAAACTGACAAATTTCGAGGGCATCGGAGGCTTTTAAGCGGCTGCCTCCTCGACGCTTTCGCGGGCCTTCTCGATGCGGCGAACAACCGCTTCGAATACGATCTCAACGCTGATATCCATACATATCCACTTGGAACAGGTCCGACGGTGGCAATCGATGCGGCATGAAATATCCGTTCGCCCGACCTCGATATCGTCCGCTCGGGGGCTGCCGTTTCTCCACCATTCCGTCGGGCCGAAAATGCCGACCACGGGAGCGTCCGCGGCTACAGCAATATGCGTCGGCCCGGTGTCGCCGCCTACATAGACATCGGCGAGCTTTGCAAGCTCGTAAAACCCTTTGAGCGATGGCCGGGCGAGCGTTATATACGCGTCTCCTGCCTCGGCTTTCACCCGATCCGCGAGTTTCGATTCTTTGGGCCCAGTCACCACAACCGACGCAAGGCCCAGTTCTTTCCAAAGCATCGCGGCAAGGCGTCCAAAATTCTCGGCCGGCCAAAGCTTGGTAACCCATCCGCCGGCCGGATTCAGCAGGGCGAATTTTCCTCCAGCCGCAGCCGCGATCGAGGCAGCTTCGGCGGCGTGCTCCGGGCTGGTATAGATCGGAAACTCGATTGGCCCGGAAGCCGTCTCGATCCCCAACGCCTGCCGAACCAACTGCCGGTTCTTTTCGATCACGTTCACGCCGCCCTCGTTCGCGACCCGCTCGGTATACATCAGCCCGGCGGCTGGCTCTTTAAGCCCTGCCCGGTCAAATCCCAAACGCCGTTTCGCCCGCGATACCTTCGCTATCAACGCCGACTTCAACAAGCCTTGCAGGTCGATCGCGATATCATACGCTTCGCGCCTCAGCGGTCCGGCCTGCTTACGGATCTCTTTCATCAAACCGTCCGGCGACCGCAATTTTCTGATCGAATGGGTGTCTATCTCGTGCAGCCGGTCGATCAGAGGATTTCCGCGAAGGATCTCCGCTGATCTCGACTCGGCCACCCAATCGATAGACGCATCTGGCAATCCACGCCGCGCTTCGGCCAAAGCCGGAAGGGCGTGAACGATGTCGCCGATGGCTCCGAGCTTGACGAAGAGGATCCGCACGTTGAATTGATGTTACCGAAAACCGGTCTGACTTGGCGAACCGCGATTTTTGTAGCGTTACCGGACAGATTTAAGTTATTCTAAAGATTGTGGTTTTTCCCTCAGAAGTTCCCGCCGCAAGTATGCAGAAGCCCGAAAGAAGCCAAAGAGACCTCACCCCATCACTAGTGTTCTTAAGCGGCGAGCTTATCGCGGTTCCGATCCCGCTTGAACGCGAAGAAGTTACGCTCGGCCGGGCACTCGAGGCAGACGTTCGCGTGAACGACGCAAAAGTCTCCCGGCGGCACGCAACTGTCAAAAGCGTCGTCAACACGGCAACCGGGCGAACCGAATACATCGTTAAAGATCTCGGCTCACGCAACGGCATCCTCGTAAACGGAGCAAAGGTCGGCGAAGCGATCCTCGTCCACGGCGACAAAATAACGGTCGGCGAACACATTCTCCGATTCGAGCTTCTCGACGAGATCGACCGCGAATATCAGCAGCAGATCCATCGCCTGATCACGCACGACGATCTTACGGGACTTCTGTCAGGCCGGTCGTTCTTTTCCGAGCTTCGACGTGAAGCAGCGAGAGCGCGTGCGGACGGCAGGCAGTTGTGCGTCCTCGTGATGGACGTCGATCATTTCAAAAAGGTCAACGATACCTACGGCCATTTGACCGGCTCGAAAACTCTCGAAGAAATCGGCCAGTGCATCATTGGTATCATGCGCAGCGGCGATGCGGCTTCCCGGTTTGGCGGCGAAGAATTTTCGGCATTCCTTCTCGATGCAGACCTGTCTCAGGGTCTTGTCGCCGCCGAACGAATCCGTACGGTGATTCAGGAAGCCGAGTTCAGCGTTATTCGCCAGGCCCGGCCGACTGAGAAGCATCGCGTGACCATAAGCATAGGCGTCGCGGCATTTCCAACCGATTCGAGCGACCCGATCGAGCTCGTCGAGATGGCCGATTCGGCCCTGTACCGAGCCAAACGCGAGGGGCGAAATCGCGTCCGCGCCTACCGCCAAATCTCCGAAGAAGAAAAGTCGAAGCCATTACCGCAGAGGGAAGACTAAATTTGCAACCTTTTACCGCATCACGCGTGAAAATCGGGGTTGGTTTTTGTGCTAAACTTCTTGGCGAGCGCTCGCATCTGAACAAGAAAGACCGGCCCTGTAGTAACACGTGATCACGAAGCTTAATCTATCAACGCATCCGTTTCGGAACCGCACGACGCCGTATCTGCTCGCGCTTGGGCTGCTTGCCCTCGGAGCCGTCGGCGGCATCTTTGCGCTGACCCAACTTTACAGCTATTCGCGCGACAACGAGCTTGCCGAAAAGCAGGTTAAGGACATGGAGGCCGAGGTCTCGCGGCTGAAAAACGAAGGCGCTAAGGTCCAGCAGCAGTTATCGCCCGAACAGCGCGAACTCCTGATCGCATCTCACAAACTCGTCGCCAACAAAGGTTTCGGATGGTCGCGTCTTTTCGCCGATCTCGAATCGGTACTGCCCGGAAGCGTAAGCGCATCCCGCATCGCCGTTGAGAACGTCTATCGAGACGGCGACCGCGTGAAAGCCGAGCTAGAGTTCGGCGTCATCAGCCGCAACTATCAGGACGTGATGGGAATGATCGGGGCAATGAACAACTCTGGGCTTTTCCAGGCCGAGCTTCGCGGACAAGACCGCCAACAGAACGAGAGGCAGACATACACCGAATACACGCTTCGCCTGATCTACACGCCGGCTTACGGATATTCGACGACCGCTCCTGACGAGGTCGCGCAGAATCCTGCAGGAGGAAATGCTCAATGAGTGAATTGAACAAGGACCTCAACGCGCAGAACAGCGGACAGGATCAGCAGCCCGAGATCGCGGTGAATCGGCATGACGGAGTCGTCGCGGTCGAAGAGGCTGACCGCACCGTGCTGCTAACGCCGAATGAAACGATCATCGTTGAGAAGCAGCCGGAATACGACATCGCTCCGGCAAATCGTCCAAAGAAAGTCTACGGCGGAATGTGGGGACCGGCCGAGATCGGCGTCGTCGGAGTGGCTTCGCTCGCTGTGATCGCTGCTCTTGCGGCCTACTTCTTCTTCACGCTGCCCGCAAAACGCGAACTCGAACGAAACCGCGCGACGCGCGACCGGCTCGAAGCCGAACTCACGTCGGCGAAGGCGAAATACGGCGATATCACTAACATCGAGGCTCACGTCGCCAAGCTCGTCTCGAGCGTCAGCGATTTCGAGTCCGCTTATCTGCCCGTCGCCGCCAGCGGCAACACGGCACTCTATCAAAAGTTGAACGGACTGATGGCCGCACATGGACTGGTCAACACCAGCGGGCCTGACTACGCTCCGCTTGAGATAACGCGGGTCGGCGAAAACGAACAATCCGAAGAGGAACGCGGCCGTTCAAGGTATCGCAGTCTTTTCCCCGGCACCTATGTGACGATGACGCTCGAAGGCCCGTACGCAAACCTTCGCCGATTCATCCGCGAGATCGAGACCGGAAACGATTTTGTCATCATCAGCGCGATCGAACTCGAACCGTCGGACAGCCAGCCGACCGCCGAACGCGAATCGACTCAGCAGCCCGCTCAGATGAATCCCGGATTTCCGGGAATGGGGCAGCCGCTGGGCAACCCGAACCAGGTTCGCCGCCCGAAAGGCCGGACGCAAGGCGAGGTCGTGAGTTTGCGAATGGAAATGGCGGCTTACTTTAGACGCTCGACGGCGGAAGTTCCGGCGACGGCGGCCGTGCAGCAGCAACAGTAAATGGCAGTATTCGAAGGAAAATCTCCGGCTGAAAGGAATAAGCTGATCGCGGCGGTCGTTCTCGGCGTGCTTGCTCTCGCGGCCCTGTGGATGGCGTTCGGCCCTCGGTTCGGCGGCAGTTCGACGAACGTGACGGTCAGCGTATCGCCCACGCCTCGCACCGGCGCGTCGCCAAATCGGGAACTCGGGCCGGTGAAGATGCCATCGAAAGCCGAGCAAGACCTCGGTTACATGATCCCGGTCGTGTACAACCGCTCGATGTTCGGCGCACCCGATCCGGGCCGCAACATATTCGCATTCTACGAGCCGCCGCCGCCATGTCCTGATTGTCCTCCGGACCCGACTCCGACGCCGACTCCGATCCCGCCGCCAACGCCGACGCCGCAGTTGCCGTTCGAGATAATGGGAGCGACGCCTGCTAGTATTTACGCCGGTTCGAAAGCTTTTCGGCTCGAAGTCTCAGGCGATCGATTTACGCCGGACGCGAAGATCTATTTCAACAACGCCGAGCTTCCCACGACGTTCGTCAGCCCGCAGCGGCTTGCCGCCAACGTGCCGGCTGAAATGATCGCCGCTCAGGGCCAACGCGGCATCATGGTCCGCACGCCCGACGGCAAGGGATATTCGCTCAGCACTTTTATTTCCGTACAGCCGCCGCCGCAGCCTGCATTCAGGTATATCGGCATGATCGCCCGTCGCCACGGGAATAACGACACTGCTTATCTCGAAGAACAGGGCAAACAGCTTCCGACCGGCTACCGCTTGAACGACGTCGTCGGCGGCCGCTTCCGGATCGTAAATATTTCGTCGGAACGCGTGACCGTCGAAGATACAAGCCTCGGCTTCCGCCACAATGTCGATCTCACCCGTCCGGCCCCGGGCACCGCGGCTTCAGCGCCGACTAATCCTGGTGGATTTCCGGGCGGAACCGGATTCCCCGGCGGCTTCCCGACAAATCCGCAGATACCGCCGGGCGGAATCCCGGGAATTCCAGGCAACATCCCGATCTATCGGCCGCCTAACCGCAACACCAATACGAAGCCGCCTGACGACGAAGAAGACGATGACGAGCCGGTCGACAACCGAAAAAGGTGAACGCGGAGCAACGATGATGGCCGTCATGGGAATGATGACCATCTTCGCCATCGGCCTGCTGGCCGTCGCGCCGTCTATCCAGCACGAGGTCCAACGCGAGAAGGAACTTGAAGCTATCCGGCGCGGCGAGGAAGTTGCCGAGGCGATCCGTCAATACGTCGTCTTTTATAATGGCCAGCGGCTGCCCGAATCGATGGACGACCTGCTTGAAGGCTTGCCGCAGGGAACCAAGAAGCGCCAGATATTAAGAGCATCGGCCGCGGTCGATCCGCTCAGCGAAGACGGAAAGTGGCGGCTGATCAAAGTCGATCCGCAGCTCATCGCGCGTTTTGCCAAACGCGTTCAAGACCACAACAACGGCGTTTTACCTTCAAATCCCTCGCCCCTTTTCAATCGATATACGGTCGTGATCGTTAACTCGGTCGACACTGGAATCGAGGACGAGGTCGACGAAGATTTCGACGTCGTTACCGATAACCAGCCTTTCATCGGCGTTGCCAGCCAAAGCCGCGCGACCTCGATCATCAACTATTACAGCATCGAACGGCATTCAAGCTGGATCTTTACCCCGCTGTTCCGCGGCCAAAGCAGCTTTGGCGGGCCGTCGAATCCTTCTACAGCCCCGCCGGTTCGTCCCGGGATCCCGAGGCAGGAATAGTTTCCGGGGCCGCCGTTACGACGACATTCTCGCTCGATGGATTTATCTCTTGTCCCGCCGCGTTCAGCGCTTCGATTATCCTGATCGAGACTTCGTCGAAAACGCTCAGCGGCTTGTTCTGATTCGTATCTATCCAGAACTGCGTCGTCAGCATCGCCCCGTCGCCCGTGAAATCCGTCACGTAAACACTCGGCTTTCGATCGGTCGCAACGCCGTCGATCGATTCAAGCGTTTCGAAAATTATCTCCTTCGCCCGAACGATATCCGCGTCGAACCCAAGCGTGAACTTCAGCGCCATGCGCCGCAGTTTCCCTGCTCCGCGGATCGTCAGCGCCGATGAATACATCTCGCCGTTAGGTATCAATACTGCCTCGCCGTCATCCTTGCGCAGGAGCGTCGCCCGAACGCCGATGTGTTCGACCTTGCCCTGATTCGCCCCGACAAACAGATAGTCGCCGATGTTGAACGGCCGCTGCCAAAGGATAAGAATTCCCGAAAGAAAATTGCTGAGAATATCCTTGGTCGCAAACCCTACCACGAAAGACGTAAAGCCCAAGCCCGCTATCACCTGGCCGAAGTTAAAAGATTCGATAATGACCGAAAGGGCAGTGAACAACGCGACGACGAACATCACCACCGAGATCAACCGGCCGATGAGTATCCGAAGCTGCGTGTCCATCCGCGTCTTTCGCGTTGCCGAAAGAAACATCCAACGCAGCAGTTTTGACAGGAAATAGAAAAGAACCAGGATGATCGCTCCGGCCAAAATGTATGGCAAGCGGCCAGCGACCCCTTCAACCATACCTCGTACCGATCCCGAGATCGCCTGTTGTACAAGCTCGTACTGAAGCGCAATCCACGCCGCCCAATTTGTTCCTTGCAGAAGAACCATAAAACTTAATAGAGTTAAAGGACAGAATAATAGCAAAATCGGCTCTTTCAGTAGAAGAGCTTGACTTGAACAATATCTAGACTTAGAATAATTCTAAATTAAGGGGGAATCATGGAACTACACGAAACAAAGATCGATCTGGCGGAAGGAAAGCGGGAAAAACTTATCACTTTGCTGAACCAAAGCCTTGCCGATTCCATCGACCTGGTATATCAGGCAAAGCAGGCTCACTGGAATGTTAAGGGGCCAAACTTTATCGCGCTTCACGAGCTGTTCGACCGCGTCGCCACTGAACTAGACGTTCACGTAGACGACATTGCCGAACGCATAACATCTCTCGGCGGAGTCGCAATGGGAACGGTGAGGATCTCGGCCGAAAAGTCTTCGCTAGCGGAATATCCGCACGAGATCTCTGACGGCACGGCGCACGTGGATGCGCTTTCGACAGCCCTGGCCGATTTCGGAAAGAAGGCTCGGACGAATATCGACACCACTGACGAACTCGGCGACAAGGATACCGCCGATCTTTACACGAATGTTTCGAGAAACGTGGATAAGCTTCTGTGGTTCGTCGAGGCCCACAACCAGGCGTAAGAGTGACGCGTTTACGCGTTCAACGGCTAAAGCCGTCACTCTTACTTGAAATCGAGAACGATGTGGGCAAAGGCCTTTACTCCCACATCGAGCCGGCTGTCGTCGATGTAAAAATCCGGAGTGTGATGCGGGGCCGCGTCTTTCACGCTTTTCCCTTTCGGCATTCCGCCGACCTGAAAATAGAATCCGGGGATCTTTTGGTGAAAGTATGAAAAGTCTTCCGCACCGGTAACCCACTCCGTCTCGCGGACGTTCTCCTTACCTGCTGCCTTCTCAAGCGAGGGCAGCATTTTCTTTACGAGTGCCGCATCGTTGAAAGTTACGAGCGTCTTCGTATCGATCGAAACTTCTGCCGTCGCTCCCATGCTTTCGGCGATGTTCGTCGCGGTCCTGCGGATCTTTTCGTGAACTTCCTTCTGCATATTCGAATCAAGCGTCCGGATCGTTCCCGCCATCGTTACTTCCTCGGGGATTATGTTCTCGCGTATGCCTGAATTCCACCTGCCGACGGTAATCACGACCGGCGCCTTCGTCAGCTCCGACTGCCGCGAAACGATCATCTGCAGGCCCGTGTAGATCTGAGTGCCGACCGCGATCGGGTCGGTGCCGAGCCACGGATAAGCTCCGTGAGTCTGCCGGCCTTTGATCTTTATCTGAAACCAATCGCTCGACGCCATGATCGCTCCCGGCTTGTATTTGATCGTGCCGATCTCGGTCTGCGAATTTATATGGATGCCGAATATCGCATCGATCTTCGGGTTCTCCAACACGCCCTCTTTTATCATTAGCGGAGCCCCGCCTTCTTCGCCGGCCGGCGGCCCTTCTTCGGCGGGCTGAAAAATGAACACGACCGTTCCCTTGATCTTGTCCTTCATTCCCGCGAGCACTTCTGCCGCACCCATCAGCATCGCCACGTC
>CADEGD010000023.1:6538-64571 GCA_902826795.1 uncultured Acidobacteriota bacterium | reverse complement strand
GTCGGAAAAAATAAGCCACAAACACAAGGAGCCGGCATTCTCCGCGCTCCCTAGCCGAAGTTGATGTCAGGATTTGGTCAAGCTCAAGATCGTTCCGTAGATCTTACTGTTTGCGTAGTCGGAAACATCCTGGGCCGCAACGAGGGCTACGTTACTACCCAAGGTCAAGTTCTGGCTGACCGACTAATTCGGGATGGGTATAAAGTGATCTGCGCGTCTTCGCGGGTCAATCGCTTCCTGAGGCTGGCGGACATTGTTGCTACCATCGTCCGCAACAGAAAAGTTATCGATCTTATTATTCTGGAGGTTTACAGCGGCCCCTATTTCATCATTGCGGATATCGCAAGCGGCCTCGCCAAGTTATTCTACATTCCGGTTACCTTCGTTTTACATGGCGGCAATCTGCCGACCTTTTCGGAACGTTTTCCTGCCTGGGTCAGAAGAGTTCTAAGTCGCGCGAACGTCCTGGTTGCCCCGTCAATGTTTCTGGCGAGGGGGCTGTCGAAGCTGGGCATGCCGATCAGGGTTATACCAAATATCGTCGATATTGCGAGTTATCCTTTTCGGCTTCGTAAGGAGCTTCAACCTAAGCTGATTTGGATGCGCGCCTTTCACGAAATATATAACCCAAAGATGGCGGTCAGGACATTAGAACTTGTCAGAAGAAAGTATCCGGATGCGAGTCTAGTCATGGCGGGTGTTGATAAAGGGTTGGAACAAGAGGTGCGTGACCTCGTGACGAGTTCCGGGATGGGCGAATCTGTTAGATTTCCCGGGTTCCTTGGGCCGGAGGATAAGATCCGTGAGTTCTCAGATGCGGATATATTTCTGAACACCAACAGGATCGACAACATGCCGGTCGCCGTTCTCGAAGCTCGGGCAATCGGGTTGCCGGTTGTATCGACTGACGTAGGTGGACTTCGTGACTTGATATCTGATCGCGAGAGCGGAATGCTCGTTCCGGATGACGATGCGGAATCGATGGCGGATGCGGTTGTATCACTACTCGAAAATCGAGAAATTGCAGAGAGAATCTCGACGAACGGCAGGGAAATTGCTGAGCGATCGTCTTGGGAGATCGTTCGTAATGAGTGGGAGCAGGTCTTCGAAGTCGCGCTGAACGCGAGGAGCCACTCGACCGACTCGGGGAAAGTGACTCAGGTAACGAATACGTGAGAGTAGCACTGAGCCTTTACCATCGTATGCCGGCATCGTCGCGTTCAATCGTGGCGAGCCTGCGTGGATATTATCTGAGATGGTGGCGGTATGACAAAAATACCGAAGCTCGAGTGGAGGAAGCTCTCGAACGCGATTACTGGACGAAGGCCCAATGGGACGGATGGAAGCAGGATCGGCTTTCTTACATACTGCATCGTGCCGCGAATAAGGTCCCCTATTATAGAGAGGTCTGGTCGAAGCGCCGGAAGAAGGGCGACCGAGCGTCTTACGAGTATCTAGAAAATTGGGACATTCTCGAGAAGTCAACACTGCGACAACGCGGGAGCGACTTCGTTGCCGACGACTGTGATGCCAAGCGCATGTTTCGCGACCACACGAGCGGCACAACCGGAACCTCGCTCGACATCTGGCTGACTCGGGAAACGGTAAAGTCTTGGTACGCCTTATCTGAGGCTCGGTGGCGGCGTTGGTATGGCGTTTCGAAAAAAGATAGATGGGCGATTCTGGGTGGACAATTGATCGTGCCCGTCCGGCAAAATCGTCCGCCGTTTTGGGTATGGAATGCCGGGATGAATCAGCTCTACATGTCGAGCTATCACCTGGCCCCTGAATTCTTAAGATTCTATCTGACGGCGCTGAAGGAGCACCGAATTCGCTACCTCGTTGGATATTCCTCGTCACTTACTTCGCTCGCGCAATCGGCACTTAGCGAACGGCGCAAAGACGTGACGATGGACGTCGTGATCACAAACGCAGAGCCGCTGTATGACCATCAAAAAGAGCTGATATCGGAAGCTTTCGGATGTCCGGTAATGGAGACCTATGGAATGGCTGAGATGGCCGCGGCGGCGAGCGAATGTTCGAATGGATCGTTGCATCAGTGGCCGGATGCTGGAGTGATAGAAAAAAGTGATTCGGCTTTTGCTGACCAACCCGTGGAGCTAATTTGCACAGGATTGGTAAATCCGGACATGCCCTTGATCAGATATCGAGTGGGCGATTCCGCGATCTTCTCCGACAAAGCGGAAGACTGCGGCTGCGGAAGAACCCTGCCGATCTTGAAGAAAATCGAAGGCCGTAATGACGATCTGCTTTACACGACGGATGGACGCAGAGTTGGCCGGCTCGATCCCGTCTTTAAGGATGCGTCCGGTATCGCCGAAGCTCAGATCGTTCAAATATCATTACGGGAGATAGTTGTCAGGTTCGTTGGCTCCGAAGGTTTTGAGAAAGCTATCGAGCGGACGATCGCAAGCCGGCTTCAAGATCGAATGGGTGACATAGAGGTGCACTTCGAGAGAGTCGAGAAGATAGAGCGGACCGCGTCCGGAAAGTTTCGAGCGGTTGTGTGCGAACTCCCTGCCGAGGAGAGGAGTGCAGCGGCTAGCGGCTAAGCCTGAACAGGCCTTTCTAACGTGAAAGCATATTGACATGTTGGAGAACGACGATAGAGTAAGTAGAAATTCGGCCGCCGCTTCACCCAACCGACCATTTGTTTCGGTGGTTATGCCCGTTCGAAATGAAGAGGACTTCATCGCGAAAAGTCTTGGGTCCGTTTTGTTGCAAGACTATCCGCATGAACTTCTCGAGATCGTCGTAGCCGATGGTTTGTCGTCCGACGGAACCGTGAAGCTGATCGGGAAACTAGCGACAGAAACTACGATCCCGATCAAGATCGTCGCAAATCCGAAAAAGATCGCACCTGCGGCTCTAAATTTGGCGATCGCTGAATCGCGAGGCGAAATCATTGTTCGCATAGACGGCCATTGCGAGATCGACCCAGACTACATTTCAAATTGTGTCGAGCTTTTGACGAGCGGTAAGGCCGATGGAGTCGGCGGCCCAATAGAGACTATCGGCAGCGGCGTTCAAGCTGAAGCAATAGCGATCGCGATGAGCTCAAAATTCGGTGTCGGTGGCTCCGCTTTTCGAACCGTCAATGATCGCGAGATGTATACGGACACTGTCGCCTTTCCGGGTTACACGCGAGAAATAATTGAACGAGCGGGGCCGTATAACGAAGAACTCGTCAGAAATCAGGACGATGAGTATAACTACAGGATAAGAAAGCTGGGCGGCCGGATTTTGCTTTCACCTGGTATCCGTTCAGGGTACTACAGCCGGAGTACGTTTCGATCACTTTGGAAACAGTACTTCCAATACGGTTACTGGAAGGTTCGCGTGCTACAACTACACCCGCGACAGATGAGCCTTCGGCAGTTCGTGCCATTAGCCTTTGTTTCGTCCGTCGGAGTGCTGTCCGTTCTCGCGTTGTTCACCAACTCGGCTGGGTTGATGCTTGGCCTGCTGATCTTGACGTACCTCGCAGCAAATCTCGTTGCGTCATTCACTGCCGCGGGCCGCAAACTTCATCTGATTCCTTTTCTCACCCTAAGCTTTTCTATCCTTCACATTTCCTACGGCCTCGGCTCGATCGCCGGCCTCGCAGCCTTCCGAAATCGGTGGAAAGGCCAGTCGAATATTCCGATCACAGATCTGCAGAGCTAGGTCACCAAATTTCACGCGACGGTGCCGAGCGACCTACAGTTTTAGTCTGGAATCAGGACCATCGCGCAGAAAGTGGGACACGTGGTTGGAGGAGTCAACGTCCGACCCGTCGGCGTAGCCACATTTCTCGCAGCTCCAGTCAAGGAAACTGAAATTGTAGGATTCGCAGAATTGTATGTCCCTGTGGCAATAGCTGGACCGTTAAAGTCGAATGCATTCCTGATCGTGAAACTTTGACCGTTTGAAAGGCCTGTTGTCGACAGGTTTACACCTATCGAACTTGGAGCCGAAGCGGCGTATATCAGTATGTTCGCACGACCCGGCTGATAGGTATTCGGGCGTACCAACACGGTATTGGGTAGGTTTCCACTGCTAGTAGTGCTTGCGGTATCCCATCCAGTGGACGACTTCCAGTTGGTGAAAAGCTGATTAGTCGCTACTGAGGTGTTTCCAAACTTATAACTTGCGCCGGCCGTATTGTAGTATTCGTTGTTGTTCCAAGTCCTTCCAGCTTGCTGAGCAGCTAACACGTTCACCGATGTCGAGTGGATCTTGTTTCCAGTGAAAGTAAGTGTGCCCACGTTAGCGGCATTGAAGGCCGTGCCTCCACCGCCAAGATAGTTATTTCTGAATTCGCCTACCGCAATTCCGGCACCGTATCCGAATGTGACTCCGAACCCATTGGAGGATATTGGATGGAAGAAGTGTGACTCAGTAACGCTTCCCGTAGGACTTACTACGCTGTCCGGCCCAAAAAGCAGATTGCGTTCAGCGTTTCCTAAAGGAGCGCCGGAATTAGCGAACACGCTTCCTTGAGTATCTCCGCCGACGTACGGGCCGCTGACACCGAAGTATTGGGCGCCATTCATGAAGTTGCTCAGCGACATGGTTTCATAAACGCGCGAATAACCCGAAGAGTTTTCGAGATAAAGCCCCGGCCCTGAGCCTCTCTCATAATTGCTACTGCCATCCCAGTAGTGCATGCCGTTGTTGTATGTGATAGAGCCGTAGATCAAAGTATTGCTGCTGCTGGATCCGATGAAGAAGCCGTCCAAATTGTCGTGGACAATGAGGTTAATGTAATTATTTCCACTGCCATTAGGGGAGAAGATTCCGGCTCCTCTAACGTGATGGTAAAAGCCGCAACATCCTTGACCGGAGATCGTGCCCGGCTCAAGGTCACGCTGAGTCCAGCTATTGGTAATTTCAAAATCTCGATAGGTGGTTCCTGTCCCGGAAACCGTGAGTTGGCTGCCAGCATGCATGACGACCGCACCGCTAGAATGGGTTACCGCGCCTCCAATGTTTGGCGACCATCCACGATTAACCGTAACCGAGGTGGCTGAGTCAACTGAAGCAATCTGCATTAATTCAGTATCTATTCCGAGTGCTCCTCCCGCCACCATACCGGCCGTTGAAGCGACCGCGATCGTCCGGGTCGAGTTATTGATTGCTCCCGAAAGCGTCGTCGTAGCATTCCCATCAATAACCGCCCATTCGCCGGGGGCGGAGCGGATGATGCCGCCGCCGTTGAGGGTGGAGGTGAATTTGCCGCGGTAGGTGCCGCCTTTGAGGCAGAGGGTCTTGCCGTTTCGGACGAGCGTAGTTTTATTTAGTCCGGCTTGAAGGCTCCAAGGGCTGGCGCTCGTTCCCGTGCCGGAGCTTGAACCGGTCGGCGACGCGTAATAGTCGCATGTAAAGCTCGGAGCAGGGGTCGGTGTGGGAGACGGAGCAGGTGTTGGTGTCGGCGTTGGTGTCGGGGTGGGCGTTGCCGTCGGTGCTGGTGTCGGCGTGGGAGTTGGTCCGGCTGTGACCGAAAGGTTGTCCGCAGGAATAGGGATGTCGGAACTGAGACCAAAGTGTAATCCGACGTAGGCCCAGCTGGACGAATTCAATCGATGCCAAATTCCGTCTGCCGGACGGTAAACAGCTACATCTGCTTTATTGTCACCATCGTAATCGGCGGCAACCGGGATATCCGAGGCCGTTCCCCACTGAACCGCGAGGTGACCTCCCGTGCTTTTCAACACCCACCATTCGCCGTTCCGATAGATCGCAGCGTCGGCTTTATTGTCGGCGTCAAAGTCGCCTCCCACAATCGGCTTGTCAGTTGAGTTGCCCCAGTTCAAGGCCGTGTATCCGCTGCCGTTGCTGAACAAGATCCACCAGACTCCGTTTCGATAAATAGCTACGTCGGCTTTGCCGTCCGCATCGTAATCGGCAGGTACGGGGATATCGCTGTTCGTCCCCCAACTCACGGCCATATGGCCTCCTGAGCTTTTCAATATCCACCACACGCCGTTGCGAACGATCGCAAGATCAGTTTTCCCGTCCCCGTCATAGTCGGCGGGTACGGGTTTATCATCTGCGATTCCCCACGCGGCTGCGTAAAATTCGCCCGTACTCTTAAGTATCCACCACGTTCCCTCACGATAGATCGCGACATCCGACCTGCCGTCTGCATCGTAATCCGCACCGACCGGTGTATCCGTTGGAAGTCCCCACGTAGCGGCGGCATAAGTCCCACTGCTCGTGTAGACGTGCCATCGACCGTCCGAAGGACGAAAAACTGATACGTCCGTCCGGCCATCTCCGTCATAGTCAAATTTTTTCGCCTCAGCGGTGACGGCGAAGGTCGCAGTCAAAACAAGACCGAAAAAAGCCAAAGCTAAACGATTACGATAATTTGCAGACGGTGCGGCTATCTGCGAAAACACTTCCTTTATCGGATGATAGGAATTCTTCATAGTGCGTGGTGAACGCATTTCCGTTGAAGGTCGGGGTGCGATTAAGTTTTGTTTTTCTAAACTGAGGAGTGGACAAAGGGTATAGCAAGATAATGTAAAGCTGGTTGTCCATTTAAAGAAGACTAACAATGATCAACAATCTCCAGAATGTTTATGCAAAGTTAAACATTAACCTGAGAGGCGATTTTATATACTGGGCTGTTTTAGATTGAGTGGGCTAAAGATCCTATAAAAGGGGGGTTAAATGTAGGATCCCATACTGATTAGCGAGAAGATACCAAAGTTGGTTTCGGGATGCAAATGCCCGCGGGCGAGACGTGCCCGGGGATCGTTTGAGGCTGGATGTAGGTCAATGGGGCTAGGCTGCGACGGAGTGTGCTCCCGATAACCCGATCCTTCTGACAGCCGGAGGGCGGTTAGGCATTACTTTGTTTCCAAGGTCAGATTCGGGCAGCCACTGCGAAATGCAGTACCTTATGTCTTGCTGATCGTCTACCGAGCACAAACGCGGTATCTCATCTAATATTCTCGGGACTCTCAGACCCGGATGAACCGAGATCTTTCCGACAAATATTTTCGGGTGTACCGTTCGCAAAAGCTCTTCAGCATCGGAAGAAAGGCTTTCGGACAACTTTTCGCCGGGCCGCATTCCGGTAAATTTGATCTCGATATCTTCATCGGGCCTTAAACCGGAAAGCTTGATAGTTTCCCGAGCGAGGTCGAGTATCTTTACGGGTTTTCCCATATCCAGGATCATGATGTCCCCGCCGTTCCCGATGGCTCCGGCCTGAAGCACGAGCTGGCTGGCCTCTGGGATCGTCATGAAATATCGCGTCATTTCGGGGTGCGTTACCGTAACTGGACCACCGCGTTTTATCTGCTCTCGAAATGTTGGGATAACTGAACCGTTCGACCCGATCACGTTGCCAAATCTTACGGCGACAAAACGGGTGTCATACTTGCGATCCATGTGTTGGATGACAAGTTCCGCGAGGCGTTTGGTTGCGCCCATCACCGATGTAGGGCAGACTGCCTTATCTGATGAGATAAGAACAAACGCATCGCAGTCGTGTCGACCTGCAAGGTCCGCGACTAGGTTTGTTCCGAGCACGTTATTCTTTAGAGCCTCCGAGGGATTGTTTTCCATGAGCGGCACGTGCTTGTGTGCGGCCGCATGAAATACTACGTGAGGCTGGAATCGCAGGAACAAATTGTTCATGCGTTCCCGATCCGTAATGTCCGCAACTACGGCATCAACTTTCGCTTGCGAAGAGGCGGAAAGGAGTTCCTGTTCGATCTGAAACAAGGCCGGCTCAGAACGTTCTACGAGCACGAGCCGCTCAGTTCCGGATCTGCTTAATTGACGAACAAGTTCGGAGCCGATCGAGCCGCCTGCCCCTGTGACCATGACCGTTTTCCCTCGAAGAAACTCGTCAAGGTCGTCACGAGCGATATCGACCGCCTCGCGGCCGAGCAGGTCCTCGATCTCGATGTTTCGAATTCGGCTAACCGTGACATTTCCCTGAAGAAGTTCGTAAAGGCCCGGTATCGTCCTAACCTTAATAGGTATCTCCTGGCAAATATTCAGGATGTTTCGGAACTCCGAGCGGCTCGCCTGGGCGATCGAGATAATTACGTGGTCAATGCCTAATTTATTTACGAGATGTGGAAGGTCTGAGATCGAGCCGGCGACGCGGACTCCATTAATGTTCGCACCGTGTTTAGACGGGTCGTCATCAACAAACGCCTTCACGTCGATATCGATATCGCCGCGTCGCTTTATCTCGGCCAACGTCATCACGCCGGCCTGGCCCGCGCCGACCAAGATCACCGGTTTACGCTCCAGTTGCTCGCTGTGAAGTCGCCTGGATCTTTCGTACACTTCTCGCCGAGCCATTCGCACACCGAGTATGCCGACGAAAGCAATAAATAGGTCGAGGATCGCGATCGACATTGGCACGACCACAGATTGTGGAAACGCGAAATGTACAAAGCGGATGCCCAACAATAGTGTGCAAACGCTCGCCAATGCGATCGCGATCACCCTTGCGTCGCGAGTGCTCGTATACCGCCAGATAAACCTGTGAGCACCCGACGATCGCAAAGCAATAGTCTGGATAGCGACAACGAATGCCGCTTGAATAAACATTGAGGGAACTTCGTCAGGCGGCAGACTGAAATCAAAGCGCAGCAGATAAGCCAGTCCAAACGAACCGCCCAGAACTCCGATCTCAATAGCGATCTGAAGCATTCGGGCCGTAAGTCTGAGCGGGCCGACCCGGAATGTCTTCGTCGGCGCCACGCTAAGCCTCTCTACTACCTGCATAATTCGCTCAAATCCCACGCGCGGGATTTAGAAAGCCAGCGACGCCAACTGCTCACGCCACCGTCTTCCCACGGATCGTCTCCAAAATTCTTAGAACTTACAGTTTCGACTAATAGGGTACTGGTGATTGTAGGGGACACGAGCGCAGTTCGCATCAGGGCTTGCGACAATTTTAATTGGCGCATCGGGCTCCGATAGTGCGCGCGTTAGTACAACAAATGATGGGCGTTTTGTGTCATTGATCTGATCTAATGCCGCAATCTTTACTGTTAGAAAGTGTGATAAGACTCCGTTATTTGTGTGTGCGAATCGTACTTTGGTGCTAGTTAAAACTGTCCATCCGCCCGATTTCTTTTTGAACCTCGTTTGCGACAATTTACTCACCCTATAACGGTAACAACAGCGCCGCGAAGGCAGGTCGGATTGTAGTACGAGATTTCGCGCCACGGATTTGAGGGTTAGTGAGCAAGCGTATTAGAGCTCATCGGCCCGGACGCGGCTATACAAATAGTTTTCAAAGAAATTCTTCCCCCAAGGAATTATGTTAAGCAGTAGCGCCAGTCGATCGTCGTTAGCATTGGTCGAGCCCATGGCCAAAAGCGGCACGGTAACCAACGTCCCGTTTTTCCGGCCTCAACTGTCAGAGTTTGAGATCAATAATGTTATCGAAACATTAAGGTCCGGCTGGCTCACTACCGGGCCAAAAGTAAAGGAATTCGAATCGGAGTTTTCGAAGGCGGTGCGAGGCCGCTACGCTATCGCTCTCAATTCCTGTACGGCAGCCCTCCATTTGGCGGCGGAGGCTCTCGGCCTCCGTGAAAATCAGGGCGTGCTGATCCCCGCGATGACCTTCGCGGCTACTGCTGAGATCGTCCTATACAAAGGCGCGATTCCGATCCTGGTCGATTGCGACCCGGTGACGGGCAACCTTGACCTCGACGACGCTGAAGAAAAGCTCAAGCAGATCAAAGTAGGATCGCTTGGACCTGACATTCCGCGTGATTTGGAAGTCGTTGGTATTATCCCTGTCCATGTCGGCGGACTCATGCACGACATCCGTAAGATCAAGGACTTTGCTTCAAGACACGGACTGTGGGTTATCGAAGACGCCGCGCATTCCTTTCCGGCAGCGTGGAGGCTTGACGCAAAAACTCCTTACCAATATTGCGGCGAGAATACGGCCGATGTGACGTGCTTCTCGTTCTATGCCAACAAGACGATTACAACCGGCGAAGGCGGTATGGCCGTTACGAACGATCCGAAACTAGCTGACCGCATTCGCCTCTTATCGCTTCATGGGTTGTCGCACGATGCATGGGGAAGGTATTCCGGAAACGGTAACTGGGATTACAAGATCGTCGCTCCGGGATACAAATACAACCTCACTGACATTGCCGCCGCGATCGGCTTGGGCCAGCTTGCTCGTGCCGAGGACATGCGTCGGCGAAGGGAAGCTATCGCTCAATACTACATCGACTCATTTGACGGCGTCCGCGAGTTTCAGACACCGCCCGTATCGGACGACCGCATTCATTCGTGGCATTTGTTCCCGATCAAGCTGAATCTGCAGGCACTGACTGTCGACAGAGCCACGCTGATGGAGAAGTTTAAGCGAAGCGGTGTCGGATGCTCAGTTCATTGGCGTCCCCTGCATCTTCATCCGCTGTATAGAAAGATCGGATGGAGGCAGAACGACCTTCCCGTGTCATCCGCGATGTGGAAGCGCCTGATCAGCTTGCCGTTGTATTCATCGATGACGCTGAAAGAGACCAAGCATGTAGTCGATACGGTAAAGCGGATTTGTTCCGAGCATGCCGTTCGAAAGCTTTACTTAGTCGCGTGATGACCAATCAGGCTGGAATTCCTCGGATCGTTGAGATCGTTCTGGCTGCGGTGGGCCTGGCAGTTTGCCTGCCGCTTCTGGCTGTTGCTGCGTTGCTGATACGAATCACATCCGCAGGCCCGGCGATATTCCGTCAAAAAAGAGTGGGAGTGAACGGAGAGGTCTTCACTCTTCTGAAACTCAGGACAATGCACTCCGTTCCCGGATCTCTCGTAACCTCGGCTGGTGACAGCCGCATAACGGCCGTGGGCAGAATTCTTCGCCGTTCCAAGATCGATGAATTGCCGGAGTTGTGGAACGTATTGCGAGGCGATATGAGCTTCGTCGGGCCGCGTCCAGAGGTTTCGGAATTGGTTGATCTAAAAGATCCTCTATGGCGAAAAGTTCTGACTTGCCGACCGGGTTTGACCGACCCGGTCACGCTAAGTTTGAGGAATGAGGAGCAACTGCTCTCCGAGTTTGAAGCGGACAGTTCTTTTTATAAGGATATCCTTCAACCTTACAAACTGCGCGGCTATATCGAGTTCATAGAGCAGCGAAGCTGGTCAGCTGACGTTGGTGTTTTATTTAAAACGATGCTGGCGATAGTTTTTCCTTACCGCTCGACCCCGCCTTCTAGAAGCGAAATGTTGATCAAGCTAGCTCAGAGCACGTAGGAAGGAAACGTCTTTGCGAACGTTATCGACAATGTTGCGCCTGCTCATAGGTTGCTGTGATTGCAATTTTTCATCGCTGATGTAAAAGTTAGCGAGTGAAGCTTTCGAAACCGTCAGAGCTCAAAATTGTGGACGTCAACGACGTTCGCAATATCAACCAGACGGTGCTGCTGCATCTGATCCGCGAGCGTCAGCCGATCTCGCGGGTCGAAATAGGAAAGCTTACCGGACTGCGTCCGGGTACGATCTCTTCGATCGTTAATCGACTCATCAAGAAAGGCGTCATTTTCGAGGGAGCGGAAGGGCCGTCGAGCGGAGGCCGAAAGCCGACCTATCTCAATGTGAACGCCGAAGCCGCTTACGTACTCGCCGTCGATATCGGCGTGCGAGACACGGCTTACGCCGTCAGCGATTTCAACGGACGAATTCTCAGACAAAAAAGTATCATCACCGAGGGCGACGCTCGCGAATTTATCGACGGGCTGGCGGCCGAGATCGAAACTCTCATCAACGGCAGCTACTCGCGCGTGAAGTTCGCGGGGGTCGGCGTAAGCGTTCCCGGGCTGATACGCCGCGATAAAGGCGAGGTAGCGGTCTCGCCGAATCTCGGCTGGAGCGGATTGCCAATAAAGCAACTGCTCGAAAACAAACTCGATCTGCCCGTTTACGTCGAGAACGACGCGAATGCCGCAGCGTTTTCGGAGCTTTGGTACGGACCGCTCGACGAAATAAAGGTAAAGACGCTTCTATATATTCTCGTCGTCGACGGACTCGGCTGTGGGCTGATCATCAACGGTGAACTGCATGTCGGATCGAAGGTCGGTATGGGCGGGTTCGGCCACATGTGCATCGAACCGAATGGCGAGCGCTGCTCTTGCGGCCGTAAAGGATGTTGGGAAACTCTCGCTTCTGAGAGCGCGACCATTGCCCGATATCATCGGCTGATGAGCAACAAGAACGGTTCGATCACAACGTCGATTACCGACATCATCGCCGCGGCAAATCGCGGAGACGAAAAGGCAGCCGCTTCGCTAACCGCGACCGCAGAATACCTCGGCGAAGGCATTGCGAGCCTTGCCCACGGGTTGAGTCCGGAGACGGTTGTGATCGGCGGAGAGATCGCCGCCGCGTGGCCGTTGTTAGGGCCGATCATCAAGGAACGCGTCAAGAGCGAATACATCATTCCAGAGGTCGCACGAATCGAGATCCGCCCGGCGAGCGTTCAGCGTCCGGGCCTTTTCGGAGCCATTCCGGTCGCCCTTCAAAACTACTTTTAACTTCTACCGATAAATTAATTGGTGTATCCAATTTTCTCGCGTGGTCTATTGACATGCGAATCAAAATGATGTTACATCTCACTTAATCTTGACTCAAGAAAAAGTAGCGAATGCAGCCGAGTCTCGAAAAAATCGATAATCTGTTTTGTTTATCGGATAACTCGAAGTTCGAATTCTCCCGTCCGCCGAGATCAGAAAACTTACACCGTAGCGAATAAAAAGACCGGAGCCCTATGCAGCTTTCCGCGATCGATCAGATAATCGTCGTCCTGTATCTAGCCACGATCATGGCTATCGGTTTCGCGATGAAGCGAAAAGCCGCGAAGGGAATGTCGTCATACTTTCTCGGCGGAAGACAGCTTCCGTGGTGGGCGCTCGCGATGTCCGGCTCGTCGAGCTATTTCGACATCACCGGGACAATGTGGATCGTCTCAACGTTTATCGCCCTCGGGCTAAAAGGAATGTGGGTCCACATGCTGTGGGGATTTCCGATCACGGCGTTCTATCTCGCATACATGGGCAAGTGGATCCGCCGTTCGGACGCCATGACCGGTGCCGAGTGGATGAAGACGCGATTTGGCTCCGGAAAAGCCGGAGACATCGCGAGATTTTCCTATACGCTATTCGCGATCCTGACAATCACCGCACTGCTCGGCTACGGCGCGATCGGAATGGGCAAGTTCGGTTCGATCTTCCTTCCGTTTTCACCAACTGCTTGCGCTTTCATCATCCTTGGGATCACTGGAGCTTACGTGGTGCTCGGCGGATTTCACGGGATCGTTCGGGTCGAGATCATTCAGACGATAGTGCTCAGCACAGGTGCGATCATCTTTTCGATACTCGGATTCATGCACTTCAACGGTGCCGATTTTGCCGCAAAGATCCCGGCGACTTGGGGCGAGATTATGCCCTCGTGGCGGCCCGAAGCTTTTCAAGGATTGGTCGCGGGCGGAACCGACTATTCGCTGTTCGGAGCGTTGGTTGCCGTTTGGGTTGCGAAAGGTTTGTTGCTCTGCCTGAGCGGTCCGGAGCAGCTTTATGACTTTCAACGATTCCTGGCGGCAAAGGACGAACGCGATGCTGCAAAGCTGGGTGCGCTGTGGGGACTGATCCACACGGTCCGCTGGCCATTTGCGATGGCGATCGCCGTGATGGCGATCATGGGAATCGGCAATGCCGCTCTCGACGAAAAGCTTCGTGCGGATCCAGAAACCGCCTTGCCGCTCATTATCGGTTCGATGCTGCCGGTCGGACTGGTCGGATTCATGCTCGCGGCTTTGTTATCGGGCTTCCTCGCCACTTTTAGTTCGACCGTGAACGGCGGTGCCGCATATCTCGTCAAAGATATTTATCAGCGTTATCTCAATCCTGAGGCGGACAACAAAACGCTCGTCCGCGTCAGCTACATTTCGTCGGCACTTCTCATCTTGACGGGGCTTGTCATCTCGATCTTCGGCTCGTCGATCAACACTGCGTTTCTCTGGATATTTGGAACGCTTGCCGCGGGCATCTTGCCGCCGAACGTCCTGCGTTGGTATTGGTGGCGGCTGAACGGACAGGGATACGCGGCGGGCGTTTTCGGCGGGATGGCGATGTCGCTCGGGCAGGTCTTCCTGGAGCAGTTCGGCGTGATCGAACCGCTGCCGCTGTACATCGGGTTTCCGGTGATCGCCATCGCATCCACGCTCCTGACGATCACGGTTTCGCTGGTAACTGCGCCGACAGACGCGGAGACGCTGGCAACTTTCTACCGCAAGGTCCAGCCGGCGGGACTTTGGGGGCCGGTCCAGAGCGACGTTCTCTCGAAAGATCCCGGCTTTAAGAAGCAGCTTTCGTTCTCGGTCGAATTTTTCAACACGATCGTCGCGATGATCGGGATCACCGCATTGTATGTTTCGATGCTTTATCTCGTGCTGAACCGTCTTTCGGTCGGGCTCAGTCTGATCGGCATCGCTGTAGTATGCACGGTCGTTCTTTACTTCACGTGGTACAAGACGCTCCCGCCCGCGTCGGCTCCGCCTTCTGAAGATGCCGAGAATACTGAGGAACGCCTAGATGGGTTGAAAGAAGCTCAGGAGGCAGCATGAGATTTGACGGGAAAGTAGTTTTCGTCACCGGCGGAGCACTCGGCATCGGGCGTGCGGCATGTGAGATATTCGCCGAGCGTGGTGCGAGCGTCGCGATCGTCGACTGGGACGAGAATGCGGGGAACGAACTCGCGACCCGGGTCAAGCAAAACGGCTACCCCGCCGTGTTTCACAAGGTAAACGTTGCAAATTTTGACGACGTTCAAACTGCTGCCGATTCCACTGTTGCCGCCTTCGGACGGATCGACTCGCTTGTTGTCAGCGCGGGAATTCAGCGCTACGGAACCGCCGTCTCGACCGACGAAGCTCAGTGGGACGAGGTGATGGGCGTGAATCTGAAAGGTGCATGGAACGCGGCGAAAGCCTGTATTCCGCACATTCAAAAGCAGGGCGGTTCGATAGTGAATGTTTCGTCAGTTCAGGCGCTTGCGAGCCAGCAGAACGTTCTCGCCTACACGGCAAGCAAGCATGGGCTGATCGGATTAACGCGTTCGATGGCGATGGATTTTGCGAAGGACGGCATTCGTGCAAACGCCGTATGCCCGGGAACGGTCGATACGCCGATGCTGCAATGGGCGGCGTCGCTCGACCCGAATCCGCAGTCAGTTTATGACGCATGCAACGCGATGCATCCGCTCGGCCGCATCGCCCAGCCGCGTGAGATCGGCGAGGTTATCGCTTTTCTTGCGCACGAGAGTTCGTCGTTTGTGACCGGAGCTGTTTGGACAGTCGATGGCGGATTGCTGACACAGATCGGCGGCGTCCCGAAGGTTTGAAATTTGCCACAGAGGACACAGAGAAAAAACTCAGTGATCTCTGTGGCTCATGGGAGATCAGTTATGAGTAATGCAGCAGCAGAAGAGAGTCACGCACCGGTGACGCCATACGACCCGCCGCCGGGCCTGGACGAGGCGATGAAAGCCGTGTCGCTTATCAAGGCATCGAAGAAACCGGCGAAGGTCGGATATCTGACTAATTACGCCTTTCACATCTGGTATCAGATCGTCATCGAGATAATGCACCGACGCGCGGCGCAGTACGGCATTGAGGTCGAGGTGGTTGACGCGGGATTGTCGGTCGATAACCAGATCGCGCAAGCCCGAGAGATGGTAAAGCGTGTCGATGCGATCGTGCTGACGCCGGCGAATACGTCGGGGCTCGAAGAGGTGCTGAAGATCGCGGCGGACGCGGGTATGCCAGTCGTTGTAGAGGCGAATCCGGTCGAAGGAATGTCGACGATGGTCGCGATCTGCGATTACGACGCGGGCTTCGATCTCGGCGTTTGGGTTGGCAAAAACGTCAAGAACACTGACGGCTC
This sequence comes from uncultured Acidobacteriota bacterium, assembly GCA_902826795.1. Taxonomy (GTDB): domain Bacteria; phylum Acidobacteriota; class Blastocatellia; order Pyrinomonadales; family Pyrinomonadaceae; genus OLB17. The sequence continues at coordinate 48,630 of CADEGD010000023.1, read as the reverse complement.
GCCACTTCGTATTCTCGATGTCGGATTGCCGTGGTTAAGGCCATGTCTGCTTCGCAGCGAAGGATTCGTCGACGGCGTTCGCAGCATCCAGCCCGATGCGATCGTCACTGCTTCGATCAACGGCGAGGCGACTCCGTCGATCGCCGAGAAGATCGCTCGTGAGACGCTATCCGAGAAAGGCGACGTCGATGTCATCTTCGCGATGGACGACGAGACGGCCCAAGGCGCTTTCAAAGGCTACGTCGCCGCCGGATTCGACCCTGAAACTGTTGCCGTCGCTGGTTTCGGTTTGTCGGGTACGCACGAGAAGGATTGGTTGATGAGCCGCGAGGCCTTGAAGGTCAGCCAGGGAATGTTCCCGGAATACGTCGGACTTCGCTGCATGGACGGCATTGTAAAACTCTTCGATGGCCAGCCGGTTGCGAAACGCGATCAAACGCCGACCGTCTCGCTCACGGCGGACAATCTCGAGAAATATTATCCGAAGGTCGACGGCGTGTGGACGCCCGACTTCAACGCTATCGCGGCGATCCCTGTGAAGGGTAGCTGCACGAAGGTTTAGAGGGAAAACAGTTCGAATTTTTGGAGGATCCAATGAATATTCAAGCAATTAAATCCATCACGCGAGCGGTTTCTCTCCTCACCGTAGCGTTCATTTTTTCGGCCGCTGCGTTCGCACAGTCGAACACCGGCTCGATAACGGGAGTCGTGACCGACCCGAACGGCGCCGTCGTGCCTGCTGCGACCGTCACCGTTACGAATCAGGGAACGAACGAAAAACGTACCGTCCAGGCAGACGGCGAAGGTCGCTACGAGGTCGTATCCCTCGCAACGGGAGTCTACTCGGTTGAGGCATCTTCAACAGGCTTCCAAGCGACTTCTCTACGGGATCTTCGGCTTGCGGTCGGCGAAAAAGCTCGGGCGGACGTCGCCCTTACAGCTTTGGGCGTAAGCGCTGTTGTAGAAGTGATCGACCAGACCAGAACCGACACGGAGACTGCTACGATCGGCGATACGGTAGATCAGGCTCGCGTGACGGACAATCCGGTAAACGGCCGAGACTTTACCCAGCTTTTAGCAACCGTGCCCGGATCAGTTCAATCAACTAATCAATTCCAGACGAGTATCAACGGGATTCCGTCAACCTTTGGTGGGACGAGTGTACTCGTCGACGGAATCGACGCAGGTCGCGTTGACGTGAACGGTACCTCAAACGTTCTTGGCCGCGTCGAATCCCGCGTCAACCGGATCTCGATCGACAGCGTGCAGGAAGTGCAGGTTCTCGAATCGAATTACTCGGCTCAATACGGACAAGCGATCGGCGCAGTTATTAATCCGATCACCAAGTCGGGCGGTAACGATTTTCGGGGAAGCGTCTTCGAATTTTTCAGAAATGAGGCTCTGGACTCTGAAGATTTTTTCGCGGGAAAACAGAAGTTTCGGCTGAATCAATTTGGCGGTAATTTTAGCGGGCCTCTCGTACGCGACAAGCTATTCTTTTTTGCAAACTACGAAGGCGTTCGACAGACGCGAGGCATTCAGTTCAACTCTCTGGTTTACACAGCGGCTTTTCGGTCCGAGTTTGTACCGTCAATCGCCCCTATATTGGCGGGTTTTCCGCTTCCTAATGCTCCCGAGGCCGTCGCAGCGGTGCGTGATCCGGACAATGACGGTATTGACGAGATCGGACGCTATGTTGCTCAGCGCGACGGAGATCTGAGGGAAGATACAGGTTCCGTGAAGATTGATTGGCTTCAGACCGACAAGAGCCAGTTCAGCTTCCGCTATAACATCAATGATTCGAAAACGATCACGCCGTACGGCGTTGGAGCGGACCAGATCGCCCCGGCAGACTTGCGGGTCCAGCTTTTCAAAGCGTCTCACAATTACATTTTTTCACCGACCGCGATCAATGAATTTGCGTTCGGCATTAACTATAACGAAACCAACGTCAACGCCGGACCTACAACTCTTCCAAGATTTGACCTTTCGTTCGTAAATCCCTTTTATACAACGCCGGGACCGGCTCAGTTCGATCAGATCCGCACCGGAGGCGTTTACCACTTTCTGGACACGCTCACTTTTGTTACGGGAAATCATTCGATGAAGGCGGGCATCGACATTAGATTTAACCGGCGTGCCGCGGAATCGAAGGTACAAGAAACGCTGACGTTCTTCGGCCTTAACGACTTTCGCGACAATGTTCCGTTTATTGTTTCGCGGCAAGGTCATCCTGAGCTTAACTACGCCAACGAGAACTTCTCTTTCTTCTTTCAGGACGACTGGAAAGCTCATCCAAGACTTTCGCTGAATCTGGGCCTGAGATATGACGTCAGCACCGTAAGCCGCGAGAAGGACGGGCTTCTTCAGAATTTCGACTTAAACACACTTTCCTTTACTCCTGAGGGTGAGCAGCTACACGACGCAGATACGAATAATTTCGGACCGCGTTTCGGGTTTGCCTTCGACGTTTTCGGCACTACCAAGACCATCCTGCGTGGCGGATACGGTATATTTTACAATCGCGAGCTTCCCGCAAGCTTTGGGTCACCGGCAGCTAATACGTTCCCAACCGAGTCGGTAGATCTTTTCACAGCGCTTTTTGTTTGCGGCATCTTCCCGCAGTATCCTGTCGATCCGGCGGCTTACGCATGTTCGGTGCCAAATGCGTATGCGATTGAAAAAGACCTCCAGACTGCGATGGCGCAGCAATGGTCGTTGAACGTGCAGCAGGATATTGGGGTTGGAGTTCTGCAAGTCGGCTACGTCGGGAACCACGTAACCCACATCCTGACCGATGGCGTCGTAAGTCCGCGGAACGTTAACCGTCGCGACGCAGTTTCCGGCAATCGACCGCTCTCTGCTGATTTCGGGGATATCTTTGTAGTAGGTGGGTATCCGGAGTCGAACTATCACGCGATGCAGGTCAACTTCCGCCGCAACTTGGCTCAAGGTCTTCGCTTCAATGCCAATTACACCTGGGCTCACGCCATCGACAACGTTGCCGGATTCTTTAAGGACTATCAAAATCCGAACGACATAGATGCTGACCGCGCGAGTTCCGATGCCGATGTGCGTCATAACTTCTCGATGGACGCAGGATACGAGCTGGCATTCAGGGACTGGTTCGGTGACGGCCCGCGCTGGCTGATCGATGGCTGGAATGTGAATTCCATTGTCCAGATCCGTAGCGGACTACCCGTCAACCCGACCGTGCAGGGTGGAACTTTCGGCGGATTTTCATTCCGGCCAAATCTTGTCCCCGGACAAGATCTCAGATGTTCCACGTATTCGCTTCCCACGTGTCAGTTCAACGTTAACGCGTTTCAAGTTCCACCTGCTGGAGTTTTTGGTAACGCCGGGCGCAACATCCTTCGCGGGCCGGGTCTCGCTCAGGTCGATCTGTCATTCGGTAAGAACACCAAGTTCAGCGAACGCACATCGCTTCAGTTAAGGATGGATATCTTCAACATCTTTAACCGGGCGAACTTTGCCGATCCGTCCGGTGGCTTATCCTGCGGTGGAGCGGTCGGTGTTTGTCCAAATTTTGGGGAGAGCATTTCGACTGTAGGAAATCAAATAGGACTGCTTAGTTTCGGTGGGCCGCGGCAGATACAGCTTTCGGTGCGGTTTAACTTTTAAGTCTGGGAGGCATTGATTTGAGGGAAAGCATGACAAAGACCGTAAACTTCCTCCTTGTTTGTGCGGCTTTGTGTGTGCTTTCCCTCGATTGTTTCGGGCAGAATGCGAAGCTGCCGGCGAGCACGATCAAGACGGTTTACATCGTGCCGTTCTCGCATTACGACTTCGGATTCGTCGAACCGCCCGAGCAGGTGCGTGAGCGAGCGGCGAGGCATATCAACGAGGTCATTCGCGTCGCAGAAGAGGATCCGAATTTCAAATGGACGATCGAAAGCGTTTGGCAGGTAAATGAATGGCTCAAGCGTCAGCGTAAGTCTGAGTCCGTACTTCCGAAGGACAAGGAAAAGATCGAACGGCTGATGAAGCTGATCCGCTCGGGCCGCATCGCGATGTCGATGGCGTGGGGCTCGATGCACACGGACTTCATGGGCGGTGAAGAACTTAACCGACTCGCTTACGATTTCACCAAGCTCAAAAGTTCTTACAACATCACGTCCGAGCTCGCGATGATGAACGACGTTCCCGGCCACCCAACTTCGCTGCCGTCCGTAATGGCGGGCAGCGGAGCGAAGTATATGGTGACTGGCGCGAACACGTTCATCAACAACGCAACCGCACTCGCTCCGGGCAAGGTTCCGTTCTATTGGGAAGGGCCGGACGGCAGCAAGGTTCTGCTCTGGATCTCGCAGGGCAACCGCGGCGGCTACGTCGAGGCGGTGACGGAATTCTATCTCGACCCGTTCTCGCACGATCCTTACACGGCTCGACGGCCGTTCGAGATGTTTAATCCGGACATGATCGGGAAGACGACGCCGATACAGGAAATGGAGATCGGGATGACGCGGCTGCTCGATCGATATAACGAAGCGGGCTATAAATACGATGCCGTTATGGCGATGTATTCGCACGATTTCGTCGAGCCGACCGACGTCCTCAATCTTCAAAAGGCTATTGCACTTTGGAAAAAGCATCATCCTGAGATCGAGCTAAAGATCGCGACGCCGCCGGAATTTTTCAAGCACGTAGAAGGGAAGTACGGCTCGCAGATCCCAACGTATAAGGGCGAATGGTCGGGACTTTGGTCTGAGGCGAAAACGCAGAGCCCGCGCATCTCCGCGATGGCCCGTTACACGCAGGATCACGCTCCGGCGGCCGAAACGCTCTGGAGTGCGATTGCGATGACGCGGGACATACCGGCTCCGGTGGGAAACTTTGCATCGATCTGGGACCGCACGCTCACCTACGACGAACACAGCGGAGCCGGCAACAACGGGTGGCCGCAGCTAAACAGCCGACAGCCGCTTGAGGAGCAGAACCGGCAGTACGTCGAGATGACGTCGAAGGCGAAGGCGGAGACGGACATGCTGCTTCGCGACGGCGTGAATTTGATCGCTCTGCCGACGCGATTCGACTCGCCTGTTGCCTCGCCAGCGAATGTGCGTCCCGTCATTGTTTACAACGACCTATCGTGGACTCGAAGCGACGTAGTAAAGGTCGCTCCGCCCGATGCGAATACGCGGATCATCGGGGTGAAAGATTCAGCCGGTACGGCCCTGCCTTTCGATATCGACGAAGGCAGCAATGCGATCTTCGTCGCGAAAGATATTCCGGCGTCCGGCTATTCAACTTTCGAGGTGTCGACCGCCGCAGGCAGGCCAGCAACAACCTTAAGACCCGCGGCCGGCACCTCGATCACACTTGGCTCGCATACGGTCGACGTCGCTGCGAACGGCTCGATCAGGAGCATCCGTGACGTTCGCTCGAACCGCGAATTGGTGAACGCGAAAGGCGAACTTCCGTTCAACGAGCTTCTTCGTGTCGAAGGCTCGGATGCGTCGAAGATCTTTTATCCGCGGGCCGTGAAAGTCACGGTTAAGAAGGGCGTTCAGATGTCGGTCATTGAAGTGACGCGGCCAGACTCAGCGTTTCCAACGACGACGATCGCGCTCTACAACGGCATAGATTCTGTCGAGCTTCGCAACGAACTCGATCCATCGAAGTTTCCGTTTGCGGGCGGTAACGGTAATTGGAATGATTCGTACTTTTTCGCGTTTCCATTCAACGTTTCAGCCGAAGGTTTGAATGTTCTCCGCGGCGGACAAAAATGGTTCGACCGTCTGCCGGACGATTACATGGACGGCGCCAGGAAAGATTCGGTGACGACGCGGCATTCGATCGGCGTAACGGACGGTAAGCAAACGGTGATGACCGCTCACCGACAGGCATTTCATTGGAGCTACTCGAGCTTCGTCCCGACGAAGATAAAGACTAAGGATGCTCCGAAAGATTTCCTGCCGGCACTGTATGTGGGCAAGTTTCCCCTGCCGGAAGCGACGCTCTTTTCACGGGCGATCCGCCACAGCAACCAAGCCGACACTCACGACCTGAGCATCGTAAACCTCGCCACGGTCGAGCCGGGCTTAGAAGGAAATCTGGTGTTCGAATATGCGTTCTCGGCATCCGGCGTGTTCGATCCGGTCGCGGCGTGGCGATTCGGATCGCAGTTCAATGTTCCGCTTCGGGCTCAGTATGTGGCCGTCAAGCCGATGTTGAATAACGCCTCATACTTCTCTGTCGATCAACCGAACGTACAGATCGTCATGGTTAAGCCGTTGGCGGATTCGATCATTAAGGGCGAAGTGAGTTCCGCGCCGTTGAATCCAAAGCCGAACAAACTATTCGCCATCCGTTTGCAGGAGTTTGCCGGACGCGGCGGTGACGTCCGCATTCAACTGCCAGGGAAGATAAAAAGTGCGTCAATCGTTTCACTGACCGAAGACCGAGAGATCAGCAAAGTCTCGCAGATCGAACCGCTTACGGTTGCGATCAAGCCGTATCAAACCCTCACCGTGAAGATAGAGGTCGAGTGAATGCTTTTTATTTATCTAACAGTTAGTAGTTGGTCAGTTTTTAGTTAATAGTTGATCGAACTATTAACTGATAACTATTGAACTGATAACTGTTGGTTTGAACTTATGGAAGACGTCAAAAGAAGAGATTTTCTAAAAGCGATAACGGTCGCTGCTGCCGTCCCCGTAGTAATGAAGGCGGCCGATCCGACCACAGCCGAGCCGCTTCCGCCGCTGCCCGACATCCCGACTTGCGCGTCGATGCGTTCGATCACGATGACGCACAAGTTTCTCGATCTCTATGCGTGGCCGGGGCTGACGAATCAGTGGGGATGTGCTCAGGCGTCGATGGATGTTACGGCGGTTCGCAGCATCGCGTTTCCGCCGTTCGCACAAGGTGAGATGAACGTTGCACCGCTCGGATCGGGCGGCGAACTTTTGACTGGTGTGTTGTACGTTGATGGCGAATACTTCGCCTCGACTAAGACGCCAATCGAGTTCGTATGGCAACCCGATCGCGTAGAGCGTCGCTCGGTTTACAAGGGCCTCGAACTCAAGAGTACGATGGTTGTGCCGTTCAAAACTATGTCGGTCGCGGTGAAGTTTACGGTCTCGAATATGACAAAGGCCCGCCGAAAGACCGAGATCAAATTTGCGATCAACGGCGGTGCGACCAAAAGCGTGAAACCGTGGAACGCGGCGTATTCGCCGGGCGAATACGACAACGTCCGAACCATCGACAACGGCCGCAACGCCGTGATGTGCAGGTCTAAACATACCGAAGCTTTCGTGCTGCAAGGCGCATCGCCGAAGCCGAAACAACTTGAACGCTCGTGGATCGTCTACGAATTCGACCTCGCTCCGCGCGAATCCGCGTCGATCACGCTCGTGAATTCATTGGGAGAATCGGTCGGCGACGTTCAGCGTCAATACGATTCGATCATCAACAGTTTCGACACGGTTGCGAAAGCAACTGAAGACGAATGGAACCGCCAGCTTAAGGCCGCCTTCACGCCGGACAACGACGTATTCTCCGGCCACGTGCCGACGCTCGTCACGACCGACGAGAGCGTAAAGCGCATTTATCACTCGGCCGTGATGAGTGCTCTCTACTTCCGCCGCACGACGCCGCATTCGGTCTACGGCACAACGTACGTGACGCTGATGCCTCGTTATTGGGAGACGACAACCTTCCTTTGGGACATCTCGCTTTCCGCGATGCTGCTGTCGATGCTTGACCCGGAGATCCTCAAGCGGATGATGGAAACGTGGATGAAGCTCGATGTGTACAAGCATTTCGGCACCGAGTTTCTCACCGGAGCCGGCGTCGGACCGTGGTATTCGGTCAACGATTACGCGATGTCGCGCATGGCCAAGGAATATCTTCGTTGGACGGGCGATAAGGCTTGGCTCGATAAAGAAGTAAACGGCAAGTCTGTCTACAGGACCTTGCTCACCTACGCGGAAAACTGGCGAAAGCTTGACACGAACAAGCACGGCCTTGCCGATTACGGCGGTGTGACGAATCTGCTCGAAGCCGTGTCGAGCTACGTTCACGAGGTCGCCGGGCTGAACGCCGCGAACGTTCACAATCTCCGATTTGCCGCCGAGCTTGCAGAGTACAAGGGTGACCGTTCGAAAGCGGAAGGGTATAGAAAGGAAGCGGTTGATCTGGGCAAACGGGTACAGGATCTCTATGTTTCGGGTCGCGGGATTTGGAAGTGCAAGCTGCCCGATGGAAGCTACAACGAGGTGCATCATTGTTACGATTTTGGCGTGACGCTGATGACCATCGGCGACCTGATGCCGGCGATGCAGAAGAAGGAAATGGTCGCGTTCTTTAAGAACGAACTTCAAACTCCGACCTGGATGCGTGCGCTTTCTACGAAAGATCTCGACGTCACCTTCAGTGTACGCCCTGATCACCAGTGGACCGGCGCATACTGCTCTTGGCCTGCACTCGCACTCAGCGGATTGTATGTAGCTGGCGAAGCAGCGATGGCCCACGAGTGGATGAAAGGCCTCGCGAAATCGTCGATGCAAGGGCCGTATGCCCAGGCTAATTTTTCCGAAACGTTTCATCCGCCGGAGTCTAACGGTGGCGCGATCAAAACGCCGTCTGATCAACCTTACATCAACGATTGGGCATGCGTTTCGGGATGTAATTATCTGGAGCCGATCGTCGATTCTCTCTTCGGTATTAATGCGGGACTGTTTGGTTCGATAACGTCGAAACCGCAGTTCGGGCCGTTTGATGCGAAGGCAGAGTTGCTAAACATTAACTATCAGGGCAAGCGATATGTTGCCGATAAGAATGGCGTCCGGGCTGTTTGATTTTTACCGAGGAGAAGCGGACACGCGGAAGAGTATTTTACAGGATAGACAGGATGAGCAGGATGTATTTTCGGTGCTACGCCCCTAGATCATGTTTATCCTGTGCATCCTGTTTGAATTAGTCTTCAGTTATGAATACGTTTATCAAATCAGTCATTTTCGTCTTAGTGGCGGCCGCTTCGGCGCTAGCCCAGCACAAGTCGTCGCCATCTGTTCTCGAGATCGGCGATCGATATTGGATGCAGCCGGACGTAGTTTACGGCAGTGCGAACAATACGCCGCTCAAGCTCGACATCTGGTACCCGCGGGACAATCCGAACCCGACAACGACAGTTGTTTACATCCATGGCGGGGGCTGGATATTCGGGTCGAAGGAAGGCTCGGTATATCAACTGCTGCCGTATCTCGAACGTGGCTGGCGAGTAGTGAATGTCGAGTATAGGATGGCGGGGAATTCGCTCGCTCCGGGATCGGTCGAGGATACGCGATGTGCTCTCCGCTGGATATATCGCAACGCGGCACAGTGGAAGTTCGACACGTCAAAGATCATTCTGACCGGGCATTCCGCTGGCGGACACTTGTCGCTCATGACGGGAATGTTGCAGGACGGAACGGCACTTGATAATCGATGTTACGGTGATGCGAAGTCCGGCGACGTGCCGATGAAGGTCGCGGCGATCGTGAACTGGTACGGGATCTCGGATGTGAACGATCTGATCAAAGGGCCAAACGTGAAGAACTATGCCGTCATGTGGATGGGTTCACTTCCGAATGCGGAAGAAGTAGCCAAGAGCGTCTCGCCTCTCACCCATGTCCGAGCCGGACTGCCGCCGATCATCACAATTCACGGTGACAAGGACGATGTCGTTCCTTACACTCACGCCACCCGCTTGCATGCCGCCCTCAAGCGAACGAAAAACGTCGAGACGCTCGTTACCATCAAAGGCGGCGGCCACGGTATGTTCACGAAGGACCAGTACACTAAGGGTTACGACGCGATCTGGAAGTTTCTAAGCGAGAATAAAATTCCCTGACTATCCACTTGTCACTACCCACTATTCACTGAAGATCTCGACCGATTTCTTCAGTGGCTAGTGACAAATGGATAGTGGATAGTGAAAGGATCGATCGGCAAACTGGAATGAAGATCACAGACATAAAAGCTACGACCGTAACCGTCCCGCTTGAGGCTCCGCTACGGCATGCGGCGGGCTGTCATTGGGGTCGGTTCGTGCGGACTATCGTCGAAGTAGAGACTGATGAGGGCATCACCGGCTTGGGCGAGATGGGCGGCGGAGGCGAATCGGCTGAGGCGGTTTTCCGTGCGATGAAGTCGTATCTCGTTGGCCACGATCCGGCACGACTCGAAGAAATGCGATTCAAGATCGCGAACCCGACCGCCTCGCTCTATAACAACCGCACGCAGATCCTCGCAGCGCTCGAATTCGCATGTCTCGACATTATCGGCAAGAAATGGGGCGTGCCGGTTTATAACATTTTGGGCGGCAAGCTGCAGAACGAAGTGCCGTTCGCATCATATCTTTTCTTCCGCTATCCAAATCCGAAAGATGGCAGCGGGGAAGTGCGGACGGTTGATCAGTTAGTTGCCCACGCGAAAGATCTAAAGTCGAAACACGGTTTCTTCGCTCACAAGCTCAAGGGCGGCGTGTTCGATCCGGTTTATGAGCTGAAGTGTTATCGAGCGGTCGCTGAAGAACTAGGCAGCGGGTCGATGGAAGGTGATTCTTTCCGGTTCGATCCAAACGCAGCGTGGTCGACCGAGCAGGCGATCTGGTTCGGCCAGCAGATCGAAGACATCAACAACGACTATCTCGAAGATCCGGTCTTCGGCCTTCACGGAATGCGGCGCACGCGCGAGAAGGTGCGAATGCCGCTCGCAACAAACACCGTCGTCGTAAATTTCGAGCAGCTCGCGGCGAACGTGCTCGACACAGCCTGCGACGTGATCTTGCTCGACACTACGTTCTGGGGCGGCATTCGTCAGTGCGTGAAAGCCGCGGGTGTCTGTGAGACTTTCCAACTCGGCGTCGCGGTGCATTCGTCCGGCGAACTCGGAATACAGCTTGCAACGATGCTCCATCTCGGTGCGGTGATCCCTAATCTTTCGTACGCCGCAGATGCTCACTATCATCATCTAACTGATGACATTATCGAAGGCGGGCTAATGAAGTACGAAGGCGGCAAGATCCGCGTCCCAGATGGTCCCGGACTCGGCGTGACGCTCGACCGCGACAAGCTCGGCGAATATAGCGAACTATATAAACGCCTCGGCGGATACAGCTACGATCAAGATCCGCTGCGTCCGGGTTGGACGCCGACTGTGCCGAACAATCGCTGGGCCGATCCAACCGACGACCGCCGGCCCGAGATACCGTTTTAAGTTCTATGAAGCAGTTTTTCTACAGCATTCTCGTGCTCATTTTTGTGGCTCAAGCCATCGTCCCTCAGTGCGAGATCTCGGTTGGTAAAGGCGAGCCCGCGAAGGAATGGAACGACATCCTCACCCGAAATGATTCCGGCTGGACCGGCGCCGATACGACGGTCTCGATCGAGTTGCCGAACGGCGACTCGGCATTTTTCTTCTCCGATTCTTTCATCGCCGAAGATCCGGCAAAGCCCGGCGACGGATCGGTCTACACAAATGAGAACGGGCTTCGGCTGCGAAAGCCAAATTGCCTTCCGCCGTTCTGCGGCCCCAAGCCTGAACATATTCACTACGTATTCAACACCATCGTTATTCGCTCGAAGGACGGCAAGACGATGCGTACGCTCACCGGGCCGAAGGACAAGAACGGTTACTCGACCGCCTACTTCAAACCTAAGAGCGACAGTCTGAACCATATGTATTGGCTCGGCGATCCGTTCTTCGTCAAGGTCGACGGCAAGAAAAAGATCTGGATGTTCCTGAACGAATGGGATGTCGCACGGCCGTTCGACAAGACCTTCTGGATCCGATATCGAGCACAGGCGATTGCTCAGATGGACGCCGATACGCTCGCGATCGAGAAGATCGTCGATCTCAAAAACAAAACGGACGATGCCGTTTGGGGGATCTCACTCTGGGTCAATGACAAAAACGAACTCTACATCTACGGCATGCGGAACGAGGACGACATCAAAACCGCCAAGCCATCGGCCTTAGGCATGGCGAACAAGTATAAGAAACTTTATCTCGCGAAAGTCGATGCTTCGAAGGGGCTCGAACACGCCGTCGATCTCAAAAACTGGACCGCTTGGGACGGTAAGGCATTCTCGAAGGACTTGAACAAACGCAAATCTTTGATACCCGAAAGCGACAGCATCAGCGATGAGTTGACCGTCCGCCGTTTGAATATCAATGGCAAACCGACGTTCGTGATCGTCACGTTCGATACGGCGGTCGGCTATTCTGACTGGAAGGATCTATATCTCTATTCCGCGTGCGAACCGCAAGGGCCGTTCACCAGGAAACATCATTTCTATACGACGCCGACCGCGGGAATGACAAAGCTTCCGGGCATGACCGAAGGGCAATCGCTGCAAAGCGGCCTGAGCGTTTATAATCCGCATATGCATCCGCAGTTCATTCAAAACGGCAAGATGCTTGTTTCATACAACAGCAATCTGCCGTTCGGCTCAAAGCCGGGTGATTCGATCTACGCTGAATTTTACCGGCCGCGGTTCGTTTGGGTGCCGATCGCGGGCCTTCAGAAATGATGAAATTAGTTTGCTTTAATCCAAAGAACGTCCAACACAGCGGCGAGCGTCGATACCGCGTCGGGGCGATGGTCGATGGCGATCAGATCGCCGATCTCACGCCGTCGATATTGCCGATGGGCTTGAGTGCATCCGAGATACTGCGCTGTTACGATCTTGCGACCAACTTCGTCGAGCCGGCAATGGAGGCCGTAAACAGCGGGCAGCTTCCGCTCATTGATATCGGCGACGTGAAGATCGAGGCGCCTGTACCGCGGCCGGGCAAGATCATCTGCATCGGCCTTAACTATCGCAACCACGCGATCGAAAGCGGTATGGAGATCCCGAAAGCTCCGATAGTGTTTTCAAAATTCGTCACCTGCGTTGCCGCTTCCGAAGAGCCGATCCTGCTTCCGGTCGGCAGCGAACAAGTCGACTTCGAAGCCGAACTCGCCGTCGTCATCGGCCGCCGGGCGAAAAACATCGACGGCAACGATGCGATGGACTACGTTTTCGGCTACACGAATTTTAACGACGTTTCCGCTCGCGATATGCAGTTCGCCGATGGCCAGTGGCAGCGCGGAAAATCGTGCGATACGTTCGCGCCGTTCGGCGAATACGTGGCGACTAAAGACGAGATCCCCGACCCGCACAACCTTCGAATCCAGTTCCGATTGAACGGCGCTACTATGCAGGATTCGACGACCGCTGAGCTGATCTTTCGCATTCCTGAGATCGTCGAATATCTGTCGCGTTCGATTACCCTCGAACCGGGCGACATCATCGCGACCGGCACACCGCCCGGAGTCGGCTTTGCTCGCAAACCGCCCGTGTTTTTGAAAGACGGCGACGTTTGCGAAGTAGAGATCGAAGGACTCGGAGTGCTGATCAACTCGGTCGTGTCAAATGTTTGACCTCAGCGGAAAAACAGCATTGGTGACCGGAGCAGCCTCCGGAATCGGTGAAGCGATCGCCCATGCGCTTGCAGGCAACGGAGCGTTCGTATATGTCGCCGATCTGAACGAGGAAGCGGGCGAGAAGGTTGCCACATCCATTGGCGGTGAATTCATTCGTCTCGATGTTTCAAACCGCGAAGATTGCCTCGCTGCCGCCGAGAGAGTTCGCCCCGATCGTGGCGATCTCGACATACTTATCAACAACGCTGGCATCGGCCATGTCGGAACCATCCTGAACACCGACGCCGAAGATCTCGAAAGGCTGTTTGCCGTGAACGTTCGCGGTATGTTCAATCTGACCAAGGCCTTCATACCAAAAATGATCGAGCGCAAATACGGTGTGATCATTAACATCGCGTCGATCGGCGGAATTCTCGCGATTCGTGACCGAATTGCCTATTGCACGACCAAGTTCGCCGTCGTCGGAATGACAAAGTGCATAGCCCTCGACCACGCGCTCGACGGTATCAGGGCTAATGCCGTCTGCCCCGGCCGCGTCGAAACCGATTTCGTCAAACGCCGCCTCGCCGAATATCCCGACCCGAAAAAAGCATACGAAGAGATGGCATCGACACAGGCTATCGGAAGGATGGGCAAGCCTGAAGAGATAGCCGCCGCCGTACTCTATCTCGCCAGCGACGAAGCCGCTTTCGTCACTGGGACTGCTCTTGAACTCGATGGCGGTTGGGGTGCGGGTAAATAAGAGGTTGTAGAACCGTGAATCTACGCGAATATCGCGAATCTTTCTTGATCTAAAATCATTCGTGAGAATTGGCATTATTCGCGGTAAAAATTGCGTTAATCATTGACTCCTCTGACACTTACCCACAATTTTCTGGAACCGAATGTTGAATAACCCTTTTTATAAAATGAACGGAAATAATCGGTGACCAACACAGTGGCAAACAAATATACGGCCATTGGAAGCGGGCGAGGTCTGTTCGAAAGTAGCTCCTGATATATGTGTGAAGGAACCGCGTCTGGGCTGGACGCGGTTTTTCAATTTTACATTCTCAATTCTAAATTGATTTCGGAAGAGAAGGTTTTTTCTAAGCAATTAATCTTTATCCAGTCAATTAAGAATTTACAATTTAGAATGTAGAATCGCCCGCAAATTTCCTCTCTTCCAAGCCTGTCGTACAATCTTCTCAATGCAAAAGGTCCTGACAGCAGCCCAAATGCGCGAAGTCGATCGCCTTACCACCGAGCGCTATGGCATCCCGTCCATCATCCTGATGGAAAACGCCGCCCACGCCGTCGCGAGGGTCATTACCGAAAAACTCGGCGGCTCGGTCAAAGGGAAATCGATCCTGATCCTGTGCGGTAAGGGAAATAATGGCGGGGATGGAGCAGCCTTGGGCTGGAAACTCGCTCTCGCCGACGCGCAGGTTGAGGTTGTTCTGTTCGGCAAGATCGAAGATACACACGGCGACGCGAACGTGAACTTTGGGGCTGCTTCTGGCTCCGTGGCTTGGTTTCGGCAGATCGAGTCGAAGGAAGAGTGGGAGGGGTGGCTAAAACGGTCGTGGCAAGATTGGGACGTAGTGGTAGATGCCATCTTCGGAACGGGATTGAATCGTCCGGTTGACGCTTGGTTGTCTAACGTCATTAGGCACACAAACATTCTGAATGGGGGTAGTCCTCAGTCCTCAAGGATCGCGATTTCAATAGATATTCCCTCGGGGCTTAACTCCGATACGGGGGAAGAAATGTCCGATGTATTTCAAGCGGATGTTACAGTTACTTTTACTGCTCCGAAGCCGGCGAACGTTCTTCCCAAGACTGCGCCGTTTAACGGTGAGCTTTTGGTCGCTCAAATCGGCAGCCCCTACAGCTTGGTCGACGAGTTTGTCTCCGAGCTGTATTTGAGCGAATCGTCTGAGGCTGAGTCTTTTCTAGCTGAAACGGAATTCACACCAGGTTCTTACAAAAATAAGCGCGGCCATGCATTAGTCATCGCTGGCTCGGAAACCTACTCCGGAGCCGCCGTGCTCGCCGGAAACTCCGCGATACGTTCGGGTGTAGGCTTGGTAACCCTTGCATGTCCCGCCGAAGCAAAGACGGAGATCGCCAGCCGTTTGCTTCCCGAAGTCATTCTCGCAACTATCGGCTCGAAGGAGTTCGATGAACTTTTCGGCAAAGCAAACGCGATTGCCGTCGGCCCGGGGCTGTCCGCGACCGATCTTGAGATCGAGTCGCTTGTTCGAAAGGTAGTTGAAGAACGAACGACTCCGGTGATCGTCGATGCGGGAGCCTTGTGGTTTTTCAATCCGCCTACCGGAATACCAGACGATGCGGACAAGAATGTCCGCGTTCCACTTATTCTCACGCCACACGAGGGCGAGTTCATGCGGCTGCTAGGTACGGATGACAAAGAATCGATCAAGGACCGAGTGGCCGCCGTTCGCGAGTTCGCGACAAGTAACAACGTCATACTTGTACTCAAAGGCGAGCGGGTATTGATCGGCCATCCCGACGGCAGAGTGGTTGTTAATCCGACCGGCAACTCAGGCCTCGGCAAAGCTGGCAACGGCGACACACTCACCGGAGTACTCGCTGGATTCATCGCGCAGTCGGTCGCCATTCCACGAGATTACGCGTTCTACACACCTGACATCGGTCAGGACGCGAAGTTGGAGGAAGCTTTCGAAGGAGTCGTCGCCGCCGTCTACGTCGCCGGACTCGCGGGGGACATTGCCGAGGCGAAATACGGCAAACGCGTAATGATCGCCTCCAATGTCCGAGAATGTCTGGCCGACGCGTTTAAATCAGTCGAGAAAAAAGACACGTACAAGGGATTCGTGATTTCGTGTTGTTTCGTGGTTTCCGATCTAAGAAACGAACCACGAATTCACACGAAGAAACACGAAATTAAGAAAAAATAAGAAATGGATTCCAAACAACTTCTGCAGAAATGGATCGACGCGTTTCAGGCGTGCGATGTGGACGCCGTGGTCGCGTGTTATGCGGATGAAGCGGTGAATTTTCAGGTTGCGGCGGGTGAGCCGTCCGTCGGCATCGAACAAATCAGAAATGACACGGCCGAATTCTTCCAGGCGTTTCCGGACGCGTGGTCGCAGATTGAAAATCTGATCGGCGACGGCGATTGGGCGGCATGGGAGTGGCTCGGCGGCGGGACGTTCACGGGCGAGTTTTACGGGGATCAGCCGACTGGAAAGTCGTTCGAGATCCGCGGCTGCGGATACTTCAATTTCCGCGACGGCAAGATCGTTTACCAACGCGGGTACTGGGACAAACTCTCCTGGTTCAAGCAGGTCGGGCTGCCGATCGAATGACGGGAAACTACACCTGCGAAACACCGGACGACACGTTCGCTCTCGGCGAGCGTATCGGAGCGCAGATTCGTACCGGTGATGTGTATCTGTTGAAAGGCGGTCTTGGAGCGGGCAAAACGCTGCTTACCAAAGGCATTCTGAACGCGCTCGATTTTGATATCGATGAGGTCACGAGTCCGAGTTTTACGCTCGTCAATCTCTATCGAACGCCCACTGCCGACGTTTATCATATTGACCTCTGGCGGCTTAACGAGAACTCAGACGCAGCATCCGCCGTCGGTCTGGACGAGATTCTTGCCGAAGAAAGCAGCGTCGTGATCATCGAGTGGTCCGAAAAACTTCGTAGCTTTTCTCACTCCGGGAGTATCATCGAAATATCGATCGCGGGCGACGGAGATGACCGTCGAACGGTAGATATAGTATGCAAGGCAGAAACACAACCGTTGGGGAAAGTGTCTCCATAGCGACTGGAAGAAACGCAATTACATAGAGAACTCCGTGACTAAAGCACTGCTTCTTCTAATCACCCTGATCGCTCTCGACTCAACCCTCCACACTCAAGCATCCGCGCCAATGAAAGATCTACAACAGCCGCGTCTCGTTATCAGCAAAAGCGAACGTACACTCACTGTTTTCGACGGCGACACAAAGATCAAGTCGTATCAAATGGTGCTCGGTTTCGATCCAAAGAATGACAAAGAAACCGAAGGCGACGGCCGAACGCCCGAGGGTGACTTCTATGTATTCACGAAAAACCCCGAGAGCCGCTTTCACCTCTCGCTCGGCGTTAGCTATCCGGGCCGCGAAGACGCTATACGCGGACTCAAAGAAGGTCTGATAACCAAAGAGGAGCACGACGAGATCATCGCTGCGATCGCCGAACAGCGAATGCCGCTGCAGAAAACCAAGCTCGGCGGCGAGATCTACATCCACGGCGGCGGCACGGCGTCAGACTGGACCGACGGTTGCGTCGCTCTCGACAACGACGAGATGACCGAGCTATTCGAAGCCATACCGGTTGGTGCAAAAGTCACCATCCTGCCGTAACATAGATTTAACATGGACTGCGGACGCCGTCTTTTATACTAAAAGCGTCATATATGGTCCAAACACCCGCGATGCCCGCAAAGCGAAAGCTGCGAAAGCCCGCAACACCCAAACCAGTTATTCCGGAGCCGATACCGCGGCTTTTCAACCGCGAGGTGTCGTGGCTTGAGTTTGATAGGCGTGTTTTGGAAGAGGCGATGGATGAGAATCTGCCCGTGCTCGAGCGACTGAAGTTTCTGTCGATCTTTTCGTCCAACCTCGACGAGTTCTTTATGATCCGCGTGTCGGGAATTAAGGAGCAGGTCGAAGAGGGAGTCGGCGAACTCTCGCCTGACGGCCTATCGCCTACTGAACAGCTAAAGCAGCTTCGCAATCGTCTGCGGCCGATGCTGCTGAAACAGGCGGACTACCTTGCCGATGTAGTTTTCCCGTCGCTCGAGAAAGCGGGCATTACGATCGAGGCTTACAAGTTTCTAAACGCGAAAGAGAAGAAGAAGCTCGATAAATTTTTCCGTGACAATATCTTCCCGATCCTGACGCCTCAGTCGGTCGATTCGAGCCATCCGTTTCCATATATCTCGAACCTCAGCCTTAACCTTGGCCTTTTTATCGAACCGAACCGCACGGTCACGCAAAAAAACCTCAAGCACCTCTTTCGACAAAAGCGGTTCGCACGTATCAAGCTGCCGCCCACGGTGCCGCGGCTGATCCCGATAGTTGACGGCAAGCGGTTCGCGTTGCTTGAGGAAGTGATCGCGGCGAACGCTCATCATCTTTTTCCGAACATGAAGGTGAGCGAGGGCTTTTTGTTTCGTGTTACACGCGATGCCGATATCGAGATCCGCGAAGACGAAGCCGGCGATCTGATGCGTACGCTCGAGACGGAACTTCAGCGACGAAGATTTCGATTTCCGGTCCGGCTTGAGGTCGACGCAAAGATGCCGGACAAGATGTTGAAACTGCTCGGTACCGGAATCGGACTGGGCGACGACGATATCTACAAGATCGACGGTTTTCTTGATATCTCAGATCTGATGCAGCTTTATTCGCTCGATCAGCCGGCGTTGAAAGATAAGCCGATACCGCTTGTTCATCCGGCGGCGCTGCTTGAGAAAAAGAATATCTTCGAGACGCTCAAGAAGCAGGATGTACTTCTTCATCATCCTTACACCGCATTCTCGGCAGTCACCGATTTTATTGCACAAGCGGCCGAAGACCCGCGCGTGCAGGCCATCAAGATCTGTCTGTATCGAACGGGCAAAGATTCGCCGATCGTCCGCTCGCTTATCCGCGCGAGTCAGATGGGAAAACAGGTAACGGCGCTCGTCGAGCTAAAAGCGAGATTCGATGAAGAGAACAACATCGAATGGGCTCGGCGGCTTGAGAACGAAGGCGTCCACGTCGTTTACGGCATCAGCTCGCTGAAGACACATTCAAAGGTATTGCTCGTAATTCGCCGCGAGGGCGACCGCCTCGCGCGATACGTTCACATCGCGACCGGCAACTACAACCCTTCGACTGCGCGTCAATACACCGATATCGGATTGCTGACTTCAGACGAAGCGATCGGTGACGACGCCACGAGCCTCTTTAATTTCCTGACCGGATACTCGCAACAGACCGACTATGAGCGCCTGCTAGTCGCCCCGGTAAATCTGCGAGAAAGGTTGGTCGATCTGATCCGCAGAGAGTCGGCAAATGCATCGGCGGAAAAACCGGCAAAGATCATCATTAAGACAAATAGTCTTACCGACGGTGACCTTATCGAAGAGCTTTATGCCGCGTCGGCTGCCGGAGTTCAGGTCGAACTAATCATCCGCGGCGTCTGCGCGCTTCGCCCGGGAGTGGCTGGGCTTTCCGAGAATATTCGGGTTCGATCCGTTGTGGGCCGCTTTCTCGAACACAGCCGTATCTTCTATTTCGCGAACGCGGACGAAGGCGAAGAAATATACATCGGCAGCGCGGACTGGATGCAGCGAAATCTCGACAGGCGAGTCGAGGTCGTTGTGCCGATACTCGATCCGGACATTCGCGAATATCTGCGTGATGAGATTTTGGGGTCTTATCTGAGGGACACGGTGAACGCTCGCGTTTTAAAAGCCGATGGAACGTATCAAAAGGTCCCGAGCGGATCGGCACCTTTCGATGCTCAGCTTTACTTTGTCGGCACCGACATCGGAGCTTGAGGCGCCGTCTTTCGCTCGAATTTTGCCTCGGCGATCCCGTCGATCATCTTGCCGTATTTGATGGTGAGACGCGGATATCCGCGAGGTTCCCGCTCGAGTTCCAGCAAACCCAGAAGCGTCTCGGCCTTTTCGATCTCGTCGAGCGTTCCCTCGATCTCCATAAAGTGGCCAAACGGAAGCTCGTCAAGCACGACCTCTACGTTCCCGAGGTGCCAATACTTTCGACGCTTTTCGTAAACCGCGGTCAGGCGATACCCGAGGCGTTCGATGATCTTTTCCATTGCGTCAACGTCCGAAACCGACGTTTCATACTCAAGCCGCTGCTTAGATCCGTCCGCAGTCTTGATCTTTTCTTTATAGGTTAACACCGTGAAATCGCCGATCTTGCGCAAGCGAAGCGTCGCACCACGTTCGTCCATCTGGCCACCTCGGTGTTGATAATTCACCTCGAAGACTTCCTTGCGAAAATCAGCTTTGAGCTCGATCAGGCGATTGGTGATCTCGTCCGATCGCCTCGGGCTGAGCCTATATTTTTTCTCGGTTTCGATCGTCATTTGTCAGCGGTCAAAAGCAGAGTTTAGGCAAATAACATCGTCCCTGCAAACGGCGGAAGTTCACGTGAAGTCGCCAAGGTCGCAAAGCGACGTGCGTTTACAACTCAACGTCCCTTCGTAACAAATTCAACTTCTTTGCGTGCTCTGCGTCTTGGCGTGAAACTTCCTTCTCCGGTCGACATAGGCTTGACGAACCAACCACGCTATCCGATACTTGAAAAAAAGGTCAGGATTTCACTGATCACAAAACAGAGGAATAATTCTTATGCCATATCCTGAAATAATGATCCACGGAATGCGGGCCGAACTGGCAAATCTCGGGTTCGAAGAAACGAAGACGCCGGAGGCTGTTAAGGAAGCTGTCGAGAATACCGATGGAACCGTAATGGTCGTGGTTAACTCGGTTTGCGGATGTGCCGCAGGTGGAGTTCGTCCGGGAATCGCGATGGCGCTTCAACACGCCGAGGCCGCTCCTGACAAAACGATCACCGTATTCGCCGGTGCCGACATCGACGCAACCGACGTCGCCCGCGATTACTTTACCGGCTACGCGCCGTCGTCACCGTCCATCGGGTTTTTAAAGAACGGACAGCTTGTACAGATGTTCGAACGACGCGACCTCGAAGGACGTCCGCCGCAGATGATCGCCGAAGCTCTGCTCGGAGCTTTTCAGGCTCACTGCGGAAAGTCGGAAGCGGCGAATAACTAGCTCGTGATCGAGTTATTTCATTTAGAGTCGGGCGGTCGCCCGGCTCTTTCTTTTTTTCAGGCTAGCCGAGATCTCCGCGAAGCTCATCGCGAGCTGAGTCGGATCGATCCCCGTCGCCTTTTTCACATCGTCTTCGCTGAACGCTCCGCAATCCAAACCGCGGCGAAAGAAATTGACGATTCCTTGGGCCGACGCGGCGTCATCGAACGTATTACCAGTCAAACTCGCCTGAGTCGCCTTACCTAGAAACGTCTTCAACCGTGCCGCTTGAGCATCCATTTCAGTCAAGAAAAAGGAATAAACTGCCGCGTATCTTGCGACAAGTTGGTTCGGATGCAGATCCCAGCTTTGGTAAAAACCATCCGCCATCGACGCTGAAACGTTTTGAAAATGCCTGAGCCATCCCGCGTAGACGGCTTGTTTATTCTGCGCCTTTTGTAACTCGGTGAGGTCTTCATTTCGATGAACCGGAACCGGCATCAGCGTCGTGACCGAATCGACAACACGAACACCGAGGCCGGAACAAGCGGCTTGGATAGTCGATCTCGCAAACGTACATGCTGGATGACGAATATCCTGAAATGATGCCGAGATCCCGAGAGCAGCGGTGTAATCATAAGCTCCGAAATGTACGGACTTGCACCGTCCGCGAGCGGCCTTGATCAAGCCGGGAATAGCAACGCGTCCACGCTTGTCGTAGATCGCTTCCGGCGTTTCGATCATCAACTCGATCCCGATCGAATCTTTCTTGACCTTGCGGTCTTTCTCTATCTTCGAAAGCCGGCGGGCGAGGTCCTTTACCTGCTTCGCTTCGGTAACCTTGGGCAGCGTGACGACGAAGTTCTCCGGCAACTTTCCGCTGGTTTGATCGAGCAGCGTCGTCAGAAACATCTCGAGCGTTCGGATTGCCCGTCCGTACGTTTCCGGTGCTAGCGACTTGATGCGAAAGCCCGCGAATTCAGTCGTTTTTCGCTTCTTTAGCGCATTCGCGAGTTCGGTTGCCGCAGCGACGGCGTGGCCGTCCTCTTCCTCTTCAGAGCGAAATCCGTACCCGTCCTCGAAATCGATGCGGAAGTCTTCGATCGGTTCGCGTCTGAGCTTCTCAATCGTTTTCTGATGAACGGCCCACGCAAACCACGCCGCTTTATCCTTCTTCCTGATCTTGTTCGGATCGGTCTTTAACGCCCCTTCCAACTCCTTGACTGCCTTCGGAAGCGTCGGCAACTGTTCTGCACCGGTGAACTCGAATGCTTTAGCAAACGCGGCAAGATTGGGAGCGTAGGTTCTTATCGAATCAAGTGCGACCCGCCCGAATTTCCGCGGCGTATCTATCGAGAACCGATCCGCTCCGCCGTAAACGACATGGATAGGCGACCGTCCAGTCGCTTCAGATCGTTTCTCTTTACCTTCCTTGATTATCAGCCGGACGCCTTCATCACCGTCCGTCAGTATCGTCTTGCTCATTGCCTAAAATATCGCCTCCATCGCCTCTTCAAGATTTCTCACGCCGACGACGCGGATGCCGAGGAGTTTCTCAAGCCCTTTCCTGTTCGATTCCGGCAGAATAAGCTTCTTGAATCCTAGCGTTTGGGCCTCACGGGCACGGGTTTGAGCTTGCAGCACGCCGCGGACCTCGCCTGTCAGCCCTACTTCGCCGAACACCGCAACTTCCGGCGGAACTTGAATGTTGCGGAAACTTGATGCGATCGCCGCGATCACGCCGAGGTCGGCGGCCGGTTCGTCGATCTCCATTCCGCCCGCGACGTTAAGGAAAACATCATCACCGGCCAATTGAAATCCGAGCCGTTTCTCTATCACGGCGATCAGCAGCGAAGCTCGGTTCTGATCGAACCCTTGAGCCATACGCCGCCCCGAACCGAACTTCGTTCCGCTTACCAACGCCTGCACTTCGACGAGCATCGGCCTCGTACCTTCCATGCAAACCGTCACGACAGATCCGGTCGCGTGCTCCGGCCGTTCCTGCAGAAATAGCTCTGACGGATTGGAGACCGGAACGAGTCCTTCGTTCGTCATCTCGAAAACTCCGATCTCATTTGCGGCTCCGAAGCGATTCTTCGTAGCACGGATGATCCGGTGGTTGTGATGCCGGTCACCCTCGAAATACAGCACCGTATCCACGATGTGTTCGAGCGTCTTCGGCCCGGCGATCGAGCCTTCCTTCGTCACGTGACCAGTCAGAAAAACGGGCGTTCCGGTCTGCTTCGCGAACATCATGAACTGCCCCGCGACATCGCGGACTTGTGACACGCTGCCGGGCGCCGATTCGATCTTCTCGCTGAACACCGTCTGGATAGAGTCGACGATGACAACGTCCGGCCGCAGCTTTTCGGTCTCGACCAATACCGATTGCAGATTCGTTTCGGGCAGCAGAAACAAATTGTCAGCCGCGATTCCAAGTCGCTCGCCTCGCATTTTTATCTGCCGTTCCGATTCCTCACCTGAGACATACAGCACCTTCAGTCCATCTCGGCTAAGGCTGTTTGCGACCTGCAGCACGATCGTCGACTTGCCAATGCCCGGCGAACCGCCGATCAGCACGAGCGAACCTGCGACGATGCCGCCACCGAGTACGCGGTTAAACTCGTCGATGCCGGTTGACGTGCGAGATTCGTCTTGTGATTCGATCGTCGTAAACTGGATGGGCGAAACATCTCGAAATCTCGAACCAGCGGCGACTGCCGCAGCGGCTGACGGACGGAACCTCTCTTCGACATAAGTGTTCCACTCACCGCAATCGGGACATTGCCCGATCCACTTACGGGCCTGACGGCCGCAGTTCTGACAAACGTAAATGGATTGAGGATCTTTCGCCATTTTTGATCTCAGCTTTGCGGACGATTCTAGCAAATGCCCAACGTTTCCCGAACTTGTGGCAATTCAGCACGTTGACGACCTTTGGGAACTTGGAATCGATGACTCAATAAGCGTTTCCCACGCTATACAGTTTGTTGCCAAAAAGGGCTTAAAGGGCCGAACTTCGGCGGCATATTAGTTTCGTGCTAAGATTTTCGTAATGCGGAGAGATATCTTCACAGCCAGAGTTGGATTCGTGTTGTTGTTGGCGGCGGTAGGCTTCGTGTTGAACCCGTTGGCGCATACGACCAAACTCGGCGAAATGGATCTGACCGCCCGAAGGATCGTATCTGCTGTTCTTGGCGCTGTTCTCGCGGCCGCGATGATCGCTTTCGAAATGCGGGTCCGCAAGGCGTCGCTCAAGACGCTTATCGGGGCCGCTATCGGCTCAATTCTCGGAATTCTCGGGGCATTTCTGATCGGCGTACTCATCTCGATCCAGAAAGAAGCCGCTGTATCAGCCGAAACTCAGACCTTCCTTACGATCTCGTTAGCGCTGTTTATGGGCTACGTCGGCCTAATGGTCGGGGCCGCGAAGGGCGAGTATATTGACCTCTCGGTTCTCGGCGGCATCTTCTCTGATAAGACGCTCAAGGTCGATCATAAGATCCTCGATACTTCCGTGATCATCGACGGACGCATCGCTGACATCGCAGAGACGGGCTTTTTGACAGGTACGCTCGTGATTCCGACCTTCGTTTTGAACGAGCTTCAACAGGTTGCCGATTCAGCCGATTCCTCAAAACGTCAACGCGGCCGACGTGGGCTAGATATGCTCCAGCGTCTTCGGAATAACACGAAGCTCGACATTCAGATACTCGAAAACGACTTTCCGAGCGTGAAGGAAGTCGACCTCAAGCTGATCGAACTCGCCAAGCAACTCGACGGCGTCATCATCACAAACGACTTTAATCTCAATAAGGTTGCGCAGCTTCGCGGCGTCATCGTGCTCAATATCAATGAACTCGCCAATGCCTTGAAGCCAGTCGTGCTGCCGGGTGAGGCGATGCGTGTGTTCGTTCTGAAAGAAGGCAAGGAATATAACCAGGGCGTTGCGTATCTGGACGACGGTACGATGGTCGTTATCGACAACGCTCGCCGGTTGATCGGCAAGACCGCCGATATTGCCGTCACCAGCGTCCTTCAGACTACGGCCGGCAAGATGATCTTCGGGCGGCTATGGGAAGAAAAAGTTGATGAGAACGGCGAAAGCGGAGCCTCAGTACACGATTCCCGCTCGCTGGGATTCCGCAAGGCCACTCGCGACCTGCGTGAACGCACCATCATCGAAGAGGTCGAAATTCCCCGATGAAGACGACCGCGATCATCGTCGCCGCCGGTTCCGGATCGCGTTTCAAATCGGACATTCCCAAACAATTCCTCGAGATCAGCGGTAAGCCCGTGATCGTTCACACAATAGAACGCTTTGAGTCTGCCCCGTCTGTTGATTCAATAGTTCTAGTGCTCGCCTCCTCGTTCGATTTCTCCATATATTCAAAAGTTGTGAAGATTGTCGCCGGCGGATTGACCCGAGCCGGATCGGTTCGCAACGGCCTCAACGCCGTCGATACCGAGATCGTTGCCGTACACGACGGGGCTCGTCCACTGGTTACGGTCGATGAGATCGAGCGAACGATCGCGAAAGCCAAAGAAACCGGAGCCGCTTGCCTCGTCGCACCCGTCACAGATACCATCAAATCCATCGGTGGCGGTGAGATCGCGGATACGCTCGACCGCGATAAGCTTCGCCGGGCCTTAACGCCGCAAGCTTTCAAAGCGGAGCTTCTGAGGAAAGCATTTGAGAACGTCGAGATAAACGAATCCATCACCGACGAATGCTATTTGGTCGAAAAACTAGGTCACCCGATCGCGATCGTCGAAGGCAGCTCGCGAAACATTAAGATCACGCACCCCGGGGATCTCGTCCTCGCGGAGGCGTTACTCATGGATCGGCTTAAGGCATAGAGCTAACAGCTTATAGCTCTATTTTAACCGGATCAATTTTTAGTTTTTCGGACGTAAAAATGCGAATAGGCTTCGGCTCAGACATCCACGGACTCGTCCCCGATCGACCACTGATCATCGGCGGTGTGGAGATCGATTCTGACCTCGGTGCTGAGGGCCATTCCGACGCTGACGCTCTCACGCATGCGATTACCGACGCGATCTTGGGCGCCCTTGCTCTTGGCGATATCGGCACGCATTTTCCGCCGAGTGACGAACGCTGGCGAAACGCCGAGAGCTTTGTTTTCCTTCGCTTCGCTGTCGGCGAAATGAAGCAGCACGGCTACGAGATCGGGAACGTCGATTCGACCGTCCATCTCGAATCGCCGAAACTTCGCCCGTACATCGACGAGATCCGCAAAGGCTTGGCTGATGCGCTAGAGGTAGAAACGAACCGCGTGAGCGTTAAGGCGAAAACCGGCGAAGGCATCGACGTCGTCGGCGAAAGAAGGGCCGTTCGAGCCGAGGCCGTCGTGAGTTTAGAGTTCAAGCTTTAGCTGTTCAGAGTTCAAGCTTTAGCTTGTCTTATGTAACCACGAGACGTCTTCGAGCAAACGAATACAAGCTAAAGCTTGAACTCTGAACAACGATGCGACCACAAGAGATCATCGCCAAGAAACGCGACGGCGGGGAATTGACCGATGAGGAGATCGGCGCGTTTGTTGACGGCGTTTGTGATAAGTCATGGGCGGATTACCAGATCTCGGCGCTGGTGATGGCAATGTTCATCCGAAGGCTGAGTGAGTCGGAGGGCGAGCATCTAGTCCGTTCGATGCTCTACTCCGGAGAGGTTCTCGACTTCTCCGACATCGACAAGCCGAAGGCCGACAAACACTCGACCGGCGGAGTCGGCGACAAGACCTCGCTGATCATTGCACCGGTCGTCGCGGCGTGCGGAGTCGCAGTCCCGATGATCTCGGGCCGGGGCCTCGGGCACACCGGCGGCACGCTCGACAAGCTCGAATCCATTCCCGGCTACAACGTCAAGCTCTCGGCGAACGAGTTCCGCAACGTCATCGATAAGTGCGGATTCGCGATGGCGGGCCAGACCGCAGATATTGCTCCGGCCGACAAAAAGCTCTACGCCCTTCGCGATGCGACCGCGACCGTTCCTTACATCCCGCTCATCGTCGCGTCGATTATGTCGAAGAAGCTCGCCGAAGGCCTCGACGCGCTCGTGCTCGACGTCAAGACCGGATCGGGAGCGTTCATGGCCGAACTATCCGACGCACGGGAGCTTGCGAAAGCGATGGTCAAGACCGGCGAAAGGTTCGGCGTGAAAACTCAGGCGGTGATCTCAAGCATGGACCAGCCGCTCGGAAAATACGTCGGCAACGCTGTCGAGGTCTACGAATGTATCAAGATCCTTCGCAGTGAGATTGAACCGGCAGCCATGCCAACGTGGAAACTTTCGCTAGAACTCTCGGCCAGAATGCTCGTCCTTACCGGAATCGAAAAGAGCCTTGAATCTGCTAAAACAGCCTGCACGGCAAAACTCGAATCCGGCGAAGCGCTCGAATTGTTCCGCCGCAATATCGAATGTCAGGGCGGCGATCCGTCGGTCTGCGACGACCCAGAAAAGCTCCTCGACGGCAGCATCCACAAATTCGACATCCTCGCCGAATCCAACGGCTTCGTATCCGCTATCGACACTCTCGCCATCGGCAACGCCATGTGCGAACTCGGCGGCGGTCGAACCAAGGCCGACGATAAGGTTGACCACGCTGTAGGCTTCACCTCGGACGTCAAGATCGGCAGCGAGATAAGATTCGGCGATCCAGTCGGAACCGTCCTTTGCAGAGACAAAGTTCAGTTTGACTCTGTAGAAAATAAACTCCGATCCGCCTATACAATCTCTCGAGACAAACCCGTGCAGGTCGGGTTGATCCTCGAAGTCATATCCTAATTCCCTCTTATTCCCCCAATTCATCCGATTTTGTGGTTTGGAATTGCAGAAAAGCGACAGAACGTGACGAACAAGAGCGAAAAAACTAAACAAGAAACCTGCAAGTCTTTCACGCCTCAACCGTTCTCTGATCACCAGCCTTCAACGGCAACTATCAAACCTGATTTCGGAGACTTGTATGAAACGAACAATATTGACGGCACTTGCCGCCTCATTGACACTTGTGGCATCCGCCGGAACCTTCGCTCAACGAACTACAACCACGCGCACGACTACCACTAGAACGACCGTCACAACGACAACTACGACCAAGCCGATCTACGTGGCCGACAACCGAGATACGCTTGAGATGGTATTCGTGCTCGACACGACCGGCTCAATGGGCGGACTGATCGAAGGTGCAAAGCAGCGGATCTGGGGCATTATCAACGAGGTGATGCAGAAACCGACGAAGCCGCGTGTCCGCGTCGGGCTTGTTGCCTATCGTGACAATGGCGACGAATACGTCACCAAGCTCCTCCCGATCACCGAAGACCTCGACAAGGCTTACACGACGCTTATGGACTATCGAGCGGATGGCGGCGGCGATACGCCCGAAAACGTTCGCAAAGCGCTCGCAGAAGGCATCCGCGGATCTGGCTGGTCCCAATCCCGACGCGGACTCGCCCAGATCGTCTTCCTTGTCGGCGACGCCCCGCCCCAAAACTACGCTCAGGAGCCTGACGTGCTTGTCACGACGGCCGAAGCAGTTCGAAAGAATATGATCGTCAATACGATCCAGTGCGGAAATCTGAGCGGTACGAAAGAAATCTGGCAGACGATCGCCCTCCGCGGCGAAGGGAAGTATTTCGCCATCGCTCAGGACGGCGGCGTTCAGGCCATCTCCACGCCGTACGATACAAAACTCGCGGAACTCGCCGCGAAAGTCGGTAAGACGTACGTCAGCTATGGTTCCAAGAGCAAACGCGATGCTCTCGCAGCTCGTCAACTGGCAACCGAGGATCGCATAACCGCGGGAGCTTCCGCT
Source organism: uncultured Acidobacteriota bacterium (assembly GCA_902826795.1). Taxonomy (GTDB): domain Bacteria; phylum Acidobacteriota; class Blastocatellia; order Pyrinomonadales; family Pyrinomonadaceae; genus OLB17. Next base: position 19,550 of record CADEGD010000023.1, on the reverse strand, counting down.
CCTGCCCAAGCCGAACGTGCTACGAATAAAGCGGTTAATAGTTTTCAATATGACGGCGATCTCGTGCAGGACGTCGAGAACGAGATCGTGAAGCTGAAGGACGTTCAGGCCGAAGACTTGCCGGAAGATCTTCAGAAATTTTCACCGGCTGAGCGTGAAAAAGCAGTCGCGTCCCGCATCGCTGAGCGAAAGAAGATCCGAGCCGAAATCCTCGTTCTGTCCAAACAGCGGGACGAGTTTATCGCTGCTGAGCGAAAGAAACTCGGACATTCAAACGGGTTCGACACCGCCGTTGCCGCTGCCCTAAAGGAACAGCTTCTTAAGAAAGGGATCAGATAGGGCCGGATACTTAAGACTTTCGCCGTTCGATGCTACGTATCGCGTGTACTTTTAGCGGACTCATGTGGTCCGCTTTTTCCGTTTTTCCAAGCTCAACTCTGTCTGACGGAGTAGTTTATTACCGCTTTGATCCATAGCGTGTAATCGTATGTAGCGCGAATTGCATCGAAGACACATGCGGATTCGAAAAGCGGGAACTCGGATAGGGACAGACCAATAAGACGCGAAGCGTTCGCTGGTCAGAAGCACGACGAATCCTTGCTGATCAGCCAAGATGCGGTTACTCTTAGGGACAATTTCAAACTGGGGCATTCTTATGTCTTTTAGATACTTAACGTTACTTTTAGTCGCCTTGGCAACGATAGTCTCGACCGCGTGCACGGCCCGCGAAGAAGCTCGTCGCGAAGGCTGCCAGATCAAGGTTGGCATCGTGTTCGACATCGGCGGCAAGAATGATCGATCATTCAATGCTGCAGCCTGGGAAGGCGTAAAACGTGCCGAGAAAGACCTGCCGATCTGTCTATACGACGTGGAGCCGGGCAACCCGACCTCGATCGAGCCGGCGATGCGTGCCTTTGCGGAAAAGAACTTCGACCTGATCGTCGGTGTCGGGTTTGCCCAAGGGCCGATCATGCAGGCGGTTGCGACCGATTATCCGAACATCAAGTTTGCCATCATTGACGGCGTGATCTTCGAGGCGGATGGCAAAACCCCGAAGTCGAACGTCGCCTCGCTAGTTTTTAGGGAACACGAGGGTTCGTACCTTGTCGGCATGATCGCCGCGTCAAAATCTAAATCCGGCGTACTAGGGTTCCTCGGCGGAATGGATATTCCGCTCATCCATCGCTTCGAGAAAGGCTACGAGGAAGGTGCAAAGGCTGTGAACCCGAATGTCAGGGTGATCTCCAATTACGTCGGCGTCAACGACGCAGCCTGGAACAACCCGGCTAAGGGGAAAGAACTCGCAATCGCTCAGATTGGAAAGGGTGCGGACGTGATCTTTACAGCTGCCGGCAATTCCGGTGCAGGAGCTTTTAACGCCGTCGAGCAATACGGCCTCAACGCGGAAGGCGAGGCTAACAAGTTCGTTATCGGCGTCGATTCGAATCAGAACGGCGACAAACCTGGTTTTGTGCTCACGTCTATGGTCAAGCGGGTCGACAACGCCGTCTATGACGCCGTCAAAGAGACTCTCGAAAACCGCTTCGTCGGCGGCTTTCACGTTTTCGGACTCGACAAAGACGGCGTCGCCTATGCGATGGATAAAAACAACGAAAAACTCATCCCCGGCGACGTGATCCTGCGAGTCGAGACGGCCAAGAAAGACATCATCGACGGCGAGATCAAGGTGACCGATGCCATGGCAAATTAGTTCGTTGATCGTCGTTCGTGGTTTGTAGAGTACAATGGCGATATGTCAGTTCAAGTAGAAATCCCGGATAGCGTGTTCAGTCTCCCTCCCGGCGAAGTTTCTCGACAGGTACTAGAAACCGTTGCTGTAGAAGGCTTTAAGTCCGGCCAGTTGTCTACGTACCAAGTGAGGAAGATGCTCGGATTCGAATCGCGTTTCCAGGTTCACAAATTTCTCGCCGACCATGGAGTTCCTTGGGTTGATTATTCAGTCGAAGAGGCAAAGCGTGAGATCGAGTTGCTGGAAGGGCTGCGTAGAAAATGATCGTAGTTGCTGATACTACGCCAATCAACCATCTCATTTGGGTCGGTGAGATCTTTATACTCAAAGAGCTTTTCGGCTGGATCATTATTCCCGCGGTCGTACATGACGAACTCTTGGCTGAAGAGACGCCCGATGCGGTTAAGAGTTTTATGACCGATCCTCCCGATTGGATCGAGGTTCGATCGGTCGATCACTTATTCGATAGTGATCTCAATGTTTTGGATCGGGGCGAGCGTGACGCGATTATCTTAGCCGAAGAACTTAAAGCGGATTATCTATTGATCGATGAAAAATTGGGCCGCACTATTGCTGCCCGCCGAAATCTGCGAATAATCGGAACGCTTGGCATCGCAGACCAAGCTGCCGAGGAAGGCCTGATCGATTTTTCGGCGACTCTATCCAAACTTAAGGCCAATGAGTTTTATGTATCATTGGAACTCGAGAAGTTTTTCCTTGAAAGGGATGAGGCTCGGAAACGTTTACGTGGATAAGGCCGCCTTACTTCGTGACTATGCTCGAACTCAAGAATATCAAGAAAGCATTCGGTGACTGCGTTGCCAATGAAGACGTTTCCCTGACCGTTCACCGTGCAACGATCCACGCGATCGTTGGTGAGAACGGAGCGGGGAAGTCTACGGCGATGAAGGTCGTGTACGGTTTCTACAATCCGGATCACGGCGAGATCATCTTCGACGGCAAGCTGGTTACGATTCGCAATCCGCACGACGCGATCGCACTCGGCATCGGCATGGTTCATCAGCACTTTATGCTGGTCGACAACATGACCGTCGCCGAGAACATCATCCTCGGTGCGGAGACCGGCTCGGCTGCGAATCTCGATCTCGATAAAGCCAACGCGAATATCCGGAAGATGTCGGATGATCTTAAGCTGAACATCGATCCGAACGCGTTGATTGAAGGTCTTTCCGTTGGCCAGCAGCAGCGGGTCGAGCTGCTAAAAGCTCTTTATCGCGATGCGAAATTCCTCATTCTCGACGAGCCGACAGCAGTCCTCTCGCCGCAGGAGGTCGAAGAATTTTTCGCGATCCTTCGACGAATGAAAGATCAGGCCAAAACGATCGTAATCATCACGCACAAGCTCGATGAGGTGCTTGCGATATCCGATGAAGTGACGGTAATGCGTGACGGTCGCACTGTCGGACACGTGAAAACTTCTGAGACGAACGCGAAAGATCTCGCACGCATGATCGTCGGCCGCGACGTTCTGCTGCGTGTCGAGAAAACGGACGCGAATCCGTCGGCGAATGTGCTCGAAGTTGAAAACCTCGTCGTCGATGGGCGCCATGGGCGTGCGGTCGATGGAGTTTCGTTCAGTGTACGCGCCGGCGAGATCGTCGGAATTGCGGGCATTGAGGGCAACGGTCAGACCGAGCTGATCGAAGCTTTGGCAGGCCTCGCGAAGCCCAGAAGCGGTCAGATTTCGTTCGAAGGAAGGAACGTTACCGATCGATCTGCCCGCGAACTCAAGGAACTTGGCATCGCGCACATCCCCGAAGATCGTCACAAGCGCGGACTGCTATTAAATTCCGATCTGTCTGAAAATTCGGTCCTTGGTGTTCATTACAGAGCGCCCATCGCCGTGGCGGCAGGTGTGATGAGTTCGTCTGCGATAGAAAAACGCGTCGGTGAGATCATCGAAAAATTCGACGTTCGCCCGCCTAATGCCGAACTCACAGCGAAGTCGCTCTCCGGCGGCAACCAGCAAAAGCTGATCATCGGCCGCGAGTTCGAACTCGACCCTACACTGCTATTAGTTTCACAACCGACTCGCGGCGTCGACATCGGGGCGATCGAATTCATCCACCGAAAGCTGATCGAACTCCGTGATAAGGGCCGGGCCGTACTGCTCGTTTCCGCCGAGCTTGAGGAAGTGACCGCTCTAGCCGATCGTCTGCTCGTCATCCGCGAAGGCAAGATCGTTGGCGAAGTCGATCCGAAAACCGCATCATTCGAAGAGATCGGACTGCTTATGACAGGAGGATAGTCAGTAGCCCCGACGTTAGTAAGGGCTCCCGTAGCCGAAAAGTACGTTAGATATTACGCAGATGGTTACTTTCAAAAGCGTCGCCCCGAGTTTTGTAGTTGCCGACGTGGTCGCGACCGCGGAGTATTATCGCGACGTTCTCGGTTTTGAGATCCTCGGCTACTTTGCCGATCCCCCGGTTTTTGCGATGGTCAGTCGAGGCGGCGTTGAGATGCATTTCGGCAAGGCCGATGGCGATCCGCAGCCATCCAATCTTCAGTTTCGCGAGATCAGCAGCGACGCCTACGTGTGGGTGGATGATGTTGAGGCTTTATACGAGGAATTCAATGCTTCAGGTGCGGACGTTATCGAAGGGCCAACTCGCCGGATCTACGATTGTGTCGAGATGGAAGTTAGGGACTGCAATGGCTTCAAGCTCGTATTTTCGCAGGGCTAGGCCGCGGTCGCCGAACGTGTACCAAAGATCTTTGATAGCCTTTCGATCGCCGTCTGGAGATTTTCCATCGAGGTGGCGTATGAGATCCGAATGAATCCGGGCGCTCCGAATCCGGTGCCATCGGTCACGACCGTGTGAGCCTCGTTCAACATAAGATCCGCAACGTCAGCCGATGTTTTGAACCGATCGCCTAGAAGTGAACGGACATCCACGAAAGCATAGAATGCACCCTCCGGCATGCCGCACTTGAATCCGTTGATCGTGTTTAGGGCGGGAATCAGCCAGTCGCGACGGCGCTCATATTCGGCCAGCATCGATTGGACGGCCGCCATCGATTCGCTCGCGTTTTCCATCGCTTTGGCACAGGCGTACTGGACGAATGAGGTCGGATGAGTTGCCGAATGACTCTGAAGCTTGATCATGGCCTTCGACCACGATTCATTGGCGATCGTGTAACCGATGCGCCAGCCGGTCATTGCAAACGTCTTTGAGAAGCTTCCCGCAACACAAACGAATTCCCTAACCTCAGCAGGCAGCGACGCCGATGTAAAAACCTCTCCGGGCGGATAGGCGAAGAAAAGATAGCATTCGTCCGTCAGCACGTAAACGCCGCGCTCAACGCACGCCTCGATGATCTTTCTCATCTCGCTCGGCGGGATCACACGTCCCGACGGATTGCTCGGCGAATTGATGATCAGCAGCTTGGTTTTGTCCGTGATCGCGGCTTTGACCTGGTCCGCGGTCAGTACGAAATCTGTAGCTTCGGTGTCGATAAAAACGCTGTTCGCCGCGCAGAATGTGACGATCTCGGGAAACGTGACCCAGTAAGGTTTTGGGATCAGAACGTCATCGCCAGGATTCAGCAACGTGCAACAGGCATTAAAGAGTGCCTGCTTGCCGCCGCTCGACGCAACGGCCTCGGACGGTCCAAAACTCGCACCGAACTGACCCTTGTAGAAATCGGCGACGGCGTGGGTGAAGGTCTTCATGCCGCTCGAAGGCGTGTATTTGGTCAGGCCTTTCTGCAATCCTTCCCAAGCGTATTCCTTAATGAATTGAGGCGTGTCGAAATCAGGCTCGCCCACTGTTAGATCGATCACACTGTGGCCCTCGTCTCGCAATGCGGCGGCGGTTTGAGCCGCCTTCAGCGTCGATGACGTGTGCATTTTGGAAACGCGGTCGGATATGGAGAAAGAGGTCATCTCGTTATTTTGCCACAGAGTTCACGGAGAAAACACGACGACGTGATGGCAAGTGTTAAGTTGTGAGTTTGAATTTTCGGTTGACCATGAAAATCTCTCTTCCTCTGTGGCTACTTCCTCTGCTTTTCTCGCATTCGAGCCTCGACCGACTCCGGGATCAAACCGTTGACGCGTCCGCCCAGCAAGAAGACCTGCTTCATCAGCGTCGAAGAAACATACGAATATTCCTCATCGGCCATTAGGAAGACCGTCTCGATTGTCGGTTCGAGCTTGCGGTTCATTAAAGCCATTCGCAGTTCATATTCGTAATCGCTAACGGCCCTGATCCCGCGGACGATCGCGGTTGCACCACTCCGCTTTGCAAACTCGGCTGTCAGTCCGGAGAACGATTCGACGGTGATAGTGCAGCCGTCAAGTTTGACGGAGGGCAGTATCTCCTCGATCATCTCGACCCTTTCTTCGACGGTGAACATCGGGTTCTTTTCCGGGTTATTAAGGATAGCAACAACGATCTCGTCAAACAGCGGCGAGCTTCGCTGGATCACGTCGAGATGGCCGTTAGTGAGCGGATCGAACGATCCAGGAAAGATGGCTTTTCGCATCAGAAGTTCTTTGACATCAACGCCCGGCCTTTTTCAACGGCAACTTTGTGCTCGACTTCGTAAAGTGGATTAGGCGTCATTGCGAATAAAGCGTTCAACTGCTTTTTCGCTTCCGCATCCTTTTTTGCAGCAATATATGCTTCCGCGAGGTGCAGGCGAATATTTGCGTTATCAGGCGAGAGCTCTATGCCTTTCTCGTAAAACTCGATGGCTTTCTCGACCGTTCCGCCCTTTAAGGTTCGAGTCGCCATTTCGAGTTGGCCGAGGCCATCGTAAGCGCTGCCATTCTGGTAGTTCGGATCGATCGCGATAGCGGCGTTCAGAGACTCTCGAATGTCGTCGACTGATTTGATCCCGACAGTGACTGGACTAATTCGTGATAGTTCGCCGAGATTCGCTCCATACCAAAAGTGCCCGTCTGCCTTCGTCGGATCGACCCGCGACGCTATCTTCGCGGCATCGCGGCCTTTCTCAAACGCGGCGATCGCGTCCTTCTCGATCGGTTCAAGCTTACCTAGGAAAAAGCTGTACTTAGCGAACCTCCACTCAACTTCGTAATTTCTGGCGTCTGGATTCCGAGCAGCTCCAAGTACTTTTACCGCCTCTCGCAGCTTTGAAAGGTCCGAACGCTCACCGAATAGTTTTTCGGCCTTGCTGAGGCTTTCCGATACATCGGCTGCAGCGGCTGCGGCTTGGCCGTCGTGCGATTCTACCGTACCAGAACATCCGCTCAGTAAACACAATGTAATTACAATTGCAAGAAAATTGTAATGTTTAGTTGAAATTGGATGCGGGAACCGCCGACACATGCTACTATCCTCGTTTACAAATACACCGGACGTGAAACGAACGAACCTAACCTATCACGAAAGCCACATGAAGCGAAACGGCCAAGCCGCCGCCTTCTATGACCTGGAAGGCACGCTTGTAAGTACCAATCTCGTACATACGCTAGCGTTTTACGCCAAGCGGCAACAAGGGCTTTGGCAGACCGCCAAAAAGAGCGCGGGCACGCTGGCCAAGCTGCCATTCTTCGGTATCACCGACCTTTACTCCCGCAACGTCTTTAACGAAGTATTTTTCCGCAGCTATGAAGGTTTTTCTCAAGATAGGTTGCGATATTTCTCGGAAGAGTTGTTTGAAGAAGTATTGAAGCCGGCGATCTTTCCTGGAACGGAAGAACTGATCGCACAAGGCAAGAAGATCGGACAGCGGCAGGTTGTGCTGACTGGAGCGCTCGACTTCACGATCGAACGGATGATGGAGTACCTCGGCATAGACGACTACGTTGCAAACCGTCTCGAGTTCGTGAACGGTTATGCCACGGGCCGTGTGCTTCCGCCGGTGATGGCGTCGGCGACAAAAGCAAAATGGATACGCGAATACGCCGAACGCGAGAACATTAATCTTTCGGAGAGCTATGCTTACTCCGACAGTATCTCAGATCTGCCGATGCTATCGATCGTCGGGCATCCGGTCGCGGTTTGCCCCGATTTTCGGCTTAAGCAAACAGCCCGCCAACACGACTGGGCCGTAATCGATCTTAGATGACTGGAACGCGGGCGTCCCGCCTGCGTGTTATGAAGTTCATAATGTTGAGAATTTATAAAGCACTACTATCGATAGCGATTCTGGCCATCACGTCAGCGGCGATCGCTCAAACCACGGTAAAGGCTCCCGAGTCGAAACTTTTCGACGCTAGCAAGCTCCTTGACGATGTGCGCGTGATTTCCGCGGATGATATGCAGGGCCGCCGGACTGAACAGCCCACTATTTCCAAGGCTCGTGACTATGTTAAGAAGCGATTTACCGAAGTCGGGTTGAAGGTTACCGAACATGAATTCGAGGTACGCGGACGAGGCCTTCCTACTCCGGCGAAGGGAATTAATTTCGTTGCGACGATCGCGGGCAAGAAGAAGCCGGCGAAGTACATCGTGATCACTGCTCACTACGATCACCTCGGCGTTCGCGACGGTGAGATATTCAACGGCGCTGACGACAACGCGTCTGGCACGGCGGCGCTATTCGCCATTGCTTCCTACTTTCAGAAGAATCAGCCCGAACATTCGCTGATATTCGTCGCGTTCGATGCCGAAGAGAAAGGCCTTGTCGGGGCGTTTCATTTCGTCGCGAACCCGCCGGTGCCGAAAGAGTCGATTTTCCTAAACGTGAACATGGATATGATCTCGCGGAATGACAAAGGCGAACTATATGCCGCCGGAGCGTTTTCCTACCCGAAGCTGAGGCCGATCCTTGAAAAAGTTAAGGCGAAAGCTCCGGTAAAGTTGTTGCTCGGCCACGACGATCCCAAACTTGGGACGGGCGATTGGACCAGCCAGTCCGATCAGGCCGCTTTCCATGCCGCGAAGATTCCGTTCGTATATTTCGGCGTCGAAGATCATAAGGACTATCACAAATCGACCGACGACTTCGCGGGCATTCAACCGGAGTTTTATGTGAAGTCTGTTGAGACGATTCTTGCGGCGATCGGCGAGATGGATAGAGAATTGAAATAGCAAGAGTATGTGCTAAAATGGCTACGTAGCTATTTTAGCTTGCGAGGTGAGTTGAGAACATGCCGTACAACGTTAAAGAAGCAAAAAACAACCTGAGCCAGTTGATCCGGTTGGCTGAAAAAGGGCAACCGCAGGTGATCACCCGCCACGAAAAGGACGTGGCAGTTGTGGTGTCGATCGAAGACTGGAAAAAAGCCGGCGGGAAGAAAGAAAGTCTTTTGGAGCTTTTTCAGGGTAGCGGCTTGGAAGCGATTTTGGATGATCTGGATAATCGGTCGCAGGAACCCGTCCGAGACTTTTCATTTGACCAATGAGTTATCTGCTCGACACCAACGTCGTCTCCGAAACTGAGAGGCCCGTCCCGGACAAGAACGTCATCAAGTGGCTCGGCCAAACGGATCCTGACGATACATATCTAAGTGCGTTGACGGTAGGAGAAATAAAGAAGGGTGTTTCTAAACTCCCGTCCGGAAAACGGAAGGCTCACATACAGAACTGGCTCGAAGTTGTACGAAAGCAGTTTAGCGGCCGGATACTACCGTTAACTGAAGACACTTTTTCCGTTTGGGGCAAAATGATGGCCGAATTTGAGAAGTCGGGAATCGTGCGACCCGCTCTTGATTCGTTGCTTGAGGCCACGGCATTGGAAAACGACCTTGTTTTGGTTACGCGAAATGTAAGGAACTTCAAGGATTCTCAAGTAACTATCTTGAATCCGTGGGAAGACTAGCCAACATACAATATGGCACTAGCACTTAGAAGAAAAACGCACGAATCGATCGTGTACATCGACAAGGATTCGGCACCGCGGATAATGCCGAACGGCGAGGATTTCATTCTCGAAGACCTGCCGGTCGGGACGCGGGTGATCTATCCGAATCCTCCGATCAAGGGTTTGCCCAATCGCGAGGCGGCGATAAGGTACGCGGTAAATCATCCGCTCGAGATGGAGCCGCTGTATGCGCTGCTCGAACCGGGAATGCGGGTGACGATCGCGATGGATGATATCTCGCTGCCGCTGCCGCCGATGGCGACGCCGGATATGCGGCAGACGATGCTGGAGGTCGTTCTGGATATGTGCGCGGCGAACGGGGTCGACGACATTCACCTGATCATCGCGAACTCGCTCCACCGCAAGATGACGGCGTGGGAAATGAAGCGGATGGTCGGCGACGCGATCTATAACGAATACTATCCTGATCGCTATTACAACCACGACGCCGAAGACGACGACGGACTCGTCACGCTTGGACACACACGGCACAACGAACCGCTTCGCGTGAACAAACGCGCGATCGAGAGCGACCTTCTCATCTATCTGAACATCAACCTCGTTCCGATGGACGGAGGTCACAAATCGGTTGCGGTCGGGCTGTGCGATTACGAGAGCTTGCGGGCTCACCACGAGCCGCAGACGATCCGCGATTCGCATTCCTATATGGATCCGCCGGCGTCGGAGCTGAACCACAAGGTCATCCGGCTTGGAAAGCTGGTCGATGAGCAGTGCAAGGTGTTTCACATCGAGACGGCCCTGAACAACAAGATGTTCTCGGACGGCTACGACATCCTGACGCGGAACGAGGATGAATTTTCGTTCATGGACAGGATGAAGTGGGAAGCGATGAAGCGGACATTCTCAAAGATGCCGCGAGGCGCCCGGCGAAAGATGCTCCACGCGATACCGGCTCAGTACGAACTTATCGGATGCTACGCGGGCAAGACGGAACCGGTCCACGACAAGATCCTCGAACTCAACTACCGTCAGTACGAGATCCCGGTCAAGGGACAATGCGACATCTTGATCTCCGGCATCCCGGACATCTCGCCGTACAACGTCTATTCGGCATTGAATCCGCTCCTTGTGCAGGTGATGGCGCTCGGCTATCACTTCAATATGTACCGCAACAAGCCGCTGTTGCGTAAGGGCGGCGTGATGATCATCACGCATCCGTGCTTCGACGAGTTTGACCACAACTTCCATCCGTCGTACATCGAGTTTTTCCATCGGTTGCTGCCGGAATCTCGCGATGCGTTCTACCTTCGTGAAAAATACGAAAGGGAGTTTGCGTCGAACCCGGCGTACGTTGAGATGTACCGCCGCGGTAACGCATATCACGGTGCGCACCCCTTCTTTATGTGGTACTGGGGCGAGAACGGCCGCCAGCACGTCGGGAAGGTGATCGTCGCCGGAGCCGAGAACGCACACGTCCCCGAAATGCTCGGCTGGGAACGTGCCGACAACCTGACCGAAGCAATCGCGATGGGCCGCTCATACATGGGCCGCAACGCCGAGATCACAATGCTGCACCAGCCGATCATCGGGTTGTGTAATGTGACGGACTAGCGACCTGTATTAATGGAGAAGGGGAAGAAAATTTGGAACTCGCTCGGGGCGACAGATCCGTATTTTGCGGTCTATTCGGTCGAGAAATTTCTCCACTCGAACCTTAATGAGGGAGCGAAGGACGATTTTTTTTCGAGCGGGTTCGAATACGTTGAAAAGCTGTGGGCCGACTTCGAGCGGATCTTCGGATTCGAACCGCGGCCCAAGCGAGTGCTTGATTTCGGTTGCGGCGTAGGCCGGTTGCTGTTTGCATTGGCTGACCGGGCCGAGCACGCCGTTGGAGTTGATATCTCGGAGTCTATGCTTAAGGAGGCTCGCGGCAGAATCGCGGAACGCGGGATCGAGAACGTCGAACTGATGGAGACAGACGCGTTTATGCGTTCTTCGCAGACGTTCGATCTTATTCATTCCTTCATTGTGCTGCAGCACATCGATCCGAGCGAAGGAATGGAGATCATCAGGAAGTCGGCGCAAATGCTGGAAGACGGCGGGCTCGGAATGCTCCACGTCACGTTTCACAACCCGTCGTCGTCCATGCAAAAACTACGAAGCAAGATCGACGGGAAATTAGGCCCGCTTCGCCCCGTCGCTTACAAGCTTCGCGGCCGGACGCCGGTTCCGTGGCTGCCAATGCACGTCTACGACCTGAACGCCGTTCTCGAACTGCTCCGAAGCCTGGGCTGTTACGACGTTTCGATCAAGTTCACGGATCACGGGATGGTCGGAGCGATGATCTTTCTTCGGAAGGCCGGAGCATTCGACTATTAGACGTTTTGGATGGGCGCGTTTACAAATGAAGCTTTCACCAACAGAAGTACTTAAGGGCAAAAACATCTTCTTTATCGGCGGGACGGGGTTCGTCGGGAAGGTGACGTTGTCGATGCTGCTGCATAATTTTCCAGATATCGGGAAGGTGTACGCAACCGTACGAGCTAGGGATGAAAACGAATCGAAGACGCGGTTTTGGACTAGTATTGTTACGTCGCCAACGTTCGATCCGCTGCGAGAAAAGTACGGCGATAAGTTCGAGGATTTCATAAAGGACAAGGTCGTTCCGGTGAACGGCGATGTCGGCAATCAGTATCTCGGAATGCCTGAAGATCAGGCTCGCGAGATCATGCAGGATACCGACGTGCTGATCAACGGGGCCGGCAACGTCACGTTCAACCCGCCGCTTGAATCCGCGCTGCGCACGAACATCAACGGATCGAACAACATCATCGAACTCGCACGGATGATGAAAAAGCCGCGGGTTGTTCACGTTTCGACGTGCTTTGTCGCGGGCAAACGCGGCGGAGCGATCTGGGAGAACGAGCCGGTTGTTGGCTATTTCCCGCGAAAGAACGAACTTGTCGGGACGAATTTCGACGTCAACCGCGAAGTCGAAGACTGCGCGCGATTAAGCGAGCAGGCGAGGCAAGAAGCCGACGACGCGGTACAGGCCGCAAAGTTCCGCGAGCAGGCTCGCAATCGCTTTATAGAAGAGGGCCGCGATCCGGACGACGAATCCGAATTGAAATCCGCCATCTTCCGCGAGCGCAAAATGTGGATCCGCGAGCGTACGACCGAGCTTGGTGCCGAGCGTGCCGAATACTGGGGTTGGACGAACATCTATACATATTCGAAGTCGCTCGCCGAGCAGATCATCGCCAAGCAAGATGACATCGTAAAGATCCTCGTGCGTCCATCGATCGTCGAATCGTCGCAATCTTATCCGTTCCCCGGATGGAACGAAGGCTTTACGACGACGGCTCCGCTGATCTTGATCGCACTCAAAGGTCAGCCGGTTATTCCCGTAAACGAGAAGCTCATTCTCGACGTGATCCCCGTCGACATGGTCTCAGGCGTGATCATCGCCGCGGCGATGAACGCTCTCGTTGATGACAAGCCGCC